>NZ_VDGG01000049.1 GCF_006861775.1 Psychrobacillus soli | reverse complement strand
GCGACGTAGTGAGTTGAATAAAGTGTTCGCTGGGATTTTCGCTGTAGGCGACGACTCCTGCCGGATGAGTGAGCAAATGAGACATCCCTACGACGCCTAAGCGGCGAGGATGGCTCATCGCTCACCCGGCGGAAAGCGTTCGACTGCAGCGAAAATCCCAGCGAACACTTTATTCAACTCACTACGTCGCAGTATCTCTATAATGCGTCACTTAACATGAGGTGGATTCGTTATATTACATACAATATAAAGAGGCATATCTTATATTATTTGAAAAAGGTTATTCACATAACCTTAATTTCATAATTTTTTTACAATATAAAAAATCTACTTTTCCATCTGATTGCTAAAGTAGATTGATTTGATTTCTATTATAGTCAAAATATTATTTAATCGTTCATAAGTAAAACTATTCTAAAACGGTATAGTTTGCATGCTCCATTGAAAGAACATATTCTGGTTTCGGTGGCTTACCACCATGCTCTTTAATTTTCGCTTTATGATCAGCGATATGTTCTGAGCTCTTCTCCCAATTCTTCCATGCTTCTTCTAACCCCTTTTCAAATATAAAATCATAAAAGTAAAGAGCTACCCTATTCGTGTACACGAATAGGGTAGCTCTTTCTCTAGTATGAATTATTTTAATTCATCTAAGATTTCTTGTAATTTTTCTGCTTCAGTTGTTACACCGTTGCTTGAGAAGTACCAGTTAACACCGTTTAAGTATACGATTTTGCCTTCTTTATAAGCACGAGTTTGTTTAATAATATCGTTTTCGATATCTGCTTTAATCGTTTCTACATCCGAAACTGTACGGTCAACGATTAATAATACTTCTGGATCTACAGATAATATTGACTCATAAGAAAAATCAGAACCATGTGAAGATGCTTTAATATCAGTTGTTGATGGTACGAAACCGAAGTCATTGTACACATATGCGAAACGAGAATCTGGACCGTTATCAAAACCAGAGACTTTTTTGTCGTTATACATAGCAATTAATGCATTTTCATAGCCAGCTGCTTTTTCTTTTACAGCATCCACTTTTTCTTGTAATGTAGCTTTTAACTCTTCACCTTTTTCAGCTTTATCAAAGATTTTAGCCGCTAAATCAACTGTTTCATAAACCCCATCAATATAGTTCGAGTTATCTGAACCAATGAATACTACGTTTGGTGTAATTTCTTTTAATTCTTCATAGAATGGAGATTGACGACCAGAGATAAAAATGATATCTGGGTTAGCTGCTGCTACTGCTTCGAAGTTGATTTCTTTTAATGAACCAACGTCAGCAATCTCATCGCTTGGTGCATATTTTTCTTTTAAGTGTGCCGGGATGTTCCCTTTACCACCGCCAGCTGCTACACCTACGATACCTTCAACACCTAATGCATCAAGTGTATCTAAGAAACCGTAGTCAAGCGTGATGATGCGCTGTGGCTCTTCTTCCAAAGTAATATCTTCAAATGTAATGGAAGCACCTTCTTCTGTTTCACGACTAGCAGTTAATGAAGATACTGTCATAGGGAATGCTGATTCTTCAACTACTTCTTTTTCTGTTTCACTTGCTTCATTTGTTTCACCAGTTGCTGGTGTTTCTGTTTCTTTTTCTGCTTCTTCTGATCCACATGCAGCTAACATCAATACTAACGCCGCTGTAGCGGTTAAAAATTTCCAATTCTTCATATTAAATTTCTCCTCCTAATAATAGCTCTTTTATTTCCACGAATGATAATGATAATCACTTTCATTAAGCTACCCATATGTTAATTTAGTCCACTACAATTGTCAATTACTTTTAAACCTTTTTTGAAATAATTAGTTATGTGAATTAAAATAGACACAAATTCGACAACCATCTTGCACTTGAACAGGAATATGCATATCATACACTTCACGTAAAGCATCTGAGTTAATGATCTCATGTGTTGGACCATCTTTTACTAGACGTCCATCCTTCAACGCAACGATACGATCTGAATAGACAGAGGCAAAGTTAATATCATGCAATACGATAACAACTGTTTTACCTAATTCATCTACCAATTTACGTAAAATTTTCATAATTTGCACAGAATGCTTCATATCGAGGTTATTTAATGGTTCATCGAGTAAAATATAATCAGTATCTTGCGCAATAACCATAGAAATAAATGCACGCTGCTTTTGACCACCTGAAAGCTCATCTAAAAACTTATCTTGCATGTCAGTTAAGTTCATATACTCTAACGCTTGGTCCACAAACTTTTGATCTTCTTTGTTTAAACGACCTTTCGAGTATGGATAACGTCCAAATGATACAAGTTCTCGAACCGTTAAACGGATATTCAAATGATTTGCTTGCTTTAGTATCGCAACGCGCTTTGCAAAAGCATCTGATTTCATTTTCTTCACATCTGATTGATCTAACAATACTTCACCTGTATCCGCATCTAACAAACGACTTACCATGGATAATAACGTTGATTTCCCCGCACCATTAGGTCCAATAAAGGACGTAATGGCTTTTGCTTGAATTTTTAATGTAACATCTTCGACAACAGTTTTTTTCCCAAAGCTTTTAGAAAGCCCTTTAATTTCAATCATCCTGCTTTCCTACTTTCCTTTAGTAATAAGTAGATAAAGTAAAGACCACCGATAAAGTTAATAATTACACTAATCGTTGTCGTTAAATTAAATACATGAAGCACTAAAAATTGTCCACCGACTAATGCAATAATACTTATTAAACTTGCTCCTATAATTAAGACCGAGTGTTTGTATGTAGCAAAATATTGATACGCTAAGTTGGAAACAATTAACCCTAAAAATGTAATTGGACCTACTAACGCTGTTGATACTGCAATTAAAACGGATGACAAAATTAAAATACGTAAAACCATTTTGTCATAGCTAATACCTAAGTTAATGGCATTGTCACGCCCTAAAGACATAACATCTAACTTATGCAATATACGGGTACCATAAAGAAACGCTAAAGCTACAATACCTGCTGATATAAATAGCAACTCCGTTTTTACGTTCATAAAGCTAGCAAACAATCGAGCTTGTAAGCTTTCATACTCTACTGGATCAATTATTACTTGCATAAAGGTAACTAAGCTTCCAAGTAATGTACCGATAATCATACCTGCTAATAGCAGTAAGAAAATCGGATGCTTATCTGCGCGGAATAAAAAGCGATATAAAATTAAAGCAAACAGAACCATTGCGATTATGGATACACCAAAGTTTAAGTAACGGCTTACAACAAAAATGGAAGACGATCCTAAAGCAAAGTAAATAATCGTTTGAACTATCTCATACATGGAGTCGATACCCATAACCGATGGTGTTAACAGTCGATTGCGGGTTACGGTTTGGAAAGCTACTGTTGCATAGGCGATTGCAGTACCTGTAATGACCATTGCAAACAATCGTTCTAAACGTTTCGGAAATGCATAACTAAAACCGCCTTGAATATTGTAAAACGCAAATAACAACATACAAATTAGAGCGATAACTGCTAATATTATTAGCTTCGTACTATTTTTTCGCATATGCTTTCCCCCTAAATAACATAATTAAGAAGATCGCACTACCGATTACTGCAACAGTTGTATTTACTGGAATTTCAAATGGATGTACGATTAAGCGGCTAATAATATCACAGATTAATAAGAATGCTGCGCCCATAAAAATGGTATGCGGAATTGTTTTACGTAAATTATCCCCTAAATAAAGAGAAACAAGGTTTGGAACAATTAACCCTAAAAACGGAATAATACCAACAGTTAAAATGACTGTCGTAGAAATAATGGCGACAATAACTAACCCAATATTCAATACCGCTCGGTAACTTAAACCAACATTTTTAGCAAAATCCTCACCCATACCTGCTACGGTAAATTTATTGGCATAAATATAAGCAATAATAATCGCCGGTACAGCTACATAAAGAAGCTCATAGCGACCAGATACAACTAACGTGAAACTCCCTTGGAAAAATGTATCAACATTTTGTAACATGTTTCCTTCATACGCTAAGAAAGTAGATATTGCCCCAAGAATATTTCCGTACATAATTCCGATAAGTGGAACAAACACCACATCTTTGAACTTAATACGTTCAAGCAATTGCATAAAAATAAATGTACCAATTAAAGCAAACGCAAAACTGAACATAATTTGCCCGATATAAGACATACTTGTAAAGAACATCATGGATATGATAATCCCTAGTTTTGCTGCGTCTAATGTACCAGCCGTTGTTGGCGATACAAATTTGTTACGGCTTAAACTTTGCATAATCAAACCTGCAATACCCATACCTGCGCCAGCTAAAATAATGGCTAATAGTCTTGGTAAACGACTAATTAAGAAAATTTGTGTTTCTAACGATTCCCAATCAAGCAAGTCACTCGGCTTAATGTTAATCGCACCAATAAATAGCGAAATAACTGACAGGATGATTACTGCACTAATCAACATCCACAGTCTCATTTTTAACCCCATATTTCTTTTATTCTCAGATGATTGTGAAAAATATTCTCCACGCTGAGTATGTAATTTATTATACGTAGAAGATAAAATATTCCCTTAGTCTCAATGATAGCTAATAAGAAATATTTGCGTCTCTTCTGAATTAAAGTCCAGCAAGTCGGCTGGAGAAATTCTACTTTCTTCTATAAAGAGAAAGTACTACTAGTGCAATAAAAAAATAGTTTTTTTCATGTCTATATTCTATTTATGAGTTCACGATAGTGAAAATCATTATCATTTACCCACAGGTTTTATTATAACATTTGGCTTATACAAGTCAACCCTTAAATGAAAATCATTGTCAATTGACGATATATTATATACGCTATTTCCCGCCTATGACGAAAACAAAAAGACTGCTCCCGATTGTTACAAAAAGCAACAATCAGGAGCAGTCTTTTAACTTATAACAATTTATAGTTCTACAGCGTTATCGATTACTTCTTGTGGAATGACGATCTCTTCTACTTTGTTGAAATCAGAGAAAGTAGATTTTACATCTTGTACGACGTTCATCTTCTCTCCGTCTACTTCCATATCCATATCGATCACAACATCTAATTTATTCGTTTGGAACGTCTCTTTATCAATGTGTATCAAATAGTTTACCGAGTGAATATCGAAATCCATTTGAATCTCTTCGCCTGCCCCCATCGATTGCATCACTTCATCTATTTGCGTTTTTACAAGCTCCGTGAATTTTTCACCGGAAGCTTCAAGCTTCAATATATAGTTTTTATTATCTTGTTCGAATTTAAAATCATCTAAATATCCTTCAATTTGTTTCAATTGATCCGTTGTATTTGCTTGTTCTGCAGCATTCATAATTCCTGCCATCATTTCTTGTGGGAACTTCATCCACTCTCCAGCAGACTCCTCGTACACATAAAAATCATCTGCAGTCATATAACTTTCGGATGTAGACGTTTGAGCAGGCATATCTTCGGCCAGCCCATTTACAGTCGAAGTACCTTTTTGATGCATCTGCATTGGTTCTACGATATATTCCATATCCATTTTCGAGCTAATTTCTAATGCCGCTTCTTCACTTGGTAAATTCATTGTTTGATTTAAATCCATTACTGCTCGTACACTTTTTAATTCTTCTGATGTAGCAATAGATTTATCAAATACTTCTTGAAGTGTTAACTTACTCTTTTCTGTTACCTCACCATTCCCTGCAGGGGCAGCAGTTTCGTTACATGCAGCTAAACCTAATGATAGTGTGGCTACTGCTATAAGCGTTGTCCATTTCTTCATATCAGTTATCATCCCTTCATTTGTTGATAACTATTATACGAGGAAAGTTTCGGAAAGGTTTCATTTATTTTACTCCACGCATATACTTTTGGATTAAAGGCGTCATTAAATACAATAGCAATCCAATGACAAGTGCGATTACACCAATTACACCAAAGTACAAAATTTCAGTTTCTGGTTTATATAATTTAACTACTTGCGCATTGATCGCTTGTGCCGATGCATTCGTCATGAACCATAAGCTCATTGTTTGAGCAGCAAACGCACCTGGTGCAAGCTTCGTTGTTGCAGATAAACCGACTGGAGATAACAATAACTCACCAAGCACAACTAAGAAGAAACTTAATACAAGCCAAAACGGATTAACAAGCGTTTCTGTACCATTCATATACGCTGGAATGATCATCACAATGAATGACATCCCCGCAAAGAATAAACCGAAAGAAAACTTTTTAGGTGTAGATGGTTGTCTATCCCCAAGTTTTACCCACAACCAAGCAAATATTGGTGCAAGTGTAATAATAAATAAAGGATTCAACGATTGGAACCATGCAGGTGAAATCTTAAAGGATCCGATCATTAAATTAACACGTTCATCTGCATATTGTGCCAATATATTCGATCCTTGTTCTTGAATTGCCCAGAACATCATCGCTGAAACAAATAATGGAATATATGCAAGTAATCTCGACTTTTCATCGGCAGTCGTTCGATTACTTCTATACATCAGTATAAAATACAATGTTGGAATAACTATACCTAAAATAGAAACCGTCATCGTAAATACATCAATCGTCATAATACCTTGTTGAATTAAAATATATCCCAAAACCAATACTATTAATAATCCAATTCCAATCTGTGTTAACACTTTTTTACGTTCTTCTTTAGACATTGGATTTGGCACATACGAACCAGCTAATCCAAGATTATTTTTCTTTGTCAGTAAAAAGACGATCAATCCAAGCGCCATCCCTACTGCTGCAAGTCCGAATCCTAGATGGAAGTTATACTCAAGACCAACAGTTCCAACGATTAACGGTGCGAGGAATCCACCCATATTAATACCCATATAGAAAATACTGAATCCAGAGTCACGACGCACGTCTTTTTCTGAATATAAGTCACCAACAATGCTAGAAATATTAGGTTTTAACAAGCCAGTTCCGATTATAATAAGTACCATCGATATAAATAAAGGCGTTATCCCGCCTGGAAACGATAATACAATATGGCCTAACATTATTAATATTCCACCGTAAAATACAGTTCTTGTCGTACCGAGTAGGCGATCGGCTATCCAGCCACCAATAATGCCTGACATATAAACAAGGGAACCATAAACTGCCATGATGGAGTTTGCAGTAGTTCGGTCTAGCCCTAATCCACCTTGTGTTACTTCATAGTACATATAATAGATTAGAATTGCGCGCATACCGTAGTAAGAAAAACGCTCCCAAAATTCCGTAAAAAATAAGGACATTAACCCTTTCGGATGCCCGAAGAATCCTTTTTGAGGAACTGATTTTACTATTTCATCTTTTGAAAACATGCTTTTACCTCTTTTCTAAAATAAGACATTCATTATAACGTTCCCTCTTTTTCCTGTCAAAAAATATCCAATTATTTCGTTTTCTGAAATTGTCCGATATAATAGTCGGTATGACAATAGGGAGGAGGAGATTTTATGTTAAAAAAGTTTTTTTCATTTTATAAACCACATAAACGACTATTCGCAATCGATTTTAGTAGCGCTGTATTCGTCGCCATCTTAGAGCTGGCTTTTCCTGTTGCAGTGCAATGGTTTATCGATGTATTATTACCATCTCGTGATTGGAATATGATTGTCCGCGTTAGTATTTTATTGCTGCTCGTATACATATTGAGTACTTTCCTTAACTATGTAGTGAGTTATTTTGGACATAAACTTGGTATTAATATCGAAACAGACATGCGTCAACAATTATTTAATCATGTGCAACGGCAATCATTTCGTTTTTTTGATAATACAAAAACCGGTCATATTATGAGTCGTATTACGAATGACTTATTTGATATCGGGGAGCTTGCCCATCATGGACCGGAGGATTTATTCATCGCCATTATGACGCTGATTGGTGCATTTGCAATTATGTACAATATCAATCCAGAGCTTGCTATTATCGCAATCGTCATGGTTCCGTTTTTATCAATTGTTGCAACTTATGGAAACATCATGATGAACAAGGCATGGAAGAATATGTACGGCAAAATTGCTGATGTAAATGCCAGAGTCGAAGATAGTGTATCCGGTGTACGTGTAGTCCAATCATTTACAAATGAAAAATTTGAAATTGCTCGTTTCAAAGAAGATAACGGGAATTTTCGTTTAGCGAAACTACGCGCTTATAAAGTAATGGCTGGTACGCACTCCAGTATTTACATGATGACCCGCCTCGTGACATTAGTAGTACTTGTGGTGGGAGCTTGGTTTACGTTCCAAAAAAAATTATCTTACGGTGAGCTTGTAAGCTTTATATTGTATGTCAATGTGTTGATCAAACCAGTCGATAAGATTACAGCACTTCTGGAGCTATATCCGAAAGGAATGGCTGGATTTAAACGATTTTTGGATCTTATGGAACAAGAGCCAGAGATTAAAGATCGACCAAATGCTTTAAGTGTTAGTCATTTAAATGGAAACATTGAATTTGACAACGTCAGCTTTCGGTACGATAAGCATAAATCTGTACTAGAGGATATTAATTTATCGATTAAAGCTGGAGAAACTGTAGCATTTGTTGGCCCATCAGGAGCAGGAAAAACAACGATTTGTTCACTTATTCCACGATTTTATGAGGTGAATGAAGGTGCTATTTCAATTGATGGACTCAATATTCAAGATGTCACAATGCAATCATTACGTGCTCAAATTGGAATCGTACAACAGGATGTCTTTTTATTTACTGGCACAATTGAAGAAAATATTGCGTATGGGAAAAAGGATGCTTCTGTAGAAGAAATTCGAGATGCAGCAAAAAAAGCCCATTTAGAAGATTTTATCGCTTCTCTTCCAGAAGGATATAATACGCAAATTGGAGAAAGAGGACTTAAATTATCCGGTGGACAAAAGCAACGCTTAGCAATCGCGCGCATGTTTTTGAAAAATCCTCCTATTTTAATATTGGACGAGGCTACCTCTGCGCTTGATACAGAAACAGAAAAAATTATCCAAAAGTCATTAATGGAGCTTGCAGAAAATCGTACTACACTTATTATTGCACATCGGCTTGCGACTATTCGGGATGCAGACCGAGTGTTAGTTGTAACCGAGGACGGGATCGCGGAAGATGGATCGTATAATGAATTAGTTGCACAAGATGGGATTTTCGCTAGATTGCATAATATACAATTCCAGGAAGTTTAAAAAGAAGCTTATCGCTTTACGGGCGATAAGCTTCTTTAATTACTCCTCTACAAAGAGAAATTGTTGAAATCGATCATAGTCCGATTTTTTCAGTTCGACTTTAACAAGCGTCCCTTCTTCTTCGTACGAAGTTGACTTCACAGATGCATGCTCATTTAAATAAGATACGAGATCTCCTCGATCAAATGGGATTAACATGTTGCATATAACATAGTCCGAAAAAATACGCTTTTTAATCATCTCTAGCAGTTCGTTCAGACCTGCTCCTTCCTTCGCAGAAATCCAAATATTTTCACTAGCTACATAAGGATATTTCAAATCTGCCAAGTCCGATTTATTGTACACGTAAATTGTTGGCACATCTTCTACCCCTACCGCGAGTAACGTTTCGTTCGTAACATCCATCATATAACGGTGTTCAGCATTTGATACGTCTACCACATGTAGTAGTAAGCTCGCATCTCGTGCCTCCTCCAAAGTGGAACGGAACGCTTTCACTAAATGGTGAGGTAGCTTGCTAACAAATCCAACCGTGTCTGTTAATAAAAACTCTTTTTGGTCGGGCAGCTTTATCTGACGAACAGAAGTTTCGAGCGTAGCAAAGAGCATGTCCTTTTCGAATACTTGTTTAGAATCCGCTTGTCCCACTTTGTGAAGCAATTGATTCATAATAGTAGACTTACCAGCATTTGTGTATCCAACTAACGACACGACTGGAACCGCATTTTTCTTACGCTGTTTCCGTTGTGTTTCGCGCTGATATTTGACTTGCTCCAGCTCACGTTTTAGTTTTGCGATTTGATCTTCAATTTTACGTCTATCTAGCTCTAGCTTTGTTTCCCCGGCACCACGGTTTTTAAAACCGCCGCCTGTCCCCCCACCTTGTCGACCCAAAGACGCCCGGAGTCCAACTAATCGTGGCAACATATATTGAAGCTGTGCCAATTCTACTTGCATTTGTGCTTCGTTCGATTTTGCACGTCTTGCAAAAATATCTAAAATGAGCATCGTCCGATCGATTACTTTACATTCTAAGTCTCTCTCTAAATTTCGAATTTGTGATGGTGTTAGTTCATCATTAAAAATAACAAGATTGGCACCAGCTTCTTCGTAAAAGTTTTTAATCTCTTCCACTTTACCCGTACCAACATAATGAGAATTCGTTACACGCTCTAAATTTTGCGTAACTTCTCCCACTACTTCTACATTTAGCGCTTCTGCTAAATTATGTAACTCTTCTAGGCCATATTCAAAATGTTCATCATGTTGCAAATTCACCGCAACAATGACCGCTTTTTCTATAAATTCGTCCAAAAACAATTCCTCCTCTTAGTGGAAGTGATACGTTGCCTGTTCATATGTAAGTGTTTCTTTATTACCTAATCCTTCAATATGAACTGCTGCTAACCTTTCTTTCGTTCCGTTTTCTAACTGTTTGAAGACTAGCTTTGTATTGCTTAGTAAAAGTACGTGTCCCGCTTCCTCTTCTAACTTAAAATATCTTTTCCACTTATTCATCATTCCCTTTGGATCATGGACATGAAACTCACATGCTGAAATGCTTAATTGTAAATTACTTTCGTTGATTGTGCCATCATTTTGAAGTGATTGATAGCGATCTTTGTCACTTTCCTGCCATTCGATAAAAAATGGAGTTGGTAGTGCATCGCTTATTTCTTCTTTCACAAATAGCATCTTCCACTTACGAATTAGGCCACTAGTTGTTTTTCTTTCAGCATGTAATACTCCTGAGGTTTCTATACCTTTCGCTTCTAGTTGCTCGCATAGTTCGTCAATTGTTGTCGTTCGAATACAAATCGTTCCAAACCCAGGGGCTATTTTTAAATCGTGTAACAATTGATCGATTAATGGATGATTCGCATTCTCCGCAATTTCTTTATGTTCAAGTGCTAACCACTCTATATAGCTAGTTTTTGTATATACAAGCGCATTATATGTACCCCAATGTGTATGCTGGCCTCCAACAACTGCATGAAGTCCTTTCTCGCTCCAATCTGCTGCTACTTGAGTTGGTGTCTTTGTTACGTGATGGACGATATGATCTAAATACATTTTAACAACCCTTTCCTATTTTAGTACGAATGAAAGTGTGGAAAACAAAAGAGATGACCTTAGAAATATGTCATCTCTTTGTCGATTTCCCGGGAAATATCTTACACGAGAACTTTTTCTTTCGACATTTCACGAAGTAGGAACTTTTGAATTTTCCCGGATGCAGTCATAGGATATGCGTCGATAAATTCAATGAATTTCGGGATTTTATGATGTGATATTTTCCCTTTACAGTACGCCTTTAGTTCTTCTGCAGTTAAGCTATCACCTGTTTTTAAAATAACCCATGCCATAAGCTCCTCTCCGTATTTCGGATCGGGAACTCCTACTACTTGTACATCTTGAATAGATGGGTGTTGATACAAAAATTCCTCTACTTCTTTTGGATAAATATTTTCTCCACCACGAATGACCATGTCTTTAATACGACCTGTTATATCGAGATACCCTTCCTCGTCCATAACTGCGATATCTCCAGTATGTAGCCACCCCTCCGCATCAATCGCAGATTTTGTCGCTTCTTCGTTTTTATAATAACCTTTCATCACTAGGTAACCTCTTGTACATAACTCACCCGGAACTCCTCGTGGTGTATCTTCCCCAGTTACTGGATCGATAATCTTCACTTCTACTCCTGGATGTGCTTTTCCAACAGTCGATACACGTTTTTCAATCGCATCGTCTGTTTTCGTTTGAGTAATTACAGGAGAAGCTTCTGTTTGCCCATATGCGATTGTAATTTCCGACAATCCCATATCTTCCATTACTTTTTTCATTACTTCGATTGGACAAATGGAACCCGCCATAATTCCGGTGCGCAATGATTTTAGATCGAACTGATTAAACTCTGGGTGATTTAACTCTGCTATAAACATAGTAGGTACACCATGTAATGCTGTACACTTTTCGTCCTGCACCATTTGTAATACTTTCTCTGCATTAAATTGTTCAATGATGACCATAGTTGTCCCATGCGTTACCGATGCAATCGTTCCCATGACACATCCAAAACAATGGAAAAATGGAACCGGAATACATAGTCGGTCATTTTCTGTGAGATGTATATAATCTCCAACGAGTTGCCCGTTATTCACAACATTCTTATGTGTAAGCATAACCCCTTTTGGAAATCCTGTTGTTCCAGAAGTGTATTGAATATTAATGACATCATCATTATGAAGTGCGTTAAATGATTGCTCTAATATTTCATCGGATACCCCATCTGCGTGAGCTAGTAAATCAGACCATGTATAAATGCCCGAATATTCGTTTTCACTCATGACAATGACACGTTTAAAATGCGGTAATTTCTCCGAGTGTATTTTACCTTTTTCCGAGACTTCGATTTCTGGACAAACAGCGCGTATAACGTCCAAGTAAGATGTCCCTTTATATGATTCACATAAAATAAGTGTTGTTGCATCCGATTGTTGCAGTAAATACTCCAATTCTTTTTCCTGATAGTTCGTATTTACCGTTACAAGAACAGCTCCCATTTTTCCTGTTGCAAATTGACTTAGTAACCACTCTCTTTTGTTATCAGACCATATTGCAACATGCTCCCCTTTTTGGATGCCCATACCGATGAACGCTTTTGCAAGCTCGTCCGTTTCTTCGTCAAATTCTTTATATGTTTTTCGAATGCCATGCTCTGGATATACGTACGCTTCTGTTTCTGGAAAGTTTCTCGCTGCTTCTTTGACAATTTGCCCAACTGTTTTTTCATTTAACAAACAAATCTCCCCTTTTTGAATGTTATTTCGTTTTCTATTATTCTATCACAAAATTCTGACGAAATAGACTTTTTATTAACTAATTGACTTGATACTAAAACGTGATAAAATCCTAATTACTTCGTCACTTCAAAGCGTTGAAGTGCGAAAGTATTTGATTTGATTTCACTGAGGAGGATTTACTATGTTTCGAATTCGTTCGACGATTACGCCTTCCTTTTTAGAGGCTGTTCTAATTACATGTATGATTATTGCATTAATGGCAGTTTGTATTGTTCAATTTGATGCAGTTCCACATATGCCTGTCTTACTGGCGATTCTATTACTGATTACTTATGGGTTATTCAAAAGAGTGCCTTTTAAAAAGTTAGAAGAAGGACTTATAGAAGGATCGAAAGCGGGACTTGGGGCAATTTTCATCTTTTTCTTTATAGGTATTTTAATAAGTAGCTGGATGATGGGTGGGACCATTCCAACACTTATTTACTTAGGTTTCCAGTTCATCACTCCGCACTTTTTCTATGCGATTGTATTTTTAATTACATGTATTGTTGGGTTGTCTATTGGGAGTTCCTTAACAACTGTCGCAACAGTTGGTGTTGCATTTATTGGGATGGCAAGTGCGATGGATATTTCATTAGCAATTACAGCTGGGGCAATTGTTTCGGGTGCTTTTTTCGGAGATAAAATGTCTCCTTTATCCGATACGACAAATCTTGCTTCTGCCATTGTTCAAGTCGATCTATTTGAACATATTCGCAATATGGGATGGACGACCATTCCTGCGTTTTTTATCTCGCTTATTGGATACGGGATTTTATCGCCAAATAAAGACATCCAAAATTTTGATGAAATTAATGCTTTTCAAGAAGGACTCTTGCAATCAGGGCTAGTCCATTGGTATACATTACTTCCGATTGTTTTACTCTTTATACTTTCTATCAAAAAAGTACCTGCCATTATCGCATTAGCTTTAACTTCCATTGCGGCTATTTGTATTTCTTATTTCTTTCAATATACGCCTTTTGAGGAAGTACTGAATATATTGTTCACCGGTTATACATCCAGTATTGGAATCGAAGCGGTTGACTCCCTACTTACGCGCGGTGGTATGAATAGTATGATGTTCACGATTGGACTTGTCATCCTTGCATTAAGTATGGGGGGACTATTATTTACACTCGGTATTGTACAAAGTTTACTTGCGAAAGTTGAAAGTTTATTGAAAAGTGTAGGGGCTGTTATAACGGCAGCGGCTTTTACTGGAATTGGTGTGAACACGTTAATAGGAGAACAATATTTATCAATATTACTAACGGGTGAATCATTCCAGTCACAATTTAAAAAAGTAGGACTTGCCAATAAAAACTTAGCGCGTGTTATGGAAGACGCTGGTACAGTAGTGAATCCACTCGTTCCATGGAGTGTATGCGGTATATTTATTACAAATGTGTTGGCTGTTTCTACGATTGACTACTTGCCATTCACGTTTTTCTGCTTGTTGAGTCCGGTTCTTACGATATTATTTGGACTTACCGGCAAGACACTTACTTATATAAAGTGATTTCCATTTATTGCGTATTACAACTAAATGCTCGATTTTTACAACTAAAACTTTCATTTTTCCAACTAAACTAGCTAAAATTCCAACTAAACGCTCCAATTTTCCAACTAACCTAAAATATCACCGATGTGTTACACTATTTCCAAGTATATTACGGGAAAAAGAAGGCGAATCGTATGGAATTTCAAGAAATGAAAGCATATCTAATCGAGCAAATGATAAACAAGCAGTTGGTTGCCGCAACAATCAGTCAGCCACGTGCAAAGTCTAATGAAGTAAAGCGTGTAAAACTAAAACCAATTGAAATAAAAAATATGTATCACATTCAACTAGAATATCAATACGAACGCATTTTAAAGCATGAAAATGTGCTGTTAGAAGAATTTAACGAAACTTTGGATGATCTATTGGAACAGTTCCGCCAAATTCATGCGGATTTCGTAACAGAAAAAGTACAAGCCCAACTTTCTAAGAAAAATAAAGTAATGTGGAAATCAGAGAAAACAGAAGCTGCAAAAACAGTGAACCTTTCTCATAATCGGAAAAAGAATTATTTGTTAGATGAAAATACTCCCTATCCTTTTCTTATTCGTTTAGGCGTACAAACCGAGGAAGGAAAAGTGAAAAAGCAAAAATACGATAAGTTCAAACAGATCAATCGTTTCGTGGAGTTTATAGACGATGCGCTTGCCCACTTACCAAAAGATAAACCCGTGCGAATTCTCGATTTCGGATCTGGCAAATCATATTTAACATTTGCGCTTTATCATTATTTAAAAATCGAAAAAGGTCTCGATATTCGAGTTACTGGTTTGGATTTGAAAAAAGAAGTCATTGAGGAATGTGCGAAGATTGCAGACGATCTAGGCTATGAGCAGCTCGAGTTTTTAGTTGGTGATATTAATGATTATAACGACGAGACAGCGGTGGATATGGTTGTCACATTGCATGCTTGCGACGTTGCAACAGATATGGCTCTATCCCGTGCAGTAAAATGGGGAGCGAGTGTTGTTTTAAGTGTCCCTTGCTGCCAGCATGAATTAAATAGACAACTAGATGCACCGGGACTTGATATTATGCTAAAGCATGGACTTATTAAAGAACGTTTTGCGGCACTTGCTACGGATTCCATTCGAGCGGAAATTCTGAATATGGTTGGCTATGAGGCACAATTAGTCGAGTTTATCGATATGGAAAACACGCCGAAAAACATCTTGATACGTGCTTATAAAAACGGGAAAAAAGTAACTGCTGAACAAATGGAAAGTTATAAGCAGTTTAAGCAAATGTTAAATGCAGACCCGTTTTTAGAGAATGAATTGAAAGAAATGATGCCTGGTACCATGGATAGGAGTAGACAATGAAAGAGCCGACACTAAAAAAAGTAGCGTATGGTGTAGCAATGGCCATCGCGATCATCGTTGTGCATTTTATCGATGTACGAATTTATAATATGCCCCCTATTTTCGCCTTGTTATTAGCAATTTTAGTTACCTTTTTAGGGATAACATTCATCAACAAATCGGAGAAAATGGATAGAAAAATTTCGCGAATGAATTACAACTTACTAAATGTAGCAGTTGTACTTGTGCTATTCTTCGCTTATGTTGCAATTACACAGTAAAAGGTCGTCACCTATAAAGGGACGACCTCTTTTTTATAACTCTTTGCTTAATGCTAGAATGACATTTATTTTTGTTGCTTTACGTGCTGTAGTAGCGTGGACTTACCCGATCCACTTTTTCCTACAATCGCAACGATTTCCCCTTTTTCTACTTCAAAGGACAGTCCCCTATTAGAAATGTATGATTAACGTTCTGTGCTTGTATCATTTATTTTCTCCTTTCGTCTTTCTACTTACATAGTGTACCTATTGTTTCTTAATATTTCGGAAGGATAAACATGAAGAATTTCTCAAGAAATATTTTATTGATTCAAACTTTCCACAACATCTGCCCGTCTAATCATTGAAACGTAATCGCGGGTACGGAAAAAAGGAGTTCAAATACGTCATGACGAAAAAGGAAAAATTTCAACTTGTTGAAAACTATATAATAGAACATCAAAACGATTATTATCGGCTAGCTTTTAGTTATGTAAAAAATAAAGAAAATGCTCTGGATATTATCCAAGACAGCATTTTTAAAGCATTAAACTCGATTGATCGTTTAGAGGAAGAGCGATATATTAAAACATGGTTTTATCGGATTGTTGTAAATACATCCATTGATTTCATCAGAAAGCATGGACGTATCCAAGCAATGGATGATGATATCCTTCATTCGTTTTTGCCTGAGCAGCATGATTTGGAAAAAGACTATGATTTATATGAAGCCATCGACCATTTAAAGGAACCATTTAAAACGATTATTGTACTTCGTTATTTCGAGGATTTAAAAATAGATGAAATTGCGGAAATACAGAACGAAAATTCGAATACGATCAAAACTAGATTGTATGCAGCACTTCGAAAACTGCGGATAAACATGGAAGAGAAGGTGCAATTATGAAAAAATTACAAGATGCCAAAAAGAAATACGAAGAAGTGGAAATACCTGAGGAATTAAATAATATAGTGAAAAACTCCATTAAAGAAGCAAAGAGAAAACAAAAGAAAAGAAAGCCTATTAAACAATGGGGAATCGGTTTAGTTGCAGCGGCTGCATTATTTACAACTAGTGTGAATGTAAGCCCCGCACTGGCACAATCTCTTGCCACTGTCCCTCTGCTTGGACAATTTGTTCAAGTGGTCACCTTTCAGGCCATTAAGCTTGATGAAGACACTTATAACGCCGACTTAAAAACGCCAAATGTTACTGGACTGGAAAATAAGGAATTAGAACAAATGTTAAATGAAAAATATATCGCGGAAAATGAAGCACTTTATGAAGACTTTCAAAAAGAGATGAAGGCATTAGAGGAAGCTGGAGGTGGGCATCTGGGTGTAACATCTACGTATGAAGTCGTGACAGATACAGAGGATATTCTTTCTATTAGTCGTTATGAAGTGAATACAGTTGGATCATCCTCTACAACAATGCGCACAGATACGATTGATAAGAAAAACCAAATACTAATTACATTACCAAGTTTATTTAAAAACGATGCGTATATCGAGGCTATCTCTACTTATTTAAAAGATGAAATGGCAGAACAAATGGCAAATGACTCTAATAAAATATATTGGATCGATGATCAGGAAGAAATAGGTTTCGAATTCGAAGCTATTCGCCCGGATCAAACTTTCTCCATAACTGAGGACCATAAGCTAACAATTTCGTTTGACAAATATGAAATAGCTCCAGGTTATATGGGTGTTCTTACGTTTGAAATTCCAACTGAAGTGATAAGTGAATTTTTAATAAGTGATTACTATATAAAATAATGACCGGTGACACGATGGGACTCACTGATCATCTGATTCTAATCTTCACACAAAAAAACTGCTCTTTCTCACAAACTAGTGAGAAAGAGCAGTTTTTAATTAAGACGGCATCGGTGTATTAGTTGGTGCCGCATAGCCTTCTTTATACGCTTCATCAATTGCATTTCGAATTTCTACTAACGACTTACCTTCTTGTACCATTTTGATGGATGCTACGGCAGTTTCCAAGCAAGCTACACATCGGGTTCCGTGGTCATCCCACACAACTTCTCCATTTTCTTTGATCTCTTGAACAAAGCAGTTAAAGTTGTTTCTATGCCCTGCACTATCACCGCAACCGCAGTAACAAGGCATCCATTTTAAAACATCATGGGCTTTTGCTGCTGCTTGATAAACAAGTTGCATATCTTCTGACTGATTTTCTAAAAATGCTGGTAACACGTCTGTTGATGCTGTCGTTTCTTGTATATCGCTATTTGCTAAATGTGCGATATGGTCTTCATGTCCCTCATGATTTTCTTCCGTTGCTTTCTGCCCACATGCAGCAAGCACTAATATGGAAATGAGACATATAAATAGTATCTTTTTCATTTAAGTGTATTCCTCTTCGTCTTAAATCATTTTTTCTGGACGTACGATTTCATCGAACTTTTCAGCAGTTAATAAATCAAGCTCAACTGCCGCTTCTTTCAATGTCGTCCCATTTTTATGTGCATGCTTTGCAATTTTTGCTGCATTTTCATAGCCGATATACGGGTTTAATGCAGTAACTAACATAAGTGAATTGTTTACATGGTGCTCGATTGTTTCTAAGTTCGGTTCCATACCAACCGCGCAATTGTCGTTAAAGCTAATGATTGCATCGCTAAGTAATCCTACAGATTGCAGGAAATTGTGAATGATGACTGGTTTGAAAACATTCAACTGATAATGTCCTTGGCTTGCTGCAAAACTGATAGTAGTATCATTACCCATTACTTGGGCAACAACCATTGTCATTGCTTCACTTTGTGTAGGGTTTACTTTACCTGGCATAATCGAGCTTCCTGGTTCATTTTCCGGAATAGAAATTTCCCCAATACCGGAGCGTGGGCCACTTGCAAGTAAGCGAACATCATTGGCAATTTTCATTAAGTCCGCTGCAAGCGCTTTTACCGCTCCGTGCACGTACACAACATCGTCATAGCTTGTTAAGGAGTGGAATTTGTTTTTTGCTGAAGTAAATTCAATGCTTAATGCTTTTGAAATTTCAGCGGCAACTAAATCGCCAAATCCTTTTGGTGCATTTAGTCCCGTACCTACTGCTGTTCCACCAATCGCAAGCTCTTTCATCTCTTCCACACTTTGCGTAATCATTTTAGCTGATTTTTCTAGCATGCGATGCCAACCGCTAAACTCTTGTCCTAGTGAAAGTGGAGTAGCATCTTGCAAATGTGTACGTCCTATTTTCACGATATCCATAAATTGTTCCGATTTTTTGCCAAGTGTTTCTTTTAATATATCAATTGCTGGTAGCAGTTGTTGCTCGACTGCAAGTACTCCTGCAATATGTAAAGCTGTTGGGAATGTATCATTGGAGCTTTGGGATTTATTGACGTCATCGTTCGGATGAAGTCGCTCTTCGCTTCCTTGTTCTTCTAGAATTTGATTGCCGCGGTGAGCAATGACTTCGTTTACATTCATATTCGATTGTGTACCGCTACCTGTTTGCCATACGACAAGTGGGAAATGGGCATCTAGTTTTCCTGCTAAAATTTCGTCTGCTGCTGCTGCGATAGCATCTTTTTTGGATTCTGATAGATTTCCTAGAGAGTGGCTAACTATTGCGGCAGATTTTTTTAATAAGGCAAGTCCATGAACAACACCAATAGGCATTTTTTCATTGCCAATTTTAAAGTTTTCTTTTGACCTTTGTGTTTGTGCTCCCCAAAGACTATCTTGTGGAACTTGAATTTCTCCCATAGAATCATGCTCAATACGATAAGACATTTTTCTCTCTCCTTTTAGGTCCATTTATTATTTTTTTCTTCTAACATTTTCAAAAACTCATCTATTACAAGCGGGTTAAATTGTGTGCCCTTTCCGTCTTTCATCTCTTGAATCGCTTCTTCAATCGTCATTGCACCCCTATAGACACGATTTGTCGTCATGGCATCGAATGCATCTACGACCGAAACAATAGAAGCTTCCAATGAAATCTGGCTCCCTAATAACCCGTAAGGATATCCTTTTCCATCATACCGTTCATGATGCTCTTCTACAATAAAAGCGGCTTCTCGTAAGCGTTCTACTTCATGGTTTCTCATCATTTCTGCACCTAATGTAGTATGCATCTTAATAATATTCCATTCATCTTCTGTTAATTTTCCTGATTTATTTAAAATTTCTAGTGGAATTGCTAGTTTTCCTATATCGTGAAAATAGGCACCTATACTTAGAATGGATACATTTTGTGTTGGTTTCATCCTTTTCCACAGTTCAATTGAATAATTACTAATTCTTGAGCAATGGTGATAAGTATACCCATCCACTTCTTGTATCTTTCTTGCGTCACGCTGAATGAGACACCGTTCCGCAAAGCTTTTCTCAAAAAGAGAAGAGGTCATTTCAAGTAACATCTCTACTGTTTCATTTGCATAACAAGTATGGACTGTGCGATTCATTTTTGTATCAATTACATCTCCTGGATGCATGACAATTTTCTTACCTCCCCTTTCCACCTCTAGTTTTCCACTAAGAATGGTATATTGCTCCTTATACACGTCATCATTATCATTTGAAGTATAAAAAATCCAAGAAGTGCTACCTGGGAGTAGAGTGTATAAAGAATAAGAAATGCCATTTGCACTGCCTATGAGAGCCGTTATAGACTTATCCGTAACAACTTTTGGCAAATACATCTTTTGTTTGAGATCTTGCACCTGTTCGAGTGTTAGCATGCTACTTGCCTCCATTCATTTGACAATATCCCACATAATATATGTATATTATATAGTTTATTTAGAATAAATGAAATACAACAAAAAAAGGCCGAGAAAGTTTTTCTCGACCTTTAAATAGCTTATGCTTCTTGCTCGACATTGGATTTTTTTACTTCTTCCGTTAGTTGTTCAATGCTTGGTCGAATATTCCCTTTACCAGAGTAGTTTTCGAGCATTTCTTTAACATCAATTCCGGATGAAGCTTTTAATGTTTCTTGAAGGGTAGACATTAAATTAGTTGCATAAGAAGTTACTTTGTTTGCCCCGCCACCTTCTCCGCTTCCCGTATCAACTACAGTAATTTTGTCGATATTGGAAAGTGGACTTGCGATTTGTTTTGCATATTCCGGTAACATATGAACAATCATATCAAGAACCGCTGCTTGACCGTACATATCAAATGCTTCGGCAATCTTACGCTTGGCTTCCGCTTCGGCAAGACCTTTTAGACGAATAATATCCGCTTCTGATTCCCCTCGTGCACGCTCTGCATCAGCTTTTGCAAGACCATCTAATCGGACTTTTTCTGCATCAGCTTTCGCTTTTGCCTCAATTCGATATTTTTCTGCGTCAGCTTCGGCAATTTCACGTGACTTGGATGCAGCAGCATTTTGTTCAATGGCATAACGATCCGCGTCGGCTTTTTTCTTCACTTCGGAGTCGTATTGTTTCTCACGACGTAAAATTTCTTTTTCTTCTAGCTCGATTTGTTTTTGACGTTCAATAATTTGAATTTGCATTTCTTGCTCTGTTACTTCTTGTTTCGAGCGTGCAGTTTCTAGTTCGTACGCTTGGTCGGCACGTGCTTTAGCAATATCTTGTTCACGACGATATTCTGCCACTTTTAGTTGATTGTCTTTTTCTGCTTCTGCAATTTCAGTTGCACGTTCTATTTCAGCACGTTGCGCATCCTTGGAAGCTTCTGCACGCTTAATACGAGTTTCTTTTTCTGCCTCTGCTGTCGCAATGTCTGCATCTCTTTTCACTTGTGCAATTCTTGGCTTCCCTAACGAATCTAAGTAACCATTTTTATCACGAACATCTTTAATCGTAAAAGAAACGATGATTAATCCCATTTTAGCTAAATCTTGAGAAGCAACTCGCTGTACCTCTTGAGAGAATTTATCGCGATTTTTATAAATTTCTTCTACTGTCATAGACCCTAATATGGAGCGCAAATGACCTTCTAATACTTCTTTTGCTTCATTCTCACGATCTGCTTTTGATTTACCAAGAAATTGTTCTGCTGCAGTTGCAATTTCGGAAATAGAGCCACCAATTTTTATAATTGCCGTTCCATCTGCCATAACAGGAACACCCTGCTCTGTGTATACTTCAGGTGTTGTAACTTCTAGCTTACTTGACAAAAGACTAAGCGGTTCACCTTGTTGAAATACCGGATATACGAAAGTTCCTCCACCACGAATTATTTTAATACGGTTCCCGGAATCGTCCGTATGTACGTTTTTCGATCCTAAATAACTACCAGTTACGATTAACGCTTCGTCTGGACCTACAGTGCGGTATTTCGTAATATATACTGCAAGTACAACGATCAAAACAAAAACAACAATTCCTATGACGATTAATAATCCCATATCCATTTTTATTCCCCCTATTATTATTTTAATGGCTCATATTCCTTCACCAAAAATGTACCGTCTTCCACATCAATAATTAACACTTGCTTGTCATAATCAATTTCTTCTTGATCATATCCAGCTGCCCTTTTAGAAATTAATCCATTCACTGTTTCAATAACAATTTCTCCGAAACCATCTATTGGAATCGGAACAATTACTCGTGCAACTTGCCCTTGTAGTGACTCATTTGTATATGCTAACGAAACTTCTGCAGAAGCTAATGGAATTAGTACAAAGAAATATAATAAAAAGGTTAAAATGCTTGAAAGTACAAGTGCTACTATGATGACTATTTCTTCGTTCCAGTTCGTTAACTTAAGTAGTATAAATCCGCCTGCACAGATGAATAATAAGAAAGAAAGTGCGGTTGTCGGATTCAAAATTCCACCATCCATCCCATCAATTGCATCTGCAAACAACACATATAAAATCGTAATTAAACCAATAACGATTAATCCATACAAGAAAATTTGCTCGATTTTTCTCACTCCTTCCACTATTGTGTCGCTATAATATCTTATACGAGTAAACTAACGGAAAGTTTCATATATTTACATTTTTATAATTCTTTGAACTACTTTCGACAAAAAGCGCTTACATTTGACTTTTTTCATCCTTATTTTAGGTAGTAATGTTACAGCATTGTAAATTTTGATAACTGAACGTAAAAAGTGTGTAGGTTTTGTATATTTTTTGGTATGCTATTTGAGGAAAAACGTTGAAAAATAATTTTTAAAGTCCAGGAGGCTTTTTTATGATTAGTTCAAAAAAACCAGATCCATTTTTCGCTTCACTTTTAAATATCGCCAAAAACGTACAAGAAGCAGCTCACTATGCCGATGATTTCCGTATTAATACGGTTGCAGATTTGAAAGAAATCAGTGTTCATGTAAAAAACTACGAAACAGCAGGAGACAAATTAATTCATGAATTAATCGTCATGTTGAACAAATCGTTCATGACTCCGATTGAACGAGAAGATATTCTGCAATTATCCGTTAGAATGGATGATATCTTAGATGGCATCGATGATTTTACTGCTAATTTAGAGATGTTTTCTCTCATTGAAATTGATGAATTTATGCGTACATTTTTAGGATATATTGTGAAAAGTACGGATGAAATTGTAAAAGCGATGGAGCTTCTTGCACAGAAAAAGCTACTTAAAATGCATGAACACTCTGTCCTTATTAAAGATTATGAACGTAAATGTGACGAAATACTTCGTTCATCCATTAAACAACTGTTTTTAAATGAAAAAGATCCGATTCGAATTATTCAATTTAAAGATATATATGAAAAACTAGAAGAAGTCGCAGATTATTGTCAAGACGTAGCAACTACGATTGAAGCAATTATCATGCGAAATGCGTAGGAGTTCTTACTTATGGATTCTATTATCATTCTCACTGTTCTAGTCGTATTTTTTGCATTAGCATTTGACTTTATTAATGGATTTCATGATACCGCAAATGCTATAGCAACTTCTGTTTCGACAAGAGCTTTAAAACCAAGAGTAGCTGTATTAATGGCCGCTATTATGAACTTTGTTGGAGCTCTTACTTTTACCGGGGTTGCTAAAACAATAACAAAAGATATTGTGGATCCATTCCTATTGCAAAATGGTTCCCTTATTATTCTAGCGGCATTACTTTCCGCTATTATTTGGAATTTGGCCACTTGGTATTACGGAATTCCATCCAGTTCTTCCCACACTTTAATCGGTTCTATCGCAGGTGCTGCTGTTTCAGCTGCAGGATTTGCAGTATTAAACTGGGAAGGGTTCATTAAAATAATTCAAGCTTTGATCATTTCTCCTTTCCTAGCTCTTGCTGTTGGATTTTTAATGATGTCTTTATTTAAAGTACTCTTTAAAAACGCAAACTTACATGGGACAAACAAAGGATTCCGCACGTTCCAAATTGGAACTGCAGCATTACAAGCATTTACACATGGTACTAATGATGCGCAAAAGGCAATGGGGATCATTACAATGGCTTTAATCGCAGCACAATTACAAACTACAGACGACATTCAACTTTGGGTACGAATTGCAGCGGCAGCAGCAATGGGAATTGGTACTTCCATTGGTGGATATAAAATTATTAAAACTGTAGGCGGTAAAATTATGAAGATTCGTCCTATTAATGGAGCTGCAGCCGATTTATCTTCCGCTATGATTATTTTTGGTGCAACTACCATTCATTTACCAGTTTCTACTACACATGTTATTTCATCCGCTATTATGGGCGTTGGAACTGCACAACGTGTGAAAGGTGTAAAATGGGGCGTTGCAAAGAAAATCGTTTTGACTTGGATTATTACGTTACCAATTTCTGCAGTATTAGCAGGAGTTATCTTCCAAGTACTTAATTTATTTTACTAATAAAACCTCGCCCGAAAACGGCGAGGTTTTTTATATAACTTATTCTTTTATCGTTAGACCAAGTGATTTTGCAAAGCCAATTGCTTGCTCTGTAGATACAGTACAATCAGTAAGCTTTTCCATAGAGACTGTGAGTTGCTCATATTTATTTGAACTTAAATCAATTCCTTTTAAATCCGTTTCCGTGAAATTTGCACCATCTAGTTCACATTTTTGGAAGTCTACTTTATCAAAATTTGCTTCTATAAAATCAGCGCGATTCATAGATGTTTGCTTAAATGCTACTTTCTTCAATTTTGAAAAACTCATACTCGTATAATTGGCAACAGAATCTTCTACTTTCACATCTGTTAATCTACTCTGAGATATATTCGTTCCTAATAGCTTGGAATTTTTAATCTCCACCCTATGAAATACTGCATTTCCAAAATCCACATTGGACAGATCACATTTTTCAAACAAACAATCGACGAATTCAACTTGATGAAATCGAATCCCCTCCATTGAAATTCCTTGGAAGTGTATTTGGTCAAATACTATCTTATCTTCTTGTTCCTCTTCTAATTCTAAAAATGTTACAGTTCCTTTTGTAATATAATAATCTTCTAAAAGTGCATGATTCACATTCAATTCAGGTAAAAAACTAGGTAGCTTTGGTGGAGTAATCTTCATTTGTATTCCTCACTTTCATCATTCCTATTATATTAGTATATCCTCTCTTCTTTCTAGTACAATATAGAAAGCTATTCAGTATGAGGAGGAAAATTTGTGCAATTATTATCTACTATAGTGACGCGCTACTACAAAGCTATACTAGTTTCGTGGTTAGTACTTTTTATCGCTTTAGCCGTTCTTGCTATTCGTCTGCCAAGCTTATTGGAAGGTGATGGTTTTAGCACAAACGGGGAGCATCAGCAAGTGATGCAAGAATTGACTGATACATTTAATCTTCCAGCAGAGACATTATTTATTGTCTTTAATGAAACGACAGATGAAACGATCGAGACTACTCTTGCTGAAATTGAAAGTTTACAAATCTCAGAGTCCATTCAATCTCCTTTAAATGACTCTTCTCTCTACAAAAATCATGTTGCATATGCGATGCTTCATTTCAATGGTGATACAACCGATATGTCGAAGGTCGTTGATACAATTCGTGACTCCATAGGCGACGAAAAAGGCGTTACTTTAACTGGAGGAGCTGCGATTAACAAAGATATAAATAGCGCTAGTCAGAAAGATTTAGCGAGCGCTGAAGCAATTGGTCTTCCAATTGCCATTATTGTCCTACTCCTTGCTTTTGGTAGTGTAGTTGCAGCGTTTGTTCCGCTTATCGTCGGTATTGTAACGGTAGTTTCTACTTTTGGTGTCATGACTTTATTTAGCGAAACGATGAATTTATCGATATTCGTATTGAATATTATTCCAATGCTTGGGCTTGCGCTGAGTATTGATTTTGCACTATTACTTATTAACCGCTATAAGGAAGAACGGTTAAAACACTCTATGATAGATGCTGTTCAAACATCGATTCAAACAGCCGGCCGCTCCATTATATTCTCTGCAATTTGTGTATTCATCGGGTTAGGTGCGATGCTTGTCATGAAGGTGGAGATATTCCAAAACCTTGCGCTTGGGGGAATGCTTGTTGTATTTATGGCCGTATTAGCGTCCATTACATTGCTTCCTTCTCTTTTGTTAGTAATGAAAGATCGGATTAACAAGTGGACGATTATTCGAGTAAAACCGGGTGCCTCGACTAGATGGCGTAACTTTGCCGCATTTGTGATGAAGCGCCCTGTGACACTTGTTCTAGTAGCTCTCATCATCTTAGGCATCGGTATTATACCCGTAAAAGATATGAAACTAACGATTCCGCAAGTAGATTCATTGCCCGTTTCCTATGATTCTCGCCAAGCGTATGAGTTGATGGATAAAGAGTTCGGATTAGGAGAAAAATCAACTGTTTATATGATCGCCAAGCGAAAGGATGGCTGGGAAAATAAAGACGGGCTGGAAGCGATGAAAAAATTAGAAACTCAATTGTCGGTCGATAAAGATGTTGATTCGGTTAATTCCATCTTTACTGCTAGCGAGATTTCTACAGTCGAACAGTGGGAACAAAGCATACAGATTCCTGAAGTTAAGTCTCAATTAACACCTTTGTTCGAATCATTTGTACAAGGAGAAAAGTTGTTGATACCCGTAACACTTAACTTGAACGGTTCATCCACTGAAGCACAAGATTGGGCACGCGATTGGTCTGAAAAAGAGTTAGGAGTCGATCTGATGCTAGGTGGACAACCTAAATTTAACCAAGAAATTTTCGATGAGATATTTAATAAAGTAGGAGCACTGCTTGCAATTATTTTAGGATCCACCTTCGTCATTTTAATGATCGCTTTCCGTTCTATTTTAATTCCGCTGAAGGCAATTATTATGAATGTGATTGGTCTATCCTCTACGTTTGGAATTCTAGTTTATATATTCCAGTATGGACATTTCGGAATAGAAGAGACGACAATTGCGCTAATCATTCCAGTTATTGTATTTAGTCTAGTTTTCGGACTAAGTATGGATTATGAAGTGTTTTTAATATCCCGTATTCAAGAAGAGTACTCGAAAAGTTTGGATAACACTGCCGCTACAATTGACGGGCTTACTTCTACGAGTAAAATCATTACGTCTGCTGCGCTAATTATGATTGTTATTACAGGTGCCTTCGCCTTTACCGACGTAATGCCAGTGAAGCAAATTGGAGTCGGCATTGCGATCGCTGTTGCAATTGATGCATCAATCATTCGTTTGTTATTAGTTCCAAGCTTAATGAAGCTGTTCGGAAAATGGAATTGGTGGATGCCATTTAGAAAAGGACCTTATAAAGCTAATAAATGGCACTAATCTTGCGTTATTTTCAAAAAAAATGGATAAGAGCAACCTAAAGGGAGTGAAAGCAACTTAATATGTGTTGAGAGCAACTAGTTTGAACATGAAAGCGATCAATTTGCTATTAAGGGCAACTAAATTAATAAGACCAGAAGAAAAATGAACTATTTTCTTCTGGTCTTTTCTTTATTAAAATTTTGTTTGATACCAATTTTTCGCAGCTTGTACTTCATCTTGTGTTAATTGATGTCCATAGGAATGCCAATAAAGCTCTACTTTTGCTCCGGCAGCTTGTAATAAATCACGTAACTCCTCTGATTCTGTTGCTGGGCACATATGGTCATTTTTCCCTGCACCGATAAATACAGGTGCATCGGCAAACGCTGGAAGTTCTACACCACGTCTAGGAACCATTGGATGATGCAAAATAGCACCTTTTAACACGTTTTTATATTCGAATAAAAGATTAGCCGCGATATTAGCACCGTTCGAATAGCCAATTGCTACTACATTATCGCGATCAAACTCATAATTTTCCGCTGCTTCATCGATGAAGTTTTTCAATTCTTCAGAACGGAACATTAAATCCTCCATATCAAATACACCTTCAGCTAAACGTTTGAAAAAACGTGGCATCCCATTTTCCAATACATTTCCGCGAACACTTAATATATTTGCTGCCCCATCAATTTCTTTACCAAGTCCAACTAAATCATGCTCATTCCCGCCTGTCCCGTGCAATAGCAATAATGTTGGTTTTGACTGGTCATCACCTTTATAAAAAACATGCTTCATGTTAAAACTCCCTTTCAAATATCTTGAATCTGAGATAATTATAACGTGAATCATTTTCTTGGTCAAATAAAGAGATTTTCATTGTTCGAAAGCAACTTTTTTAACTTTTCAGGCTCATCTACACGTATTGCAAATTCTGTAACACTTTTTTTCATTCCCATAAACATTACTGCTTCTACTGGTTCATATAGGTGAACGATAGCTTGCGGGTCTACTTTTTCAAAATCCTTATATACAAATTGCAATGTATTCTTACTCGGTAAAGTTGCGCCCCATTCTACTTCCTTAATGTTAAATAAAGAAATAACCATTCGAGATGCCATACCTTGTGTAATATATAGTTTCCCAGTCTTTATTTCCATTGGATGAAGTCTTGTAATCTGAATATCAGCCAGTATAAAAGAGACAGAGTATATATTTAGGACAAGTAAAATAATCGACAGAACGAGTGATTTTTCATGTAGCCACCAATGTAACCCGATTGTTTCAATTAAGATTGCATGGATAAGCATAATATTCATCGCAACTGCGCTCGTTTTTTTATGCATAGTCACTACACCTTCGTGACTAGGTACATTCTTTTTCCATGTAAACAAAGCATAATAAAACATTAAAAATTCAGACATTATTATGCGGATTAGAACATTTTTTGTTGCTACTTTTTCAACCGCTGGAAGTAAACTATAAATTGCATCCTCGTTCATTTCTTTCATCTCACTCCAAATCACCGAAGCTTTACGAACTACGATAAAAATGAGCGCCAGTTCTGCGAATACTAACAACGCTTCCAATGCAAGACCAGTATACAATATTCCTTTATACGGTGCATACAGCTCAGCAGGTATAAGAAATCTTGCTACCACGAGACCAAACACCATTAATCCAATTGTTTGTTTTATAGATATTTTAAATGCCACATAAACTAAAATGGGTGCAACAATCGCTAAATCGATAAGTGATCCAATAGCTACACCACTTGTTAACGGAAGAGATAAAAAATCTGGAACCCTAGAATGATACAGAAGAAAATTCGTTGTAAGTACAAGAAGAAGAAATGCTAGTGCTAAGTTAGCTTTACGGGTTTTACGATACACCATATAAATTCCTCCTTTTCTTTTATTATATCTTTCCTGTCGATAAAAACTTACCAGTAAGCAGGACAATTTCATGACATTCCAAAATAGTTACCAGCGAATGAATTTACTTCGGTAGAAACCAATAAATGGATTAAGGCAACAAATCTGTCAGCGAAAGCAACCAGTTCTCAAAATAGCAAGTGTACTTGGGGAGAGACGACGATGACTGTGACGCATTATAGGGATACTGCGACGTAAAGGTAACCGCTATGATTTCCGCTGCAGGGCTGACGCTTTCCATGGGGTGAGCGATGAGCCTTCACCGCCGCTAGCGCGTACGATGTGAAGTCTCATCTTGCTCACTTGATCCCATTGG
>NZ_VDGG01000048.1 GCF_006861775.1 Psychrobacillus soli | reverse complement strand
GGTTGCCCTAATCCATTTACTGGGTCCACACATTCGAAAAAATGGTAAATATTTTGTTTTTAGCGAGTCGATGCTAATAAGTATGAAATTTCCTTTGATTTTCGCTGCAGACGGCGACTCCTGCCGGATAAGTGAGCAAAATGAGACATCCCAACGTACGCCTAAGCGGCGGGGATGGCTCATTGCTTACCCGGCGGAAAGCGTCCGGCTGCTGCGAAAATCTCAGCGGTCACCTTATAAAGATTTTTATAATATAGTATCCCAATTATGTGCGGATACAGTCTTCGTATGCTCGTATGGTGTTTTATTGCGCGACCTCCACAACCCTATGTCCCCCCACTATTTACGTAATCAAATAGGCATCTCGTAAAGGTTTATAAAAACTTTTACGAGATGCCTATTTTGTGATTAAAAAATAATAAACCTTCCCATACTTATAACGAGCAGCCCTTTGTCGAAAATCGACTAATAACATATCATTTCTTCTACTTTTGTCAAGCGCAAGGAATATCATCTGTTCATGTAGAATTGCGCTATCAGAGGAGGCGATTTTATGATGCATGAAGTAGAAAGAGTTGGAGACGAAATTATTATTATTCGATTAAAAGGTGAGTTAGACCATCATAGTACAACGGATATTCGAAATGAAATTGTGCCACTGATTAAAAATGGGTCTATTAAAGTATTAGTATGGAATTTAAAAGATTTGAATTTTATGGATAGCTCAGGGATTGGACTTATTCTTGGAAGAATGCGAGAGCTTGCTCCGATAGAAGGTCAAACAATCATCGTGAACCCATCACCGACAATGAAGAAAATTTTTCAGTTTGCAGGATTAAGTCCTTATATTTATAACGAATCAGAAATTGAAATTATGTCAAAGTTAGGGGGAATTGTTTATGGACAATGAGATCACACTATCTTTTATAGCGAAAAGTGAAAACGAAGCACTGGCGAGAATGGTAATGTCCAGTTTTATCGCGGCAATCGATCCGACAATCGAAGAATTATCGGAGTTTAAAACAGTTATATCCGAAGCGGTAACGAATGCCATTGTACATGGATATGAAGAAGATGGAGTAGGTAAAATTGAAATTCATGCGCAACGATTAGATAGAGAAATTGTCGTATCTATTGTGGACTATGGACGTGGTATTCGGGATGTAAGCCAGGCGCGCGAGCCACTTTTTACGACGAAACCGGAGCAAGAGCGTTCAGGTATGGGATTCACAATTATGGAAAGCTTTAGTGATGATGTGGAGATATACTCAATTCCTGATAGGGGGACAACTGTAACTATTACGAAGAGATTTGTACCAATTCAAGAATCTAGTAGGATCGTCTAATGATGAATAATAAGACGTCGGCTTTATTAACCCAAGAAAAAATGAGGGAACTCATTGCATTAGCGCAGGATGGAGATAAGCAGGCAAGGCAACAAATGATTGAAGGAAATACTCGATTAGTTTGGTCTATCGTGCAGCGTTTTGCTTCACGAGGAGCGGATTTAGAAGATTTGTTTCAAATTGGTTGCATTGGTCTGATGAAATCGGTAGACAAGTTTGATTTGTCTTATGAAGTAAAGTTTTCTACGTATGCAGTTCCGATGATTATTGGAGAAATTCAGCGGTTTTTAAGGGATGACGGAATGGTGAAAATTAGTCGCTCCATCAGAGAACTAAATTTTAAGATTCGCCATGCGACCGATGATTTTCTGAAAAAACATGAACGTCAACCAACGATTCTTGAACTAGCTAGTATTCTAGAAGTATCGAGAGAAGAAATTGTGATGGCTACGGATGCGTTAAGAGATCCTGCATCGTTACAAGAGCAATTGTATGAAAATGAAAGTGGTGATGCACTTACATTAATGGATCAGATGAAAGATGAACGTTCGGAGAAGTCATTTGACCATATTCCGCTGAGAGAATTGCTAGAAAAACTAGAAAAAAGGGAGCAAATGATTATTTACTTGCGATATTACCTAGACTGTACACAAAGTGATATTGCCGAGCGACTCGGTATTTCTCAAGTACAAGTGTCACGACTCGAGAAAAAAATATTAAGCCAGCTAAAATTGTGGCTTGTTCCTGCTGGTTTTGAAGAGCAATCAAAAGCTAAAGATAGGTGATTGAAACGAAAGCATTATTTTCAAGTATGTCAGAAGCGGAAGCATTTTTAAAAGAAAAATTTGGTGTGAACGAATCGTACGATGTTGGAACTTTGCATACGCATTTATATGAATTTCCCGTATTGCTAGTGTACATTAATGGATTAGTTGACGGGATGGTACTGACAGAGTTACTCACGAATGTGCAGGAAGAATTACAAGTAGAAACAATCGATGAAAATGATATTATGGAACATTATTTTCCGTATTATTCGATTACAAAGTACGATTCCAAAGAGAAATGGCTTGTCGCGTTACTGAGTGGACAAGTAACATTTATCTTAAGTAATGGCTCTGTTTATACAATGGATGTCCGGTCGTATCCAGGAAGAAATCCCGAGGAACCAGATAATGAAAAAGTCGTAAGAGGTTCACGGGATGGATTTACGGAAAATATTGTGCAAAATACGGCACTTATTAGAAGAAGAATTCGGGACACGAACTTACGGTTTGAATTGCATCAAGTTTCGACTTTAGGTCAAACGGACATTGCTATTTCGTATATAAAAGGGATTGCAAGTGAAGATAACTTGAAGCAAATTCGAGATAGACTTGACCAGATAAAGCACGATGGCTTCACGATGACCGATAAGGCACTTGAAGAATGGTTGTTTAAACAAGGCTTTCATCCGTTGCCATTTGTGCGATTTACCGAAAGGCCTGATATCGCAGCTGCCCATTTGCTCGAAGGGCATATCGTGCTTGTGGTAGATACGTCTCCATCTGCTATTATTGTACCGACGACTGTATTTCACCATTTGCAACATGCGGAGGAGTACAGGCAGGCTCCTTTAATCGGTACTTTTGTGCGGTGGATTCGTTTATCCGGAGTAGTGTTAAGCTTATTTTTACTTCCTTTTTGGTATTTACTTTCGAAGCATCCAGAGTTTTTGCCGAAATCACTTGATTTTTTTGGACCGAAAGAAACGGGAGAAATTCCTCTTTTACTGCAAATCCTTTTCGCGGATATAGGGATTGAATTTTTGCGGCTTGCCGCCATTCATACACCAACTCCTTTATCGACAGCGATGGGTATTATTGCAGCATTAGTAATCGGTCAAATGGCGGTAGATGTTGGTTTATTTGTGCCAGAGGTTATACTATATACGGCGATAACTGCCATCTTTACATTTGCTATACCGTCTTACGAACTAAGTATTTCGACGAAAATATTTCGAACGTTTATCTTACTTAGTACAGCACTTCTAGGAGTAAATGGGTTTTTTATCGCACTTGTCATCTTGCTTTTTTATGTTGGGTCGTTAAGACCTTTGAACGTTCCATATTTGTGGCCCGTCATGCCTTTTTTTCCAAAAGCATTTATGCGAATAATTGTCCGTTTTCCTATGCCAGTTGATGCAAAGCGTCCGTTTATTACTAGATCGGCCGATCGCAAACGGTCATGAATCCCATTGCAATTTCCTCTTTTAATGTGGTAAAGTTCTTATAGCGAAAGAGGAAAAGAGGCGATTTATTTGGTGATGGTATCAACACATGCGGTAAATGAAAAAGGGCATTTAGTATTAGGTGGAATCGACAGTTTAGAATTAGCAAAAACATACGGAACACCCTTATTCGTATATGATTTGGCGTTAATAAGAGAGCGTGCTCGTGCATTTATCAATACGTTCAAAGAACAAAATGTGCCTGCGCAAGTTGCATATGCGAGTAAAGCTTTTTCTAGTGTGGCAATGTATCAAGTGATGAAACAAGAAAATTTGTCACTAGATGTAGTATCTAGCGGAGAACTATATACAGCGATTAAAGCCGGATTTCCAGTAGATCGAATACATTTTCATGGGAACAATAAAAGTAAAGAAGAATTACTACTAGCAATGGAGCATAATATCGGCTGTATCGTAGTAGATAACTTCTATGAAATCGAACTATTAAAACAACTAACTGCAGAACATAACCAAAAAGTAAATATACTTTTACGTGTTACTCCAGGTGTAGAAGCGCATACACATGATTATATTACAACTGGACAACAAGATTCGAAATTTGGATTTGATCTGATGAATGGACAAGCAGATCTTGCTTTTAGCCAAGTGTATGAGGATGATTATATTCAATTGCTTGGGCTTCATTGTCATATCGGCTCTCAAATTTTTGAAACGATCGGATTTAAAGTTGCTGCAGAAAAATTGATCAAAAAAATGATTGAATGGCATCATGACTATGATTTTGAGTGTACTGTATTAAATTTAGGTGGCGGCTTTGGTATTAAGTATACGAAAGAAGATACGCCATTGGAACCTTCTGTATACGTAAAAGAAATGATTATGGTCGTAAAAAGCTTAATTGCTGAGACAAATTTTGCAATGCCTGAAATTTGGATTGAACCAGGTCGTTCTCTTGTTGGAGATGCAGGAACTTCATTGTATACAATTGGTTCTGAAAAAGAAGTACCGGACGTTCGCAACTATTTGGCTGTAGATGGCGGAATGTCGGATAATATTCGTCCAGCATTATATGGTGCATTGTACGATGCAGTCATTGCGAATAAAGTTGGCGAAAAAGCGGATATAACATACACAATCGCCGGTAAATGTTGTGAATCTGGCGATAAATTGATTGAACATATTGAATTACCAAAGGCTGAACCAGGAGATATTTTAGCGATGTTCTGTACAGGTGCTTATGGGTATGCCATGGCAAGTAATTATAATCGCTTAGCTAGACCGGCTGTTGTGTTTGTCGAAAATGGAAAACATCAATTAGCTGTTAGAAGAGAAACTTTAGAAGATATTGTTCATCTTGACCTTCCTCTATCGATGGAAAAGGAGTGAAGGTAAGTTGAAAAAAACGAATCGTATTTTATTTCTCATGATCTTAATAGTAGGAATTGTATGGGGAGTAATATATTGGCTCTTTGTAGCCCCAAGTGTTAATTTGTAATTTGGACAAATATCATGTAGGATTATATGGGTCATGTCCATCTTATTTTTCGAGAGTCTTCCTACTTGTGTAGAAGTGATGAAACTAAAAGAGGGTTTTAACTATGTTGCTACGGTATAAAAAAGCATTCGAAAAAATTTCTATGGGTCTTCTATCATTTATGCCTCATGAAAAAGATGTAAAGAAGTTATTAGAAACAATACACCAATATGAAACGAATCCAGATTGGCATTTGTTTTTATGGAAAAAAGGTGAAGATTTAGTAGGGTTAGTTGGTGTTCGCATGAATAATGCAAATGGAATTATTCAGCATCTATCCGTCAATCCTTCCCACCGCGGCGAAGGTATTGGAAAAGAAATGCTAAAAAGCTTAACATCTACTTTACATACATCATCTATCCAACCATCAGAAGAGGTAAAATCTTTCTATGAAAAATGTCAAATAGATAAAGAAGAGGATTGACTTATTTCAAGTCATCTCTTCTTTTTTTCTGTCTTTCTCGCTCGATTAGTATTTCCGAGCGGTCTCTGAGCATATGCTTATGAGTAAGAAAGTGTAAATCACTGCTTGACGGTATTTCTAAGGCACTTACTAACCGTTGTAGCTGGTCGTTCATTAGCTCGATTTTGAATTGCTGAAATATTTTTTTTTCATTCATTAAGTTAATAGAATGGGTAGCATCTTGCATAAGTTTATCGTAGTCGATCGTTTCGTAATAAGCAGATGGAAATGTTTCTTCTAATCGTCTCATACTTCCAATCATTGTTTTAATCGCTCCCGTAAAATTACCCCGACGCCAATGGTACATAGATGTAGATAATAGGATGAATGCTGTTAACGGATGATCTTTGCCGGCTGGCGAAACTTCCTTCCAGTAGTCTTCTAATAGTTCATGGCACTCGAAATAATCATGCGTATCATTAAATTCTTTTAGAAATTGGACAAAATTAGGATGGAATGTAGGATGCAATGCAATCACCTTTCCTCTATAATGATGTTAAAAACCGATAATAGGTGGAGTTTTATGTCTTATGAAGTAAAAACAGAAGCATTTGAAGGACCCCTTGATTTATTATTACATTTAATAAATCGTTTGGAAATAGATATATATGATATTAAGATGGCAGAGATCACTTCACAATATATGGAGCATGTGCATGCAATGAGTGTTTTGGAGCTAAACGAAGCAAGTGAATATTTAGTAATGGCAGCTACACTACTATCTATCAAAAGTAAAATGCTTCTTCCGATCCATCAAGATGACGACATGGAAGATGATTTTGATATTAATATAAATGACCCAAGGGACGAGTTAGTACTTAAGTTAATAGAATATAAGAAATATAAAGAAGCTGCTGTTAGTTTACAAGAAATGGAGGAAACTCGTAATCTATTTTATACAAGACCGCCAACGGACTTAAGTGAATTGCAAAATAACAAACAGCTTGCCTTATTTGAACTAGACGTGAATGTGTACGATATGCTTGGTGCATTTCAAAAAATGCTACGTAGAAAACAGCTAAACGCACCACTTCACACCAGAGTAAGTAAACAAGAAATATCGATAAAAGATCAAATGAAAAGTGTCATTAACACATTAAAGCAAAACAAAGGCAGATTATCATTTTATGAGCTCTTTCCAACACGAGATAAAACAACGATTGTGACAACATTTCTCTCCATATTAGAGCTCATGAAGCGCCAAATTGTGCAAGTAGAGCAAAACAACAATTTTGATGATTTATTTGTTCTTTTGCGAAAGGAAGATTTAGAAAGTGAATTTGAAGATGAAATTGATGAGTAGTATTGAAAGTTTATTGTTTGTTAGTGGAGAAGATGGTTTAACGAAAAAACAAATCGCTTTTTTAACAAATGAAACAGAAGAACAAATTGCCGAAACGCTCGAAATAATGATGGAAGCATATGAAAAGAGCGAAGACAGAGGAATCGAGATTAAGCAACTTGCTGGTACTTTTCAGTTAGTGACCAAGCAAATGAATGCAAATAGTATTCAAAAGTTAGTAGAAAACCCTACGACACAATCCCTTTCGCAAGCGTCACTAGAAGTATTAGCGATCATTGCCTATAAACAACCTATTACGAGAGTAGAAATTGAAGAAATTCGAGGGGTGAAATCAGAACGACCGATACATACGTTGTCCTTAAAAGGTTTGGTGAAAGAAGTGGGGCGGGCGGATGGTACTGGAAGAGCGATATTGTATGGAACTACAACCGAGTTTCTTCAATACTTTGGGTTACAAGATATTCGTGCTTTACCTCCACTTCCAGAAGATGTCTCAGTGGATGAAATGGAAGACTCGGATTTGTTCTTGACTAAGTTTCAAGAAACATTTGAAGGATAGAAATAATTTAAAGAGGAGTATTTTCTATTTATAAAAAAATAACTGTGTTCTTTCTGCTTTTTCTATTTTGGCAAGTAGGTGATGTGGAAGCTTCCTCCTCTTTTGCAGTAATTGATGTACAAACGGGGAGATTGTTGGAAGGTAGTAATGAATACGAAGAACTACCAATAGCTAGTCTGACGAAAGTATGGACCGCGCTAACCGTGTTGGACAATGCTTCTTTAGAAGACGAGATTACTATTTCTCAGGCTGCTGCCACGCAAGAAGGGTCCTCTTTATATTTAAAGCCCGGAGAAGTATGGACGGTGAACTCCTTACTACATGGGCTTATGCTACAGTCCGGCAATGATGCTGCTTACGCTTTAGCAGAGCATGTAGGGGGTTCCATAGACGGTTTTACGCAGTTGATGAATGAAAAATTTCAAATTGCCGGATTAAATAATTCGCATTTTACGAATCCTTCTGGGCTCCATCATGATGACCATTTTGCTTCAGCGTTTGATATGGCGAATATGTTTCGACTAGCGCTTCAAAACGAACAATTTAAAGAAATTGCTTCAGCGAAAAGCTATCAACCAAAAGAGCGAAATGTTCGTTGGAGTAACAAGCATCGATTATTACATGACAAAGAAATAGCAATAGCAGGTAAAACAGGATACACGAAAAGAGCAGGAAGAACGCTTGTTACTTATTTTAAAAAAGATGAAAAAGAAATTGTTGTTGTTACATTGAATCACTCCAATGATTGGGCGTATCATACTTCACTTGCAGAACGAGTATTTGCAAACTATGATTCTATGAAAGTCGTGAAAAAAGGAAAGTATCGACTGTTCCAAAAAGAGGTCATTGAAGTGGAGAATGATCAGTATCTCTTAGTAAACAAGGAAGAACGCAAAAAACTAAGTAACGTCCTACTTATCCCACGAAAAGCCACTGTGCAAAATCCATATGTATGGAATGTAACAATCGACCATCAAATAGCCTTACGTTTTAATGTGAAAAAAATAAAATAAACGGTATTGCAATTAGGGGGGTGTGACTTTGTCACACCCCCTAGATACATTTTAGGGATAATGGGTTGTAGTGTGTTAACGAGTGACCGCAATGATTTCCGCCGACTGCAGCGAAAATCAACGTAAATTGCTAGCTTACTCAGTATCAAATCGCTAAAAACAAAATCTTTGCAGTTTTTCGACTGTATGAATCCAATAAATGGCTTAGGGCAACCAATCAGTTATTGAAAGCNGCAATCAAAATTAGTGCGAGAGCAACCAAAATGCCCATGAGAGCAACCGATTCTTAAAATAGCAAGCTTACTTGATGTGAAATGACTATGATTTCGACATATTATAGGAACGTTATGCCTTAAAGCCAGTCGAACTCACAAGCTAGCATCTGCTAGACAGGTTTGTCGCGTTCGGAGTAGATAATGTCTCGTTCAGCCATATTTTGTTAATACTAAACCGTGATCAGTTGATATTTTCTATGGATTTTCGCTGCAAGCGGCGGTGAAGGCTCATCACTCACTCCACGGAAAGCATCCGCCTTGCAGCGAAAATCCTAGCGATAACTTCCTTACAACGCATTAAATCAATTGCACGCAACACTATATGTCATTGGAATAATGTGGAAGACAGTTTTTATAAAAGACTGTCTTCTTTTATTTTCGCTAAAAGTGTGACATAATTCACTAATATGTATGGAAAGAATGGACGAGGTGAAAGAATTGGAAAGACTACAAAAAGTACTTGCACATGCAGGTGTAGCATCTAGAAGAAAAGCAGAAGAATTAATTCTCCAAGGAAAAGTGAAAGTGAACGGGAAAGTTGTGACAGAACTTGGAACAAAAGTTTCGAATTCGGATACAGTGGAAGTAGAAGGAGTTAAACTAGAAAAAGAACAAAAAGTATACTACTTACTTTATAAACCAAGAGGAGTCATCTCAGCGGTTTCGGATGACAAAGGAAGAAAAACGGTAACTGATTTATTACCTCATGTAAAAGAACGACTATACCCGGTAGGAAGACTAGACTATGAGACATCTGGGTTACTACTTTTGACAAATGATGGTGACTTTTCATATGCATTAACGCATCCTAAATTTAAAGTAGATAAAACTTATGTTGCAAGAGTAAAAGGGATTCCATTAAAAGAGCAACTAAGACCACTAGAACGTGGAGTTGTGCTAGAAGATGGAAAAACAGCTCCTGCAAGAGTAAAACTATTATCGAGTGAGCGTAAAACGAATAAAGCAATCGTAGAAATAACTATTCACGAAGGTAAAAATAGACAAGTACGTCGCATGTTTGATGCGGTCGGTTTTCCTGTCCAAAAATTAAAGCGAGAACGATTTGGGTTTTTAACATTGCATGGCCTAAATGCCGGTGAATGGAGAGAGCTAACAACGCACGAGATTAAACAATTACGCGTTTTAGCTGAAACTGGGAAAATAGGCAACTAATACTTGAATGTTCACAAACCCTTCAAATGTCGGACCATTTTGAAATGTATATTTTGGTATAATATATGTCGATGATGCTTAGAAATGGAGGAGCAATTTTGGCGCAATCTAAAAAGCAAAGATTTTATATTCGAACTGCTATTTTAGCAGTACTGACGATAGCCATCGTCTTTACAATATACTCAAACTTAACGAAAGAAAAAAGCGCTGTACTTCAAGAAGGGGACAAAGCACCTGATTTTGCTTTAGTGGATCTGGAAGGAAATCAACATCGACTTTCAGACTATAAAGGTGAAGGCGTTTTCTTAAACTTTTGGGGTACTTGGTGTAAGCCATGTGCGACTGAAATGCCTGCAATGGACAACCAATATAATGTTTATAAAGATCAGGGTGTTCAAACATTAGCGATTAATATTGGGGAATCCGATTTAAAAGTGAATAGCTTTAAAAATAGTTATGGTTTATCGTTTCCTATTGCTATAGACCAAAACAAAAGTGTCATGCAATCTTATAATATTGAACCTTTACCAACCACTTTTTTGATAAATCCAGATGGGCGTATTGAAAAAATTATAAAAGGCCAAATGACAGAGCAAGATATTGCAGATTTTATGGAGCAAATTAAACCATCCTAAAGGAGTTTTATAGATGGACAAGATAGTTTGTACATGTGGTAATGTGAACCCAGCTGGGACATTGTTATGTGAAAGCTGTGGACGACCATTAAATAAAGAAACGGCGGATAAAAAACTTGTAGATATGCGGTATGAAGGTTCTGCGAGACGTTCCCAAACATATAACAAAACTATCATAGATAAAGTTTGGAATTTCTTCTCCAGTGTAAAAGTCGGTGTGTGGTTAATTGTAATTATACTTGTTGCGGCGTCTATCGGGACCATCTTGCCGCAAGTTTTTTATGTGCCTGCAACAACAGAAGAAGATATTGCTGCTTACTATGAACGAATTTATGGGACATTTGGAACATTATATTATAAGTTAGGATTATCGGACTTATACAGTTCTTGGTGGTTCCAAGGACTTATTGGGATGCTTGGAATTTCTTTGATCATCGCAAGTTTAGATAGGGTAATACCGCTATACAAATCCTTGAAAAAACAAAAAACGAAAAGACATACTAGCTTTTTGAAACTTCAACGTTTATATGGGATTGGAAACATTGAAAATGGGGAAGAATCCATTAGAAAAGCGGAAGAAAAATTAAAAACGATGCGCTATAACGTAAAACGTGAAGGCAATGCATTACTTGCTGAAAGAGGTCGTTTTTCTCGTTGGGGTCCTTACATCAACCATTTAGGTCTCATTTTGTTCTTATTTGGTGTCATGCTTCGAGCGTTGCCAGGTTTTTATGTCGATGAAACGATGTGGCTACGTGAAGGTGAAACGTTATATATTCCAAAAACAGATGGGTATTTCTTAGAAAGTAAAGAATTCATCTATGAAACATATTCTAAAGAAGAATCAGAAGAAGTTTTTGGAGATGCCATTGATCGTGTCGGGACAATCGCCAAAAACTATCAATCAAACGTAGCGTTATATAAAGGACCAGAAGGCGCAGTAGCAGGGCACTTAGACGATTTAACATTTGAAAAAGAAGCGGCTATTCAAGTGAATAAACCACTTAAATTTGATAATTTTTCTGTTTTCCAAATGGATTTTCGCTTAGATGAATTAGCATCGATGACATTCCAGCTACAAGATAAGCTAACTGCCGAAAGCTTCGGAGAGTTTACGATTAACTTAGCTGACCCAGAACCAGTCTATGAATTGCAAAATGGGTCCAAAGTGGAAATTTTAGATTATTACGCAGATTTTACTGGATTTGAAGATGGTGTACCACAATCAAAATCACCGCTGCCGAATAATCCAGCATTTTTAGTGAAAATGTATACGCCAGAGTTTCCAAAAGGGGAAACGAGCTTTGTTATGATTAAAGAAACACTGGAACCGCTTGGTGAAAACGTACATAAAATTGCTTTTCAAAGCGTTGAAACAAGAGACGTTTCTGGTTTAACTATTCGCAAAGATTTAACACTTCCTATTCTTATGCTTGGTGGTCTTATCTTCATGATTGGGGTAGCTCAAGGATCGTATTGGAATCATCGACGTATTTGGATCCAGCGATTAGAAGACGGGCAAGTCGTAATTGCAGCCCATACGAATAAAAACTGGCTTAGTATAATCAGAGATATGGATGCAGTTTCCGAAGTAGCAAATCTTCCGAAATATGAAGATCAACAAGATGAAGATTCCAAAGAGAATAAAGAGGAAGGGGTATAATTATGGTAGAAGTAAGTAGTACTTTATTATTTATAGCATTCGTTGCCTATTTAGTAGCAACCTTTTTATTTGGAGGTGCCGTAAAGAGTTCGAGCTCTCAAGCTTCGAAATCTTTTGAACGTTGGGGTAAATTAGCTATTACGGTAACGATTATTGGATTTATATCTAATATTGGTTATTTTATTACGAGATGGATTGCAGCAGGACATGCACCTGTTAGTAACTTATTTGAGTTTACAACTGCTTTTGGGATGTTGGTTGTAGGTGCGTTTATATTAATTTACTTTATCTACAGAATACCTGCACTTGGACTATTTGCTCTACCAATCGCTATCATAATCATCGGCTATGCAAGTATGTTCCCAAGAGATATTACACCATTAATACCAGCGCTTAAAAGCTACTGGTTAACGATTCACGTCATAACAGCGGCACTCGGAGAAGCGATATTAGCAATTAGTGCAGTTGCCGGTTTAATCTACTTACTCAAAAATATCGACATGACTAAAAAGTCAAAGCAACGTTTTTGGATTGAAGCTGTCATGTATGTTGCTGTGTTAGTTTTAGGTTTTATTGTAGCTACAACTACTTTTACATTAGCAGATTATAAAGTAGAATTTAACTATGTAAATAAAGAAGAACAAGTATTAAAAATGGAATATAATGTGCCACCTATTTTTGGGATGAATGAATCGGAAGCTATTACCGAAAATGCGATGCAACCGTTAATGGAAATGCCACCGCTTGTAAATGCGAAAAAACTGACAGTTGTTACATGGTCTGTCATCTTCGGAACGGTAATATACATCTTGCTTCGTTTAATCTTCAGAAAGCGAATTGCAGCAGTATTACAACCATTTACGAAAAAAGCGAATTCGCAATTTTTGGATGAGATCGGTTATCGTTCAGTATTGATCGGTTTCCCTGTATTTACTTTAGGAGCACTTATTTTCGCTATGATCTGGGCGCATGAAGCATGGTCTAGATTTTGGGGCTGGGATCCTAAAGAAGTTTGGGCGCTTATTACTTGGCTGTTCTATGCAGCATTCCTACACCTTCGTTTGTCGAAAGGTTGGCAAGGACAGAAATCTGCATGGTTAGCATTAATCGGCTTTATCATTATTATGTTTAACTTAATAGCAGTAAACTTAATTATTGCTGGACTACATTCCTATGCTTAATAGAAATGCGTAAGCTAAACAATTAGAAAAGCTCTTATCTCCCATAAAAGAGGTAAGAGCTTTTCTTTCAATTTGGTGAGACTAATTGTACAATAAAGATTAGAAGTTGATAGAAGGGTCTGATATTATGTCTGAAATGATTAAACTATTAGTAGTTGACGATGAAGAACGAATCCGTCGTTTATTGAAAATGTATTTAGAAAGAGAAGGATACGAAGTAGAAGAAGCGGAGAATGGTGAAGTCGCTCTACAACTCGCGCTAGAAAATGAATATAATTGCATACTATTAGATATTATGATGCCCGAAAAAGACGGCATAGAAGCGATGACCGAATTACGTGCGCAGAAAGAAACTCCGATTATTTTGTTAACAGCAAAAGGAGAAGAAGCTAACCGTGTAGAAGGCTTTGAACTTGGAGCAGATGACTATATAGTGAAGCCTTTTAGTCCAAGAGAAGTCGTACTTCGTGTAAAGGCTCTTTTAAAACGTTCTACTGCTCTTTCGCCTGTACAAGGAATGTCCACATCGAAAGATATCGTTGTGTTTCCACATCTGACAATCGATCACGATGCGCATCGCGTCACTGCTGATGGTGTAGAAGTGAGTTTGACACCAAAAGAATACGAATTACTATACTTCTTAGCGAAAGCACCTGATAAAGTATTTGATCGGGAACAATTATTAAAAGAAGTGTGGCATTATGATTTCTTTGGTGATTTAAGAACGGTAGACACACATGTAAAGCGATTACGTGAAAAATTGAATAGAGTATCCGAAAAGTCTGCGAAAATGATTGTGACGGTTTGGGGCGTAGGCTACAAGTTTGAGGTTGTCAATGAATAGAATTTGGAATAGTGTTGTCGGGAAGCTATGGGGGACCATATTGCTTCTCGTCTTATTTGTGCTGTTTATCATTACCGTCTTAATGTTAGAGTTTTTGGAGAACTTCCATACGGAACAAGCAGAAGAGTCACTTAGACAGGAAGCTGCGACCATAGGGAAAATAGTAGAACAATACGATCAAATAGAAGACTCCATGCAAATTATCCAAAATATTCTTGGAGCGGAAACAAGTGCGTTAATCGTGCGAAATGCGGAGTCCGTATTTTTATCAGTGCATGAAGGGTTAAACAAAGAGGTTTTTCAAGAAAAATTATTGGAAGATAAAGAGTTATCTAATATATATACAACAAATAACACCATTATTAAAAAGACGCTTATGCCGTCTATGACGGAAGAAGACCGAATGGAAAATTATATTATCCTCGCTTCTCCTTTAGAATCTGATAAAGAAATACACGGAGCGGTCTTTATTTATCAAAGTTTAGAAGTAGTTAACAAAACTTCTAATCATACTACTCGAATTGTCTTTTTATCTGGTTTTATCGCATTATTACTGACGACTATGTTCTCATTCTTTTTATCTTCACGTATTACTTCTCCACTTAGAACGATGCGAGAAGCTGCATTAGAATTAGCTAAAGGAAATTTCGAAACAAAGGTTTTATATGTACAAAAAGATGAAATTGGGGAGCTTAGCGCTGCTTTTAACCGAATGGGAAGCCAGTTAAAGGATCACGTAGAAGTAATTAGTCAAGAAAAAGAACAACTTTCTAGTATATTGACATCCATGACGGACGCAGTTATTACATTTAACAAAGATTTTAACGTGCTTGTAAGTAATCCGCAAGCGGACCAGTTAATCGTGAAATGGCATGAACACAATGAAGTGGCGGGTCAATCTAATTTGCCTGTAGAGCTGTATCATTTACTCGATCATGTATTTCACCAAGAAGAAGAGATTGATGAAGAAATAGAAATACAAGGCTCCTATTTTTCCGTATCCGTCAGTCTTCTTTATAGTAAGGATTCAGTTCGTGGGGCTGTCGTAGTGCTTCGTGATATGACAGAACAACATCGTTTAGATAAGATGCGCTCGGATTTCATCGCCAATGTCTCACATGAGCTTAGAACACCTATTTCGATGTTGCAAGGATATAGCGAAGCGATTATCGATGAAGTAGTTACGACTGAAGAAGACAAAAATGAAATGATCCGCATAATTTATGATGAATCGAAACGAATGAGTAGATTAGTAACGGAATTATTGGACTTAGCTCGATTAGAATCGGGATATTTAAGTATCTATAAAGAAAAAGTTTCTGTTCTACCAACCATTGAGCGTATTACGCAAAAATTTGATCAAATCGCCAAAGAAAAAAATATTCGTTTATATTTTGAACATACATTATCAGAATCAATTCATTTACAACTCGATGAGGATCGGATGGAACAAGTGCTAACTAATTTAATCGACAATGCACTTCGACATACTCCTAAAGAAGGTTCCGTAACAGTAAAACTTACGCAAACGGCAGGACAGTTGATGATCGAAGTGAAAGACACTGGGTACGGTATTCCAAAAGAAGACTTACCGTTTGTGTTCGAACGTTTTTATAAGGCAGATAAAGCGAGAACAAGAGGAAAAAGCGGAACAGGTCTTGGTCTTGCGATAGCGAAAAATATTGTCGAACGGCATGATGGTAGATTATCTGTCGAAAGTGAAGTTGGAGTCGGGACGGCGTTCATTATTAAAATACCTTTAACGTGAATAAGCAGGGTGGAGGACCCCTGTTTATTGGAGGAATTCTAGCTAGCATCTTGTAAGCCACAAGCGCCATTCAAAATATGGACACAATTACATCGAAGCATAATTGACTGTGAAACAAAACAGTACATGAAACGACTAATTAAAAGAACGGGGGGAGCTTATGAATGACTCCGTTTTCCACCGCTTGTATGATAGTTATCATCAAGACGTTTTTCAGTTTCTTATTTATTTAGTAAAAAATAGGCAAACTGCGGAAGACTTGGTCCAAGAAGTATATGTACGAGTATTAAGAGCTTACAGTAAATTCGAAGGAAAGAGTTCGGAAAAAACATGGTTATTTTCCATCGCGAAAAATGTGGCGATTGATCACTTTAGGAAACAGGCAGTACGAAAAAAGCGATTGTTTGAATCATTTGACTGGGAGACAATGCAACTTCCCTCTTCCGACATGCTACCAGAAGATACGGTACAGTTAAACGATGAAATGAAAACATTACTCATAGCTCTCGATGATTGTACAGGTGATCAAAAAATGGTCATTATTATGCGTTATTTTCAAGAGCTTTCCATTGCAGAAACAGCACAAGTATTAAATTGGTCAGAAGGGAAAGTGAAGACAACGCAACATCGTGCAATAAAAGCGCTTCGCGAACGATTATCTGCAAAAGAAAAGGAGGGTATAGTTCATCATGAGTGATAGAAAAAAAGAACAGCAATCAGTGGATGAGCTTTTACAAAATATGCCCAAATTTACAGATCATCGTTCTAAGGAAGAAGTGTATAATCGGGTAAAAACAGAAATAGATGCTCAAGTCAAACAAGAAAAAAGAAAAATAATTGCAGTATCCTTTTCTAAATGGATGCCTATAATCGTCTCCGTTGCTGCGATCGTTCTCCTGACATTCCTAGTTTCTTCCTATACAAATCAAGAGGAATCAACGATGTCCAAAGATAGCGCATACGATAACACCGCACCTAAAGAAAATATGCGCTCTATGGAAAAAACAGAAGAAAGCGCATCCGTAATGGAAGAAGAAACAAAGGCTGATCAGGCAAATGAAATGACGACGATGACAGCAATCGGAGATTTTAATATAGAGTTAATCCCACTCCATAAAACGACTGCTGTTTACAAAGATAGCCTAAATGGAGGAACTGCTTTTCATTTTTCACTAATCGAGAATGCATTAACTGTTCCTATTACGATTATTGTTTCGAAAGAACGAATCGAAGCTGATTTCCCAGGGATGACCCCGACTAGTTTGCAACTATATGAACGATATGCGGGTAGAATTGATGAGGAAGCGTTAGGATTTATGGAATATCACCCGTATAAAGGGCATTTTGGGGTAGAAGGAAAACTGTTGAAACATTATTTACCTAAGGATCATGGATATGATATGGCTTCTGGTACTACCACAACTTACGGGCAATCATTGAACGAAATATTTACCGATTTTGATACGATTTTACCTGTAAATGAAGATGGAACATTATTAGAATGGGATCAAGCTGGCGAACTAAACGAGCCGAGGAAATTACCTGGCTTATTAGGTCACTATAATTATTATTTCTATCATGCAAATAACGGCGAGAATTATTTGTCTCCTAGTTTTGGGGATTCATATGACTCTCTTTCTGAAGCGTTATTGGCAATGAAAGATGTAGGAAATGATTTCTATACTTCAGTTATTCCTTCTAATGTTTCGTTCGCATACACGGAGCAGGATGGTGTTGCAGTCATACGATTTGATGAAACACTTGATTTAGAAACGTTAGATCCGTTTACAGCAACTAGGCTGTTAGAAGCGTTTGCGTTAACGGCTGCGAGCTTTGGAACAGAAGTGAAGCTAGAAAATGTAGTGCAACAACAGTGGGCAGAGTTCGATTTAATGAAGCCTCTTCCAGTTCCAGTAGGACCGAATGGGTTTATTATGAATGATGAATAATTTTTGTTTGGAGATGCGTGGAAGTAGTGACTTGGTCATGACTTCCGCGCATTTTTTCATATTGTATGTGATATAGGGATAATCCGTCTTATGGTAACCCCTAGCCTTCGTGCTTGCCACACCTTGCGCGCTACGGCAAGTATATCCACTTTATTTATCTGGATAAGATTGCTCAATAAAAAGCGTAACGTTACAGTCATTACTCGCAACATTGTATGGCATTCGCGCAACGTTGTCATTCAAACGCACAACATTGTGGCCCATTTGTGCAATGTTTATAAATAATACCTCATAGTCATCATCGTCTCGATCTAAGCAAACTTGTTATTTGGAGAATTGGTTGCTTTCACTAGCAATTTGGTTGCTTTACGAATAGAACTGGTAGCTTTCAATGACCAATCAGTTGCTCTAAGCCATTTACTGGATACACGCAATTGAAATACTGGTTAATATTTAGTTTTTTAGCGGATCGGCACTGTTAATTAAACAATTTCCTTTGATTGAATCGCAAGGGCAGCGATTCCAGCCGAGGCCAATAGGATGTTGGTCACGAAGGCGTTGCCACACGATGTGGCGCTCTTAGCCTTTGTTCTTCTGTGAGCAAATGAGCTATCACAACGTACGCGCAAGTGGCGGTGATAGCTCGTTCGCTCACTCGGAGGAAAGCGTCCTACCTGCATCGTAAATCCCAGCGGACACTTCATTCAACTCACTACGACGCTTGTGCTTTTATGCTTGTAGTTCTGATGGAAGCATAATACCAAGTAAATAAATATGTTTTGAATGTTTTTGAGCAACTGTATTGCATTACATATGAAACTTTGATAAGATGTATTTAATTCAAGATAAAGTGCTTGAAGGACAATAAAATATTGATTCATCTTCGGGGCAGGGTGAAATTCCCGACCGGCGGTATTAGAACTTTGTTTCTTCAGCCCGCGAGCCGTTAAGTTAAGGTTGATTTGGTTAAATTCCAAAGCCGACAGTACAGTCTGGATGGGAGAAGGTGAAGGTGCAGTCGTTTTTCGTATACTCTAATACGGATACGCTTATTTAAGTGTACCTTTTACTCCTTTAAGCCTAGTAATAGCTTAAGGGATTTTTTGAGTAATAAAAAAACGTGCTGAACCTTTCTTCTTGTGGAGTGAATCGCAAAAGGAGAGAGGATTTTATGTTAAAAGGTAAGACGCGAATGTTAATCGCAATCGCAATGTTGAGTAGTATTTCGTTTGTACTAATGTTACTAGCATTTCCACTACCAGTATTACCAGCTTATTTGAAAGTGGATTTTAGTGACATCCCAGCACTAATTGCTGCAATTACGATGGGACCTATTGCTGGTGTTCTCGTAGCATTTTTAAAGAATGTATTAGATTGGTTGTTTTCCGGAAGTCCGACTGGTGTTCCAGTAGGTCATATGGCGAACTTCGTAACGAGTATTTTATTTATAACGCCGGTTTATTTGATTTATCGTAAAGCTACATCTTCTAAAGGAATTTCGTACGGATTAGCTTGCGGAACGATTTCGATGGCAATTGGGATGAGTGTATTAAACTATTATGTATTTTTACCAATGTATGCTTATTTCTTAAATTTCCCAATGGAGACTGGTACAGCATTATTTAACTCCATTATTTTCGGTATATTACCGTTTAACCTCATAAAAGGAATATTAGTGACAGTTGTTATGATTGTGTTATTCAAACGAATAAAACCATTATTAGATAAAGTGACCCATTCATTTGGCACTGCAAATATAAACTAAAGTTAAAAGGGTTGTTTCTCTGTAATAAGAGAAACAACCCTTTTTTTAGAAAAATAGAAACATACATTTGGATATGTTATATTGGTTTTAGAGTAAAAAAATGCCCGAAATTGACTCTTCGGACATTCCTTTCCCAACAATGTAACGATCATGCAAGTCCAGCACACTTGAAAAGTTGTTCCAAGTGAATGTAATGCTTATCTATTCATATTTTAATGCGTCGCCTTCGAAAGATTCCTCTGCAACTTTAATAGAATCTGTTGGGCATCCTTCAAACGCATCTTCCATATCCTCTAGTAGTTCATCTGGAACTTCTGTTGTACCCATGTTATCATCTAAAATAACGAAAGCAATTCCTTCATCGTCATAATCATATATATCTGGGGCAGCAGCGCCACAAGCACCACATGCGATGCATGTATCTTGATCAACAATTGTATATTTAGCCATTCCTATATTCTCTCCTTTATATCTGCTTTCACGAATCTGCTATCTTACTCATTCTAATGATATTTTCACTATATTTCAACCAAAATACTTTCAAATGTGAGGGATTTCCATTGTATTTTCAACAATTACTGTTATTAATTATACACCAATTTCAAGGGGAACGTTCATCTACGGCACCTTATTATTTATTAAAAGGAAAAAAATCAGGTCAAACGATTCAAGATGTGACGTATTTTAACCTGCATCCATACTTCTGTCTCTATCCAAAACTAGCAAAAGAAACATATGATGACGAAATTGTGAAACTTCTAACACAAAATTTCATTGTTATGAATGAATCTACAATATCGATAACTGAAAAAGGTTTGCATCAAATCGTTTCTTCAAGACGTCCTTATTATAATGGATATAAACTTCGAGGAAAAGAATTTGTTTTTTGGGGGCGTATGGAATTGATCGTTCAAACGTTATCCCAATTTCAAGAAAATGAAAAAAAGTTTGTGCCTGTTCAAAAAAGTAATGAGATTCATCAGTTTGTCAAAGAGTTTTTGCATCAAAGAGATTTTCAATCGAGTTCGTTTGGGACAAATTTCAAACATCAATTAAGTGATTTACTCGAAAATCCTCATTTACTTGAAATCCACCGTAATTTGTTTGTTTACCGTTTAAGTGGGTACAAAAATAGTGGGTTAACTTGGGAGCAACTTGCTACCCGCTACCATATGACTGTTTTAGATGTAAAGTTATTATTCATCGAGTGCTTACATATTCTATTAAATGAGATAACGGAAGAGAAATACCCGGATTTCCACGCTTTAACGAAGAATATTTATGTGCAAAATCCTTTAACCGACTCAGCTTTAAAATCAAGTAAATTATTTGAAAAAGGATATTCGATTGAAGCAATCGCCCGCATACGTTTTTTAAAAGAAAATACGATTGAAGACCATGTCATTGAAATTGTTTCAGTAGATCCAAATTTTCCAATCCAATCTTTTATTTCAGATGAACAAGTTCAAAAAGTATTACAAATAGCGCAAGAACGACAAACGAAAAAGTTGAAAATCATTCGGGAGGGAGTACCCGATTTAAGTTATTTTCAAATTAGATTAGCGCTAACTAAAGGGGAAGAAGTAAATGGATAAGTTGACTAAAGTATTGACGAATAAATTTGGTTACGATTCATTTAGGGAAGGGCAAAAAGAAATAATTGAACATGTTATAGCGGGACAAGATGTCGTTGCGATATTGCCAACTGGTATGGGGAAATCGTTGTTATACCAATTGCCGGGCTATTTGATGGAAGGGGCTGTCGTCATTGTGTCTCCTTTACTATCTTTAATGCAAGACCAAGTGGAACAATTGAAAATGTTAGGAGAGAAACGAGTTGTTGCGATAAACTCTTTCTTATCTTTTGAGCAAAAAGAGATGGTTTTTCGAAATTTATCTACTTATAAATTTATATTTACTTCCCCGGAAATGCTGCAAAACGAGCGATTTAATCATGCACTTTCCAGTATACGTATTGCATATATCGTCGCGGATGAAGCACATTGTATTTCCCAATGGGGATTTGATTTTAGGCCAGATTATTTACGAATCGCTAAATGGCTACAACAATTCCGACAAACAAATGTCCTCGCTTTAACTGCTACGGCAACTAGTAATGTAGTAAAAGATATTAAATCAACTTTATTAATGAGAGAGCCTTATGAATATATCCATTCCCTTGATCGACCTGCGATTGCATATGAGGCAGTTGAGGTGGAAAATACACAAGAAAAGCTAGCTTGGATCCTTGGCAGAATTACTTCTACTAGTGGTCCGGGTATTTTATATACGCAGTCGCGAAAAAAAACAGAGATGTATGCAAATGAATTACAAAAAAGAGGTATTCGAGTTGCTTATTATCATGCCAAGATGGATCAAGACGATCGTATTTTAGTCCAGCAACAGTTTCAACAAGGACAATTGGAATGGATATGTGCAACGAATGCTTTTGGAATGGGGATACATAAAGATAATATTCGACAAATTATTCATGACCATATTCCAACATCCATAGCAAGCTATATGCAAGAAGTAGGTAGGGCTGCAAGAGATGGAGTGCAATCGATTGCTTCTTTACTATTTACAGCAACAGATGTGGAGCAGGCATTCTATGTCGCGATGCAAGACTTCCCGGAAGAAGCAGATATTCGACTCGCATATAAATCCGATAATATACAGCTTCAATTACCAGAAACGACCGCTAGAATATTAGAATACTGGAAAGAAGTGTTAACAGAACAAGAGACGACAAACTTATTCCAAACGATTAAACAAAAGAAATGGACTGAAATTCTGCGCCTTTATACGATACTGCAAAATGGAGTATGTATTAGAGAACAACTGTTGCACTACTTTGATGAACAATTAACGACTCGTCCTGTGCACTGTTGTTCCAAGTGTTCGCTTCATATTAACGAAATTATAGATAACAGAAAACAACCGACGGAAAATAGGGAAGAACTGGATTGGAAAATGCAATTAGATAAACTACTACGTTCGTAATGCACGTGAGAAGTTTACTTTTTCAACAAAATTCGGCATAATAGTAGTAGATATAAAGGCAGAAATGGAGTTTGAAAAATATGAATCAAGACGACTATCAAAAGAAAATAGATGAACATAGACAATCCATCGGTATAGAAGACGATAAGTTAGAACTAAGAAGTCGTAGAAGATCCAATTCTGGGAAAAAAGCGAAGAAAAAATCCAGAAATGTCTTAATCCCAACATTATTTTGTATTTTTATACTACTTCCTATTTGTTTTTTTCTTTATGTGCAGTTTATTTACACGCCTAAGGAAGTTGAAGAAGTACAAGAAGCGGGCATCATTCAAGTAGAAACGAAGAATATTACGAATGCCCCAAAAGATGCGGAAGAAGATAAAGAAGACAAAGAAGCTGAACAACCTTCCGTAACGGAAGAACCGAAAGTGGAAGAACCAAAAGTTGAGGAACCAAAAGTAGAACAACCAAAAGTAGAACAACCAAAACAACAAGATCCTTCTAAAACCCATATTGTTAAAGAAAATGAAACACTATACCGCATTGCGATCAATTATTACAATGATCCAAATGCAGTCGAAAAAATTAAATCCGCAAACGGGTTATCATCCAATGCTATTGCTGCTGGCCAAAAGTTAATCTTGCCTTAACAAATATATATAAAGTAAGTCATTTGGAATCTGAGTTGCATATATAAATATACACAGTTATATGCTGAAAAAGACAATTCATAAGATTAGGTAGTGAAAGCTTTAAAGGACAGGGGGGAATTCCCTGTCCTTTTGCACGTTAAGATGAGGAGGTTTTTCGTTGGTATATTACCTATTAGTAGCAGCCGGCTTTGCAGTTTGTCTTCTACTTTACATGCTCTACTTAGCATTTCAAGTAAATGTAAAAAAACATACACTCCGAGTGGAAGAAATGAGACCTGGCGCGCAAGTCCATCTTTTTTTTATCTCAGATATTCATCGTCGGAAAATAGATAGCAAACTTATCCACTCGCTTATGGGTAAAGTAGACATCGTAATTATAGGTGGGGATCTCACCGAAAAAGGGGTTCCTCTACATCGAACGGAACATAATATCGAGCAGTTAAAAAAATTAGGGGACGTTTTTTATGTATTTGGCAACAATGACCGGGAAGTGGGAGAGCAAAATCTAATCCAACTTCTCGAAAAGAATGGCGTTCATCTATTGGTGAATCAATCGATGGAACGAATTATTGACCGCACATCGATTCGCCTCGTTGGAGTCAATGATGGATTTAGTGGTAAAGTGAAAATATATGACGCATTTCAAGAAGTGAAGGAAGAGGATATTGTTATTTTCATCACACATGCGCCTGCCTATTTTAACAATGCTAAAAAAGTGAGTAAACCGCATTTATTAGTAGCGGGGCATTTGCATGGCGGCCAAATTCGATTCGGACCTTTTGGCATTTATGAAAATGGTGCTTTTAAAGAAAAAGAAAATAGTGCGGAGCTTGTTAGTAATGGTTTTGGAACGACGGGTGTGCCTCTTCGATTAGGGGCAAAATCAGAGTGTCATATTATTACAATGTACGGTGAATGAAAACACCGTTTGAAAGTGTAAAGAAAGGAAGTTTTTACAAGTGATACAACAAGTTGATGTCATCATCGTTGGAGGGGGGCCATGTGGGCTAGCGGCTGCAATTTCGATGCAAAAGATTGGTTTACATACACTCGTAATTGAAAAAGGAAATATTGTGGAAGCAATTTATAAGTACCCTACCCATCAAACATTTTTTAGCACAAGTGAAAAGCTAGCAATTGGAGATGTGCCTTTTATCGTAGAAGAACGAAAACCAAAGCGAAATCAAGCATTAGTCTACTATAGAGAAGTTGCAAAGTTGAAAAACATACAAGTGAACAAATATGAATATGTTAGACAGGTGGAAAAAAGAGAGGATCATTTCATCGTACAAACATCGAAAGCAATGTATCGTTCAACGTATGTCATAATTGCAACCGGTTATTATGATCATCCGAATTTTATGGGTATACCTGGTGAGAATTTGCCGAAAGTAAGTCATTATTTTAAAGAAGGGCATCCATTTTTTGATCACCAAGTATTGGTGATTGGTGGGAAAAACTCAGCAATCGATGCAGCACTTGAGTTAAACAAAGCAAGAGCAAAGGTAACCGTTGTGTATCGTGGAAGTACTTATTCTCCGAGTATTAAACCATGGGTATTACCGGAATTTGAAGGACTCGTTCGAAATGGCGAAATCGATATGCATTTTGACACGGAAGTAGCATCAATCGAGGAACAGTTGGTCACGTTAATAGGGCCAAATGGGGAATTCCAAATAAAAAATGATTTTGTATTTGCAATGACTGGTTACCATCCGGACCATGGCTTCTTAAGAGAAATGGGTATCCAGATAGATTCATCAACTGGTCGCCCTACATATAATTTAGATACGATGGAGACAAATATAGAGGGAATCTTTATAGCAGGAGTTATAGCTGCAGGCAATAATGCGAATGAAATATTTATAGAAAATGGCCGTTTCCACGGAGACCAGATAGCAAAAGAAATAGAAAAAAAGCGTAAAGAAAACTAGACATCTTTGCGCTTTTCTCCTGTATTAGCGAATAATAAAATCTTTTACAGTTTTTTGATTGTGTGAATCCAGTAAATGGCTGAGAGCAACAAACCAATCATTGAAAGCAACCAGTTCTATTCGGAAAGCAACCAATTCAGCACTAGAGCAACCAAATTGCTGGTGATAGCAACCAATTCTTAATTTATCAAGTTTACTTCGAATGAGATGACGATGGCTGTTAAGGATTGTCATTAAATTGCGTACACTAGCAGTTTTTTATTTCCTAAATCGAAAAGATATTGTTCATAGCATTTTTAGGGTCGGTGTGATGGAGAGCGATAAGTAATGCTAGTCTTGCCTTTTGACCATTTAGCCCATTAGCAAACATCACGCCTTGATCTTTTAAGCCTTTGCCTCCACCTAAATAACCGTATACGTCTTGAGCTATCCCATTAAAGCATCTGGAGACAATCACAATTGGTATTTCTTTTTCTAAAATTTCATCAATTATCGGGATAAGGATGGGGGGTACATTGCCTTGACCAAACCCTTCTAATACAATACCCTCATATCCTAATTGAATGGATGCAGCCAATAAATCAGGCTCCATTCCCGCATATACTTTAAAAAGTGCTACCCTTTTTGAAATACCTTGAATAGGTAACACAGTGCGGTGAAGAGGTGTATGGTGAAAATGTACAATATTTTTTGAGATAAAGCCAATCGGTCCGTATTGAGGACTTTGGAATGTGCTAACATTGCTAGCATGCGTCTTTGTCACATTCTCAGCAGTGTGTATTTCATCATTTAATACTACTAATACCCCTTTGTCCTTCGCTTCTTCTGAACAAGCAACTTTTATAGCAGAAACTAAATTGTATAGTCCATCTGATCCTATTTCATTGGAGGATCGCATTGCTCCAGTAATGACAACTGGTATAGAAGTATTAATAGTTAAGTCTAAAAAGTAAGCCGTTTCCTCTAATGTGTCCGTTCCATGGGTAATCACTACTCCGTCAATATTTTGTTCTTGCATATATTGTTCTATTATTTGTTTCAATTTGAACATCTCTTTTGGCGTAATATGTGGAGAAGGTAAATTGAAAGCTTCTATTTCTAAAATATTGGCATATTGTTTAAGCTTTTCGGCTTCTAAAGTAAGCGGATTATTTTCTGTAGGTACGACAGCACCTGAATTTTCTTGTACTTGCATGGAAATAGTTCCGCCTGTATGAATAAGTAATATAGATTTCATTATAAAACCTCCGGAATTTTACAATTTATCGAAAAAAAGTAGTATAATAAAGATAATCAAATGGAAGGAGTACGCTTATGTTCATACTGCTTTCCGTTGCAATTGCACCAGCACTTGCACTTTTAAGCTATTTCTATTTACGTAAAGAAATCGCGAAAGAACCTTCTAAATTATTATTACATTCTTTTATATATGGTGCCATATTAACATTTCCAATATTATTTATCCAACACGTTATTCAAGAGGAGGAACTATTTTCTTCTTTATTTATCCATCAAGCGCTTGTTACAAGTGCTTTGGAGGAATTTTTTAAATGGCTAATATTAGTTATTGTTATTTACAAACATGTAGAGTTTGACGATCCTTATGATGGGATTTTGTATGGTGCAAGTGTTGCGCTCGGATTTGCAACGGTAGAAAATATTTTGTTTTTACTAAACTTCGGGATGGAAGAGGCGTTTATACGCGCCTTATTACCTGTATCGAGCCATGCATTGTTTGGTATAGTAATGGGTTATTATTTAGGAAGGGCAAAATTTGCAGCTTCTAGAAAAGCGAAAAATGAAATTATGTATGCTTTTTTGGCTTCGTTTGTATTACATACTATTTATAATAGTATTTTGATCATTAAAGGATTAGATTTACTGTTAATCGTACCTTTCATGTTATTTTTATGGTTGTTTGGTTTATCTAAAGCGAAAAAAGCGCATATTTTATCGCGTCATAAGAGAATGGAACAACATCAATTTTATATGAGAGAAGAAATCTAGCATAGCGCTAGATTTTTTTTGTATATTTGAGCACATCTTATCCATGCTAGATAAAAAGGAGAGATGATGTTTGAAAAAATTAAGGTATATCTTATTAAGCTTAGTATTTTGTGCAGCGAGTTACGCGATCTTACAGCAAGAGCAACCTACTCAGGCTTTCTCCACTCAAATAGTAGAACGCGGAGCTTATGGTGACGATGTAATTGAATTACAGTCAAGACTTCAATACACTGGATTTTACACGAGTCAAATAGATGGTAAATTTGGATATAACACATACTGGGCGCTTCGAAATTTCCAACAAAAATATGGACTCCCAATCGATGGACTACTAGGAGAGGAAACGAAGAAAAAGCTTGTAAGTGTTTCTGAGTTCAATAAAGAATTTGTGCATGAACAAATTAAAAAAGGAAATAGTTTTACTACGTATGGTGGAGAGGATTTAGAAAAACAAGTGAAAAATAAACAAGCTGACAGTACTAATATGCAACTTCCACCTAAATATTCAGAAAAAGATTTAAAACTTATTGCCAATGCTGTATATGGGGAAGCTAGAGGAGAACCTTACGAAGGACAAGTGGCAGTTGCTGCTGTTATTTTAAATAGAGTAGAGCATCCAGATTTTCCAAATACAATCTCGGAAGTTATCTTCCAACCACTGGCTTTTACAGCAGTAGCGGATGGTCAAATTTGGTTAGAGCCAAATGAACGTGCAAAAGAAGCGGTCCTCGATGCGTTAAATGGATGGGATCCTACTGAAAATGCAATTTATTATTTCAATCCAAAGACTGCAACAAGTAAATGGATTTGGTCACGACCACAAATAAAAACAATCGGACAGCATATTTTTTGTGCATAAGGAGATTATATGAAAAAATTTATATGGATAATCGTTGTTTCTGCTGCAGCCGTATTCCTTGTGTACCATTTTAATGTCCAGTCTAAAAATACTCGGTTAGAAAATGCCCTTGCAACTCAATATTCCAATCAATTAACATCTGCATCTGAAAAATTAATAAAACTAAGTGACTCTATTGATCAAACATTACTCTTTCAGGATAAGGAGGTACTCGATCAGCCTTTAGAAGACGTATGGAGACTTTCTTCCGATATACGTGCTTCAATATCAGCTCTGCCAATAGATCATGAGACCTCTACGGTATGGATGAATTACTTAAACCGAATTGGAAATAGTGCTTCCTTAGTGAAAGAAGGTAAGATACCGGTTGAGGATTGGCAAAAAAGTATGAAGGATGCGAGAGGAAATTTACTATCGCTATCCGATCAATGGGCTTTTACGAATAGAAATGCTGGCAAAAAGGATTATATCGTTACTTCCTTTGTAAATAATAAAGCAAATAAAGAAAACGAAAAAAACTGGAAAACGCTCGGCGATTCAGTAAAAGCTTATACAGAAAGTGACTTTCCTATGACAGCAAGCGAAACGGATAAACAAAAAAAGAAAGATTTGCAACATATTAAAGACTCCGAAGTAACTGTGGAGCAAGTGAAACAAAATTTCTTTAAATTATTTCCGGAATTAAAAGATGCGACAATTCATATTACGGAAAGTGGAGCAGATGCCCCATATCCTTTCTACCATATACAATTTCATAAGGGGATTCGAATCGGATATGCTGATTTCACCAAAAAAGGTGGTCATTTGCTCTCTTATTTATTAGAGCGACCTTTTGATAATACAACGATAAGTGTAGAACAGATGAAAGAAAAATCAAGTACTTATTTGAAATCTTTCGGCTATACAGACACGGAGATGGTGGAGTATCGAGAAAACCATATTGCCTGGCATTTAGCCTTTGCGCGTGTTGATCCAAATAACGATGCACTCATCTACGCAGACGGAATGCATTTGAAAATTGCAAAAGATAATGGAGAACTCCTAGGCTTAAATGCAATGGAATACATTCAGAAAGAAAATATTGGGGAACAAAAAGTTGTACCAATAGATTATAAAGAGATATTTTCAGGAGATTTTACGGTCGAAGAAGAAAGATTAGCATATGTAGAAAACAAAGAATTGCAACAACGTCTTGCTTATGAAGTTTTAACGAGAAATGATTCGATTGGCACACATAAAACGTATATTGATACGGAAACGCATGAAATATTACACACAGAAAAACTGCCTTAACAAATTTTTTATAGATATACGTCTCTTCAAGTGTCATAATAAGTATATTATGACACTTAAAGAGGGTTGCTTATGAATATTAAACTTGGGACAGTTCTCACTCTAGAGCCAACGGTTTCGGAAAATGCCGAAAAGTATCGTTGTAAAATTGTAGATAGCTATGATCATGCGATCTATGTAGATTATCCAGTTGATACAATTACGGGTAGAACCGTCTTTCTAATGGACGGAACACAACTTCGTGTTTCTTATACCGAAGAGTCCAAGGCTGCTTTTGCTTTTCAAACAGAAGTTCTAGGCAAAAGAAAAGGGCAAATCCCAATGATTAAACTTTCCTATCCAGGAGATTCGGAAATTATCAAAATACAACGGAGAGATTTTGTACGTGTAGTCGCTACGCTTGATATATCGGTACAATTCGAGGGAGAAAAATATCCATTTGTAACCGATGATATTAGTGCTGGAGGGACGGCTGTCGTATTAAATCGTGCTGTGAAATTTAAAGCAGATGATGAAGTATCTTTATTGATCCCACTTCCGTTTAATAATGGAGATATTAAATACGTATCGACAACTGCTCAAGTGATTCGAATATGGCAAAGAGATGCTATCACTTTGGCATCGTTGCAATTTTCCGATACAGATGAGGTAGATAAGCAACTGATTGTGCGTTACTGTTTTGAACGACAAGTATGGCTAAGGAAAAAAAGCAAGGACTAAAAGTCTGTATAAACAGGCTTTTTTTCTTGTGTGCCAGGCATGGCAACTATCTAGGTGGTGAGAGTCCACTGTGGGGGTACACATCGACCAACCACTAAGGAAGCGCAAGGTACTTATCGTGAGGTAAGGGCTGGAGGAAGCGTGGAATAAAATCTTGGCTCGACGAACAGAAATCTGATACTAAGGCTC
>NZ_VDGG01000047.1 GCF_006861775.1 Psychrobacillus soli | reverse complement strand
CAGCACGACAGCAACCAAATTACCAGTGAAAGCAACCAATTCTCAAAATAGCAAGTTTACTTGTAGTGAGACGATGATAATTTTTACATATTATAGGAATCTTAAAGCTAAAAAAAAATGTGGCCCTACTAAAAGGGCCACATTTACTTATTACATGTAATTTTCTTCTACAACATCCGCACAGCGCGTACATAATGTTGCGTGTTTTTCATTCGTTCCAACCGTTTCCGAAATAGTCCAGCAGCGTTCACATTTTTCTCCATCTGCTTTTTCTACTAATACCGATGCATGCTCCAGTACAAGACTATTTGCAGCAGCAGTTGCTACTAACTCAAATTTAGATACGATAAACAATTGTGCAAAATCAATTGCATCTGTTTCAAACAATGATTTATATTCATCTTTCACATATAAAGTTATTTTTGCTTCTAATGATTTACCAATTGTTTTTACATTACGTGCTTCTTCTAATGCTTTTAACACATCGTCACGTAAATCCATAACTTTCGTCCATTTAGTAGCTAAGTCTTCGAAATCTGGATATTGCACAGCATCAGGCATATCCGTTAATTGAATACTTGCTTCTGTTTCATGCTCCAAATAAGCCCAAAGCTCATCTGTCGTATGCGGTAATATTGGTGTCATTACTTTTAATAATGTAAATAGAGTATCATACATGACTGTTTGCATCGCACGACGATCTGGATGATTCTCTCCGTAAATGTATACAACATCCTTCGCAACATCTAAATAGAACGAGCTTAACTCACCTGCAACAAAATTGTTTACAGCGTGGTAAACTGCAGCGAAATCGTAGCGATCATATGCCGAGCGTGCTGTTTTTAATACATCTTGTAAACGCATGAACACATATTTATCCATTTCGCGTAAGTTTTCATATGCGACACGATCTGTTGCAGGGTTGAAATCTGTAACGTTACCATGTAGGAAACGGAATGTGTTACGAATTTTACGATATACTTCTGACACTTGTTTTAACATATCCATCGAAATTCGAACGTCGCCCGTATAATCGACTGATGCAACCCATAAACGTAAAATATCTGCACCATATTGGTTCATTACTTTAGATGGGAGAATTACATTTCCAACTGATTTACTCATTTTGCGACCTTCTCCGTCTAATACGAAACCGTGAGAAAGCAATCCTTTATATGGTGCGTACCCGTTAATCGCAACACTTGTAATAAGAGATGAGTTAAACCAACCACGATATTGGTCAGATCCTTCTAAGTAAAGATCTGCTGGATATTTCATCCCACGCTCAACAAGTACACCTTGGTGAGAAGAACCTGAGTCAAACCAAACGTCCATAATATCGTTTTCTTTTGTAAATTGACCATTTGGGCTACCTGGATGTGTAAAGCCTTCTGGTAATAGCTCTTTTGCTTCTTTTTGGAACCAAATATTAGACCCATGCTCACGGAACAATGTAGATACGTTCGCAATTGTTTCTGGTGTAATGATTGGCTCTCCGTTTTCCGCGTAGAAAATTGGAATCGGTACACCCCATGCACGTTGACGAGAAATAACCCAATCTCCTCGGTCACGAATCATATTGTACAGACGAGTTTCACCCCATGCTGGTGTAAACGCTGTTTCACGAACTGCTTGCAGTAATTCATCACGGAATGCATCAATAGAAGCAAACCATTGTGGTGTTGCACGATAAATAACTGGTTTTTTCGTACGCCAGTCATGTGGATAAGAATGTGTAAAGAAAGTTAACTTTTCAAGTCTACCTAGTTCTTTTAGTTTTTCTGTTACAACTTTGTTTGCATCGTCATAAAATAATCCTTCAAAGCCAGGTGCTTCATCAGTATAGCAACCACGATTATCTACTGGACTTAAAATATCCAAACCGTATTGTTTTCCAATTAAGTAGTCATCTTCCCCGTGACCTGGTGCTGTATGAACGCAACCAGTACCAGCATCGGCTGTTACATGCTCCCCAATCATAACTAAGGAATCACGATCATAAATTGGATGCTTCGCCACAATATATTCTAAATCTGCACCTTTAATTTCTTGTAGCACTTCATATGCTTCCCACTCTAAAGTTTCCGCTAATGATGCTAATAAATCTTTCGCTACAATGAACTTATTGTCCGCTACTTGTGCAACAACATAAGTAAATTCTGGATGCACGGAAATACCTAAGTTTGCTGGAATTGTCCAAGGAGTTGTCGTCCAAATGATGAATTTTGCATCTGCTGGTACAACATCTTTTGCATCTTTTACTTCGAAGCTTACATAAATAGATGGTGATTTTTTGTCTTGGTATTCAATTTCTGCTTCTGCTAATGCAGATTCCGAAGAGGGTGACCAGTAAACTGGTTTTAATCCTTTATAAATATAGCCTTTTTCAGCCATTCTTCCAAATACTTCAATTTGGCGAGCTTCAAATTCAGGTTTTAATGAAATATAAGGATTTTCCCAATCTCCGCGAACACCTAGACGACGGAATTGTTCACGTTGGTTATCGATTTGCTCATAGGCATATTTTTCGCAAAGATCACGGAACTCCGCAACTGTCATTTCTTTGCGTTTTACCCCTTTATTAGTCAAAGCTTGCTCGATTGGTAATCCGTGCGTATCCCAGCCTGGAACGTAAGGGACGTGATAACCAGTCATGGAACGATGACGAGTGATCATATCTTTTAATACTTTGTTTAATGCGTGCCCGATATGAATGTCTCCGTTCGCATATGGAGGTCCATCGTGTAGGATGAATTCTGGACGATCCTTAGTACGTTCTAGTTGTAATTTGTTAATGTCCATTTCATTCCATTTTTCTTGCATTTTCGGTTCATTTGCGGGTAAATTTCCGCGCATTGGGAAATCTGTTTTCGGCATCAATAATGTGTCTTTGTATTCCATTTAAATTCCTCCTTATATTTAGAAAAGCGACTAAATTTCAAAATCGGCACGAACAAACAAAAAAACTCCTCATCCCAAAAAGGGACGAGAAGTTCATGCTCGCGGTACCACCCTACTTGCGTTTTTATAAAAAAAATCGCCGCTTAGTATGCCATAACGGGACATAATCCGAAGACACTTACTTTCTTTTTCAGTGTCCTTGCTCCAAAGTGATAATCTAAAACTATTTCATTGCTTGGGCTCTCACCATCCCCAAGTCGCTTGTTCGAAATATTAATTAGACGTCTTTTTCAACGCATATTTATATGATATGAAATCATTATAGAAAAAGTAAGTCAATCAGTCAAGATTTGTATTAGTCTTCAGTTGCCGAAATTCGATCAATACTTGCTGTATCCACATCGTACTCCATTAAATGATTCCAGTCATCTGTATTAATCAAGTCCAACTGTGCTTCTACTAACATTTTAAAACGATTGCGGAATACTTTAGATTGTTTTTTTAAGTCTTCAATTTCTATTGCGACTCTTCTTGCCTTTGACAGTGCTTCATTGACAATTCGATCCGCATTTTTTTCTGCTTCTTTAACGATTAACTTTGCTTCTTTTTGAGAGTTTCTTCGTACTTCTTCTGCAGCTTCCTGTGCGACAACGATAGACTTATGTAAAGTCTCTTCAATCGATGTGAAATGCCCAACTTTTTCGCTTGAAGATTTCAATTTTGTTTCGAGATCTTTTTTTTCTTTTAATAAGATTTCGAGATCTTTCATTATCTGATCAAGGAATTCATTTACTTCATCTTCATTGTACCCTCGAAATCCTTTACTAAACTCCTTGTTATGTATATCAAGTGGTGTTAATGGCATTTATTCCATCTCCTTTGACTAGACTATCATTCTTTCCTCTATTATACATTTCCGATAGAGTGAATACATCTATAATTCGAATATTGTTGTATATATTTATTTTTTTGGCTCTAAACGACCAATTTGGAGTCGAATTTTATCTTTTTTTGTTCTTCCTTCGATCATTAATAACTTAACTCGTCCTAATCCACGAATCGAAAGTAAGTCTAATTCCTGCAATTCCATAGACATCTGATCTTTCTCCGCCCAATTTACTTTCACTTTCCCACTTGAAATAAGGTTAGCAGATTTTTGACGAGAAATATTAAAAACAGCAGAAAGTACTGTATCTAAACGCAAAGAGCTTACGGTCAATGTCTCGGTTAGCCATTCTTCTGACTGCTCAAAATAGTTTAGTGGATCTTCCACCAGTTCAATTTGTACTTTCACTTTTCCGATAGATGTAAAGTTCGCTCGGACATAGTCCAAAACTTCTGAAGCAACGACAAATTGAATAGCACCATCTACAACAAGGATATCTCCAAATTTACTCCGGTCAATGCCAAGCGACATCATCGATCCTAGTACATCCTTATGCTTTAACGTAACGAACTTCGTCGGATATTTCACTTCTGCAACAGTCATCGAGAAGTCCTCAGTCGTTGGGACAAAATAAGAAGGATACAATAATATTCTTTTTCTTTCTGCATCATCTAGCGCACCGTCTGCTTCTGATTCGATCCCTTCATATTGTCTTCGAATCGAATCAACGATAAATTGTTGTCTTGGGTCTAAGAAATCGGTGAGCTTCGGTGCATACCTGTTTTCTACTTCATGCATTATATTTACGACTTGCTCTATAAAAGGCTGTTCTTCTCTCCTAAAATGCTGTAACACATGTTCCATTTGAGTTTATCTCCTTATGTATAATAAAAACCCCACGAATGTGAGGTTTAAATGAATGCTAGAAAAAGATACGCTACTCCACTCATTGCAAGCTGTAAAGTAAAAATAGCAACAATTGGTGAGATATCAATCATACCTAGTGGAGGGATGATTTTACGAAATATATCTAAATACGGATCGCAAATTCTACCTAAAAACTTTCCAATACTGGATTGTTGGATACTTGGTACCCAGGACATTAAAATATAAACGATTAATGCATACGTATAGATTGTTACTGCTTGACTTAACAAGTTTAAAAATAAAATCATAGTTTAAATTGCTCCTCTATTAATCTAAATCGTTATAATAATAATCCGAAATGGCTCCAGCTACTTCGACGGAATCAGGTGCACAAAGGAAAATATCCGTGCCAACTCGTTGGATGTCTCCACCTAAAGCGTATACGGTTCCGCTTAAAAAGTCGATGATTCTGATTCCTTGATCTTTATCAATACGTTGTAAATTTACAATGACCGCTTTTTTACTTTTCAGGTGTTCTGAAATATCTTGTGCTTCTGCATACACACGTGGTTCTATTAACATTACTTTGGAAGACTTCTGTACATTTTGAATGCTTACTAAATTTGGTACAGCCATTTCTTTAGGTGTCGTATTAAATTTACGCTCTTTCACAGGGGACTTAACCGGTTGTTGTCGCATTTGACTATCTACTGGTTGTTGCTGAGGTTTTGGCTGCTGTGCTGCTGAATTTTCTTCCTCCTCGTCTAAGTAGAAGAAATTTTTCATCCAGTCTTTCATGCTCATTTAATTTCCTCCCTCTCTTTACCTACTAATGCTGTTCCAATTCTAACAAATGTAGCACCTTCTTCAATTGCAATTTCATAGTCACCAGACATCCCCATGGATAGTTCTTGACAAGGTGCATGGATTAACCCTTTCGCTGCAATTTTTTCTTGTAGTGCTTTTAACTGCCGAAAAACATTACGAATAACGGTATGATCATCTGTATTAGGAGCCATTGTCATCAAACCAATGACACGAATACGGGAGTAATTTTCTAACTGGCTAATAAAAGACTCTGCTTCTTCAATAGAAAGACCATGTTTCGATTCTTCTTCTGATATATTTACTTGTACAAAACAATCTTTCGTGGAAGTTGCTCTTTTTTCAATTTCTTCTGCTAAACTGATGCGATCAAGCGAATGCAAATAATCCACTTCATTAATGACGTTTTTTACTTTTCTCGTTTGTAGCGTTCCTATGTAATGCCATTTGACATTGTCTGAAATGGCATCTAATTTGTTCTTTAGTCCATCCGGTCTGTTTTCACCCAGATGAGTTATGCCAGTAGCGATTACTTCTTTTGTACGATCCACAGAAACTTCTTTCGTTACTGCTATAATCGTAACATCCTCCACTTTTCGTTCAGAACGGTTACAAGCGCCTTGAATATGTTGTTTTATTTGTTGTAAATTTTGCTGTACGTTTGTCATATGAAAACCAACTTTTCATCATTTGTTTTTGTTTATTGTATCAATGAAACACTGATTTATCAATGATGAAACTTGCCTATTCTATGTTTCTTGAAACAATTATTACATCTTTTCCAATTATAGCTATATTTTCAACCGCAATTTTTTTAGTTTCCCTTTTTTTGTTAAAAAAAGTTGGATAGGCTCCATTTGTTTCCACGATAAAAGAAATAATACGTCCGCTTTCTTTATCAATTTCCGCATCGACTATAAATCCCAATAATTGGCCACTACTCGCTTCAATTACTTCCTTTTGCTGTGCATCAGAAAATTTCATTGTCAACCTCCTCTTAACACATTGTATGAGCGAAATCGAAAAAAAACGCTTCTTCTATGCAGAAAAAGCGTTTCGTCTATTTTTCTTCGTCATGTTTAAACAAATAGTCATTTAGGATTCAAATGGCTTTGAATCGTAGACAATGCACTTTTTTCTAGGCGAGAAATTTGTGCCTGAGATAATCCTAAATCCATTGCGATTTCTGTTTGGGTAGCCCCGTAGTAAATTCTTTTTGTTAATATTTTCTTCTGTCTTGCATCCAGATTTTGAAAACTTTCTTTTACGGTAAAATATGTTACCCATTGATCTTCGGATACATCATTATCACATAATTGATCCATCATATAAATAGCGTCTCCTCCATCACTAAAAATAGGTTCTTGGAGCGAAACTGGATCTTGAATAGCATCCAAAGAAAGTAATATATCTTCCACTGGTATTTCTAATATTTTCGATAAGTCATCCAGTGTTGGTTCTTGTAAATGTTCATTTATATATTGTTCTTTTGCTTTCATCGCTTTGTAGGCAATATCTCGTAACGATCTAGAAACGCGTACGGAGTGATGATCGCGTAAATGTCTTTTTATTTCTCCAATAATCATCGGTACAGCATACGTGGAAAAACGAACGTTATGCTTCAAATCAAAGTTTTCGATGGACTTAATAAGCCCGATACATCCAACCTGGAATAGATCATCTGCTTGTTCCCCGCGATATGCAAATCGTTGAACAAGACTTAAAACTAGCCTTAGATTACACATAACTAGTTCATCCTTAACTGACTCTTCACCTGCTTGTAACCTGATAAACAATTCTTTCATTTCTTCATGCTTAAGTAAAGGAAGCTTAGATGTATCAATGCCGCATAATTCTACTTTTGTTCTCGTCATAGATCTTCCTCCGGACTTTTTAATTGGTTCTCAATCAGTTTGTCCGGTAGTGTGAAGATTATTCCGAGGCGGCTAATCCAATTTCACCCATTAAGCAATTGGTTCATTTAACAGCTCTTTTAAATCTAAAATTATTTTCTTCTCCAAACGAGAAATATAAGACTGTGAAATCCCTAAATGATCCGCTACTTCTTTTTGCGTCATTTCTTCTTTTCCATTCAAACCGAAGCGACATTGCATAATATATTTTTCTCGATTTCCAAGTAGATTAATCGCTTCAAACACATGTTGTCTTTCTAGCTTTTTTTCCACATCTTCAATAATTAAGTCTTCACTAGTTCCCAATATATCAGATAAAAGTAATTCATTCCCGTCCGAATCAGAGTTTAATGGTTCATCAAAAGAAACTTCTGATTTCATACGATTTGTCTTTCTTAAATGCATTAATATTTCGTTTTCAATACATCTGGATGCATATGTAGCGAGTTTAATCCCTTTATCGAGATTAAACGTTTCTACTGCTTTAATAAGTCCAATAGAACCAATGCTAATGAGATCTTCAATATTCGTATTCGTTTGATCAAACCTTCGTGCAATATACACGACAAGTCTTAAGTTTCGTTCGATTAATACATCTCTCGCATGCTCGTCTCCATCCATAAAAGCTAGCAGCATTTCACGCTCTTCTTCTCTTGTTAGCGGTTTTGGTAATGATTCATTACCACCAATGTAATGTACTCCGCTTCTTCTAAAAGATAATATCCAATAATATATTCGTCGCAATAATCTCAACAGCATTATCTAACACTCCTTTTCTTTAAATGGAAATATGAAGAACTATGCAAAATTCCATCTGCCGCGTGTGGGAATTTATCTTTCACTCTTGTCATAACAATATATCCTTTTGGTAGAGGCAGTTCATTTACTAACCATTGTTCGTACTTGATCCCAATTACCCAAGTTTTCTCTTTTTGTATGGTCGATATTGGTATTAAACGTAATTTTGTAGCATATTCTTTGGAGAGTTTGTCAAGTCCTTTATCTTTTTCAAACTCCCAGTCGCTAATAGCTTGAAACAATTCTTTTGGTAGCACATCTTGTAACACCTCTGCCGCTACGAAATGTACTGGATCGTTTGAAAGTGGTTCTTTACATACATTTCCTGAGTCAATAAAAAGCGTTAACTCCTTTGTTTCCCCAAACAAAGTTATATGAGATGTATATAATAATTCTCTTTCTGCACTTGAAATATTGAGATGTAGTACATGTTTTGTTAAGAAATATAGTCCACCAATAGCGATTAATGCAAAATTTACCAGCATAAATGCATTATTACTATTGCTGTACATCGGTGCTATCGCGGTTAATAATCCTCCTGCGAAAACGCTCGCAAGTAATGTTAATGTAATAGCTTTAACGATTTGTGTACGTTTTTTCCAAAAAGCAATACCAATCATTACAAAAAATGATAAAAATATCGTACTTACATGATGAGAGAAAATGACTGTAATCACACCAGCAATAAAAGCTGAAAGGAACAAATATCTTTTTTGGTTTTCTATCCAACCAATTTTGTTTGCAAATGCTAACACGGTATAGTTGAAAAAAGTATTAGTTGCAATCATGACTTCCGCGTACATGATTCTCCCCCCTTTTTTACTAAATGGTACCATGTCACTTTTAAAAACTTTGTCAAAAGAACGGTGGAAAAGCTCCTTTTTTAACGACAAAAAAACTACCCATATAAAGGATAGTTCATGGTGTAAGGATAATACGTTGTAGAGAGTTCTATTAGGTGACCGCTGTGATTCTCGCTGCAGGACGGACGCTTTCCGTGGGGTGAGTGATGAGCCTTCACCGCCGCTTGCGCGTACGTTGTGAAGTCTCATCTTACTCAACAGATGAACAAAGACTAAGAGCGCCACATCGTGTGGCAACGCCTTTGTGACCAACATCCTGTTGGCCTCCACTGGAGTCGCCGTCTGCAGCGAAAATCAATGAAAAAGACTAGCTTATCGGGATCCGATATTAACAATAAATGGATGAACGAGACAATCTCACCACTCAACACGACAATAGATTCTACGAACGCGACAAACCGGTATGGCAAGTACTAGCTAGCAAATTCGACGGACATTTTATGACGCATTATTCCTATAATACGTATACACTATAGCCATCTCACTCCAAGTAAACTTGCTTTTGTAAGAATTAATTGCTTTCGCTGGTAATTTAGTTGCTCTCATACTTGATCTAGTTGCTTTCAGAATAGAACTGGTTGTTTTCAATGTCTATTCGGTTGCTTTAATCCATTTACTGGATACACTCCATGAAAAGATAATTGTTTTAATCGAGACGATACTAAATAAGTAAGCGGTTTCTAATGATTTTCACTGCAGGCGTCGACTCCTACCGGATAAGTGAGCATAATGAGACTTCTCAGGCGTCCGCCTGAGAAGTCTCATTATGNTTCACCGCCGCTTAGGCGGTGAAGGCTCATCGCTTACCCGGTGGAAAGCGTACGACTGCAGCGAAAATCCTAGCGGTCACCTAATAGGTCTTCTACGACGCAATATCCCTATATTACGCCCCATATATAATCGCATGCTCTACGAAACTCCTAGACAAAAAAGCTATCTCCCATTCGATATTGTTCGAATTGGGAGATAGCTTCATCTAGAATTATTAATTATCGACGTTGGCGATTTCTTAAGAATGTTGGGATGTCTAGTGCATCTTCTTGTGGATGGTTAGACACTTGACGTTCTTGGCGTTCATGTTGTAACGGTTGTTGTATTTCTTCTTTACGCTGTTCACGGATTGGAGTAGTTGAAGCAGCTGGTTGTGTTCTACTTCCTCCAAAGCCTGAAGATCTCGGCTGTTTTTGCATAATCAGTTCTTCATTGAAGCCAGTTGCAATTACCGTCACTACAATTTCATCTTTCAAATTGTCGTTAATAACCGAACCGAAGATCATGTTTACTTCTTCATCCGAAGCCGAAGCTACAATATCAGCAGCTTCTTGTACTTCGAACAAACTTAAGTTAGACCCACCAGTAATATTCATCAGCACTCCAGTTGCGCCATCTATAGACGTTTCAAGAAGTGGACTGGAAATTGCTTTTTTCGCTGCTTCTGCTGCACGATTCTCGCCTGAGGATATACCAATACCCATAAGAGCTGCACCTTTATCGGACATAATCGTTTTAACGTCAGCAAAGTCCAAGTTGATAAGTCCAGGTACAGCGATTAAATCGGAAATACCTTGAACCCCTTGGCGCAATACATTATCTGCTTCCCTAAATGCTTCTAACATCGGCGTATTTTTGTCTACGATTTCCAACAAGCGATCATTTGGGATAACAATTAACGTATCTACCGATTCTTTCATCATACCGATACCGCCTACAGCTTGGGTAGAGCGTTTACGACCTTCAAACGTAAATGGACGTGTTACAACACCGACTGTTAGTGCACCTAAATCACGGGCAATTTGAGCGATTACAGGGGCAGCACCAGTTCCAGTTCCTCCACCCATTCCAGCTGTAACGAATACCATGTCTGCACCCTTTAAAGCTTCTTCAATTAGTTCTTTACTTTCTTCCGCTGCCTTTTTACCGACTTCTGGATTTGCACCTGCTCCTAATCCACGAGTTAATTTACCACCTATTTGTAGTTTTACTTCGGCTTCTGACATTTTTAAAGCTTGTGCATCTGTATTAACAGCGATAAAATCTACACCTTGAACTCCATGTTCAATCATTCGATTTACTGCATTGTTACCGCCGCCACCTACTCCAATAACTTTAATAACGGCTAATTGATCTTCACTTGTTTCAAATTCTAACATGCTATTGCCTCCTATATTCTCTCAGCTATGATAAAGGTTTTATTCAAAAAATTTGTCGAAAAACTTCTTAGCTTTTGACATTGCGCTTTCTTTGTTTTCATTTGTCGAATTTTGCACAGTTTGTTTTTGTTTTTTAGGACTTGAAACTGCTTCACTACTAGCTATTTGTGCTAATGCTTGGCTATTACCAATTTTACCATAGAAAAGATCTTCTTTATAGGCATATCTTATAAGACCAACAGCAGTCGTATATTGTGGTTCGCGTACCCCAATATAATCTGGTGTATACAATCTCACTCTTGTTTGTAGAATATGTCTCGCTAATTGACCTATTCCATCCAATTTAGAAACGCCCCCAGTAATTACTACACCACCAGGTAGGTCTTGTAGACCCATTTTATAAAACTCTTCTAATACCAATTCAAATAATTCTTCTAGACGAACACCAATTATCTCTGCAATATACCGCTGAGAATATTGCTCCTTCATATCTGCTCCAATTACTGGAACTTCAAACAATTCATCATCAGAAGCATCGTCGTAAAAAGCATGTCCATATTTCAACTTAATCATTTCAGCTTGTTCCGTCGGTGTTTTCAATACGATTGAAAGATCTTTTGTAATATGATCTCCACCTACTGGGATAACAGATGTATTGATTAAATGTCCTTCATTGAAAATGGCAATAGTAGTAGAACCACCACCAATGTCAATATAGGCAGTACCATGGTTTTTTTCATCTTCTGTTAACGCAAAATGACCACCTGCTAGTGGTTGCAAATAAATCTCTCTAATTTGCAGTCCAGCTCTTTCCACACACCGTAACACATTATGTAAAATTGTTTTCGATGTAGTCATCATAATACCGTCCAGCTCAAGTCGAGTACCGATCATGCCACGAGGGTCTTTTATTTCTTCTAGATGATCCACGATAAATTGCTTTGGTGCAATATTGATCAATTCTCTCTCTGGAGGAATGGACATTACTTGTGCAGATTCAATGACACGTTCTAAATCACCATCTGTTATTTCTCTATCTTCTCTATTAACAGCTACTACACCTTTAACATTTTGTATATTTGCTAAATTTGCCGGAATTCCTAGAACAATTTCATGGATAGACATTCCGATCATTCTTTCTGCTTCACTTACTGCTTTTTTTATAGACTGAACAGTCGCGTCTATATCAACAATGGTGCCCTTTCGGATACCATTTGATTTTACATTACCTACACCTATTACATGCAGCGAGTCGTCATTCATTTCTCCTATCAATACTTTGATGGAAGACGACCCGATATCTAGTGATACGTACAATTCTGATTGATTCAACCCGTGGCACCTCCTATTTACTCTTTAACTATTATTCTAGTGTAAAAACCGCATAAAGTCTAAAACTTTATAATACATACAGTTAAATATTCTAATTTTTCATACATATTGCTCATGCATTTTTTCTTTCCGACCATTTTGTCAATAAAATACGACGTATTACCGCTATATTTTGGAACAAACGAACACCAAATGCAAAAATAGCAGCTAAATACAAATCTACTCCAAGATGAACTCCTAAAAACGCAAGCGCTGCAGCTAGTCCGATATTGAAGAAGAATCCAGTGACAAATACCTTATCGTCATACACATGCTGTAATTGTGCTCTAATTCCCCCAAAAAGAGTATCTAGAGCAGCTAGTACGGCAATGGATAAATAGCTTTCGTATATGTCTGGAATTTGTATATCTGTTAAAAGACCAAGTGAAATCCCGAGTATTAAACCTAATAATGGCAACCACATACGTTACTCTCCTCCTGGAATCTCTAGTAAAAATTGATTGTTTACTGATTGGTCATAACCAGAAATGGTAAGATTGTCTACAGGGTCACCGATTTCTAACCTCAGATTATCAATGTAAAAGTCATCTCCAATCGCCGATGCCTCTAATTGATTATACATTTTTTTAGCATCTTCAAACGAGGATGTACCTATTTTTATCGTAAAAGGGGCATTTCGTATGGCAAAATTATTCACTGTTGTTTTCCCATTGACATCCCTTATTGCCGATGAATAAATAATACGTTTTCCGTCTATGTCTACTACTTTTGCTTTAAACCGATTAATTTCATTGACCAATCGTATAAGTAAATCGGGTGATATTCCTTCGATAGGTTGTCCTATGGCAATACTTTCTAAAGAGGGTTCGACAGTGATCAACAGTCCTGGCCCATTAAACTCTTCTAGTCCAATATCTTTTTTCAATTGGTTTACTGTATCGTTTAATGCCATTTCTGGACTTTCATTCCTCATATTTTCGTATTTACCAATTGTTTGCTCTAGCATACGTACTTCTGATAATAATTCTGAATGTAATTCCGTTTCTCTAGCTAGTTCTTGACGAATGGCCCAAACGTCTCTCGTGTCTCTCGTTTCTGGATTTTGAACAGTATTATATTGAACAGCTAACATAAAACCAACTATTAACAAAATGATCGTAAACCGAATATAGACGGCTTTTTTCATTATTCGGCCTCCTTTATTTTGTTAGCTTATTTCATCCCGCAATGCAGGCATCGTTATTTTCCCTTTTTCTTCAACCGTCACGACGATATTATCACTTGTTAGCTGGTCTAAAACGCCGCCACCTAGCTGAACTGAAGCTAGGAGAACTGCAGGATCACCTACTGCTTCAATTGTAAATGGAGCGGGGAATGTCTTCCCATCTATCGTAATAACTGGACCAGTACACCGGATGAACGAATTCGCTCGAAGTCTTTGTCCATTAATGGAAATCGCTTCTGCACCTGAAATTTTCAATTCATTCACCACTTTAAAAACATGGCTCTCATGGACAATATAATCATTCGGATTTTCTTGGGACGGGTTATATGCACCATCTTCTAAAGAAACGACTATTCCCTTTCCTTGTGACGGAATACCCCCCATCAATAACCTTAACTTTTCCGCTTCTTCGACTAAAGCTTCTACACTTTTTTCACTACCTGCAAAAGATTGTTCCAAATCGCGAATAGCTTGCTGTTTTTCATTTATTTCTTCCGTTAGTTCCTTATTTCTTTCTTTTTGTTCGATTAATTCTTCTCTATATCTGGTCTGTTCCAAAAAACTTTCGCTAGTAGTATTTCTTTCCGATTCATTTTCCACAGCTATACTGTAGGAATAGGCAAGTATGAAACCTAAAACTAAGCTTACTAAGGAGATAAGTATTCGACCTCGAGAAGGAATTTTAAGGAGTTTGTTGCTCTTCTTCAAGCTCCATCGCCTCCTCTATTTCTTCGTTAGATAATTGAACATATGGTTGAAAAAATGAGCCAACCTCTAGGTCGATAATTCCTTTTATGTCTGGATCTAACTGCGATACTATAGATGGATAATAATTCATCTTTTCAGCAAAAGACGGGATAATCGCTTTTATTTCATTGCCATCATTCATAAATACTTGTATCGAATACGCGTCATTTTCTGTTGGGGTATAAATTATTTGCGAAATAGTTAACAGTACTTCTGAAGGTAAGTCCGCTAATTCCTTTATTAATCTTAGACGAACTTTTCCTTCATTGAAGCCAGAAAAGATTGGTCCTTCCAGTGGTAAGACTTGTCCGTCTGTCTCAATCACTTTGCCATTTTCTAAAATGATGCGAAGTGTTCCTTCATTTTCCTCGTACCCAATTTGTTTGTATTCCTCGACTTGTATATGTACTCCCGTCAACCAGTTACGTTTTACATGCGCAAATTTTACCCACTCATTTTGTTCTAATGTTTTTTCAATGTTCTTTTCTTTAAAACCCCACATCGAATCGCCCAATTTTAATGTACTCTGTTCGATGTACTTTTCTTTTGGAACGAGCAATGCACCTTCTAACTCAATTGTCTGTACTTGACTATAAGCAGATTGAAAATAGAGAACGATTAACAGAGTCGTGACAAAGAGAAAAAGTAGAATGGAAAACTTTTTGTTTGTTCTGCGTCTTCTACGTTCTTTTAAGGTAGGTATACGATCTTCAATATCAATGATTTTTTCCATTCTACCGCCTCCCTTCGTTTAAAGATGTATTCGCTAAATTGAATATAATCCCAATAATAATCCAAGTCATGACAAGCGACGACCCACCGTAGCTAATAAACGGCAAAGTAACACCCGTTACAGGAAGCAACCCTGTCACGACCCCCATATTCAAAAACGTTTGAACAGTTAATAACGAAGTAAATGCAATAATCATTAACTGTGCTTCTCTTGTATTGGCTTTGGCAGCCATCATAAAGCTTGTCGTAAAAAAAGTGAGAAAAGCGAGAATGATGATTAACCCACCGATAAAACCTGTCTCTTCTAACAAAATGGAAAAGATAAAATCATTTTGAGGTTCGGGTAAGTATAAAAACTTTTGTCTACTATTACCGTACCCAAAGCCAAACAAACCTGCTGGTCCTATTGCTAATAACGATTGAATCGCCTGGAACCCCGAACCTAAAGGATCCTTCCATGGGTCTAGAAATGCTTGAATTCGAACAAGTCTATATGGTGCAGAGACGATTAATGCCACAAAGCCAATAATTCCGACAGCGCCAATAGCTACAAAAAACTTGATAGACAATCCTGCAGCGAACAATAAAAAGAATACCGCTACTACTAACACAAACGCAGACCCAAAATCAGGTTGAAGCATGATTAAACTAATCGGCAATAACAGCAAAATGGCACTTTGAAAATACACTGCTTTTTTCGATTTCTTTTCATTAGCAAGAGCGCTTGCCAATACGCCTAAAACAGAAATTTTAGCTAGTTCAGCAGGCTGGAAATTCATAAAACCTAACGGTATCCAACTTTGTGAACCATTTCGAACTACACCTATTCCCGGGATTAATACCCCTATTAATAATACGATAGAAATTATATATAAAAATTGCCAAAATGTAGGAATGCGAATGATACTTTTATTTCGGATAAAAAAAGCTACTGCAATACCTATAATTAAATAAGTTGCCTGTTTAATAGCAAATGGCATTTGTCCTTTATAATGTACCTCACTCCAGTAAGAACCGGCAGAGTGCACAAATAAAATTCCAATAATTGATAAAAATAGGACGGAGGAAACGAATAATACTTTACTTTTATCTTCCGATTATTTCATCCTTTCGTTACTCTTTTAAAGCGATAACTTTTTCGATAAATTCATCCCCACGCAATTCGAAGCTCGCGTATTGATCCCAACTTGCGCAAGCAGGTGACAATAATACGACATCCCCTACATCTGACACTTTTACCGCTTCTTCAATAGCCTCTACCAAATTATTCACGCCGGTAACTGTCGGAATGGATTGTTCCTCTCCAAATTTTTGTAAACGTTCAGCTGTTTCCCCGTAGTGAATTAGCGCTTTAACACGATGTAAATAAGGGATTAATTCATCAAATGAATGACCTCTATCCACACCACCAGCGAGCAAAATAACAGGTTCTGAAAAGCCTTCTAATGCGCTTTTTGTTGCAAGTGCATTCGTTGCTTTCGAATCATTGTAAAACTTTCTATTTTTCCACTCTCGTATAAATTGCGTACGATGCTTTACACCGTGAAAGGTTGTTAGAACAGCCGTAATATCTGCTAACGAACAATCCATTAAAAGGGCTGCCGCAGTTGCTGCTAACACATTTTCTAAATTATGTTTTCCGCGGAGCGCGATGGAAGATCGTTCAAATATCTTCTCGCCATTCCAATAGACAAACTGATCGTCCGCGCTTATGCCATCATTCGTCTTCTTGCTCACATAAAACGGGACTTTAATCCCCTTACTTTTTTCTGCATAATCCATAACAAGCTGTTGTTCCCCGTTATATATAAACCAATCAGATGCATCTTGGTTTTTCGTTATATTAAATTTGGCATCCGTATATTCTTGGAAATCGGCATGATAATCTAAATGCGCTTCGTACAAATTCATCAAAATGGCGATTTTCGGTTTCAATTGTTCTGTACCCATTAGTTGGAACGATGATAGCTCCGTGACAATCGTATTGTCGCCCACAGCTTCTTTTGCCACACTACTAGCTACCGTTCCAATATTCCCAGCGATCAATGGATGTTTTTGTCCCTGTTTAAGCATTTCAAAAATGAGTGTAGTCGTTGTTGTTTTCCCATTTGACCCTGTAATACCAATCATTGGTGCATCACTTATTCGATAAGCGAGCTCCACTTCTGTCCAAACAGGGATGCCTCTTTTTTTCGCCTCAGCGATAACGGAATTAGTATAAGGAATACCAGGGTTCTTTACTATAAGACTGAATCCCTCGTCTAAAAGATCCTCAGGATGGCTTCCGCATATAACCGTTAGCCCTTTAGAAAGTAGGTACTGGGCATTTTCATTTTGATCGAAAGGTTTTGCATCATTAACAGTGACAAAAGCACCTAAATCATGCAAAATTTCGGCCGCGGCCGTACCACTTTTCGCCAAACCTAATACTAATATTTTTTTATGGTAGACAATTGGTAACTTTTTCACTTTACAAAACCTCCATCAATACAACAAACATTGCAGCAACAAAACCAACTGCCCAAAATACAGTCACAATTTTACGCTCGTTCCAACCAGAAAGTTCGAAATGATGGTGAATCGGACTCATTTTAAAAATACGTTTTCCAGTCGTCTTAAAACTAATTACTTGTAAAATAACGGACAATGTCTCTACTACAAAAATAATACCAACGATGACAAGCATTAGTTCTTGCTTAACTAAAATAGATACCATAGCAAGCGAGCCACCTAATGCAAGCGAACCCGTATCCCCCATAAATACTTTTGCTGGATTTTTATTGAATAAAAGAAATCCTAAAAGTGCTCCAGCTACACTAAAAGCAAAAATAGCTATATCTGTTTGTTCAAATGTAAGCGCAAGTACTGCAAATGTTACAAAAGCTACTGCCGCTGTTCCAGATACTAAACCGTCTAACCCATCGGATAAATTCACTGCATTAGAAAATCCAACTAACCAGAAAATAAGAAATGCTACATAAAATTGTCCTAGTGAGAAATCGATATTCGTAAATGGTATTGCTAATGATGTATCAAATGGACCTAATTTTAATAAGAAATAGGCAATAATGGATATGATAATTTGGCCAATCAATTTCTGAATCGATGTTAACCCAAGATTTCGCTTCAGTACGACTTTAATAAAGTCATCCAAAAATCCAATAGCCCCGAACCCAACTAAAATGATGAGCAAAACGATCGATTGCGTCGTTAACTTATCGAAGTAAAACGAAAGACCAATCGTGGAAACAATAATGGAAGTGATAAATATAAGTCCCCCCATTGTTGGCGTTCCTGCTTTTTTTTGGTGTGACTCCGGTCCTTCTTCTCTAATACTTTGACCAAATTTCATCTTCCTTAAATAGGGAATAACGATTGGTGCGAGAATAACCGATAATAGAAAACTAACAAAAATTGTTATAATCGTTGCAGATAATGTCATGAGTAAATCTCCTTAATTGCCATCAACTATCGCTGAATGTTCCATAGTTATTTATTTTTTATAAATAGTTACTTCGTATATACATGAATGGTTCCATCAATAGGTATGAGACTATCTTCTTTTGGTAACTGAGTAAGTATTTCTTCCCCATCACCATGCCAAACTATTGAAAATGGATACATATAAGACGTTACTTCTTTTTTCTTTACTCCTACTAGATTTGGAACGCGAACTTGTTCGACGTCTCCCCATCTGTATTCTTTTTCTAATTGTTTACCACCGCCGGTAATTTCCAATGAGTCCTCGATGATTTGCCCAACAATCGGTGCCGCAATAGTAGACCCAAATACCGTAGAATTTTTGGGATTATCAATTGCAACGTATACAATAATTTCCGGATTATCCGCTGGAGCAAAACCGATAAAAGATACGATATATTCTCCTTCTGCATATCTACCGTCTTTTACCTTTTGGGCAGTTCCTGTTTTTCCACCAATCCGCAAACCATCTCTATATGCATACCGTCCCGAGCCTAACGCTACAACATGCTCTAGCGCATCTCGGACTTTGGCAGAAGTTTCTTCACTGATTACTTGGTTTTTCATCTCAGGTTCTGTACTCGATAAAATTTCATCCGTTTCCCCGTCCAGGACATTTTTAACAATATACGGTTTATATAAATAACCACCATTTATCGCTGCAGAAACAGCCTGCACTTGTTGAATTGGTGTGACAGAAATACCTTGACCAAATGATGTAGTCGCATGTTCAACAGGACCATAACGATCTTTACTAAATAGAATACCCGTAGATTCTCCTGCCATGCCTGATTCTGTCGATTTTCCAAAGCCAAAGTTTCGAATATACTCTTGAAGCTTTTCAGGACCTACTCTTCTACCTAGCTCGACAAAACCGGGGTTACAGGAGTCTTGAACGACTTCTAGGAAAGTTTCATCTCCATGTCCTTGTCTTTTCCAACAACGGAGTCTAGCACCTTCTACAATTACGTACCCAGGATCAAAAAAATGATCATTTTCTAAATCCACTACATTCTCTTCTAGTGCAGCACTGAGTGTAATTATTTTAAATGTCGAGCCAGGTTCAAATGTCATCCAAACAGGTAAATTACGATTATAAATAGTAGAGTCAACATCTTGGTAATTAGCAGGATCAAAATTTGGAGCAGAAGCGAGTGCAAGTATTTCTCCTGTATTAGGGTTCATTGCGATGCCAATAGCTTGCGTCGCATCATACTGTTTCATCGCTTGAGAAAGTTCTCTTTCTACTACTTGTTGAATTTTCATGTCAATGGTTAGTTGCACATGATTTCCTTTGACTCCACTTTTCCACCCGTCATCTACATGCGGTAAAGGAATACCTTTTGCATCGGTATACATTCGAATGGCCGATTCTTTTCCTTTTAATACAGCATCATATTGATATTCAATACCCGCAAGTCCTTGTGTATCATAACCAGTAAATCCCAATAATCTAGAAAGCATCTCCCCATGTGGATAGTCTCTTATGTAGTCGACGCCTGAATATAACCCTTTAATATTTTTATCTTGTATTTCCATCGCTAGTTCAGTAGAAATATTTTTTCCTGCTGGTGCAATTTTTACGATAGAGGCTCTTTTATTTATTTGTTCAAATAGCTTTTCTTTTTCCATTTCTATGAGAGGTGCTATTTGGTCTACTACTTGTTCGGGATCATCATTTTGAGATGGCATGTAAAATAACGTTGGAGCCAGCTTATTTCCGACAATCACATCTCCATTCCTATCCAAAATATTCCCTCGGAGCGACGAATAAGGAAGTTCTCGATCCCAACTCTCTTTTGCTTTCGTCGTCAATTCATCAAATTGAAAAAATTGTAGCTGTACTAATTTAGATCCAACTAACACAAATAGAATAATCGTTATCAACCAAATCATTCGTAGACGGATCATTTGTTTTATTTTAGAAATGCCATTTTCCCCTTTTTATTCGTTTTAGATAACGTATGAGAAAATGGCAATAACTATTCTATACCTCTTCTATAACTCTACTAATCCTGTGGCAGTTCTTCCACTAATTCCTCTTCAATAGGAGCAACATTGCTTGTTTCTTCGGGAGTCGCTAATTTGACAACTATAGGTGTATCAGTCGATACAATGGAACCCGCTGTCAAACTTTGCTCCGTGACAAAACCTTCACCAATAATTTCAATTGGAAGATTCGCTAATGATTTATATACCATTAAATTCCGTTTAGACCAACCTGAAAAATTTGGCAATTGAATTTCGCCTTCTCCTTTAATGAAAACAGTACCCCTTGGAATAATGGAAGTACCAACAGCCGGATATTGCTCTAATACATTTTCTGACTGCCCAATAATAACAGTTTTCAATCCTTGTGACTCTAGCATACTTTGACTCTCGATCATATTTTTACCTACTACGTTTGGCATTTCAATTGGAGTAGCAATTTCTAGATTTTCAGGTTGAACATTTAAATATTTTAAACTTTTTTCTGTTACTGCGTTAAATATGTCCGCAACCGGTTGTGTTCCGGATTCCGTTAACTCGAGTCGTGGTTTGTGAACAGTGACATACACGATTAGTTGCGGGTCTTCTACAGGTGCCATTCCTAGGAAGGAATACAAAAATAGTTCTCGCCCCCAGTAATACCCTCCACCTGGTTTCGCAATCTGTGCTGTGCCGGTCTTACCAGCGGTTGTATATTCATCTAACTTAAAACGTTTTGCGGTACCAAATTCAGATGTTACCGTACTAGCTAAAATTTCCTTCACTTTGTCAGCTGTCTCAGCTGAAATTGGTGATTCCTTTTCTGTCTGCTTATGATTGCTTAGCACTTCACCGGTATTAGGGTCTACAATTTTATCAATGACATACGGTTGCATCATTTTCCCTTTGTTCGCTATTGCAGTCATCCCTTGAACCATTTGAATTGGAGTTACTGTCGTACCTTGTCCGTATGTCGTCGTTACTCTGTTTAATGGATAAGTATCAAGAACAGTTCCCGTAGCTTCATTCGGAAGATCAATGCCCGTTTTTTCTCCGAAGCCGAATCGATGAATATAGTCAATGAATGTTTCATCGCCCATTCGATTCAGCAAATACGCCATGGATACGTTAGACGATCGTTGAAAACCTTCTAAATACGTAATCTGCCCCCACCCATATACATTATGATCTCGAATGGTATCACCAAATAATGTATAAGAACCAGATTTATAATATGCGTTTGGATCCCATACACCTTCTTCAATTGCTGCAGCTAAAGTGAAGATTTTCATCGTTGAGCCAGGTTCAATCGTTTGTTCGGTCGCCTCATTTAGCCAATTTGTCGACAGTCCTTCTCGAGTATTCGGCTCAAACGTAGGTCTTTGTGACATTGCAAGAATTTCTCCTGTTTTTGCATTCGCTACAATGGCGGTCATTTTCTCGGGATTAAATTTTTCTTCCGCATTGTTAAGGGCATCTTCTAAAAAGTTTTGAATCGTTTTATCGATGGTTAAATAAATATCTTGACCATCTTGTGGTTCCGTCACCATTTTTTCTGCATTTGGCAGTAAAAATCCTTTTGTATCACTTTTAAATTCAACTTTCCCAGGGGTTCCCGTTAACTGTTTATCATATATATATTCGAGCCCCATTTTTCCTACGGTTTCTGCTTCCCCATCCTCCTTCTCTTCTTTTAATGCAAATCCTATTAAATGCGAAGCAAATTGCCCGTTTGGATAAAGTCTCTTCAAATCTTGCACGAAAATAATTCCAGGTAATTTATGTGCTTTTATTTCATTCATTTCTTTATGACTAATATCTCTACCTGCTTTACCGAACTCCACTTGATATCTTTCTTTTTCTATATTTTTGTTTAGTAAATCTACTATCTCCTGTTCCGTCATATCAATATATTGCGATAATACTTGCGCCGTTTCTTTTGTATCTATGACATGTCGAGGTAGTTTAATATTTTCTGTAGCTTTCGGACTTATAACGGCAATCATCTTATAACTTAGGGTGTCTTGAACAATAACTTCCCCGTTCCGATCGACAATTTTCCCTCTACTCGCTTGTAAAACTTGTTCTCTATTATACTTTGACTCTGCTCTTGCTGATAACACTTGTCCTTCTGCAACACCGGTAACTTGAATGAAAACAAATCTACCTAACAATATAAAAAAGAGCCCTCCATAAAATAAAAACATTAGAAAGGCTCCCCATTGAAAACGAAATTTCTTATTCATTGTCCTGGTACTACCTTCACGTTTTGCTCATTCAGTTTCAAACCGAGCTCTTCCGCCTTTTTCCAAATGCGATCATAGGTAGATAATTCGCTTACTTGTATGGACAAATCTGTATTTTCTTTTGAAGTAGTATCGATTTGTTTTTCAATTTGAGAAATGTCCGTAGTTGTAGAACGAACAGCGGTTTGCGTTTGGATAATCATTATAGAGAGTATAGTTACAACGGACAGTAGACAAATCAGTAATATTTTCTCGCCTTTTGATAAAAACTTTTTATTATTTTTTGCCGGCTTCTGTATTTGTGGTTGCTCTGGGAAAGAAGGACGACTTATGTATGTTTCTGACTGTTGATTACGCAAAGCCATTTAAACACTTCCTTTTTCAATTAGTTTTTCCACAATTCGTAGCTTAGCTGAACGAGATCGATTATTCACTTCCAGCTCTTCATCTGAAGGCAATATTGGTTTTCTAGTTATTAGTTTTAACATGGGTTCCATACCAGCCGGAATAACTGGCAAGTTTGGAGGTAATTCAGGTAACGAGGAAGCTTCTTTAAAAATTGTTTTTGTAAGTCTATCCTCTAGAGAATGGAATGTAATAACACTCACTCTCCCACCGACTTTAATAAGTTGAATCGCCTCTTCTAAAGAGTCTTCAGCCGCTCCAAGCTCATCATTTACCGCTATACGGATTGCTTGAAAAATTCTTTTAGCAGGGTGTCCACCAGTTCTTCTTGCAGCAGCAGGAATACCAGCTTTTATTAATTCTACTAATTGGAATGTCGTTTCGATCGGAGCTATTTCTCTTGCTTGTTCAATTTTCCTTGCAATTTGTTTAGAAAATTTCTCTTCCCCATAACGGAAAAAGATTTTCACTAATTTTTCATATGCCCAATCATTGACCACGTGATAAGCGGTTAGCTCACTCGTTTGATCCATCCGCATATCGAGAGGGGCATCATAGTTATAGCTAAACCCACGTTCTGGGGTATCCAGCTGAGGAGATGAAACTCCTAGGTCATATAAAATGCCATCTACTTTTTCAATCCCGATTTTAGCAAGCTCTTCTTTCAAATGACGAAAATTTGCATGTATAAAAGTTACTTGTTCTAAATAAGGTGCAAGCTTTACTTTTGCATTTTCAATCGCGGTCATATCTTGATCGAAACAGATTAACTTCCCTTGCTCATTTAATTGTTTCACTAAGTATTCACTATGACCTGCACCACCTAATGTACAGTCTACGTAAATACCATCTGGTCGAACGGCAAGTCCATCTACCGTTTCCTTTAATAATACTGTTGTGTGATGAAACAAGCCTTTCTCCTCCTTATGTTCCTAGTCTTTAGATATCAAAGCCGATCATATTTTCTGCAATATCATTGAAGGAATCCTCGGATTCTTCAAAGTAATTTTCCCACGCATCTTTCGCCCAAATTTCCAGACGGTTAGAAACACCTAGCACGATACATTCTTTGTCCATCTTTGCATAACTGCGAAGATTACTTGGAATATTAATACGTCCCGTTTTATCAATTTCAACTTCTGTTGCACCTGAAAAGAAGAACCGGGTAAATGCCCGAGCATCTTTTTTCGTGACGGGAAGTTCTTTCAATTTTTCTTCGAGTTTTCGCCATTCATCCATAGGATAACCAAATAAACAATTATCAAGACCACGTGTTAAAACAAAACAGTCTTCTAAGTGTTCACGAAATTTGGAAGGTATTATTAACCGTCCTTTCGCATCAACGTTATGTTGATATTCGCCCATGAACATGCTACTCACCCCACTTTATGTCATTAACATACCACATCCCCCCACTTTCCTCCACCCATTTTTTTAAAAATAAGCCTTTAATTTTTCAAAATGCGTAAATAGTACTTATTGACATACTAAAAACGCTAAAAAGCATTATTTTTCAGCATAAAAAAGCCCCCACATATACTGTGGGGACTAGCGTTTCTTATATATACACTACATGGTGGTTACCATTAAACTCGTAAGGAATTTCTAAAAGTTCCTTTATAAAATCCGTACCAACCTCATTTAATAACTGAAGTGGGGAATAGATCCTCTCTTGTAAACCTCCGTTAGGCGTTAGCTCCATCAAAATTCGATCATAACGATGAATAGAAGCGTCTAACTTACCTAGAAACGTATCATCTATTGCATGCTCTATAAATGTTAATTGACTTTCATGATATCGTAAATTTTTCTGTACTAATGGACTCAGTAGTAGATTATCATCTATTAAAAGTTCCTCTAATTTTGCATAGTTAGCAGCGAGGTCTTGTTTCATCGTTTCAATCAATTGCGGAATTCGCTCATTACGATGTTTGTTAATGTACTGAAGTTTTGTATCTTCCACTATTCCATTCCATACGTCTTCTATCGTAAACGAAAACTTTTCGAGTAATGTCTGTGTTTTGGTATTAACAACAGTAACACTTAATCTAGGCATAATGACAGGCATCTTCATTCGAAATAGTTCAAATGCTGTCTTCAATGTTCCCCAATAAGCGATTTCACCTGGTCCACCGATAAAACTTAATACTGGAAATACCATCTCTTGCATAATCGGTCTTGTTACAACGTTATTACTTAACTTTTCAGGATGCTTTTCTGCAATACTCATTAATTCATCTTTCGTAAAGGAAAGCCCTTTTGCTTCGTGGATGAACATTCCATCTTTTCTTTCTAATAAAAATCTTTCTCCGGCTTCCACATAAAATAAATGGGCTGCTGATTCCTTAGTTTGGATTGGTGTTCCAAAACCTGCTTTTTCAAACTCTCGTTCTTTCTCAAATACAACTTCCGCCAAATCTGAAGCGTTCTCTACAAAAAGTTGAAAATATTCACTTTCTAACTTTCTAAACGGTTCATAAGCCGCATCTATTAAGAGTAGACCTTCTTCTTGAAAGAAATCATTCATAAGCGCCGCAAAGAAGTCTGTGTAAGTAAAATTATTTTCTAGGTGATTCATTACTTTAGTAAAAAGCTCTTTTGTATACAGCGTTTCCGGTAAACTTTGAAAAATTTCAGTCAAATAATTATCCATTATTTGTTTATCAAATATGGAATCGGAAGCTATTTTCTTTATTTTTGATTTTTCAGGATATACAAGCTTTTGAAGTTTTCTACTTCGCTCTATGTAAACATGGTTAATCTCGTCAATATCATGATCTTCTCCAGCAATCCAAAAAACAGGAATGACAGGCACTCCAAGTTGCTCTCTTTGTTGCTTCGCTAATGCAATAACAGATATCGCCTTGTGGATAGAATACATTGGACCTGTTAAAATACCAGCCTGCTGTCCTCCAATTACGACTACTCCATTATCTTTTAATTCTTCTAAATGCTTGTTGCTTGTTTCTGAAAGTCCAAACTTACTCATATAATTCGTTAATACGTTTACAAGTTCCGTTCTTTTAGTTTTGCTAAAATCAGTTTCTTGAAGTCGTTTATTAAGCGCCTTTTGATTCCATTCATAATGAAAAAAAGAAGATAAACTAGATGTATCCTCCAAATATTTCTTATAAAAAAGGGGCGCGAATGGTTGTGTGTGTTGCTCTAATCGCACGATTTTTCCACCTCTAATTATCAATTTCACCTTGGCGTATTTCCTATGCTGCTACAAAAAGGGCAATCGCCATCGGTTTTATCCTAATCCAACGTAAACCCCAACAAACTACTGAATTAAGACAAATACTTGTATGAGTATATCACTATAGGAGAATGCGTGGAAAATTATTAGCTTATATAGTTTAATGCATATCGGATAACTCCGAATATCCAGATGAACGCATAAAATATACAAAGTAATACGAATAACAACCTCCAAATTTTTCGAAGTAGCGGTCGAATTTCAATTTCATTTTTTGTACGCCAATCAAAAAATGTCATAATCAAAGCTAAAATTAAAGAACAAATGATTAACAGGAACCCAATGCTCTTTTCGAAAACAACCGAGAAAACATGAGAAACCGAGAAAAACAATAGAAATGTCGTTATATCGGCCGCAATACCGATGGACTTTTTTCGTTTATGCAAAAAATATTTAGAGACGATGAACGTCATGATAAATAGTACGATAGGAAATAATATCAAAAAGGAAACAATGCTATTAATGATGTCGTTCACCTACTTTATTCTTTTCATTCAGCAGCAAATAGAATGTATTCAATATCGGTAACTTTTTATTTCTTTTACTCGCTTCTTCTATAATCGCTCCAACTATTGTATCGAGTTCCATCAAGCGACCATTTTCATAGTCTTTTAACATGGAAGAGTGATTATAACGCGTATTCGTACAGAGCGTGACCACTTCGTCCCACGAAAATCGATCTTTCCACTCTTCGAACACTTCTATCAACTCGTCGTATATATTTTTAACAATAGATTTATAGGCTACATTTTGTACAAGCTCCCCATTTGGAACTCGTGCAATAGTCGTCAAAGGATTGATCAAACTATTTAACATTGCTTTTTTAAATAATACATCTTCTATCTGAGTGGAGAATTCCACCGGAAAATGTTCGTTAGTATTAGGTAATAACTCCCCTATTCTCGTCCATTTACCTCTCCACATACCAATCGTTGTAACTCCGACCCCTAGATGTTGAACCGTTTGAGCATCTTTTTTCGTTGCACCATGTAATACGGATCCAATCATAATAGTTTCGTGTTTTAATGTATTAGCAAAAGCGAGATGGAGTAACCCATTTTGTAAAAATAATAGAGGAATATCTTTTGGCAAAGCATCTAATTCGTCTTTTAACGATTCTAAATGGTGATATTTCACCGCTAGTATGATTAGATCCATTTCGTCTAGTTTATCCATGCTATATACGAGATTACAAGGGATCAAATGCTGCGCTGCTTTACTTTTTTCTATGTAAAATTTATTCGGCGTATTAGGATTTCGCACTAAAAATGTAACGCTATGTTTTGCCTCCGCTAAATAAGCACCAAATAACATTCCAATGGATCCGGCACCAATAATTCCAATATTCATAACGATCACCTCAGGTTATAAAAAGGTCTACCGGAATGGCAGACCTTTTTATAGATATTATACAGGAAGCACTGGGTGTTTTCGAGGTGCAGGTGCAATTTCTTTATCTTCATAATAACGAAGACGATCTGAAAGCTCACTCCGTAAATCACTTGGTGCAACGATTTCGTCTATTATCATTTCAGAAGCTAACTTGTAAATATCAATTTCCTCTTTATATTCCGCATGCTTTTCTTGTACAAACTTTAACCGTTCTTTTGGATCTTCAATTGCTTCAATTTTATTGGAGTAAACAGCATTTACAGCTGCTTCTGGCCCCATTACCGCAATTTGAGCAGTAGGAAGTGCAATACATACGTCTGGTTCAAATGCCGGACCAGCCATGGCGTATAACCCTGCCCCGTAAGCTTTACGGACAATGACCGAAATTTTTGGTACAGTGGCAGAACTCATCGCTGCGATTAGTTTAGCACCGTGTCTAATAATTCCAGCTCGCTCCACTTTCGTTCCGATCATAAATCCAGGAACATCCGCTAAAAATACTAATGGTATCGAAAAAGCATCACAAAGAGAAATAAATTTCGCCGCTTTATCCGCCGAATCTACAAAAAGTACCCCACCTTTTGCTTTTGGCTGGTTCGCAATAATCCCTACCGCTTGACCTTCAATACGAGCAAACCCTGTAATAAGTTCTGGAGCAAATAGTTTTTTAACATCGAAGAATGTGCCTTCGTCTATTATCGCATCAATTGCTTCATACATATCAAATGGCGCATTTTGGTTTTCTGGAATAATCGCTTCTAACGATCTTCCTTCTTTAACCGCTTTTGCTTCTACTTTTTCAGGCTTTTTCGTATAGTTAGCTGGGAAGAAACTTAAATATCGTTTTGCTTCTGAAATAGCTTCTTCTTCGGAAGTGACGAGTACATCCCCAACACCACTAACTGTACAGTGCATTCGTGCACCGCCCATTTCTTCCAGAGTTACTTTTTCACCAATTACTTTTTCCGCCATACGAGGCGACCCTAAATACATTGATGCATTTCCTTCTACCATAAAGACGATATCACAAAATGCCGGAATATATGCACCACCTGCTGCTGATGGGCCAAACAACAAGCAAATTTGCGGGATGAATCCGGAAAGTCTTACTTGGTTGTGGAATATTCTACCGGCTCCTCGACGGTTTGGAAACATGTCTAGTTGATCGGTAATACGAGCACCCGCGGAATCTACTAAATATAATAATGGCACTCTATTTTTTTCTGCTATTTCTTGTATACGGATAATTTTTTCAACCGTGCGAGATCCCCATGAACCCGCTTTTACAGTAGAATCATTTGCCATGACACAAACTGTTTGTCCATTTACTTTACCAGTCGCCGTGACAACTCCATCTGCAGGTAAGTCACCTGCTTCTACATTCGCGAATCGACCATCTTCTGTATATTCACCGTTATCGAAAAGTAATTTTAGGCGATCTCGTACAAATAATTTATTTTGTTGTTTCATTTTTTCGTGATATTTTTCGTGACCACCCGCGTAAATAGATGTTAATTTTTCTTCTAGTCTTTCATTATACCCTTTTACTTCTCCCACTTTGTATTACCCCCTTAGTTAGAAAAGCGCAAGCGCATATATCTGCCCCTAGGAGCAAGGCGCTAGAGCTAGATAGATATTGAGAAAAAAGTTAATGCTTTTTTACCTTATTAGACTAGCGTAAGCGCTGTTTAAATACTAAAACCATAGAGAAACCTTATTCAAACGTAACTAGGACGTCGCCTTCGTTAACGAAATCGCCTTCATTTGCATTGATAGCTGCTACTTTACCAGCTGATTCTGCTTCTATAGGAATTTCCATTTTCATTGACTCTAGTACTAGTACTACTTGTCCAGCAGTAACTTCCTCTCCAACTGCTACGTTTACTGTAAATACGGTTCCTGCCATTGTTGATGCTAAATTTTTCATTTTGATATTTCCTCCCTTTGATGTTTCAACCATTCCCCTTAAAAGAACGTTGCGTATATTCCGTTTCTAAATCTTATTGTTTGTAAGAATTCATTGAAAAGTGGAATATTTGTTTTCACACTTTCTATTTTAGCAGAAGAAAATACTTTTTGTGTGTTCTTTATTGCTAATTTTCTATTTTTTGCAAAGACAATGACTTTCTCTATCTTAAAATGCCTATAGCATACTTTCTGATACTTCTCACTCACTTTCCGTAGGCGAAGAATCGAGCGGAGGCAACTCACCAGTTTGCGATGAGGTTGCGATGGAGTCTGGACGTAGAAGTTCTTGCATGAAGTTATCCACCTGTCTAGATTTTTATCATTTCCTAAGGGACAAAAAAAGCCTCTAATGGAAGAGACTTCTCGATTATTGTCGTTCTAAATGGGTAATTCCTTGTTTTGCCCAATTTAATAATTGTTCGTAATCTTTTTTTAATAAATTATACGCACTAGAGATTTCATCATACGATTGTTTCATCTCATCATAACTCTCCATCGCTAACTGTAAATGGTTTTGTAAAGTAGAAGAGTCTGCCACTTCTCTCACTACATGTTCTTTTGACGGATATTCTTTTTTAAATATTTGAGGGCGCAGGTTTTTATTCCATCTGAATGCACAAGCTTGTTTGGAGCGACCTAACAAAATGCTTGCTTCTTCAAATCCAGAAATTTGCGTAAGGCCTTGCTCTATTTTCTTTAAAACTATTTCTTTTAAAAGATTGTCTTCTTCCGCACTCCAACTATCTTTTCTAATTTTAACATTCATGTTTATCACCCTTTGCTTTTTTACTAATATATGCAAAGTGGGTACAAATAGACTCTAAAAATGGTTATCTTTTTAAAAAAGCATCGACGGCCTCGTGGTGTGCATCTTGCTCCCAAAGAATCGAACATGTTGATACTTCTTTCATAATTCGTTCATATAATTGGGTATTTTCCCATTTTTGGATAACCTGTTTCTTGTATGCTTTTAAAACAGATGCATGTGGGACAATCATTTTCTCGCTAAACTTAGCTAAAGCACTATATTTATCTCCTTCGTAAACTTCTGTTGCCCAACCAATAGAATGAAGATAGTCAGAAGTATAAGGCACCGCTTCCGTTAGCATTTGTAACGCATGGTCGTGTCTCATACCTTTTTCAAATAAGTAGGCCCCTCCACCCCAACCAGAAATGATTCCTAATTTCCCCTGAATAAACCCACATTTCGCTTCTTTCTTCACTAAACGAAAATCACATAATGTAGCGATTTCACAACCTCCACCTACAGCAGTCCCATTTAGCAAAGCAATCGTTGGAATATCTAATGAAGCTACTTCATACAAAACTTGCGCAGTTTCACTTAACATTGCATATGCTTCCTTTTCTGTTTTCAACATATGAAATACAGAAAGATCTCCACCTGAACAAAATGTTTTTTCACCCGCTCCTGTAATAACTGCTAGTTTAATTGAATTATCTGTTTTCACGTTCTGTACTAGTCGCTGAAATCCTTCTACGACTTCCCCGTTAATCGCATTATGGATTGCAGGTCTATTTATTTCAAAGATAATGATTTCGTCTCTTTTTTCAATTGTATATGCCATATCCATTCCCCTTTGTAATTTTATATATAAAGGGTACCATACCTATTGATTTACAAGAAGTAGGATTATGAGGGAAAGTGCAGAATGGGGATAGTGTACAGTATAGGGATAATGCGCGGTAAGGAAGTGACCGCTAGGATTTTCGCTGCTGGGCGGACGCTTTCCGTGGGGTGAGCGATGAGCGTTCACCGCCGCTTAGGCGTCGTTGTGAAGTCTCATTTTGCTCACTTGATCCCACTGGAGTCGCCGCCTGCAGCGAAAATCCATGGGAATTTCTTGCTAATTTTGCGTCTACTGTTATCAAAGCTTTA
>NZ_VDGG01000046.1 GCF_006861775.1 Psychrobacillus soli | reverse complement strand
AGTAAGCCATTTATGTAGATTTTCGCTGTAGGCGACGACTCCTGCCGGATGAGTGAGCAAATGAGACATCCCTACGACGCCTAAGCGGCGGGGATGGCTCATCGCTCACCCGGTGGAAAGCGTTCGACTGCAGCGAAAATCCCAGCGGACACTTTATTTCAACTCACTACCACGCATTATCCCTAATTAGTGACATACTTTATTGGTATAGCGAGAAAATTATCCACGGACCACATTTCCTAAAGCATAAAAAAAGTAGAGTATAGGAATCTTGGAAGTTTCCCATACTCTACTTTTCACGTTGCAAGTCTACTATTCTTTTTATTAATCTTCCTTTTGTAATGAAGTGAAGACTTCTTCTTTTACTTTATTTAGCTCAACTGTAAGTTCATTAAAATTTTCAACCGATTGTTGGACAACATCATTTTGTTTATTTACTTCTTCTACTTGTTCTTGAATTGTCGTCACTTCTGCTGTTTCTTCGATTAACATGTTATATAACTTCTCTTGTAAACTAGCAAGAGCATGATATTGTTCTGTTAAGTCGCTGTATGCAGTGTAGCGATTTTTTAATGCTTCTTCGATTTGTTGAATGCTTACTTTTTCCGATTCGCTGTCTGTTTCAGAAAGAAGTATTTCAATATCCGTTAATTTATCAGATGCACTATTAATAGAAATTGCTTCTTTTTCCACTAACACGAGTCTTTCCTCCAAAAGTCGAGCTGTTTCTTCCACTTGTGTCTTAAGCTCTTCTTTTTGATCTTTCGTTAACTCCATCATGCTTTGAAAATTAGCTTGCTCTTTTTGTTCCGTTTCGGCTATCTGCATTTGTACATCCCTATAATCCGCTTCTAAATTATGTATTTCTGTTAAGAAGTTAGATAATTTTTCTTCTGTTGTTTCACCAAAAGAACATGCAGATAGAAGTAATACAAAGCATAAAGGAACTACGTACTTCCATTTTTTCATCACGTAACCTCCTCTAATCATTTCACTATAATTGTTCTAGCTACTAAATTCAACCGTACAATAGGCTTTTTTTGTTTAGCTAATGATGATTTTTCGGTATAATAGGACTATGAACATGGAAAGGACGATTATGATGATTTTAATGAAAGATATTGTGAGAGATGGTCACCCGGCACTACGTAAAAAAACGCAAGAAATGACTTTTCCTTTATCAGAAGATGATATACAGCTTGCAAATGATTTATTGGAATATGTGATCAATAGTCAAGATGATAAAATGGTGGAAAAATATAAATTACGCCCCGGAATAGGAATTGCAGCGCCTCAAGTAAACGCTGAAAAAAGAATGTTCGCCTTACATTTACCCGATGTAGAAAATGGGAACGTAAGCTTTGTTGCCGTAAACCCGAAAATAATTAGCCATTCCGTAGAAAATACATATATTACAGCTGGTGAAGGTTGTCTTTCTGTGGACGAAGTTATTGAGGGATATGTACCGAGACATGCACGAATTACCGCAACTGGCTTCTATCCAGATGGCACACCATTCAAAAAACGATTAAAAGGATTAGCAGCCATTGCTTTTCAACATGAACTAGATCATTTAAATGGCATTATGTTTTACGACCATATTGATAAAGTAAATCCATATGCAGAAGTACCAAATTCCGTTCCGTATGACCGTGCATAAGGAAAAAGCCCGTTTTACTCTTAAAAAGTAAGACGGGCTTGTTATTTATAACTCTGCTAATGTCGGCATTGCCGAAAGAGCTCCTGGTTTTGTTGCACAAATTGCTCCTAGTCTATTGCCAAATGAGACATAGTCAATCCACTCTTCTTTTGACTTTGGCTTTCCATTCAAATTAATTTTAGAAAGAATTCCTGCCATAAAGGCGTCTCCAGCTCCAGTTGTATCGACTGGAACTACCTTTTCGACTTCTACATGAATTGTTTCTTCATCTATCACAACATAAGTACCATCTGCTCCAACAGTAATAAGGATGATTGGAATTTGGTAGTCTTGAAGTTTGCTAATGCCTTCTTCTTTCGTTTTAGTTTCGGTTAAAAAGAATAGTTCTTCTTCTGTTAGCTTTAAAATATCCACCTGTTTAAAAAAGGAACAAATAGTTTCTCTACAAAGTTCCTCACTATCCCATCTGAGTGGTCGAATATTTGCATCAAAAGATAATAGTACGTGGGATTTTTCCATTTGATCTACTATATCGCGAGTAGTCTTACGTGCCGTTGGATGAAATAATGTACCTGAACAAAAATGAAAAATGGAAGCCTGTTGAAATACTTCCTTTTTCAATGTAGAAAAATTCACTTGTAAATCAGGGGTTTCATCTACATACGTATGGAAGTGTCGATCATTATTTTCCGTTAAATGCACATACACGCCACTTACCCGTTTTTCTGGCACTATTTGAGCAAAAGTCAAATCTACCCCTTCAGAAGTTAGCTCACTTCTTACAAATTCAGAAGTTTCATCCTCCCCTGAAATCGTGATAAAAGAGGAAGCTGCTCCAAGTCTAGCAATTCCTGCTGCTACGTTTACCGTTGCTCCGCCTAAATACTTTGTAAATTGTTTATTTGTTTGATCGTCTGCAATATAGTCCACAAATACATCCCCATAAATCAGTACAAACTTATTCGTTAAATCTTTCATAATAACTCCTCTAGATTAATTTTAATTTTTTCATGGCGTTCACTAAACCATTTTCGGAAACATGATCTGTCACAAAAGTTGCGTGTTTTTTTAACTCTTCTACTGCGTTGCCCATTGCCACACCAGTACCTACATATTGAAGCATCTCTATATCATTAAAGCCATCGCCAAAAGCAATTGCGTCATCTACTGTTTTATTCAAATGTTGGAGGAATAACTGAATCCCCTTCGCTTTAGAAACGCCTTGTGGTAGCACGTCACAAGATACGCGGTGCCAACGAACGAACTTTAAGTTAGGAAAAGCTTCCTCATATTCTTTTTGAACTTCCATATCGCAAAAAATTAGTGCTTGATGAATATCATTTGTTAAAAAGAAATTTTCTTCCGTTCTAGGTAAGGCAAGCTTCAAGGAAGATATGCTTTCGTATACATCTTGGTGACCTGGGACATTCGAAACAAATTCTACGTCGTCCATATAAACTAGTGGTCGATCTCGCTGCAACGCAAAATCAGTTAAAGATTGGAGTTCCTGCGTATCAATAACCCCTTTATGTATAATCTCCCCTTGAAACTGTACAATTTGGCCATTATAACAAATAAACGAATCTACCGAAAGTTGGTCTAAAATAGATTTCGCTGTAAATGGAGCTCTTCCCGTCGAAATAACAATTTCATGTCCGTTCTCTCTTGCTTGTTGTATCGAATTTATTACCCCAATTGGAATATTTTTATCCTCATCTAAAATAGTCCCATCAATATCAAAAAACAAAACTTTGTTTACCATATAAAAATTCTCCTATCCTACGCGTTAATTATTTGACTTTTCTGTTAGAGTCCTTTACACATTTCTATTTTTTGTATATAATATACTGTAAGGAGTGAAATACCATGTTGAAACGTCTAAAAAGGAAATGGTTAAGACGACTCGGTGGAATGCTCAGAAATAAAACGATCGCATAAATTATTTGCCCTTCACAAAAATGGAGGGCTTTTCTTTATTTTAAAGAAGTAGCGTGATAATATAAAGAGAATTGATTTATTTTGAACGTGAAAAAGGAGAGTATAATATGATTTATAAAGTTTATTATCAACAAAATGCAGTAGAGGTACCAGTTCGCGAAAACACACAAAGTTTATATGTAGAGGCCGAATCAGAACGTGAAGTTCGTTCTATTTTAAAAGATCGCCAATACAATATCGAATTAATTCAGTTGCTTGAGGGTAATCATTTAGAATACGAACAAGCTAGCCCGAATTATAAAGTAGAAAAGAGATAACATATGAAATTTGTAAAAAATGATCAAACGGCTGTTTTCGCCCTCGGCGGACTAGGTGAAATCGGCAAAAATACGTATGGCGTTCAATTTCAAGATGAGATTATTCTAATAGACGCAGGGATTAAGTTTCCGGAAGATGATCTATTAGGCATTGACTATGTTATTCCGGATTACACATATCTAGTGAAAAATGTAGATAAGATTAAAGGTTTATTTATCACCCATGGTCACGAAGATCATATTGGTGGCATCCCTTACTTATTGAAACAACTAAATGTTCCAGTTTACGGTGGTAAACTTGCACTAGGTTTACTGCGAAACAAATTAGAGGAACATGGCTTACTACGTCAAACTAAAATGAATGTGATCGAAGAAGATGACATCGTGAAATTTAGAAAAACGGCAGTAAGTTTTTTCAGAACTACGCATAGTATTCCGGATGCATTTGGTATTGTTGTCAAAACTCCACCAGGAAACATCGTCCATACAGGTGATTTTAAATTTGACTTCACGCCAGTTGGGGAACCAGCAAACTTAACAAAAATGGCAGAGATTGGCCGTGACGGAGTGCTTTGCTTACTATCTGATAGTACAAACGCAGAAATTCCGAATTTCACGATGTCAGAACGCAAAGTCGGCGAAAGTATGGATTCCATTTTCCGTAAAGTGAATGGTCGTATTATTTTTGCTACATTTGCATCTAATATTCATAGACTTCAGCAAGTAACCGATGCTGCGGTGCAACATGGTCGCAAAATAGCTGTATTTGGTCGAAGTATGGATAACGCAATGACAATTGGTCGCGAACTTGGATATATTACAGCGCCTAAAGAAACATTTGTTGATGCAAGCGCGTTGAATCGATTACCTGCCAATGAAGTACTTATATTATGTACAGGCAGTCAAGGTGAGCCAATGGCCGCTCTTTCTCGAATTGCCAATGGTACACATCGTCAAATTCAAATTCAACCTGGTGATACGGTAGTTTTATCTTCTTCACCAATTCCAGGAAATAGAGCAAGTGTCAATCGTACGATTAACTCTCTATTCCGAGCTGGAGCAGAAGTGATTCACGGTTCACTTAATAATATCCATACATCTGGTCATGGTTCTCAAGAAGAACAAAAACTGATGTTGCGACTAATGAAACCAAAATTCTTTATGCCAATCCACGGAGAGTATCGTATGTTAAAAATTCATACGGAACTTGCAGTAGATTGTGATGTACTACCTGAAAATACATTCATTATGGAAAATGGAGATGTGCTTGCATTAAGTGCGAAAGAAGCGCATGTTGCCGGACGAATTCCATCAGGAGATGTGTACATTGATGGTAGTGGAATTGGAGACATCGGTAATATCGTTCTTCGTGATCGTCGAATTCTTTCCGAAGAAGGACTAGTTATTGTCGTTGTAAGTGCCGATATGGAAAGAAAGAAAATTGTTTCTGGTCCTGATATTATTTCACGTGGATTTGTGTATATGCGCGAATCTGGCACAATGATTAATGAAGCGCAACAAATGTTAAACAAACATTTACGTTTCACCCTACAAGATAAACCAGCTGAATGGGCGGAACTAAAAAATGAAATTACAGATGTTCTTAGTCCTTATTTATATGAAAAAACCAAACGTCGTCCAATGATCTTACCGATTATTATGGAAGTGTAAACGATTTTAATAAGCATAAGAAATGCCAGCGGGAGATTCTCCCGCTGGCATTTCTTTATGATAAAACTTTCTTTTCAAATCGATTAATATCGACGTCTGCACCAATAATTATGAGCACATCATTTAATTGCAAGTTCTCATCAGCTGGCGGTGAAACATTTATGCTATTTCCGCGTTTTATTGCCACAATATTAATACCGTATCTGGCACGAATATCCAAATCTATTAATGTTTTCTGAGCAATCTTTTCATTTACTTTAATCTCCATAATAGAATGCTCATCAGAAAGTTCTAAGTAATCCAATACATTATTCGATAAAATATTATTCGCGATACGAATTCCCATATCACGTTCAGGATGCACCACCTGGTCCGCGCCTATTTTGCGCAACACTTTTTCATGATAATCATTTTGTGCTTTTACAGTAATTTTCTTCACACCAATTTCTTTTAACATAAGCGTCGTTAATATACTTGATTGGATATTGTCGCCAATTGCAACAATTACATGCTCAAAGTTTCGAATACCAAGTGATTTTAACACTGCTTCATCAGTCGTATCCGCCACTACTGCCTGCGTAGCAATTGTAGCAAATTCGTCTACTCGTTCTGCTGCTATATCAATGGCCATTACATCTGCACCTTGATCGATTAACTCTCTAACGATACTTCCTCCAAATCGTCCTAAACCAATTACTACAAATTCTTTTTGCATAATAGTGCCTCCTGCTTACTAATCGGATGCACTTAGTTTACCATACCGTTTCTAAAAAGAGATACTCAAATAGCTAACCTTAGTATTATTGATCTTTCATTAAAAGTATTAACCTTTTTTCTAACATCCTAAAACCACTCTCGCCAGATTGTATGTGGCGAAGCAATCCTTGATTATCAAACAGATAAAAAGATGGGACAATTCGATTTTGGAATTTTTCGGATACAACTAAATCGTGATCTAGGTATATGGAATTTGTCATACTCATTCGTTCAGCTTTCTGCTTTATTAACGTATTGTTCACATCTTCTTTAGTTAATGGCATATGAATTCCAACTAATTGAAATTTATCTCCATATGTCTTTTTCCATCTATTTATAATCCCAGAAGTATTCTCACATAAATGGCAACTAATGGACCAAAAGTGTACTAATAAAGGTACTTCCCCAATTAATTTTTCTTTCGTTACACTTCCGTTCAACCATTCCATGTCACTTGAAAATTCGGGTAACTCCTCTCTTAATCGCAACTATGTCTCCCCTTTTCCTTTTCGTCCATAGCTAGTGTATGCTTGGTGATAAAAAGGGAACAGGACAAAAACACAATTGTTGATTATCCAAAAGTACCCAGTAAATTACTTATTAATATTTTGATAACAAGCTGGTACTTTATATCTAGGTCCTTTTGGAGTGCTTTGAACGAAAACAAGTTCTACACCATTACCGAGAATTCTTGATACGAAAGGGATGCGACTTTGTCGCATCCCTTTCGTATTTTTCCGGTAATGATGTTGTGATCATTTCGTCCAAAGCGAACTGAAAACGTACAAGTGGAAAATGGGATCCTTGCTCAATTCTCGTGAAATTTTAATGGTGGAAATTGGTTAATCAAGAGACGTGGGACAAAAACGAATTTTTTTTTTGAAATTATATGAATAAGTTGTTAAAGTAAACTTAAAGTTATGTTAAAATAAACTTTGTTTTTCAAAGGAGGAGGGGAATAATATTGCAAATTGGAAAGAAAATTAAACGATTACGCCTTAAGAAAGGTTTAACTCAAGAAGAATTAGGGGAAAGAACAGATTTAAGCAAGGGATTTATATCCCAGCTCGAAAGGGATATTAACTCCCCTTCCATTGAAACACTCTTTTCCATTTTAAATGTACTCGGTTCTAAACCGAAAGACTTTTTTGATGACGAACAAGCGCGTACAAAAGTGGTTTTTGAAGTAGAAGAGCAAACAATTCATGTCGATGAAGAAAAAGGTTATAAACTTCACTGGCTCATTTCCGATTCCAATGAAAATGTAATGGAGCCTGTTCTCATCACAATAGGAAATAACGGCCAGTTTAAGCAATTTGAGCCTTCTCTTTCTGAAACATTTATATACGTCTTAAAAGGAAAAGTAGAGTTAATGCTTGGCAAACAGCAATATTTTGCTTCTAAAGGAGAATCTTTGTACTTTGAAGCAGCAGATGATCATCTATTGAAAAATGCAGCAGATGAAGAAACACAAGTAATTTATGTCGTCACAAATTCTTATTTATAAAATTGGAGGTATATTATGTCGGAGACACCTATCATTCGTTTTGAGAATGTCACAAAATATTATGATGCAGAAACAACCGTACTAACAGATATTAACTTTGAATTAGAGCGTGGCAAATTTTATACGCTACTCGGTCCATCTGGTTGTGGGAAAACAACCATTTTGCGATTGATCGCAGGGTTTATGCAACCATCTGGTGGAAATATTTATTTTAATGGAAAATTGATCAATAATGTTCCCGCAAACGAACGCCAAGTAAATACAGTATTCCAAGACTATGCGCTATTTCCACACTTAAATGTGTTTGAAAATGTGGCATTTGGTCTTCGTATTAAAAAACTAGGTAAACAAGAAATCCAAGAAAAAGTGTTAGAAGCATTGAAGTTTGTTAACTTATCAGGTTATGAAAATAGAGAAATTGCGGAAATGTCTGGTGGACAAAGACAGCGTGTAGCGATTGCTCGAGCCATTGTAAATGATCCGGAAATCATTTTACTTGATGAGCCGCTATCTGCTCTAGATTTAAAACTACGTTCGGAAATGCAATACGAACTGCGTGAGCTGCAACAACGATTAGGCAAAACATTTATATTCGTTACGCATGACCAAGAAGAAGCATTAGCGATGTCAGATGAAATATTCGTACTGAATGCAGGTAATATTGAACAAAGTGGAACACCAATGGACATTTACGATGAACCAATTAATCGATTTGTGGCAGATTTTATTGGTGAATCAAATATTGTTTCTGGCACAATGGTTGCCGATTTCCGTGTGCGAATTGGCGGAAAAGAATTTGAATGTGTCGACCAAGGACTAAATCCAAATGAAAATATCGATATTGTTATACGTCCAGAGGATTTAGAAATTACAACTGTGGAAAAAGGGAAAATGAAAGTAAAAGTAGATACGCAATTATTTAGAGGAGTTCACTACGAGCTATCCACATATGACGATGAAGGAAATGAATGGCTAGTCCACTCCACTAAAAAAGCGGAAGTTGGAGCATTTATCGGGCTAGACTTTGATCCAGAAGCAATTCATGTTATGCGCCTAAATGAAACAGAAGAAGAATTTGATAAGCGACTTGAGTCTTACGGAGAAGACGCATATGCAAACTAAAAATACTAAAACGTTTTATTTAATACCGTATTTTGCTTGGATTTTATTGTTTGTCATTGCACCAATTGCGTTAATTGCTTATTACTCCCTTTTCGATTTAAGCGGTAATTTTACATTAGACAATTATAAAAACTTCTTCACTTCTATTTATTTAAAGCTAACACTTAGTTCTTTTTGGTACGCATTTCTTATTACGTTCTTTTCTTTAATTGTTGCATACCCAACAGCTTATTTGCTGACAAAAACGAAGCATAAACAATTGTGGCTGTTATTAATCATTATTCCATCGTGGATTAACTTGTTATTAAAAACGTATGCATTCATTGGAATTTTTGGATTGTACGGTCCGATCAATGCATTTTTAAATGTGTTTGGTTTTGGGGAAACACAAATTCTATTTACAGACTTTAGTTTTATTTTTGTATCTGTTTATATTTTTATCCCATTTATGATTTTGCCTATTTTTAACGCACTCGATAAATTGAATCCATCATTAATCGATGCAAGTCGAGATTTAGGCGCATCAAGTTGGACAACCTTTACAAAAGTAATCTTTCCTTTAACGACAAATGGAGTGAAAGCAGGAATTCAAGCAGTATTCATCCCTTCCCTATCGCTCTTCATGATTACTCGACTAATCGCTGGGAACAAAGTAATTACACTTGGTACCGCGATTGAACAACAATTTCTAGTTACGCAAAACTGGGGAATGGGTTCGACCATTGCTGTATTCCTAATTATATTTATGGTAATTGTGATGATTATTACTGGTCAAAGAGAAAAGGGGGCTACTTCTAATGGCAAGAACTAGTAACACAGCGAAAATTTACTTAGCCCTTATTTTCATTATTTTATATGCCCCAATATTGTATTTGATCTTTTATTCATTCAATAGTGGGGGTAGCATGAATAATTTTGAATCGTTTACTTGGGAACATTATGCTGCGGTATTTTCCGATACTCGACTGATTATGATTCTGATTAATACGGTTATCGTTGCACTTCTTTCTGCTTTAATCGCAACGATCATTGGCGTATTTGGTTCGATTGGCATTGTGTATATGCGCAACAAATCTATACGAAATTCTTTATTATCGTTAAACAATGTGTTAATCGTTAGTCCTGATGTTGTGATAGGGGCATCTTTCTTAATCCTATTTACGATGATTGGTGTTAAATTAGGGTTTGCATCGGTGTTGATCTCGCATATAGCCTTCAGTATTCCGATCGTTGTATTAATGGTGTTACCGAAGCTGCAGGAGATGAATAGTTCTTTAATAGATGCGGCAGCAGACCTTGGTGCGACAAAAGGAGAAATTTTACGAAGAGTCATTATTCCCTTTATTAAACCTGGTATTTTTGCAGGGTTCTTCATGGCACTGACTTACTCGCTGGACGATTTCGCGGTTACTTTTTTCGTTACAGGAAATGGATTTAGCACATTATCTGTAGAAATTTACTCGATGGCACGTGCTGGTATTACCCTTACGATCAATGCGTTATCTGGCATTATCTTTATCGTGACGATTCTCCTCGTTGTTGGTTATTACTTTATTAATCAAAGAGGGAAAAACCCTGTTGGAATGGGGGTACGAAAATGAGAGACATTATAAAAGCAGCCGTTGCAATCATTATCGTATGTATCGCTTTGTTTTTTGTAAATGACTATTTGAATAAAAGCTCAGGCAAAGCAAGTAGTGACACCGTGACAATTTACAATTGGGGAGAATATATTGACCCGGATTTAATCGCTCAATTTGAAGAAGAGTCAGGCTACCGCGTAGTCTACGAAACATTCGATTCTAACGAAGCGATGATGACGAAAATTGAACAAGGCGGAACTTCGTATGATATTGCCGTTCCATCGGAGTATGCAATTGAAAAAATGAAAGAAAATGATCTACTCTTACCTATTGATCATTCAATGATTCCAAATCTAAAAAATATCGATCCTTACTTTTTAGATTTATCATTTGATCCGAAAAACGAATTTTCTATCCCTTACTTTTGGGGTACGGTAGGTATTGTATTTAACCCTAGCTTACTAGATGGACAAACATTCGATAGCTGGGAAGCTTTATGGGATCCTTCTTTAAAAGGACAAGTGTTGTTAGTCGATAGTGCCCGTGAAGTGATTGGTATGGGCTTAAATAGCTTAGGTTATTCTTTAAACTCGACTGATGAAAACGAATTAGCAGAAGCCGCTGCTAAGTTAAGTAAACTTACGCCTAATGTAAAAGCAATTATTGGCGATGAAGTGACGCAACTTATGGTCAATGAAGAGGCTCCTGTTGCGCTAACTTGGTCTGGTCAAGCAGCAGACATGATGTGGGAAAACGAAGAGCTAGACTATTCGGTTCCTGAAGAAGGCTCTAACTTATGGTTCGATAATATGGTTATACCAAAAACTGCAGCGAATGTAGTTGGAGCGCATGCATTTATAAACTTTATGCTAGATGCGGAAGTAGCTGCTCAAAATGCCGATTATGTTGGGTATTCCATTCCAAATGCAGCCGCAATGGAATTGATGGATGAAGAGGTAATTTCAGATGAACGATTTTATCCTACGGAAGAGACAAGAGATCATTTAGAAGTGTATAATAATCTCGGTCTTGAAATGTTGGGTAACTATAACGAGTTATTTTTGAAGTTTAAAATGAGTACAAACTAAAGTGTAGAGCCGCCTATTTACGGGCGGCTCTATTTTCTTATTTTCCAAATTAACAATTATTAATTATTCGTGTCGCGAAAGTTTTTATTCTTTCACGAATATGGTAGAATCGATAGACACGTAAATAGAAATTTTTAGAAAGCAGGAATTATATGGCGAAGAAATCATCACAATTTGCATTGTACATATTAATGTTTAATATGTTTATCGCTATGGCTGGTATCGGTCTAGTTATTCCAGTCATGCCTCAATATTTAGAAACGTTTGGCGTAGCAGGTCAAGCACTAGGATTTATCATTGCATCTTTTGCGTTAGGCCAGTTTGTTTTCTCTCCTTTAGCAGGAGATTTATCCGATACGTATGGGCGTAAAAAACTTATTATTGTTGGATTAGTTGTGTTTTCCGCCTCACAATTATGGTTCGGCTTAGCAACACATGAGTGGATGCTGTATGCTGCACGATTTATTAGTGGAATAGGGGGAGCTTTTTTAATTCCGGCGACGATGGCATTTGTTGCCGATATTACCACCCTTGAAGATCGTGGAAAAGGGATGGGCTTTCTTGGTGCCTCTATGTCTTTGGGATTCATGATAGGTCCTGCGATTGGTGGGTTTTTGGCAAAAGTAAGTTTAACTTTTCCTTTTTATATGGCTGCCATTGCAGCAATTCTTTCTGCTGTAATTTCTTTTATCATCTTACCAGATGTCAAACATGCGATTGCTGAAAATGCTTCAGTAAAGAAAAAACGGGAAAATATACTTGTTCAAATGAAAAACTCGATGAAAACTCCTTATTTCATGATGCTCATTATTATTTTCGTTTTTTCGTTCGGAATTGCAAATTTCCAAACAACGTTTTCTTTATATGTGGACCATAAATATAATTACACTCCGCAAGACATTGCCATTGTTTTGACCGTTGGAGGATTTGCCGGTGTAATTGTACAAACGTTAATTGTCAATAAACTATTTAAACGTTTCGGTGAGCTAAATGTCATTTTATTCAGCCTTGTTGGTGCAGCATTATCTTTATTAGCATTTTTCTTAGTAGATGGGTTCGCGCTAGTATTGTTAATAGCTACTCTATTCTCTACTGCAACTACTTTAATCCGACCAGCCGTTAATACGGTCGTTTCGAAGCTTGCGGGAGATGAACAAGGGTTTGCCGCTGGTATGAATAATGCATATATGAGCTTAGGAAATATGATTGGTCCAGCGCTTGCGGGGATATTTTTTGATATTAATATTAACTTTCCTTTTGTTATTGGTTCTATCATACTTTTATGTTCATGGAGTATTACGATTGTTTGGATTAAGAAGAAAAAACCAGTTATTGCTTAAATTTCTATAAAGTAAAACAAGGTAGGAGAAAGTGATGGGTTCACTTTTTCCTACCTTGTTTTTTCCTTAAAGAAGTTTACGAGCAATGACCCACTCTATCGGAACAAAAAAACATTTCTCACTTCGAAAAATAGCAAACACCCGAAGCGGATATGTTCATTGGCTTCGGGTGTTTTCGTTTGGTTGCTCTTGTTCTATATTTGATTGCTTTCAACGTGAAATTGGTTGCTTTAGAATGCTAATTAGTTGCTTATAGATTCTAATTAGTCGCCCCTAGCCATTTTCTACCTATTCTTTTTCCCTCTAACTAGTTTTTCGACATTACTTGTACCCGTAGCAGTCTCTTCTATGTGCTTTTTCTTAATCCTATTAAATGGTGCGAGTAATTGGTTAAAACCAAATCTCCGAATCGTAATATCGATGAAAAATAACACGATTGCAACCAAAATTAGCATTTGCTGTATTGATTGTCGCTCCGAACTTTTTAAATCGATCGTTCGGAATACATCAGATGCTTCGGTAAGTATTTTACCGCCGGCTCGATTTACAATCATCTCTAACTTATTTGTATTTGGCTTTTGTACTTTGTATTCTTCACTATATGGAATAGAAATACCTGCTTGATAAACGGCATCTTGTTCATTGGACACTCGGAAAAATACTAGACCTGGATCGCTTTCCACTGTAACACGGGATTTTCCTGGTGCAAGTGGTTCGGATGAAACAGGGAGTTCTTCCCCTTTTTCATTGACCGCAGCTACTTCCAGAAAAGAGGATTTCCCTGAAGGATCCGTAACTGTATAACTACCATCACTCGCTTTTTGAATCGTAAAAGGCACTTCGCTGTAGGCTGGTAGTAAGCGTGATACCGCTGTGTTCCAAAAATCGCCCCAATGGTTCCATCTAGCAAAATCACCGCTCCAAGCCCCAGTAGAATCGGAAGTGAACGCCATTGTTCTTCCTAGCCCATACATCCACTCCACAAGTACGGGATCTTCTTTTTCACTTTCAGCAATAATGGATGCAGTTTGTTTCGGTGTTGTCGCAATGTAAGCATTCATTTGCGGCACTCCTTCTGTAAACAAACTCGTCCATGTAGAATCTCCATAAATAATCGGATAAAATGGATTATCCTCAATATATGTTCTGGAAATCATCGCCGTTTCTGTAGACATAATGGCTGGAATGGTCGATTCATCTACGACATCGTAAAATGTTCCTCCTCCCATTTCAGCTAAATTTTCTAATAAGGCTCTATCCGCATCTTGCCCAACTGCTACAGTCGAAACGGTGATTAAATCTTTTGCTCCTTCTTCGATTAACGATTGGTAATCACCGGTTGAAGCAGATTGTCCATCGGTCAATAAAATGACGTGCTTACGCTGTAATTTTAACGGAGCTAAGTTTTCATAAGCTAGTGCTAAACTCGAGTAAATTTCTGTACCCCCGCCTACTCCAACAGATAAGATCGTGTCTAATGCTTCTTGTTTGTCCAAAAGAGGGGCCGTTTCGATTATTTCCCAAGGACGATCGTCAAAAGCGATAAATCCTAATGTATCCCCTTCACGAAGCATTTCCACTGAACGAGCTGCAGCCTCTTTTGCATAGTCGAATTTAGAACCACTCATACTTCCCGAACGGTCCATCACGATGACTAAACCGAGCGATGGTAGCTGATGCTTTCCTTTAATCTCCATTTCGACAGGCAATAATTTTTCAATTGGCGTTTTAAAATATCCGCCTAAACCAAAACTATTTGTTCCTCCGACCATCATAAAGCCGACACCGAAATTTTTCACCGCTTGTTCAATGACCGTCATTTTTTGCTCCCCTACAACATGACCTGGAACATTATCAAAAATAATTGCATCATATCGTAAATAATTCGATAAATCAAAGGGCAGGGCACTTGCATCTATAACATCCGTTTGTATAGCGGCTTGATCAATAACAGTTGGAATATTAGAATGGTTCCCATCATGCGTTACGACTAATAGATGGGGAGAACTTTCCACATTTGTTACACTCGTCAGTTTGTTGTTCTCGATTAATCCATCACCGCTCACGATGACTTCGACTTCATACTTTAATAAACCTTCTCCAGTCGATGCATTTCGAAACGTAAAACTATTTGAACCTTGTTCTAGTGTAATTTGCTCACGAGATAACAATTGATCGTTTTCATAGAGCAATAATTCACCTGTTGTATTCGTCGTCGCTTCTAATTGGACATTCAGTTGTTGCTGCTCTCCCTCAAACGCTATAGATGGTGTTTCGAACGAGGTAATCGCAACATCTTCCGAAGACACTCTTTCTAGTTGGACAACATCAATCGTCACGTTTCCACCAGCAATTTTCAAAAGCTCGTCATGTACTGATCCACTCGTTTCTAATCCATCCGTGAAGAGAACTATTCGAGTCGCTTTCGATGGTTCTACGATTCCAGTTGCTAGTTGCAAAGCTCTTGCTATATCAGTGTCGCCTGGTGCTTTCATCGGCGTGAAAACAGGTAAATTTATTTCACCAGCAGTTAAAGCTACCTCTGATTGAAAGTCATCTGCAAATGTATATACACCTACAAGCTGTGTATTTTTTCGCGAGTCTAAGCTTTGTTCGATAAATGAAGTCACTTGGCTGTCCGTTCCTTGCACAGAAGCGGAACGATCGACTAAGAAAAGTACTTGTTCTTCTTTAATTGGCAATAAAAGATAAGGATTGGTCAAACCTAAAATTAAACAAAAAATGGCAAGTATTCGAAGAAAAAAGACAACCTTTCCTTCTTTACGAAAACCTTTCTTCTCTTTTTTCCACGTCCAAATAAAATAAATAACAATTGGCACAAATAACAATAGCCAAAGTGGTTGGTCAACTCGTAAATCCACGTCGTCTTTGCACCTCCCACTCTATTACAAATAGTAGTAACAATAGTAGTAAAATATATGGAACAAAGGAATGTTGCGAATAATTTTCACTCATTTCTATTTGTTCCCCACTCACTTTGTACGTATTTCCCTTTTCAATTTCTTTCTCACTTTGAGATAAAGCAACGGAAAAGTTTTTTACGATATCATTGGAACGAAGTACGTATAATCCTGGTTTCTTCGGTGCGATAAATGCTCCACCATTTTCGATCGAATATTGATAGGAATCATCCAATGTGTATATTTCCCATTCATTCGCTGCACTTCCTAATGATTGAGGTCTTCTTTCATTTGGAGTAAACGTACCTAAATACGTATTTCCAGCAGATAGTTGTTCCTTCACACTCCACATAAATAGCGGAAAAGATGGGTGAAGTGGCCAATCAGTCATCTGAATATCCGCTAACACGACAATATCCCCACGAGGAGAAACTTGAATAAATGGCTGATCCCCAACTGTTGCTATCGTCGTATACCCTTGAATTTCTGGATATACGCTACTCACATAAATATCGGATAAATTAGCGAAAGAAAAAAGCGCATGTTCCGTTGTTTGAACTTCACCATTTACTTCCAACGCATTTACGTCGTTTCTTCCGATGAATAAGGTTGGTCGTTCTAGTTGATTTATAAGTCCAAATTGATTCGTAACAACAATACCTTCTTCTGATAGTAGCCCTATTTGTTCGGTCGGTACGCTGCTAACTTCAATATCCATTGATTGAAATGCGGTCCTCACTAGCGCATGCAACCCACTATCGATAAATACTTTCGATAATTGATCTTGCATAAATACGGTCATCGTATTGTCTAATGCATAACCATCTTTTGCATTAAGAGATGCTTTTAAAAAAGAGGATTCCGCTAATTCATCAAATGATAACGTAATCGTTTCATTTGCCGGAATTGTGACGTTTTCTTTCAATAAATCCTCTTTTTCATTCGCTATGGAGAGTTCTGTTATTTGCTCTTTATTCGATTGATTTTCTAGTTGAATTAATGCAGAAATACCATTATTCGTTTTGGTGGCACCGAATCGTTTCATCGACAGGTTTGCTACTTCTGACGTTAGCCCTTCTACATTCCAAGTGACATTTTCATATTGCAAAGGGAGTTCCTTTCGATCTAATACATCCGTGAAAATATAAACAGAAGTTGCTTTATGCTGAAAAAACGATTGTGCAAAATCTAATGATTTCGACATATTTTCCTCTTCATAGCTGACTTCCAGTTTATCAATCTCGCTCTTTATTTGATCGAGATTCGTTTCCGCACGGACTACTACATTCGGTTCATTGCCAGTTGTAACTATGGTAAGTGGCTTACCTGATAAGCTTTCAGCAAGTTGGAGCATTTGTTTTTTATGCTTATCAAAAAGTGTGGAATCATTCGCAGTGTGAACTTCCATCGTAGCAGAAGTATCTACAACAAACACAATTTGTTCTCCGGCAAGCGCCTTCGTTTTCCAAAAAGGTTGAAGTAAAGCAAAAACAAGTAAAATCATCGCAATCATTTGCAAATAAAATAAAGCATTTCTCTGTAAGTGCTGCAAATAAGGGGACGCTTTCGTTTCTCTCATCACTTCTTGCCAAAAAAGTGTGGAAGAAACAGGCTGCTTTGCATATTTTTTTCGGAAGAAATAATAAAGTAATACAGCAATTGGAAAAATAGCTGTCCATAAAAATAGTAGTTGATTAAAACCCAAGTAATCTCACCTCATTGCACCCAATTTGCACGTAATAGTTGTTGAAACAGTACATGCGAAATACCATCATCTGCATTTACTTGAAGTAATCTTGCTCCGAACTTATTGCATAATAATTCCAGACCATTTTGATGTAATTTTCTCTTTTCTTCGTAGGATTCGAGTACCCGTGAAGATATAGACACATTTAACTGATCCGAAGTTTCCACATCTACTACTTGCACATCTCCTGTATAGCTTGGTGATAGCTCATCATTTGTTACTACTTGTAAAATACGAATATCCCCTGCAAATTTGGGTAATTTTCGAAGTGCTTTTTCCCAAGATTCCAAACTTTCCAAGCAGTCCGAAATAACGAATAAAACAGTGCTGTCTTTCGGTAAAAAAGGAATTGCATTTTCGGCAAATGAAGCAGTCATAATTGGCTCATTTAAATCAGAAATGGTTTGCGTAAAGGCTTTCCGATACGTAGCACCTTTCCGTCTAAATGGCGGTTTTTTATCCTCACTTACTGCTGAAAAAGACAAACGATCATCCCGTTGTAAAACGAGTATACCGAGTGATACCGCAAGCTGTTTTGCAAATGTCCATTTCAGTGGATCACTCATGGACTTCGTACAATCGAGTAAAATATGTACGCGCATTTCTTGTTCATCTAAAAAGCGTTTAATGAAATACTTATCCGTTCGCGCATAGACATTCCAGTCTATTTGGCGTACATCATCACCTGGGCTATACTCTCTAAAATCAGAGAAATCTAGTGATGCCCCGAAGCGCTGCGAACGGTGTGAGCCTTTATGTTGCCCTCGCAATTTGGACTTAGTAGAAATGGATAACCTACTTAACTTTCCTGCCCAATCTTTTGGCACTATCGTGTTCGTAGTCATACGTTTTGTCCTTGTTTAATCGTTTGCAACACGATATCTACTAGCTCATCTGCTGTTTTTCCTTCTGCTTCTCCTTCGTAGTTTAGTAATAAACGATGTCTGAGCACTGGCTTGGCAACAGATTTAATATCTGCAATCGATACATGATAACGTCCAGCAACTAACGCACGGGCTTTCGCAAGCTTTATAAGACTTTGCAAACCACGAGGTCCACTTCCGTATTGTACGTATTGTGCAACTTCTGGAATAATCGCTGCTTCTGGATGGGTGGCAGCTACTAGATCCACTGCATACTCCAGCATATCATCTGCTATTAGTACTTCTTTTACCATTTGTTGTGCGAGTACAATTTCTCTCGCATCCATTATTTTATTCAACTGAATGGTTTGACCACCAGTCGTTCGCTTTGTAATTTCCATCAGTTCTTCTTTTGTTGGGTACGAAACAAGTATTTTACATAAGAAACGGTCCATTTGTGCTTCTGGTAATGGGTATGTTCCTTCCATTTCAATTGGGTTTTGTGTTGCAAGCACGAAAAAAGGTTTATCCATTTGCTTCGTTTCTCCAAGAACCGTTACTGTTTTTTCCCCCATTGCTTCTAGAAGTGCACTTTGTGTTTTCGGCGTTGCTCGGTTTATTTCATCCGCTAAAACCATTTGACTAAAAATAGGTCCTTTTTGGAATGTGAATTGCTGTTTTCCGTTTTCCAATCGTTCAATCATACTCGTTCCCGTGATATCGGATGGCATTAAGTCTGGGGTGAACTGAATTCGCGAAAAAGATAAATCAAGTACTTCCGATATAGTTCGAATAAGCATTGTCTTCCCAAGCCCAGGAAGTCCTTCTAGTAAAGCATGGCCATCTGCTAGAACACAATAAATGGAAAATTCTACAGCTTCTTTTTGACCTACGATAAAGTGTCCTATTTCCGCTCGAACTTCCTCTAAACGTTTACTTATATTTGTGTAATCCTCTGTTGTAAAAGTCATCATTACCCTCCATTATTCACTATTTTCAACGGTTGAAAAATAATCTTGAACGATGCGCTGTAAATCCGATGGCAGTTGCAAGCGCTCGGAGCTTTTTATATATGAATCTGCATACTCATTGACAACTTCTTCATAAGGCTTTGCTGTTCCACGTGTCACTGGCACTTCGCCAGGTTGCTCACTAGCAGCCTCTCCTTCTCCTAGCTGACCTCCGTCTACAGAAGTGTCACCAGTTCCACCGATTCTTGTTGGAATGGAAAGTAAATCTCTCCCACCGGAACCCTTACCTGCTCCAGAACCTTGACCCGAACCTGAACCCTGTCCTGACCCTTGACCTGAACCGGAACCGGATCCTTGACCTTGCCCCTGGCCTTGTCCCTGACCTTGTCCTTGTCCTTGTCCTTGTCCTTGTCCTTGTCCCTGACCTTGCCCCTGACCTTGCCCCTGACCTTGCCCCTGACCTTGACTCTGGCCTTGTCCTTGGCCTTGACTTTGATTTTGTCCTTGGCTTTGATTTGATTGATTAGAATTTTTTTGTGTGTTTGCGTTCGAGCTATTTTGTGCTATTTCATTAGAAGTAAAAGGAAATGATTTTCCCATCTTGCTTAGAGCAGTTTGAGAAGTGGCTGCACTTTTCGATAAAGCGCTTACCGTATCTTCTAATGAAGCAAGTTCTTTTTGCTCCTCTGCCGTAAGAGATGATTCAGTAGAGCCTTCTTGTTCTGCAAGCTCCTTCTTTTTTTCTAACTTTTGTTCTTTTAAAGCTAATTCTTTTTGCTTTTTCACGATATCACGTAATGCTTCTTCTGCAGTTTCTACTTCCTTAAGTTTCTCTTTTAATTCCTTTAATTCTTTTTTAACAGATTGTGCTAATTCTTTTTTCTCTAATTTATCTACTTCTTTTTTCATTTCCTTTACAATTTGCTCTTCTTTTTCAATATCCTTTGCTTCCAATTGTGTCGCTGCTGGAAATGCATAAAGTACAAGAACAGCAGTAAAAGCAATGACAAACCCAATCATCCACTTAGGCTGAATATAACGCTTCTGCCGCTGCTGAAATTGTACAAATGCTTTTTCACTGCTCTGCTCTGTTTTTCCCAGTAACTGTTTGATGAGCGGTGACTTATCATGTAAGAAAGAAACGGCGGTTAACAGTAAATTATCTGGAAAGAAAGCATCCAATGTTCGAGTCGCTTCTTCTCTAGAAGGTCTTTTCCAAAATGCATACAAAAATACGGCGATAAAAACGATACTACCGACAATCACTGCTAGTCGAACATAATATGGCAAGACGAATAACCTAGAGACAAGTAGAATAGCCGCAGCAGAAGTAAATCCATAAAACAAGGCCGCTTGCAGCATTCTAATATAATGTTCCAACGCAAGACGACTTTTAGCTTTCCCAATAGTACGAATTAACTTATGCCCGCTACCCATCTTAACTTCCTCCTCATCTAGTACGCTTCATGTTTACACGTAATTTTTTCACAGCAATAATAATCGACAAAATTGTTATACAAATATAGAAAATGGCATATCCAATCCAAATCGGTATGTCCACTTTCGTAGATTCGGTGATGAAGCTATCCGAACCTGGTGAAATTAACGTAAGCATTAAAACAACTGGATTAATACTTGCAAAAAAATGAGCGATAGGGGATGACGCTAGCGTACCTGCTGCCATGCTATTCATACCTGTTATGACAAGGTAGATAAACCCAGTGACCGCAGTGAAGAAAATCATCGTTCCATAAGTCGCAATCATTGCTACAATCGTTTTACGAATAATGGTAGAGTACATAATGCCAATGCCACCAATGGCAAGCATCGTTAAAAAGAAAAATAAAAAAATGATCCCCAGTTGTCCGGGTGATACTCCTCCAAAAAGGAACACTAAACTATAAATAGGTAAACCAGCTACTACTAATAACAAAAGAAAAGCGATAGAAGAAGTTAACTTCCCGAAAATAATTTGAAAAGAAGTTTGGGCAGTGGTTAGCAAAATATTTAACGTTTGCTTTTCCCGCTCTGAGCTAATGGCACCTGCTGTTAATCCAGGGGTAATAAAAAGAATAAGCCCTAGCTGAATATACGTTAACATCGCAAACATGAAGAAACTTTCTTCCGGTCGGAAATAACCAGTACCAGTAAACGAAGTAGTCAGCATAATAAAGCCAAATACAAATATACACATCGCGATTAAGTAAAAGAGGATACCCGTAAAACTTTTTAACGAGCGAAAGCGAAGTTTTATTTCTTTTACTAATACTGGATTTGCTAGTAATTGCTTCATCCTATTTCACCCCTTTCGTAATTTCCATGAATACATCTTCTAAGTCCGTCTCTGTTTCCGAGAAAGAAATAATTTTTAATGATTGGTCTAGCGCTTTTCTCAACAAATCGATTTGATCCTCTTCCGTACCTCTATATGCAAAGGTAATCGCATTTTTCTCCGCAGCTATTTCTACTTTAGAAACAAAAGGATCTTCTTCAAAAAAGTTAACCGCGTTTTCTAACAATCCTTTCAGTCTCACCGTTATTTGTTTTTCACCTGCAAGTTGTGCTTGAATATCTGCAACGGAACCATGAGCTATTAATCTTCCCCCATCGATTACGCCGATTTCGTCACACATTTCTGCTAACTCCGGTAATATATGAGAGGAAATAAGAATCGTTTTGCCCATTCCTTTTAATTGTCTTAGTATATCTCTCATTTCGACCCGTGCTCTTGGATCTAGACCAGAAGCCGGTTCATCAAGTATTAACACTTTCGGATCATGAATTAGCGAACGTGCCAAACATAAACGTTGCTTCATCCCGCGAGAAAGTAAATCGACATAGTCATAGCGCTTATGGCTTAAGTTAACAAGCTCCAGTAATTGAGGTATTAACACCTCTCTTTCCTTTTCCGAAATACCGTAGCTTGCTCCATAAAAATCTAAATACTCATTTGCTTTTAACTGATCATAAACACCGAAAAAATCGGGCATATAACCAATTTGCTTCCGCACTTCATGTGCATCGGTTTTTACACTTTTTCCATTCACAAAAGCATCGCCAGAAGTCGGTTGGAGAAGTGTCGCTAATATCGAAAAAGTAGTAGACTTTCCAGCTCCATTCGCTCCAACAAATCCGAATACTGTTCCTTCTTCTAATGTAAGGTTTAAGTCATTCAATGCATAAAAAGAGCCATACTTTTTCGTTAATCCTTTTATCTCTATCATTGCGTAACCTCCCCTTTCAATCTTACTTCTGGAAGTCTTGTATAGGCATTTCCATCGACCGTTTTCTTCTGCAATTTATAATATAGCTCGCCTTCATCATTAATATAATGTTGGATATTTTCCGTATTTGTAAATCTGCTTTCAGTTATTTCTTCAAAGCTCCCTGTTTCTATATTCCATATCTCGATTGACTGGGAATTTCGATCCGTATTCGCAATTTGTAATTGTGTCCAATTTACTTTATCTAATGGGATTGTATTAGGGATTTTCCAATATACATTATATTCTCCATCATCTAAATGCCATTCCAAACTGTTGTTCATGACTGGTTCCATATATTTACCGTATTCATTCGTACTTACATTCACAGTGAACATATTGGCAGGTAATACAAATTCCCCGGCAAAGATTGTTTCTGCTGTAAATGGCTGGATGAGTAAATGTAAGGCTGACATCTCGACTTTTTTATCTTTTAAAGTAATAGGTACAATATTATCCTCTGCAAAACCAGAAATTACGGGGCTATTTCCGTATTGATCTGCCATTAAACTTGTGGAATACATCGACTGCTTTCGTTGTTCTACTAAATCAATGGACGTCCCTGAATTCATCCCAAAATTCCGATTGGCATACGGATTGGAAATCGGCATTAACATGACGGAGCTTAACTTTTTATTTACTTCAAGCTTCTCGCCTGGTTTAAGATCGCCTAATGGGATTAATTTACTTCCAGACCAAACCGAAACTTCTTTTACGACAAATGGGAAGTTATTTTGGATAGTTCCAGTAAGTTGACTTGCTTCCACCCGAAGGTCTACTTCAAAATTTCCTACTTCCGGTATTTGGGTTTCACCGAACAAGGAAGAAACAGACCAGTATCCTACATCTCGAAACGTTAACTCGCTACTAGTTGCATGTTTTTCCATAATTGCATTTTCGTATACATTTGGTGATTGTCCTGTAAATGAATTATAATTTCGCTTTGCAACCATCGTTGTAGTAGTAGGGGCTTCAAAAGTAAAATCACCACTTTTGTTACTTAAAATAGACTCTGCATAATATCCTTGCAAACTTTTATCTTCATTCACATGTAAAAAAGAAGATTGTTGTACTTGCGGACGAGCAATGCGATCTCTTGCTCCATAACCGAAAATAGCAGCGGAAGCAATGATTGCTGTGAGTGGTATAATCCCCCAAGCATACTCCCTTTTATCTTTTCTTTTCAACACGATATATAGTAGTGGCACAATAATAATCATATAAACGACTACGATTCCAATCATTAATGGTGTAGAAACTTTAAACGAACTAAATAAAGAATTCGTATCTCCTAATTCATAAACGAGTTGGTCTTTACTGTTATTATAACCATACATATTCGGCATATTTTGCACTTTTACAGCCTGTAAAATAGTGGACATTAAATCACTGTAAACAGGATCTTTCGCTAATGGATCGTCACCAAGAGAAAAAGTCGTTTGGATAATTGCACCACTGCCTATTTGTTTCTTTCCTGCTAGTATTGTTCCATCCAAATTAAATAATGGTGTAGCTCCATCATTTAAAGAAGACTTATGTACGATTAAATCATTGGATAATGTATTATTTGCAGTAAATGCGCGCATATTATCTGCCGCTATCGTTTGTGTAGTTCCTTCTAACGTTAATGGCAAATAATCCCCTAACTTCCCAACTTCAGCTGTAAGGTTAGCTGAAGCACCTATCAAGATATACCCGCCAGTTTTAACATAATCTATAAGTGCTTGTTGCTGCGTATCGGCTAAATCTGCTAGAACAAATTCATCTAAAATAATATAGTCAGCCATTTCCCATGCTATCGCATCGGTTGGTAGAGAAAAATTACTGAGCTGGGCAACATGGATCGCTTCATCATTTAATTGGTTTGGTTGTTTTATTTGGTTCAAAGCTTTTAGTCGATCTGCACTGTTTGTCAAGGTTAGATAAAAAATAGTGGTAGGATCATAAAAATTTGTTCGTAAGTTTTTTGTTCCCTTGAAATCGATGGATTTTCCTTTTTCCCATCCTCCTTCAAAAAAGTGGATAAGTTGAACATTTGACCCTTGATACATATAGTCTTCTCCCAAGCCACTTACTGCCACTTGAACCGTTTTTGTTTCTCCTGCTGCGATTTCAAATGGAATAGAAAGTGCGTTTCCTAGGTTATATGACTCCACCGTATCTAAAACGAGATCCCCAGAAAATGCATCTCCTTTGTTCTCAACCGTTAAGGTAATCGGTAAGCCTTCTCCGTATTTTGCTTTCCCATTAAATCCAGTCGTTACCTTCACATTTAAGTTAGGCGCTGCTAGAGCACTAACTGTTGGTAATAATGTAAAATAGATAAATACTACTGAAATAAATAGCGCTAACTTCCGAATATGCATCGTATTTCCCCCTTTACTTCTTAGTTATTAGTACGCTATTAAAAGGCGAAAGTTCCTTATTGAAATATTTGTGCATGTTTTTTTACAATGCTGACGAAAGCTTCCACTTGAGGAAGTTCAAATGCTGCATCATAACCAATAAGCCAAGTATCCCGTGTTAACTCAAACTGCTCTTCGTTATTTGTTAAAGGAATTTTATGCACATCTTCTTGTCCAGTCAATGTAATAGATGGCAAAATAGCATAGCCAATTCCATTTAGAGCCATTTGCTTACATGTCTCAATTTGGTCTACAATTATTTGTCTTTTCGGATTACTAGAGAAATGTTTTTGCCACCATTGCTGAATTTCCTGATAATAGTTTGAATCACTTTTGAATTGAATAAACGGCTTATCTGTTGTTAATACATCGTCTATAGAAGTCATTTCTTTATCTACTAAATACAGCGTATCCCGAAACAGATGTATTTTATTCCCTTTCCAGTCTGTTTGCCCACGCACAATCCCTATTTGCGCTTCCCCATCATATATAGCTTTGACAATTTCTGAACTCCAACCAGTTAGTAGGGAAACCTTTGCTTCTGGATATGTTTGTACAAAATCCTTCAGTACTTTCGGCAACCAGTTTTGTCCTACAATAGATGCACAAGCGATTTTCAAAGTTCCATGCACTTTAGTCGTTAGCGATTGAATTGCTTCGTATAATTCTTCTTTTTGTTGAATCATATTAGTCGCAAATTCAATGACTAATTCGCCTTCCGGAGTGGCAGTCAATCCTTTTTGGGAACGTAAAAACAGCTTAGTATTCCATTCTTTTTCAATCGTTTGAAGTCGTTGTGACAGTGCCGGCTGTGAAAGAAACAAACGCTCTGCTGCTTTTCGCATATTTTGTTCTTCTGCCAATATTTTAATAATGAGAAAATCGGAAGTCATTTTTTATCATCCTTTCTTTCAGTATCATCCATATCGTCCTTACATGAAAAAGAAGGCCCTTTATAAATAAGAGGCCTTCACTACTTTTACATCATTATACTTGAGTTTCTTGTGTTTGGTATAAATATTTTTTCATTTGTTTTAAAATGACTCTTCTCGTTAATATTCCCAAAAAAGTTCGTTCATCGTCTATAACACATACATAAGGATTATTCACTAACAAATCTAACCCTTTTTGGAATTTTTCTTTAATGTGAATAACCGGTACATCCGTTTTCATAATATCGTCAACTTTAAGATTAGGCAATCGTTCATATTCAATATGTTCTAATCCTAAAATTTCATCTGTTATTTGTTGTGAACTTACAAGTCCATGTAGTCTATATTTCACATCAAGTACTGGTATAGAAGAATACCCCGTTTTCGTCAGAACTAATAATGCATGTTCTGCGTTATTTCCTAATTGTACATGTGCTACTTTTTCTGCTGATATAATATAATCCTCGATTGGAATTTGTAAAAAATCCTTACTGCTTGCAACTATCATAGCATTCTACTCCTTTGTCTGTTTTCCCTTTAAGAAAACATCCCCTATGAAACTATGATAGCATATGAACAGATGAAAAAACTATGGAATCGCTTACATTTTTTTATTTTGTTTGGAATGAAAAAGTTATCCTTGTAAATGGACAGTTCTCGCAGTTTAGGGATACTGCGTGGTAAAAAGCTTTATAAGGTGACCGCTGTGATTTTCGCTACAGTCGTACGCTTTCCGCCGGGTAAGCGATGAGCCACCCCCGCCGCTTAGGCGTACGTTGGGGTGTCTCATTTTGCTCACTTATCCGGTAGGAGTCGACGCCTGCAGCGAAAATCAAAGGAAATTGCTTACATATCAGCTTCGGATCGTAAAAAAACAAAATTTTATACCAGTTTTTCAAAAGGGAGAATCCAGTAAATGGCATAGGGCAACCAACTCGTCATTGAAAGCAACCAGTTCTATTCGGAAAGCAATCAAATCAAATGCGAGAGCAACCAAATCTTAAAATAACAAGTTTACTTGGAGTGAGACAACGATGAATACGAGGTTTCATACCTATAAATGGTTGTATGAAATGAACTTTATCCTAAGTAAATACTCTACTTATTTGGAGAAAGCATTTTCTAATTAGCTTTAATAAATATTGCGTAGTGAATCTGATCAATTTAAAGCTCTGATAACAGTAGACGCAAAATTAGCAAGCAATTCCCATGGATTTTCGCTGCTGGGAGGCGACTCCAGTGGAGGCCAACAGGATGTTGGTCACGAAGGCGTTGCCACACGATGTGGCGTTTTTAGCCTTTGTTCCTCTGTGTGAGCAAAATGAGACTTCTCAGGCGCGGCGGTGAAGGCTCATCGCTCACCCCACGGAAAGCGTCCGCCCAGCAGCGGAAATCCCAGCGGACACTCATTTTCAACCCACTACCACGCAGTATCCCTATTATGTGCGTCACCGTTTCCATTTTATATCTGGTCAGATACAGTTACTTTAGCGCTTTTGTTATGCTTCCTCTTTCATTAACTGCTCAATTGGGCTTTTCCAGTTAATTTTAGCAGACGGGTAATTCATGCGTATTTCATTTTGTAAAAAACGAAAATCCTCTTTTCGAAAACCTTGTAGTTTAGCTACATCCTTTGTCCATACGAAAATAGAGACGACCTCAAATGCTTGATCAGTAGCACCTAAATATTTTTCTCCTTCAAATAATGCGCCTTTATATGTAATGAAAAAGTTTTTACGGATATTTTTAATATCATCATAAAAATAATATTGTTCTTTTTCATAAGCCTCATCTAATTTTCGCTTTGGATCAAACAAATAACGAAGAATTTTATAAAATGCATATATGATTATGACAATTATTAGCAATCGAAGTAAAAAGATCATTTTAAATGTCCTCCTTGTAAAATACATAGTAATTGCTATACGATAGAGGAGGTAGTTTGGTTTCAAAATAAATGAAATTTATTGGAGGAAAAGATGAATTTAGAAAAACTTTTTACAATGCAGCGTGCTTTAGACGAATATATTCAATCAAACAAACAAGTGGATGGAGATATTTTCACAAAAAAAGGATTAGCATTAGTTGTTGAGCTTGCAGAACTTGCAAATGAAACACGTTGCTTTAAGTTTTGGAGTGAAAAGGGACCATCTGAACGGCATGTTATTTTAGAAGAGTATGTCGACTCTATTCATTTTCTATTGTCACTAGGGATTGCGAAAGGCTTAGACGATTTAACGGATTGGCCAGTGGAAGAAAAAGAGGAAGATTTGACTACACTATTCCTTCTAACAAACGAGGCTATTTTGGGGTTTTTACATGAAACAACGAAAAGTACATATGAAAAGATTTGGATTTTGTATGGTGCAATTGCAGAAAAGTTAGGTTTTAGTAGTGAAGATGTATTGCAGGCGTATATTTCCAAAAATGAAACAAACTATGAAAGACAGAAGAGCGGATATTAAAAGTAATAAAATTGGAACTTTTTCAAATGTGAGCCGTAAACATACTAATATAAAGCTTAGTAATGTTGAGGTGAAATGTATGAAAAAGTTCTTTTTTTTATTTGTTTTATTGTTGTTAGCTTTTTCATCAAGTGTAGTTGCGGAAGCGAGATCTTATTCAATAGACAAAATACATATAAAATCTTGGATTCAACCAAATGGTGATTTATTAGTGAATGAAGTATTCACGTATAACTTTGATGGAACTTATACAAGTTTAAAGCGATCATTTCCAGAAGAACATGATCGCAATGTAAAAGACTTTTACGCTCATGAATTAACGACGTTAAGTCCAGAACCGGGTTTCATCGAAGATAATACGTTAAACACATTAAATGTTACAAAAGAAAGTGGCGTATATCGAACGAGTATAAACAAAACAAATGAGCAAGTTTCCTTTTTGTATGTCTATACGCTTAAAAATGCAGTGAAAGCGTATGATACATACAGTGTTGCAAATGTTACGTATTTTGAAGATGGGGATGCACATGATCAAGATTATAAGCAAGTGATAATAGACTATATTCTTCCTCAGACGATGGATCCGTCCAAATTCGATGGAGTATTCTTTGATCGAAATGCTGCACCAAATGGGAAGTCCGAATTTGGAATTCGGTTTAAAACGCCGATTTCGGAGTCTTCTTCCGTAACGAAAACAACTTTCTTTTTTCCTTCTACCGTCCTGACAAACATGGAGAAAACGAAAAGTTCTATTTCCATGAATGAAGCTTTTGCGAACGAAAAAAAACAAGCAGATGCCTTGCAAAAAAGGTTATCCAATATTCCTGAGCTTATTAATATTATACCTAAAGTTTCGCTCACATTAGTAATCATAGCAATTCTATTCATCATAGGTTTGCCCCAAAGGCATTTTTGGAGAAAAGGAATTGGTGAAAGTATACTGGATATCGATATTTTATATTTATTTTCAGTGTATAAAAATGGGAAAATGAATAAGAAAGCTTTTTTAGCAGGTTTATTTTCATTAGTTGAAAAAGAAGCTGCGATAGTCAAGCTGTCAGAAGCCGCAGTCCGCTTTAAAAATGACCCAAAGGCTCCGAAAGAAACTTTATTGTTTCGATTGAAAAATGGAGGAAATGCGAAGGCAGTATCCGAGAACTATCTTATTCAATGGCTTTTTAATACAAGAAGTGGTTCAAGTAAATGGGCATTTCATCTACATGATGTAGCTGGTGCGCCTAAAAAAGAAAGTGATAAAGGAATGTCCAATTACTATCATGCTAGAACGAAAGAGTTTAAAAAGAATCAAAAAGCTTGGCATAAAAAAGTACAGGACGAACTAGTAGAAGCAGGAACTTTCCATCATCGGTTGCCAAAGATTATGATAAGTTTAGCCATTATGTTGTTGTCCATATTCGTAGCTTTAAGTTACGATGCAGACCTTGGGAGTGGTGGAAGTATTGTGTTCCTTGCTATCATCACGATAATATTTCTTATTATTAATTGGATTAAATTAAACGATCGCGGCTTTTTTGTGTTTTATATGATAGTAATTAGTTTAATGGTAGGGAATATAGTAAATGATGAATTGATGAGTGAACTCATTGGTGTTATTTTGGCCATTATTCTTTTATATATTGCAGTACCGAAAAACATTCTTTCGATGAATGCTGTGCGTGCCAAAGATAATATTCGCTCTTTCCAAAGAAGTATGAGGAATGGTATGCCTGAAGGGCTTACGAAAGTGGAGCAGGAGAAGTGGACGATACGTGCATATTTATTTGGCAGAAAAAATGTGCAAATACCAGCTGCAGATGAAGCGCTCCCATTAGCAGCACTATTAATTGCTGGAACAGATCCAATGGACTATGTGACGAAATCATGGAAATGGTCTACTGGTGTTACCTCGGGTAGTGGATCTTCTGATTCAGGAGGATCTTATGGAGGTAGTAGTGGCGGTGATAGCGGCGGCGGAGGAGCAGGAGCCGATTAGAAAGTATAACGCTCAATTTTGAAAACAGGCTGAATTTAGAATATAATAGATAATGCAGTTATATTTAGGAGGGCGAAATAATGACAAAGTTAGATGAGACGTTAACAATGCTTAAAGAATTAACCGATGCAAAAGGGATTCCGGGGAATGAGCGTGAACCTCGTCAAGTAATGGAAAAATACATAAAGCCCTTTGCAGATAAAATAGAATACGATAACTTAGGAAGCTTAATCGCAGAAAAAGTGGGCGATGCAAATGGTCCTAAAATTATGGTGGCAGGACATTTAGATGAAGTTGGTTTTATGATTTCTAAAATTGATGACAAAGGATTTTTAAGCTTCCAAACAGTTGGTGGTTGGTGGTCTCAAGTAATGCTAGCGCAAAGAGTAACGATTGTGACTCGTAAAGGAGATACGATTACAGGTGTCATTGGATCTAAACCTCCTCATATTTTAACGGCTGATGCCCGCAAAAAAGCAGTGGATGTAAAAGATATGTTCATTGATATCGGTGCCTCTTCTAAAGAAGAAGCGATGGAGTGGGGAGTATTACCAGGTGATATGGTCGTACCGTACTTCGAATTCTCTGTAATGAACAATGAAAAATTACTGCTTGCCAAAGCATGGGATAACCGTATTGGCTGTGCCATTGCAATCGATGTATTAAAAGGATTGAAAGAGGAAAAACATCCGAACATCGTGTATGGTGTAGGAACAGTTCAAGAAGAGGTTGGACTTCGTGGAGCAAAAACTTCTACAGCAAAAGTAAATCCGGATATTGGGTTTGCGGTGGACGTTGGTATTGCTGGAGATACACCTGGAATTACAGCAAAAGAATCGACTAGCAAAATGGGGGCAGGTCCTCAAATTGTATTATTCGATGCTTCGATGGTATCCCACAAAGGATTACGTGATTTTGTTGTAGATACTGCAGAAGAAAATAATATCCCATATCAGTTTGAGATGATACCTGGTGGGGGAACAGATGCAGGCTCTATGCATATTTCATTAAATGGAGTTCCAGCATTATCTATTGGTATTGCAACTCGTTATATTCATTCACATGCAGGAATTCTTCATCGTGATGATTATGAAAACACAGTCAAATTGATCGTAGAAGTAATTAAAAAACTAGACCGCGATGCAGTGAATAAAATAACTTTTGATTAAAGAGTAATAGTTATAGTACAATCGAGTAGAGGGAAAATAATTTAATTATTTCCGCCCCTCTCACACCACCGTACATACGGTTCCGTATACGGCGGTTCAATTTATATTACAGTGTGTACCTTTAGATAATGTTCTAAAGCAGAGGGGAGCCCTCTCTGCTTTAGTCTTTTATTTGAGATTGCTCTATGAACAACTTTTGAAAGTCCGATGTACCGATAACCTTTTCGACAGTAAGTTAATCCTTTCGCTTCTTCCTTCGGAATTCCCAATTGAACAAGCGATTGGATTTGTTTCTTCGGTATCTTCCATTGCTTCCAGATAATCACTCTAATTCTGAAACGAAGCTTCTTATCTATCTCAGTCATCGCTGTTTTCATATTTGAGATTCTGAAGTAATTAACCCACCCAAGTATGACTTGTTTTAGTTTTAAAATTCGGTAGTCCAACTGGAC
>NZ_VDGG01000045.1 GCF_006861775.1 Psychrobacillus soli | reverse complement strand
GCGATGAGCCTTCACCGCCGCTTAGGCGGACGCCTGTGAAGGCTCATCGCTTACCCGGTGGAAAGCGTACGACTGCAGTGAAAATCCTAGCGGTCACTAGTTGACGCACTACCACGCAGTATCCCTAAAATGCCACCCTTCAAGTTAGCATTACCGGTGCATAGGTGTTCCTTGCAAAACGCTATGCTTATTCAAACACTCACGCTTTTATATTCAGAAAGTTATTTTTATATTTAACAATCTAATAATTTCCTTTATAATTAACTAATAATGTAGAGGAGGAATAGTATTGAATAAGCAAGATCTAATCGCGCCAGCTCATTATAACTTAGTAAGTGAGTTTGAAAAATATAGTATAAACGAAGAAAAATTAGCGCTCATTTGGGAATCCGAAAACGGAGAAACGAAAAAGAGTACATATAAACAATTAATGCAACGGTCCAACCAAATTGCGAATGTATTTACCCGTAATGGTCTAAAAAAAGGGGATATCGTCCTTGTAATGGTACCTCGATTAATAGAAGCATACGAAGTATACGTGGCTGCTCTGAAAGCTGGTTTAGTTGTTATTCCAAGTTCAGAAATGTTACGAGCAAAGGATATTGAATATCGACTTGTTCATAGTGATGCAAAAGCGATTATTGCCTTTGAGCCATTTTTGGACCAATTTGACGAAGTGTCAAACTTAGATGATAAACAATTATTTGTGATTGGGAAAAGTCAAGGTGGTTGGAAGTCCCTAACAGATGAAATGACCAGTGAAGATGATGTATTTCCACTAGTAGATACACTAAAAGACGATATGGCATTCATATCGTATACAAGTGGAACAACTGGCAATCCAAAAGGGGTTGTGCATACGCATGCTTGGGCATTTGCACATTTACGTACATCTGGGCCAAATTGGCTTAGTATCCAAGAAGGAGATGTCGTTTGGGCTACAGCAAGTCCAGGATGGCAAAAATGGATTTGGAGTCCGTTTCTTGCGGTTCTTGGAAGTGGTGCAATAGGATATGTATATAATGGTAAATTTGAGCCAAATACGTATTTAAAAAATATTCAAGAGAAAAAAGTGAATGTGCTTTGTTGTACTCCAACTGAATATAGAATTATGGCAAAAGTAGAAGGTTTAACAAACTATGACCTTTCTTCACTTCATAGTGCTGTTTCCGCAGGAGAACCATTGAATAGAGAAGTAATTGAGATTTTTGAGAGAAATTTCAATCTGGAAGTTCGAGATGGGTATGGCCAAACAGAAAATACTTTACTCGTTGGAACGATGAAAGGAATGGAAGCTAGACCTGGTTCTATGGGCAAGCCAACTCCGGGGAATACAGTAGAGATTGTTAATGATCTTGGCGAAATTTGTGCTCCTGGTGAAGTTGGAGATATTGCGGTGCATATAGAAACTCCAGCTCTTTTCAAAGAATATTTAAAAGATCCTGAGCGTACTGCAATGCAATTTAGGGGAGATTATTATATAACGGGTGACCAAGCGAAGAAAGACGAGGACGGCTATTTTTGGTTTGAAGGTAGAAGTGACGACATCATTATTAGTTCCGGTTACACCATCGGACCTTTTGAGGTAGAAGACGCTTTAACAAAACATCCTGCAGTGCAAGAATGTGCCGTAGTTGGTAGTCCAAATGAAATTCGTGGGACGATTGTGAAAGCTTTTGTTGTATTACTGGATACATCTAACGAAGGTTCCCCTGAATTAGTGAAGGAACTCCAAGATCATGTGAAAACTATTACTGCTCCATATAAGTATCCTAGAGAAATAGAATTCGTAAACGAATTACCGAAAACTACTTCTGGAAAAATTAGAAGAGTCGAGTTAAGACAAAGAAAACAATAAAAACATATATGATCAAAATTAAAAAGCGCGGAGGAATAATGTTCTCCGTGTTTTTTCTGTTTACTTTAACCTATTAAAGCCATATAATGAATCTATTATTTTTGTGTGGAAAAATAAGGAGATGGGGAAGTGCAAACAGAAGAAAAACAAGGAATTATAATTGTCGCTGCTGCATATGTTTTATGGGGATTTATGCCAATATTTTGGAAAATGCTCAGTCATGTTTCAAGTGATGAAATATTAGCGGGTCGTGTTATTTGGTCATTCGTATTTACTTTGTTACTAGTAGTTATTGGTCGTAATTATAAACAGCTCGTGATGGATATACAAGAACTATGGAAAGATCAGAAAGCTTTCTGGAGTCTAGTGCTTGCTTCTTATTTAATAACAGGAAATTGGTTTATATTCATCTTCGCTGTAAATGCAGGATACATAGTTCAAACGAGTTTAGGTTATTACATAAATCCATTACTTTCTGTTGTACTTGGAATTGTCTTTTTAAAGGAAAAGTTATCTAGAGCACAAGTGCTATCGGTAATAATTGCAGCTATTGGTGTTCTGATTTTATCTATTTCTTATGGGCAAGTACCATGGATTTCTTTTTCATTGGCGATTTCATTTGCTTTTTATGGTTTGATAAAGAAAACGTTAAAAGTGGATGCGCTTAGAGGGTTAACGATTGAAACTTTCTTTGTACTACCAGTAGCACTTATCTATTTTGCTTACTTAGTTGCGACCGAAAAAGCAGTCTTTTTTTCAACTGATTTTATGACAGTAGTTTTGCTCTTATTCACAGGTGTTGCAACTGCTGTTCCGCTCATTTTATTTGCAAAGGGAACCAAAAGTATTCCTTTATATTTGTCTGGGTTTATACAATATATTGCACCAACGCTTATGCTTTTAGTAGGTGTGTTTATCTATAAGGAGCAGTTTAGTAAAATCGAATTTTTATCCTTTTCATTTATTTGGTGTGCACTTATATTGTTTACTGTATCTAAAATTATAGAAGTACGAAAACGTAAACAGCATGTTGGGAAGGTATAAGCATATTTTTATATTGCTATAATAATTATTTTAACTATTTATGAAACGTTTAGACATTTTTTACGTAAGTAAAGATGAGAACAAAAGGAGGAAAATATAATATGAATATGAAACGCTGGCTTGCTATTTTAGGAGCATCTGTATTATTAGTTATTTCCATAGGCGTCAATACGATGTCTAGTATATTTTCAAAGGACTGGACTGCTATGTTAGACGAATTTGCGGCTGTTTCGAGTGCCGAGTTTTTCGAGACGGTATTAGAAGAGGGTAGTATGAATGAACGTATCGCATTACTAACGGTAGACGGGGTAATTCAAGATACGGGAAGTGCGGGTTCCCTTTTTGCAGCAGAGGGATATAACCATTCTGTCTTTTTACAACAATTAGAACAAGTAAAAGAGGACGATTCCGTAAAAGCAATTGTGCTGGAAGTGAATTCACCTGGGGGAGGAGTGGTCGAATCTGCACAAATTTATAAAGAAATTAAAGAAATTCAAGAAGAAACGGCTAAACCAATCTATGTTTCAATGGGAGGTATGGCTGCTTCAGGTGGATACTACATTTCAGCACCAGCCGATAAAATCTTTGTAAACAAAGAAACGATGACAGGCTCCATTGGTGTCATTATGCAAAGCATTAACTATGGAAAATTAGCTGAAAAATATGGCGTTGAGTTCGTTACGATAAAATCGGGACCGTATAAAGATATTATGAGTCCTACAAGAGAAATGACAGAGGTAGAAAGAAATATGTTGCAAGAAATGTTAAATGATTCATATGAAGACTTTGTCGATATTATTGCACAAGGGCGAAATATGACGGAAGCAGAAGTGAAAAAAGTAGCAGATGGTCGAATTGTGAATGGTCGTCAAGCTATTGAAGCTGGGCTTGCAGATGATTTTGGGTTTGTAGAAGACGTGGTAGCAGCGATCAAAACTGATTATAACTTAGAAAATGCGGAAGTATTTGAGTATGGATACTCGCAGAGCTTTGCTTCTTTATTTGCCATGAAAGCACAATCGTTTTTAGGTGTTGATATGGAATCGAAACTTATTGGGAAGTTAATCGCTGATAATAGTGCACCTAAAATGATGTACTTATACGGAAATAATTAAGGAGGAGTTTAGATGAGTGAGATTGAACAGCCAGATGAACAGCATGTACAAGAAAATACAACAAAAATTGAACATGAGATAGTTCATCGGACAGCGAATTATGAACATAAAGCTGCTGGTTTTTGGATTCGATTTTGGGCTTATACAGCGGATATCCTAATATTATCTTCTATCGGTATGTTGATTATTAAACCTGTATTCCGGCTCTTTTCGTTGGATCTAAGTAATCCGGTTTGGTATGCGCCATTTAGTCTTATTACAGCGCTTCTATTCTATGCATATTTTGTTCTGATGACTAAATTTTGTAGTCAAACAGTTGGGAAAATGATATTTGGCATTCGAGTTGTGTCGAAAGATGGGGCGAATTTAACATGGAGTACAGTCTTATTTAGAGAATGGATTGGAAGACTTATTTCCGTCATCCCTTTAAATATTCCGTATCTTGTTACTGCATTTACACCGAAAAAACAAGCTATTCATGATTTTATCGCAGACACTCTAGTCGTTCATGAAGCAGTGTATGATAAAAAAGAAAAACTTGAATATGAACGTACTTCTGTTGCAAAAGAGTTGCAAGAACAGAATGTATTCTAGTAAGATGAAGGTAATGAAAAAGGAGGCTACATATTTATGGCACAAGTAACATTTAAAAACAATCCAGTAACTTTAGTTGGTCAAGAAGTAGTAGTTGGCGAGAAAGCACCGAACTTTACGGTGTTAGCAAATGATTTATCACCAGTAACGCTACAAGATTCTGCAGGTAAAGTACGTTTAATCAGTGTAGTCCCATCACTTGATACAGGCGTTTGTTCAACGCAAACAAACACATTCAATCAAGCTGCTGCTAGTTTAGGTGAAGATGTTGTGATTTTAACAATTTCTGCTGACTTACCATTCGCTCAAGCACGTTGGTGTGGAGCAAACGCTGCAGATGCTATTCAAACTCTATCTGACCACCGTGATTTTTCATTCGCAGAAGCATTCGGTGTTGGTATAAAAGAATTGCGTTTATTAACGCGTTCTGTATTCGTAGTGGATAAAAATGATGTTGTTACTTACGCTGAATATGTAAGTGAAGGAACGAATCATCCAGACTACGACAAAGCATTAGAAGCAGTTAAACAAGCAACAAACAAATAAATAAAATCAAACCCACTCAGCTAATTCTAGTTTAGTGGGTTTTCATTTGAGGGATGTATAGATGCACACCAATGTCGAACAAATATTTACGTTTATAGATCAAGAAAGTACATTTATAGAAGAACAACAATCAGCCACTTACTTAGAAGGGGTAGTATACGCGCTAGAATTATGGTTAGAAGACAAAAAAGTGCCTACAGTAACTAACCCGACGAAAGAACAAATTCGAAAAGCGATTCAATTGGCGATATTAAAAGGAATGAAATCAACTTCTCAAGTGAATCACCAAATGACACCAGATGCTATTGGACTTCTAGTAAGTTATTTTGTAAAAGTAGTGGCAAAAGACAAAAAAGAATTGTCCATTTTGGATCCTGCATTTGGAACGGGAAATTTGCTTTATACAGTGATGAATGCATTGCCTTCTGAAAATCATGCTTACGGTGTAGAAATAGATGAGTTATTAATACAACTAGCAGCTCAAACTGGAGAATTGCTTACACATGATATTCAACTATTCCGACAAGATGCTTTAAAACCATTATTAATAGATCCTGTGGATGTAGTAGTAAGTGATTTACCAGTTGGATATTATCCAGATGATGAAACAGCACAGGACTATTTTTTGCATAGTAAAGAGGAAATGTCTTATGCTCATCATTTATTCATCGAACAATCGATGAAGCATGTAAAGCCAGGTGGATATTTATACTTTTTAGTGCCAAACACTATTTTTGAATCTAAACAAGCACCGCAGCTTCATAAGTTTATGAAAGAAAATGGATGGATTCAAGCAGTCATTCAATTCCCCGCTTCTATTTTTAAAACAAAAGGACAAGAGAAAAGCTTGTTGGTGTTGCAAAAGAAAAGGGAAGATTTAAAGGGACCACGTGAAGTATTGCTTGCAAAAGTTCCAAATATGACGAATAAAGAAGCAATGGAATTATTTTTCCAAAAAATAGACATATGGCAAGAAGAAAACGCAAAATAAAAGGGTAGTCCTCACGGGCTACCCTTTACCTAATATTAAAATAATTAAATTATTTGCTTAAGCTTTTCTTAGTCAGGAATTTCTTCTGTACGAACAACTAATACGTCGCAAGATGCGGAGCGTACAATATACTCGGACACACTACCAATTAAAAATCGTTCCATCGCATTCAAACCAGTGGCACCACAAATAATTAAATCTGCTACCACTTTTTTAGCAAGGTCTTTAGAAATCATCGTTTTTGGAGAACCATAATCAACGATGACATTTACATGTTGGACTCCGCCAGCATGTGCCTCTGTTTTATAACCTTCTAGCAATTCTTCTGCAAATGTTTGAGCTCTTTCAGCTATGGAGCGGTCATATGCTTCAATTGCAGCAAACGACCTTGTATCAATGATATTAACTAAATTTAATGTTGCATTGTTTCTAGCTGCGATAGAAACTGACTTCTTAAATGCATACTCCGCTTCTTTTGAACCGTCCACTGCAACGAGAATTTGTTTATATTTTAATGTCATGATAAAAACCTCCTTTTTCTTTATATATATATTTCGATATTAATTGACATATTCCTGCTTATTTTTATTATTTATTTTTACACATTTGTTGAATAGTTATTTTATTCTGTCAAGAAATGAACAAGGGCATGGCTTACACTTCTATATCTTCGGATTGCTTTGGACGAAATGATTGCTACACCAATATCGTAAAAACAATGTTTAGGGGTGTGACTTTGTCACACCCCTAAACATTTTTCCAGATAATCTTGTGGCAGGTATTTGTCCGTCCCTACCCGAAAAAGTTCAAGTGAAAAATGCAAATGCTTTGGATAAGAAGATAGGATATACTTTCTATTAAGAAAGCTTGCGAAGATGCAATTTCGCAAGCACATTTCTTATCTTATTGGAAGTCTCTTTTTTATTCTTTACAAAGAAACACCATGACCATAGTAATACTAACTAAAAGGGTGACACTTTTTAAATAATAGTAAGGCGGAAAACATATAGAGAGGTGGTAAGCAGCCAAAATTGTATTTTTGGCTGCCTTTTAAGATATGAGAAAGGAGCTATTCTCTCATTAATCTAAAGCTTTTGTATTTTGTTCAAATACGTTGTAGGAGTACGAGGGATGAATAGAAGTAATAGGATTATCGAAAGAATAGGGGATGCGGCTTTGCCGCATCCCACTATTGAATTCTCGGTAAAGGTGTTACTAAAAATTCAAATTCAGAGTACTCCGAAGACGTAATTGAACATTTTACTATAGTGTTAATACTGCATTGAATAAATTACGATAATCAATAAGTATGTTATTTTTATGAGAATTTGCACGGAGCGCTTATATTATTCAAATTATTGAAGCATTATGAATATAGAAGTGATAAAATGGAATTGTTCGAAAGTGATTAACGTAGCTAGACGAATCATTCATCCAACAATATCGTATTACATAGGGGGATATAAAAATGCGTATTGGAATTCCGAAAGAAACAAAAAACAATGAAAACCGTGTGGCAATGACACCTGCTGGGGTAGTGAGTTTAACACACTATAATCATGAGGTATATATTGAAAGTGGAGCAGGAATAGGTTCGAGCTTTACAGATCAAGATTATATTGATGCTGGAGCAACCATCGTTCAAACGGCACAAGAAGCATGGGATCAAGAGATGGTAATGAAAGTAAAAGAACCTACACATGCTGAATTTGATCTTATACGAGAAGAATCTATCCTTTTCACTTATTTACATTTAGCACCAGAAGATGATTTAACAAGAGTGCTTCTGGAAAAGAAAGTAACTGCTATAGCTTATGAAACAGTGCAACTTCCGAATAATACACTTCCATTACTATCTCCAATGAGTGAAGTAGCAGGGCGTATGGCAACTCAAATTGGTGCTCAATATTTAGAACAAATTAACGGTGGTAAAGGAATATTACTTGGTGGAGTACCAGGTGTTCCACGAGCGAAAGTAGCAATAGTGGGTGGTGGTATTGCCGGTACAAACGCAGCAAAAGTGGCGTTAGGTATGGGTGCCCAAGTAACGATTATTGACTTAAACCCAGATCGTCTTCGTCAATTAGAAGATTTATTTGGGAGTCAAGTACAAACTTTAATCTCTAATCCATATAATATCGGAGAAGCAGTAAGAGAGGCCGATTTAGTCGTTGGAGCAGTTCTTATTCCGGGGGCAAAAGCACCGAAGCTTGTTTCAGAAGAAATGATTAAATCTATGTCTCCAGGTTCTGTAGTGATCGACATTGCTATTGACCAAGGTGGAATTTTCGAAACTTCTGACCGTATTACAACGCATGATAATCCAACATATGAAAAGCATGGTGTTGTGCATTATGCCGTGGCGAATATGCCTGGAGCAGTTCCTAGAACGTCAACAATGGCATTGATCAATGCAACAGTACCTTACGCGCTTCAAATAGCAAATAAAGGCTATAAACAAGCTTGTTTGGATAATCTTGCATTACAAAAAGGTATTAATACGCTAGCAGGTCATGTAACATTTAAAGCAGTTGCTGAAGCACAAGGATTACCTTATGTAGATGTTGCAACGCTTTTGAATTAATAATAGGACAAACTATCACCCAACTCTGTTAAAGGATTTGGGTGATTTCTCATTACGCAGCATAATGGAGTGGATACAATTGATTTATTTATATATTGGATTAGCTGGATCTTTAGGTGCCATTTCACGTTACTTAGTAGGGATTCTCTTTTTTTCTAATTCCCTTTTTCCATTTGCAACATTACTCGTTAATTTAGTTGGTTGTTATGCGTTGACCTTTTTAACTTCTAGATTTTTCTCTTTGTCTAGCCAGTTAAAGACGGTCATTGGTACAGGCTTTTTAGGTTCCTTTACTACTTTTTCCGCTTTGAGTGTGGAAACTGTTGAATTGTTTGAACAAGGAAAAATGTTACTAGCTTTCTTGTATATAGTTGTAAGTATTGTTGGTGGTATTTTTATGAGTAATTTAGGATGGAAAAAAGAGGTGATGGAATGAATGTTTATTATGTTTTAGCAGTAGGAACTGGAGGATTTTTAGGAGCGATTGCAAGGTATTATACTTCTCAAAAATGGAACAAAACTGTAGTAGATCGTTTGCCTCTTGGAACACTTGCAGTTAATTTGATCGGCTCTTTTCTCCTTGGATTCATTTTAAACGTTGGCTTAAAGGATATCTACATTTTACTTATTGGTACCGGATTTCTAGGAGCTTTTACGACTTTTTCTACTCTCCATAAAGAACTGTTTATCCTTCAAAAATATCCACGAACATGGGTATTGTACTTTGTGATTACTTACGCAGGAGGATTAGTATTTGCATTTTTAGGCTATTTGTTAGGTAGATAAAAAAGCACCCTTGCTAGGATGCTTTTGTTTTACTTATAAGATTTGTAATTCTTTCGGGAATTTAGTTAAAACTTCGACGCCGTCTGCTGTGACAACCACATCATCTTCAATGCGAACGCCTGTTATTTCTGGGTGGTAAATGCCAGGTTCAATTGTGAATACCATACCAGTTTCCAATTTCATCTCATTTACACCAGTAATAGATGGGAACTCATGTACAGAAATTCCAAGTCCATGCCCTAAACGATGGGTAAAGTACTCTCCGTAGCCTGCATCTGTAATGACATCACGAGCTATTTTATCTAGTTCCATCGCAGTAATTCCTGGTTTTACAGCTTGTACAGCTGCTTCTTCTGCACGTCGAACGGTTTCATATATCTCACGTTTATCAGGTGATGGTTCCCCAAAAGCAACCGTGCGTGTGATGTCAGAACAATAGCCATTATAAACTACACCAAGATCGAATAAAATAAAGTCGCCTTTTTGGATTTTACGGTCTCCAGGCGTTCCGTGCGGAGAAGCTGTTTTGGGTCCACTAAGTACCATTGTATCGAAAGACATTTGGGCAGCGCCTTTTTCTTTTACAGCCAGTTCGATTGCGTTTAATATTTCGATCTCCGTTTTACCTTCTGCAATTTCTTTACATCCTACTTCAATAGCATAATCTGCAAGTTCGGCTGCTTTTCGCATATTTTCTAATTCTTCTTCGGATTTAATCACGCGAAGATCGTTGATTTTTTCATCGATTCTCGAAACTTGTAAAGCAGGAATTCTTTCTACTAATGCTTCTAATCTTTCTACAGTTAAATGTGCTTTTTCCACTGCGAGCGTCGTAATATCTCCTGCTTTTTCTTTCATTGTTTGTACGACAATATCCCATGCATTTTCCGTATCTTGATGGCCAACAATTTGACCTTGCCAGCCGGCAACTTTTGCATCTGGGATTTCCATTTGCGGACAAATGATAAAAGGCTCTGCTTCTTTAAAAATAGCTACACCAAGTAAGCGCTCATGTGGATTGCTTCGGAAACCAGTGAAGTAAAATACATTATCCGGAGTGGTGATGAAAGCTGCTTCGATATTGTTCGTTTGTAGAAAGTTTTGGATTTTTTTGACTTGATTCATACGGACACCTCTTTTAAATTTATAAATTAAGAATAGCAGAATAAAGGAAATATCGCATCTACGTAGAATGAATACAGAAGAAGTATAATAATTTCTAAAGGAGAGATAACGAGATGATTATTAGTTATCATGGACATTCGGTAGTAAAGATTAAAACAAATACACATACAATATTGATTGACCCTTTTATAAATGGAAATGGACAAACTGATTTAGATGCTGAGGAAGTAACGGCAGATGCCATTTTATTGACACATGGACATAATGATCATGTAGGGGATACAGTGGAGATTGCAAAAAAATGTGATGCATTAGTAATCGCTCCATTTGAACTTGCCGAATATATAGAAACTCAAGGTGTAAAGGTGCATGCAATGGGCTTAGGCGGTGCAAGAGATTTTGAATTTGGAAGAGTGAAATTTACACACGCATTCCATAGTTCATCGTATACAACAGAAGGTGGTCAATCGATTTATACCGGGATGCCTGCTGGAGTATTATTTACGGCGGAAGGTAAAACTATTTACCATGCTGGCGATACTGCATTATTCGGGGATATGAAGCTAATCGGCGATAGAAATAATATTGATGTCGCATTTTTACCAATAGGAGATAACTTTACAATGGGACCGGAAGATGCCGCCTATGCTACAGAATTAATAAAACCAAAAGTTGTAGTGCCGATTCACTATGATACATTCCCGCCTATTAAACAAGATCCACATTATTTTAAAGAACTTGTAACGACAGCAGAAGTACAAATATTGCATGCAGGGGATTGTGTACAACTGCCACGTGATTAGAAAAATAGGAAAATGTGGTACAATAAACGTATAACAATCGTTTGGATGTGACTACATGACAACAAAACACGAGCAAATTTTAGCATATATAGAAAAACTACCAGTTGGAGATAAAATATCGGTTAGGCAAATTGCAAAAGATTTAACAGTAAGTGAAGGAACTGCCTATCGTGCCATAAAGGAAGCAGAAACCAGAAGATTAGTTAGCACGATTGAACGAGTAGGAACGATACGAATCGAACTAAAGAAAAAAGAACATTTTGAACGCCTAACATTTGCAGAAGTTGTAAATATTGTAGATGGACAAGTATTAGGTGGTAAAACGGGTCTTTATAAAACGTTGAATAAATTTGTAATAGGTGCCATGCAGTTAGAAGATATGATGCGTTATGTGGAGCCTGGTAATTTACTAATTGTTGGAAATCGCTTAAAAGTTCATGAGACCGCACTACAGGCAGGAGCGGCAATCCTTGTGACAGGAGGCTTTGATGTTCCAGAACCTACAAAAAAACTAGCCGATGAACTAGAATTACCTGTTATTTCGACAAGTTATGACTCTTTTACTGTTGCCACGATGATTAACCGTGCAATTGATGACCAATTGATTAAAAAAGATGTACTTCTTATTGAGGATATTTATATTCCTTTAGAGAAAACAGCGTATCTTCGTACGACCGATCATGTGAAGCAATATCGCGAATTGAATGATGTCACCACACATGGAGGTTTTCCAGTAGTAGATAAATCCAACAAATTAGTTGGAATTGTTACTGCTAGAGATGTTATTGGGAAAGAAAATCATGAAATTATCGAAAAAGTTATGACGAAAACACCTATATCGATTACGATGAAAACGAGTGTTGCTTCTGCAAGTCACCGAATGATTTGGGAAGGGATCGATTTGTTGCCAGTTGTAGGTGATAATAATAATCTGGAAGGGGTTATTAGCAGGCAGGACGTTTTAAAAGCTTTACAAGCGGCGTCTAGACAGCCCCAAAATGGAGAAACTATTGATGATATTGTGAAACAACAAATAAAAGCCATTTCTACCGAGGAATTCATCTTTGAATTTGAAGTAACCCCTCAAATGACCGACCATTTCGGGGCGATGTCATATGGCGCATTTACAATATTAGTAACAGAAACTGGATCCCAAACGTTGAAGATTCGAAAACGGGGAGAAAGTGTCGTGGAGAACATGACGATTTATTACACGAAACCTATTCAGTTGGAAAGTGTTCTTCGTGTTCATGCGCGCGTTTTAGAAATGAGTCGAAAAGTGGCGAAAATAGACATAGAAGTATTCAACGAAAAACAATTAGTAGGAAAAGCGATGCTCACATACCAACTGCTGGAGAGATAAAAAAATGATGCAGCTTTCATAGGCTGCACCATTCTAATACTTATTGATTTAACGTTAGTTCTTCTTCAACAAACTGTCCGTAATGTTTGCTCGCTTTATAATTATGATACATAAAATAACCACCAAGTAAGACAAACAATCCAGTAACAGCATAAGTGACAGAGGATTGGTAAATAAATAAAAAGTTAATACCAAAGAAAAACACGAAAGCACCAAGACATACAGCTGCTTTTGCCGCAAACCATTTTTTTCGAATCGGTAAATGTGTTCGCAACTGTTTCGTTTTAAAATAAAAATACCAAACAAATGAGACAACTATTGCACATATTAATATTCCATTAACAATCATTATGAACCTCCAATAAAGTGAAACTTCCATCATATCCTTCTATTATTGTAATAGTAAATTTCAAAAAATGCGAATGGTAAACTTGACTAACTAAGGAGAACTGAAATGAAAAGACAAATCATTGACACAATCGAACGCTATGACAAAATAATTATTCACCGACATGTGAGACCAGATCCAGACGCATATGGATCTCAAATTGGACTGAAAGAGTTAATCTCCTTAAACTATCCGAATAAAAAGGTATTGGCTACCGGAAAACATGAACACACGTTAGACTTTCTTGCGCGTCCTAACACAGTTCTTGATGAGGATTTTAAAGATGCATTAATCATTGTTACAGATACAGCGAATACGGAAAGAATTGATGACGAACGTTATAAACTAGGAAGTTATCTTATAAAAATCGATCATCATCCAAATGATGACGCATATGGGGATTTACTTTGGGTCGATACAAATGCAAGCTCTGTTAGCGAGTTAATATGCGAGCTATTTGCAGAAGCAAAAGTCTATAAAAACTGGACAATGGATGCCACCGTTGCAAGACTACTTTATGCAGGTATAGTAGGTGATACTGGTCGATTCATGTTCCAAAGTACAACAGAGCAAACGATGAATTTTGCAGGTCAATTACTTGCTTATGGGTTTGATCGTACTGAATTATTCAATGGAATGTATGAAGTAGAAAGCAACCTACTCCAATTAAAAGGGTATATATATGCAAACTTTGAAATGGATGACAATGGTGTAGGGCATATGAAACTGACGAGGGAATTGTTAAAAGAATACAATGTATCCGATTCAGAAGCGTCCCTATTAGTTAGTGTACTTGCAGACGTAAAAGGCATGAAGTGCTGGGTATTTTTCATAGAAGATACAGATACTATTCGAGTTCGCTTGCGATCTAAAGGTCCCGTTATTAATACAGTTGCGAAGAAATATGGGGGTGGAGGTCATCCACTTGCTTCCGGTGCTTCCGTACAAAGTTGGGAAGAAGCAGATCTAGTAATAGAAGATTTAAAAAAGCTGTAAATTGAGGTGTGTTATATGGAAACAGTATATCCACAAATTGTGACATCAGCGGATATGCTGAAAAGTACAATTCAATTGGAGCCACTTATTGAAAAGCTAAAAAGCAATCATGCAAAGGCAGTCGCTATTACAAACAGTACTTTGTATGGCATAATGCCTTTTTGGCATGAAATGAAAAAACATCATATTCATCCGATTATCGGACTAACGTTAAATGTCCAATTAGATGAAAAATGTGTTTCGCTTGTTATTTATGCAAAAAATAATAATGGGTATGAAAATATATTAAAAATTTCAAGCAGTTTGGAAACGAGAGAACTAGCGGAACTTCCAAAGAAATGGTTGGAAGCTTATAAAGATGGCATTATTGCAGTTTATAAAGGGGATAAGCAGTTTTCCAAAGAGGCATTAGTGGAACTAAATGACCTCTTTGGAATTGGTAATTTGTATATCGGGTTAGAGCGACCAAATGGGATAAAGCAAGACATCGAAGACGAAATAATAGCCGCAGCACAGCAAACTTCTATTAAAATTACTGTCTATCATTTGAGTCGCTATGTGCAAAAAGAAGATGCATTTGCATATGAAGTATTGAACGCAATGGATCAATCACTAAAAATGACCGATCGTAATCGCTTAAAACCTACGGACGATTCGTTTCATGTGCTGACAGAAATAGAGTGGAAGGAATGGTTTTCGGACGTTCCAGAATGGCTTGAAAATACGAGGTCAATGCTAGAAAAATGTCATGTCCAACTCGATAAACAAGCACATATTATGCCGAAATTCCCTTTGCCTGCGCAGGAAAATGCGAAAGATTATTTGCGAGCACTTTGTGAAGAAGGTTTAAACATTCGTTTAGGTAAAGTGACGCAAAAGTATAAAGAGCGGCTTCATTATGAACTTCAAATTATTAATGAAATGAATTACGAAGACTATTTTCTAATCGTGCAAGATTTTATGAAATATGCTAAACGGACAGGTATTTTGACAGGTCCAGGTCGGGGGTCATCAGCAAGTTCACTTGTTGCCTATTCTCTATTTATAACCGATGTGGATCCTCTCCAATACGGTCTTCTATTCGAACGTTTTTTAAATCCAGAACGTATCACTATGCCGGATATTGATATTGACTTTGCAGATTCGAGAAGAATGGAAGTAATTCGGTATGTTGCTGAAAAATACGGGAAAAACTATGTTTCACAAATAATTACATTTGGTACATTATCCGCAAAGGCAGTAGCGAGGGAAGTTGCTAGAATCTTTGGTTTTGAATCTTCTACATTAGAAGCTATTTCTTCTTTTATCCCAAACAAAAACGGTATTACATTGAAAGAGGCGTATGCACAATCTCAAAAGCTACGCGAGTTTATACAAACAGAAGAAATACGAAAAAAATGGTTTGAGGTCGCACTTGCGTTAGAAGGGTTACCTAGAAATGCTTCTACACATGCTGCGGGAGTTGTGTTATCACCGATACCTTTAGTGGATGTAGTCCCAATTCAAATGGGACACGACGATCTATTTTTAACGCAATGGCCAATGAAAGAAGTAGAACAGGCCGGCTTGTTAAAGATGGATTTCCTAGGACTAAGAAACTTAACGATTATTGAACGAATTTTAAAGATTATCCATAAAAATAAGTCGCAATCGTTTTCGCTAGCTACTATTTCTTTCGATGATGAGCGTACATTTCGCCTATTACAAAATGGCGATACGACGGGTGTCTTTCAACTAGAATCAGAGGGGATGCGACACTCCCTCAAGCAAATTCAACCGACCAAGTTTGAAGATATTGTAGCGGTAAATGCCCTTTATAGACCAGGTCCAATGGAGAGTATACCACTTTATGCGAAACGAAAATTAGGTCAATTACCGGTAACATACGAGCATCCAGTATTACAGCCGATCCTACAAGAAACGTATGGCATAATTGTCTATCAAGAACAAATCATGCAAATCGCATCACAAATGGCGGGCTTTACTTTTGGAGAAGCAGATTTACTTCGTAGAGCAGTAAGTAAGAAAAATCGGGATATTTTGCAAAAAGAAAGAACACATTTTGTACAAAAAGCAATACAACTAGGTCATGCCGAACCGGCCGCTTCATCTGTTTATGATCTGATCGTGCGTTTTGCGGATTATGGTTTTCCAAAAAGCCATGCGGTAGCATATAGTGTTATTTCTTATCAAATGGCTTTTTTAAAAGCACATTTTCCTGTAGCTTTTTATTGTGCATTACTTAGCACAGCAACTGGCAATCAAGAAAAGATAAATCAACTAGTAATGGAAATGAAGCAGAAAGGAATTCCAATACTTCCGCCTTCTATTTTTAATAGCCACACCTTTTTCACAGTGGAAAATGATGGAGTGAGATTTGGTTTGCAAGCGATTAAGGGTGTTTCACATACATTTACCCAGAAGTTATTGCAACTAAGAAGAAATGGAGCAAGAAAGTGGGATGATCTTTTTGATCTAGCCGCTGATTTATCCGCTATCCATTTTACTAGGAAAAATATAGAGCCGCTCATCAAAGCGGGTGCACTAGATAACTTTCAGGAAGAGCGATCTACTCTGCTTGCAACACTAGATGCAGCTGTGAAATATGCGGAACTTGTTAGTCCTACAGAAGACACTGACTTATTTGAAGGAAATGCCACTCATTTTGGAAAATCAAAATATATTAGAACCGATGAATTGCCATTAATGGTAAAACTCCAATTTGAAAAAGAAGTGTTAGGTCAGTATTTCTCAGAGCATCCGACGGTTTCTAAGAAAAAGAGTATTCAACAGAAAGTAAATAATATTTGGGATATTTTACAATCAACTAGAGATGGAAAAGTAACAGTAGTAGGATTAATACAGGACATCAAAAAAATAAGAACAAAAAAAGGGGAATCGATGGCCTTTGTCACGATCCAAGATGAAACGGGAAGCATCTCCGTTACGCTATTTCCAGAGGATTACGCAAAGTACAATCTCTTGTTAGAAGAACTTGCCATCCTTGTAGTGGAAGGAAAATCCGAGCGACGCAATGGTCGAACTCAAATAATAGGAAAACTAGTTTCACTATAAACTGTACGTATGTAGTACAGTTTTTTCTTTACGTTTACCACATTTTTTTGTATGCTATTAACTATGAGTGGTCAGACCACTTTGTAATTAATGGAAGAGTGAGGATTGGATGATCCCAAATAATAACTCCAGAAAAATGTTTTTAGAAATAGTGAAGCAACTAAGACAACTCATTCATGATGAAAACATACCAGTAGGTGGCAAATTGCCATCCGAAAGAGAACTTGCTGAGCGTTTACAAGTTGGACGTTCAACAGTTAGGGAAGCGCTTAGAAGTTTAGAATTGCTTGGAATAATAGAAACTAGACGAGGAGAAGGAACTTTTCTTTCTGATTTTCGTAAACACCAACTAGTGGAATTATTATCTACTTTTATATTACAGGATTCTAGATCAAAAAAAGATGTGCATACAACAATGCATGCATTAGAAAAAGAGGCTATTCGGACAATATGTCTGACCGAACAACTTCAAAAACAATCGATTTGGGACGCTTTCATAGATAAATTACAAGAAGAAATGTTTCAAGAAGACATTATCCGAGAAATAATTATTATATCCAATAATAGATTAGGCTTGAAAATCTGGTTTTTGTTGAAACAGTTTGCAGGAGAACCTTATCGTAGTTTGATGAATGTAAAAGAGAAAGAAGCCTGGAAAATGCTTTTAGGCAATTTAAAAGTTGGGAATGAGCAACAAGCAATATCCAATTATAATGAATGGAAATTGTTAATGAATAGGGGAGAAATAAAATGATTCGAGATATATTTAGAAAAAATCAAAAAAAGAAATATGCGACAATACCAACTGAAAAAGCGAAAAATGATGTGCCAGAAGGAATTATGGTGAAATGTCCGGAATGTAGAAAAAACGTCTTCACAAAGGACTTGATGAAAAATTTAAAAGTCTGCCCTACTTGTGACCATCATATGAAAATGACTGCGCATGAACGAGTAGAAATCTTTTTAGATGAAAACACATTTGAATCGATGGATGACCACTTAGAAACAGTAAATCCATTAAATTTCCCTAGCTATACTGAAAAAATTAAATCAGATGCGAAGAAAACTGGTTTAAACGAAGCAGTGCTTACTGGTGTGGGGCAATTAGACGGTCAAAAAGTAGTTGTAGCAATTATGGATTCTCATTTTAGAATGGGGTCTATGGGTTCGGTTGTAGGAGAGAAAATTACGAGAGCTATTGAAAAAGCAACGCAGCTTCAAGTCCCATTTATTATTTTCACAGCTAGTGGTGGTGCCAGAATGCAAGAAGGCGTATTATCTTTAATGCAAATGGCGAAAACTTCCGTAGCTTTAAGAAGACATAGTGATCACGGTCTTTTATACATTTCCATTTTAACGCATCCTACTACAGGCGGCGTTTCAGCAAGTTTTGCTTCAGTAGGAGACATTAATATTGCAGAGCCAAAAGCATTGATCGGGTTTGCTGGTCGACGAGTAATTGAACAAACGGTCCGCGAAAAACTTCCAGAGGATTTTCAAACTGCGGAATTTTTAATGGATCATGGTCAATTAGATGCAGTAATTCATCGAAAAGATATGCGTGAAAAAGTGGCAACACTTGTCCAAATGCATATGAATAAGGAGGTTTCTACATGGTAAAAACAATGCCTTTTGAAGAACCGGTTGTCCAGTTAAAAGCTAAAATTGAAGAGTTAAAAGAATATACAGTAAGCGCAGAAGTGGATCTGACTGCAGAAATAAAAAATCTAGAAAAAAGATTACACAAATTAGAACAAGAAATTTATGAAAATATGGAACCTTGGGATCGTGTGCAAGTGGCTCGTCATCCAAGTCGTCCTACGACAAGAGATTATATTCAATTATTATTTACAGATTTCATCGAGCTACATGGAGATCGTCTTTACGGAGACGACGCAGCGATCATAGGTGGAATTGCACTGTTTGATGGTAAACCTATTACGATCATTGGTCATCAGCGAGGGATTGATACGAAAGAAAATATTAAACGTAATTTCGGAATGCCACATCCGGAAGGCTATCGAAAAGCATTACGTTTAATGAAGCAAGCGGAAAAATTTAATCGCCCGATTATTTGTTTTATCGATACAAAAGGGGCTTATCCAGGTAAAGCGGCTGAAGAGCGTGGACAAAGTGAAGCAATCGCGAGAAATTTAGTAGAAATGGCTGGTTTAAAAGTACCGGTTATTAGTGTTGTAATTGGAGAAGGCGGAAGTGGTGGTGCGCTTGCACTTGGAGTTGCTAATCATATTCATATGTTGGAAAACTCCACATATTCCGTTATTTCCCCGGAAGGAGCAGCATCTATCTTATGGAAAGATGCATCACTTGCGAAGCAAGCAGCGGAAGCGATGAAAATTACTGCGCCTGATTTGAAAAAAATGAATATTATAGATGGAGTTATTCGTGAAGTATATGGCGGTGCCCATAGAGATTCAGAGGCACAAGCAACATACATGAAAGATGTTCTAATCAACTCTTTACGCGAGCTTTCCAAGCTTTCTGCTGAAGAGTTAATAGAGGCTCGTTATAATAAGTTCAAACATATGGGAGAATACAACGAATAAAAAAAATGCGTCTATAGTGACGCATTTTTTTTGACTCCATTCATGATAAGATGGAATTATCAAATTTAAAAGTTTGGAGGAACCATTGTGAAGCGTATAGGTGTATTAACAAGTGGTGGAGATGCTCCTGGGATGAATGCTGCAATACGTGCTGTAGTAAGAAAAGCAATTTACGAGGGACTCGAAGTAGTAGGGATTTTTCACGGGTATCAAGGCTTAATCGATGGAAATATGGAAGTATTAAATTTAGGTTCCGTTGGAGATATTATTCAAAGAGGTGGAACGAAACTCTATTCTGCGAGATGTCCCGAATTTCGGACAGAAGAAGGTCAACAAAAAGCAATTGAGCAATTAAAAGCAAACGGTATCGAAGGTCTTGTTATTATCGGTGGAGATGGTTCTTATCGCGGTTCGATGACGTTAACGAAAAACGGTTTTCCTTGTGTAGGAATACCTGGAACGATTGATAATGATATTCCGGGAACAGATTACACGCTTGGTTTCGATACAGCACTTAACACGGTAATCGATTGTATAGATAAGATTCGCGATACTGCCACTTCTCACGACCGAACATTTATCGTAGAAGTAATGGGTAGAGATGCGGGAGATTTAGCTTTGTGGGCTGGTTTAGCAGGTGGAGCAGAGACGATTATTATTCCAGAAGTAAAGATGAATATGGAAGAAGTGGTGGAACGCTTAAAAAGCGGAACTTCTCGTGGTAAAAAACATAGTATTATTATCGTTGCTGAAGGAGTTATGAGTGGATCGGAATTTGCTGCTAAACTAATGGAGCATGCAAATATTGAAACGCGTGTTTCAGTTTTAGGTCATATTCAGCGTGGCGGTTCTCCAACAGGACGTGACCGAGTACTTGCAAGTATGTTCGGTGCTAGAGCTGTAGAGGTACTAATTGCTGGTTCTGGAGGACGAGCAGTTGGCATACAGAATCATCAAGTGATAGACTATGATATGAATGAAGCATTTGAGAAAAGCGAAGTATTTGATCAAAATATGTATCAATTATCGAAAGAATTATCTATTTAAAAAAATTCTTTTACATAGAAAGGAATTGGACGATGAGAAAAACGAAAATAGTTTGTACAATTGGACCTGCAAGTGAATCAGAGGAAATGTTAGAAAAATTAATCGAGGCAGGGATGAACGTAGCCAGATTAAATTTTTCACATGGAAGTCATGAAGAACATGCTGCAAGAATTAAAACAATTCGAGAAGTGTCTAAAAAAGTAGGGAAAATTGTAGGTATTTTATTAGATACAAAAGGACCTGAAATTCGTACACATAAAATGGAAAATGACGCAATTGAATTGACGACTGGTCAAACAATTGATATTTCTATGACAGAAGTTTTAGGTAACAACGAACGTTTTTCTATTTCGTATGAAAAACTAATAGAAGATGTGCAAGAAGGTTCTATTATTTTACTTGATGACGGTTTAATCGAGCTAATCGTAACGAATATTAATACGACTGACGGCGTTATTTCCACGTATGTTCAAAATGCGGGAACGCTAAAAAATAATAAAGGCGTAAATGTACCAGGAGTTTCTGTTCAACTACCAGGTATTACAGAGAAAGATGCGAAAGATATTCTATTTGGAATTGAACAAGATGTAGATTTCATCGCGGCTTCTTTTGTTCGACGAGCGAAAGACGTACTAGAAATTAGAGAGTTGCTTGAAAATAATAGTGGTTCTCATATTCAAATCATCCCGAAAATTGAAAACCAAGAAGGCGTCGACAACATTGATGAAATTATTCAAGTTTCAGATGGTTTAATGGTTGCAAGGGGAGATCTTGGTGTAGAAATTCCAGCGGAAGAAGTTCCTTTAGTGCAAAAAAGCCTTATTAAAAAATGTAATGTAGCGGGGAAACCTGTCATTACAGCAACTCAAATGCTAGACTCTATGCAACGTAATCCAAGACCAACCCGTGCAGAAGCTAGTGACGTTGCAAATGCCATTTTAGACGGAACAGATGCTATTATGTTGTCAGGTGAAACAGCAGCTGGTTATTATCCAGTAGAGGCTGTTCAAACGATGGATAAAATTGCAAAAAGAACGGAAAATGCAATTGATTATCGTGCACATGTATCCAAGTTAAGTAAGGCACGTGAAGTAAATTTAACAGACGCAATTGGACAAGCTGTAGCACATACTGCAATTAACTTAAAAGTAAAAGCAGTAATTGCTCCAACAGAGAGCGGCCATACTGCTAAAATGATTTCTAAATTCAGACCTGGTGTGCCAATTATTGCAGTGACTTCGTCTAATTTACCTTCTAGAAAGCTAACACTCGTATGGGGTGTTTATCCGATTGTTGGGAAAAAAGCTTATTCAACAGATGAAGTGCTAGAAATAGCAATCGAGGAAAGCATCGTTCATGAGTATGTATCGCATGGTGATTTAGTTGTGATTACTGCAGGAGTTCCTGTTGGTGAAGCTGGCACAACGAACTTGATGAAAGTTCATGTAATTGGAGACAAAGTTGCTAAAGGGCAAGGAATTGGTAAAACTTCTGCATTTGGAAAAGCAATTGTTGTGAATAACGCTAGAGAACTAGAAGGACAAGATACAACAAATAGTATTATTGTTACAATTGGTTCTGATCGTGATATGGTTCCGAGTATTGAAAAATGCAAAGGTCTAATTACAGAAGAAGGCGGATTAACTAGCCATGCTGCAGTGGTGGGACTAAGTTTAGGAATTCCCGTCATCGTTGGTGTAGAAAATGCAACCAAATTAATAAAAGATGGTCAAGAGTTAACAATAGACGCAACAAGTGGCGCTATTTATCACGGTCACGCAAGCATCATATAAAAGATTATCTTCAAGCTAAAAAAGTAGAGGGGAATTCAATGATTTCCACCCTACTTTTTTAGTATTTCCTTACTTATTGTACAACCCTATATTCTAGGAAGGTGAATTTATGAAATGGCTGATAGGTCTTATTATTGTAATTCCAGCAATAGAATTATATATACTGCTTTTATCTGGTAAAACGATTGGAGCAGGGTATACGTTCCTCTTAATTTTAGCAAGTGGGATTATCGGTGCTTATTTTGCAAAAAGACAAGGAATAAGAGCTTTCCGGGAAGTTTCGGATAATATTAAAAATGGTCAAGCACCAGGTGAAGCGGCTATTAATGGAATCTTCGTCTTTATAGGTTCTATTTTAGTCATATTACCGGGTTTTATTTCAGATATCCTCGGCTTTATGCTTTTATTCGCCCCTACACGGAACCTATTTAAACCACTACTATATCGTTGGATCCGTAAAAAGATGAAAAATGGTCAAGTTATCGTGATGAAGTCTTCGTAAGATTCTCCCACTTATTTGCGATCAAATAAATAAACGGGCTAAATAATATTCCTATAAACCCAAAGATTAAAATGGCTGCCGCGCTTAGAAAGAATACGTGGACAGCCTTTATTTGCATAGAGGACGACCAAAGCACATTTTCTACGATATGTCTCGTCAATTGAACAAATATATAAAGAAGCAGAACTATTATTCCGGCCATTCGTTGATCCATAAGGAAAAAGTAAACACTGAGTGGTATTAGAATAATGCCTGTTCCTAAAAAAGGAATACTATCTACTAACGATACGAGAAAAGCGTATTTTACTGGATTATGTAAACCTAATAATTGAAACCCAATGGATAAAAGAACAAACGTTAGAAAAAACAGTTTTAATTCTACCGATATAAATTTGTTCATAACACCGGATGATTTTTTTAATGCTCTTTGAGAGAAGCTTCGTGCTTTTTTAGGAAAGTAAACGAGAAACCAATGGCGGTCTTTCATCGATTCATATAAAGAAAAAAACAAACCAATACTAAATAAAAAAACTTCAAAAAAATAGGAAGGTAAATTTGTCAGGTTTAATAATAGATCATTCAAAATTTTATTTAATAAGTTTTGAAACTTTCCTTCAAAAAATAAGAAGATGGGATGTTGCTTCAACTCGACGAATGGTAATAATAAAATATGTTCGTGTATTAGTGGGAGAAGATCTAGGAGTGCTTGTACTATTATATATAGAAATAATATAAAACTAGATAAAATAAGTGCTTCTGTTAACAGCACACTTAAGGCAACAGGAAGTTTAACATTTTTATAAAAGAAATTTGTAATAGGATATAAAAAATAGCCACAAATAATAGCTGAAGATAGAGGATAAGCAACGAGTGAAATTAGTATAATAATTCCAAATGGTATCCAAAGAGACATAATTTCTTTCTTATTTATTTGTAGAGTAATCATTTTCATCCATTCTTTTCAAAATATTAGGATATAGAAACATTATTTTTTAATAATTTTAAGCGTTTTCATTCACAAAATAGCCAAATATGATTATACTAAGATTGTAAGGATTAAAAGGTACATAATACATACAGATGATTCTTCGTTCTTCGTTCAATGTTCAAGTGGAGCGAAGTATTATACTGTAGAAGGGGAGATTTCGAAATGACAACAACTCGTGGTTTAGAAGGTGTTGTAGCTGCGGAGACTGCCATCAGTTCTATCATTGATGACACACTTACATACGTTGGCTACAATATTGACGATTTAGCAACAAATGCAAGTTTTGAAGAAGTGGTATATTTATTATGGCATAAACGCCTACCAAAAGCAGATGAGCTAGCAGAGTTAAAACAACAACTAGCTGACAATATGGCAGTTCCTCAAGAAGTTTTAAATCATTTCAAAACGTATCCAATTAATAAAGTGCACCCGATGTCCGCTCTAAGAACTGCTGTATCTATGCTAGCATTATATGATGATGCTGCAGAAGATATGTCCGAAGAAGCTAATTACTTAAAAGCAATTCAATTACAAGCAAAACTTTCAACATTAGTAACTGCATTTTCACGTGTTCGAAAAGGCTTGGAACCAGTTGCACCAAAAACCGATTTAGGTTATGCTGCAAACTTCTTGTACATGCTATCTGGCGAACTTCCACAAGACATTGAAATAGAAGCTTTTGACAAAGCACTTGTACTACATGCAGATCATGAATTAAATGCTTCTACATTTACTGCACGTGTTTGTGTAGCTACTTTATCAGATATATATTCAGGTGTTGTAGCAGCTATCGGTGCTTTAAAAGGACCACTTCATGGTGGAGCAAATGAACAAGTAATGAAAATGTTAACAGAAATCGATTCACTAGAAAAAGTGGATGAGTATATTAACGATAAATTAGCAAACAAAGAAAAAATTATGGGCTTCGGTCACCGTGTTTATCGTCAAGGAGACCCACGTGCAAAACACTTACGTGAAATGTCTAAAAAACTTACTACGCTTCGCGGTGAGTCAAAATTATATGATATGTCAATTCGCATTGAAGAAATTGTTACAGGCCAAAAGAATTTACCGCCTAACGTAGATTTTTACTCTGCATCTGTCTATCATTCATTAAACATTGACCATGATCTATTTACACCTATTTTTGCGGTATCACGTGTGTCGGGTTGGACTGCACATATTCTTGAGCAGTACGCTAACAACCGTTTAATCCGTCCACGCGCAGATTATGTAGGACCTGGTATGCAACAATATATTCCTATCGGGGAAAGATAATCATATTGCTCAAAAGAGTTAGAGTTAATCAACCACTATGAGTTGATAGCATTATAGATATAGTAGGAGGAAATGATAAAATGACAACTGGTAAAATCACTGTAGAAAACGGCGTACTTAATGTACCAAACACAGCAATTATTCCTTTCATCGAAGGAGACGGGACTGGTCCTGATATTTGGGCAGCAGCTTCACGCGTTTTAGAAGCAGCAGTTGAAAAAGCATATAACGGTGAAAAGAAAATTGAATGGAAAGAAGTACTTGCTGGTCAAAAAGCATTCGATCAAACGGGCGAATGGTTACCACAAGAAACGCTTGATGTGATCAATGAATATTTAATCGCTATTAAAGGACCTCTTACTACACCAATCGGTGGTGGTATTCGTTCATTAAACGTAGCATTACGTCAAGAATTAGATTTATATACTTGCCTACGTCCAGTTCGTTATTTCACTGGTGTTCCTTCACCAGTAAAACGTCCTGAAGATACGGATATGGTTATTTTCCGTGAAAACACAGAAGATATTTATGCTGGTATTGAATATGCAAAAGGCTCGGATGAAGTGAAAAAGTTAATTGAATTCCTTCAAAATGAAATGGGCGTTAACAAAATCCGCTTCCCTGAAACTTCAGGTATTGGGATTAAACCGGTTTCTGAAGAAGGTACAAAACGTTTAGTTCGTGCTGCACTTAACTATGTTATTAAAGAAGGTCGCGAATCTTTAACACTTGTTCATAAAGGAAACATCATGAAGTTCACTGAAGGAGCTTTCAAAAATTGGGGATATGAAGTTGCTGAACAAGAATTCGGCGATAAAGTATTCACTTGGAACCAATACGATCAAATTAAAGAAGAGCAAGGAACAGAAGCTGCTGACAAAGCACAAGCTGATGCACTTGCAGCTGGAAAAATCTTAGTAAAAGATTCAATCGCTGATATCTTCTTACAACAAATCTTAACTCGTCCAAAAGAGTTCGATGTAGTTGCTACAATGAACTTAAACGGAGACTATATTTCAGATGCACTAGCTGCTCAAGTTGGTGGTATTGGTATCGCTCCAGGTGCTAACATCAACTACGTAACTGGACATGCTATTTTCGAAGCAACTCACGGAACAGCTCCAAAATATGCTGGACTTGATAAAGTAAACCCATCTTCTGTTATCCTTTCTGGTGTATTAATGCTTGAACACCTTGGTTGGAACGAAGCTGCAAAACTAATCATGGATTCAATGGAAAAATCTATCGCTTCAAAAGTAGTAACTTATGACTTTGCTCGTCTAATGGACGGAGCTACAGAAGTTAAATGTTCTGAGTTCGCTAATGAACTAATCAAAAACATGTAATTTTAAATGAAATTTGGTTTTTTAAGAGAGGGGATTTCCCCTCTTTTTAAATATGAACAAAAGGGGAGTTTCTAAATGACATTGAAACGCAATAAAATCTCGGTTATCGGCGGCGGATTCACTGGTGCTACTACGGCATTCTTACTTGCACAAAAAGAACTTGGAGATATTGTACTTGTGGACATTCCTCAAGCAGAAAACCCTACAAAAGGGAAAGCTTTAGATATGGCAGAAGCAGGCCCAGTACAAGGCTTTGATGCAAGCATTATTGGCACTTCGAATTATGAAGATACAAAAGATTCGGATGTTGTCATTATTACTGCTGGTATTGCACGTAAACCAGGTATGAGTCGTGATGATTTAGTTCAAACAAACCAAAAAGTAATGAAATCTGTAACAAGCGAAATCGTAAAATATTCACCAAATACAATAATCATCGTATTAACGAATCCAGTGGATGCGATGACTTATACAGTATACAAAGAGTCAGGATTGCCAAAAGAACGTGTAATCGGGCAGTCTGGTGTACTGGATACAGCTCGTTTCCGTACGTTTGTAGCACAAGAGTTAAACTTATCGGTTAAAGATGTAACTGGTTTTGTTCTTGGGGGACACGGCGATGATATGGTTCCATTAGTAAGATATTCTTATGCTGGTGGTATTCCATTAGAAAAGCTAATCGATGCTGCGCGTTTAGAAGAAATCGTTGATCGCACTCGTAAAGGCGGAGCGGAAATCGTTAACCTTTTAGGAAACGGTTCTGCTTACTATGCTCCAGCTGCGGCACTAGTTGAAATGGCTGAAGCGATCTTGAAAGACCAAAAACGTGTGTTACCGTCTATCGCTTATTTAGAAGGCGAATATGGTATGGACGGTATTTATCTTGGAGTTCCAACTGTACTTGGTGCAGGTGGCATCGAGAAAATTATTGAGCTGGATTTAACGGAAGAAGAAAAAGAATTACTAAGCAAATCTGCCGATTCCGTTAAAGCAGTTATGAACGTTTTAGCATAATTAGTGATAATATTAATCGAGCGTGGGAAACCCGCTCGATTTTTTTTGTACTTATTGTTAAGATAGATATAGCTAATTGATGGGAGGATGAAATATTGTTATTGGGTAAAATACAAAAAAAGGGTAGGAATGTTAACGATTTAGTTGTTGGTGAAAAATTAACCATTACTGAAAAAATAGAAGATAAAGATTTGCTTCTATATTTAGGGTTAACAAATGATAATAATCCTTTATATATTCAGCACGATTTTGCCTCCAAAACAATTTATGCAAAACCGATTGTCCCACCAATTATGTTAATGGGCATTATAACAGCTGCTATTTCCAAATACTTACCTGGTCCCGGAGCGTATATAGCTAAACAAGACATCAGCTTTCTAGCGCCTGCTTACCACTACTCAACTTTAAAGTTTACGTTTGAAGTAATAGAGATTGATGTAGAGGCAAATGGAATAGTAATTTCTGTTGCTGCGAAAGATGAACAAAATAATGCAGTATTAGTTGGTACTTTTTACGTGAACCCGCCAGCTATTGAACAGTAGATCAACATTTGAAGTTAAATGATTTGGAATAGGGGTTTCAAATCAACTTTTGGAGGCATATAAATGAAAAAAGTATTAGTTGTGGATGATGAAAGCTCAATTGTAACATTATTAAAATATAATCTAGAAGATGCGGGTTTTGAGGTCATTACTGCAAATGATGGTTTAGAAGGCTTGAATCGTGCAATGGAGGAAAATCCAGATGTTATCGTGTTAGATTGGATGTTACCACATATGGACGGAATGGAAGTATGTAAAGAACTTCGTCTGAAAAAGATTCAAACACCGATTATTATGCTTACCGCGAAAGATGAAGAATTTGATAAAGTGCTTGGTCTTGAATTAGGGGCAGATGATTATATGACCAAACCGTTTAGCCCACGTGAAGTGACCGCTCGTGTAAAAGCGATGATACGACGTTCTACCATTTCTACCGAGCATCAGCTGAATGATATAAAGCAAAAAGAAGAAATGTACTTGTTTGGACCACTGCAAATTTATCCAGAGCGTTTTGAAGTACTTTTAAATGAAGAACCAATTGAGTTTACACCGAAGGAATTTGAATTGCTTGTTTACTTAATCGAAAACAAAAATAGAGTACTTACACGAGACCAATTATTAAGCGCTGTTTGGAACTATGATTTTGCAGGAGATACGCGGATTGTAGATGTTCACGTTAGCCATTTACGAGATAAAATTGAAGAGAATAGTAGAAAGCCAATTTTTATCAAAACGATACGAGGTCTTGGATATAAATTTGAGGAACCAAAGTCGTAATGAAGAGATTTCAATCCAAACTATTACGAACATATTCAATAATAATTGGATTAATATTAGCTAGTCTTGGTCTAGTTCTTGGACAACTGTATCCTGTTTTTGTTAATTACTCCACAGTTACTTTAATCGACTCTAAAATGGAGCAAATCTCGACTTATTTAGTTGAAACAGAACTTTCAAAAGAAGAGCAAGCAAATGTAAAGCAGCTATTAAATTCTACTCTTCAATATCAGGAAATTGAGAATGGCCAACATTCTCTTTGGTTATTTTTATTTTTTGTATTATTAATCACTTTTCTTGTTGCTTTGTTTTTAGGATCTAATATATTTAAGAAGTATGCACAACCTATTGAACATTTAACTGAAACTGCAATGGAGCTTGCACGAGGTAACTATCGTATACGCGCATTTGAAGATGATTTTTCAGGTATGTCTACATTAAGTAATTCCATCAATATCCTTGCACGTAATTTACATGATATTTCTGTTATGCGAGAAACAGAAAAAGAGCGATTAAAAACACTAATTGAGAACATGGGTAGTGCTTTAATAATGATTGATCGAAACGGACTTGTTACGATTATAAATCGATCTTTTATGGACCAATTACAAATTTCTATTGAAAATGTTGATGGAAAACTTTTTCGGAAAATTGGGCTTCCGGATCAAGTAGAAGCTTTTATTGATAAATTATTTTTAACAGAATCTTCATACCGAGAGCAAATCCAGATTAAGCGCAATTTACATACTTATTATAAGGATGCTTACGGGGCGCCTGTAATTGGAGAACATGGAAGATGGTTAGGTATCGTTGTAGTAATGCACGATATTACGGAGCTTATTAAGTTAGAGCAAGTTCGAAAAGATTTTGTAGCAAATGTTTCCCACGAACTAAAAACACCGGTAACTTCTATTAAAGGATTTTCGGAGACATTATTATACGGAGCATACAAAAATGAAGAAACATTAATTTCTTTTCTAGAAATTATCCATAAAGAAAGTAATCGATTGCAAATGCTTATTACTGATTTATTAGACTTATCCAAAGTCGAACAAGTAGGATATGAAGTGAATTTGCAAAAAGTAAAATTGAATGATGTACTAAATCGTTGCATTGATATGTCTACACATCTTCTAGAAGAAAAGGAAATCGAATTAGCGTTTTCGGTAGAAGACTCCGTAAAAGTATTAGGAGATTCTAATCGTTTAATGCAAATTATGATGAACCTTGTGACAAATGCAATTACGTATTCATCTGATCATACTACTTTACATATTTCCATTTTCAAAAATGAAAAGTATGGTATATTCCGAATTCAAGATGAGGGCATTGGGATTAGTAAAGAAGAGATTAGTCGAATCTTTGAACGTTTTTACCGCGTAGATCGCGCAAGAAGTAGAAATTCAGGTGGTACTGGTTTAGGTCTTGCGATTGTGAAGCATCTTGTAGAAGCGCATCATGGGTTGATAGAAGTAGATAGTGAAGTTGGTAAAGGTACCTGTTTTACTGTGTACATACCACTGGTTAAAAGTTAATGGAGGTAAATATGAATAACGAATCATTTATCCCAATTATTGTGGGAACAGATATGAATGCTTATAATATGGCTATTTCATTTCATGAAGAATACAATATAAAGCCAATTTTAGTCGGGAAGGAAGAAATGTCCTTTACGAAATGGAGCAGTGTCATTGATCATATTGAAATTCATCCGAATTTATGGGATAAAGCTGCGTTTGTCACCGTTTTAACGGAAGTGGCAAAAAAATATAAGACTGCTGGCAAGCAATTGCTGTTAATCGGAACAAATGATTTCTATGTCCGACTAATTATCGAAAATGCGAGAGCGTTAAAAGAAATGTATGTATTTAATTATATGTCAGAAGAGTTAATGAATAATCTTCTGGTGAAATCGAATTTTTATAAGCTTTGCGAAGAGCATGGAATTGATGCACCAAAAACGTACTATTATTCTTGTGCCAAAAAGGAACCTTTTACAGAAGAAGTATTGTTTCCTTTAATCATTAAACCAAGTAATGGTGTTCAATATTATAAAAATAAATTTCCAGGGCAACAAAAAGTATATCGAGTAGAATCACGTGAAGAACTAAATGATGTCATTAATAAAGTGAATGCTAGTGGATATTCGGAAGATTTAATCATTCAAGATTATATTCCGGGTGATGATACGTATATGTGGGATTCTGTTTTGTATATGAATTCCAAGGGAAAAGCGCAGTTAAGTACGCTTGCACAAGTTGTTTTGCAAGAACATACGGTAACTGCAATTGGAAACTATACAGCGCTTATTACGAGATATGATGAAGAATTGATGAAAAAGCTTCAACATTTTTTAGAAGCAGTAGGGTATGTAGGGTTTGCTAACTTTGATTTGAAGTTTGATGAACGCGACGGTAAATTTAAAGTGTTTGAAGTGAATATTCGTCAAGGACGCTCAAGTTATTATACGACGGCACTTGGACATAATATGGCAAGATATTTTGTGGATGATGTTATTCATAACAAACCAAAACAGCTGACATTATTAAATGAGCATTATTTGTTTACGGTAGTGCCTAAGATTGTGTTAAAGAAGTTTGTCGATAATAAAGAAATTCAAAGAGAAATTAGACATCTATTGAGAACAGGAAAATGGGGAAATCCATTGTTTTATAAAAAAGATACAAGTTTCATGAGAAAAATATATTTAATTGCTCGTCAGTTTAATTATTATAAAAAATATAAAAATAATAATTGGTGAGGAAAAATTTACAATATATTCATAATAGATTTACAATCGTCTGTTACATTTAAATAGACCCCTTTTCCAAACGATTTACCTAAAAAAAGCTAGCGCTCAGCTAGCTTTTTTTATATTGTAGCAAACTAATGATTATAGGGGTAATGCGTGGTAGTGAGTTGAGATAAAGTGTTCGCTGGGATTTCCTCTGCAGTCGAACGCTTTCCGCCGGGTGAGCGATGAGCCATCCCCGCCGCTTAGGCGTCGTAGGGATGACTCATTTGCCCACTCATCCGGCAGGAGTCGTCGCCCACAGCGAAAATCAACGGAAATTGCTTACTTATCA
>NZ_VDGG01000044.1 GCF_006861775.1 Psychrobacillus soli | reverse complement strand
GAGCCTTAGTATCAGATTTCTGTTCGTCGAGCCAAGATTTTATTCCACGCTTCCTCCAGCCCTTACCTCACGATAAGTACCTTGCGCTTCCTTAGTGGTTGGTCGATGTGTACCCCCACAGTGGACTTTCACCACCTAGATAGTTGCCATGCCTGGCACACAAGAAGAAAGAACAGATGGAGACCCATCTGTTCTTTTTCTATTGAAATTCTGTATAAAGTTTAGATAGTAACTATAACTTTACGCACTAATTAAATCGACGATACGTGAACTGTAGGTCGTCGTCCGCTGTTCCATTTTCCATTAAGTGCTCGCTCGATTTGAGCTCCCAGTTGCAGAAGCAATCCGTCATCTCCTTGTCGAGTAAGTGCTTGAATTCCAAGTGGCAGCCCGTTTTCTAGCTCAGCCATTGGCAACGAAATCCCAGGTAGACCACCTAGGTTGGCGATCGAAGTATAAGAGAATATGCGCCAAAGGTTTTCGAACCAGTCAGATACGGAGGTATTATCGCTAATAGTTAGATACTCCGTTGTTCCAATCTTTGGTGTGGGTAGGGCTATTGTCGGAGTAAGGATGATATCCCAGTCTTCAAAGAAGGAGCCTAAACTGCGAGAAATATCATTGAACGCCTTCTGCATCTTGGCGCGCTCTCTATAAGGAGCGTCACGGCCTTCTTCCCAGACCCGAATGCACATAGGTTCAATAAGATCAGCAGGTGGTCGTTCCAAACCTTTTTGCTCCAATAGACCCGAAATCACTTGTGAAAAATTCATGATATAGCAATTGGTTTGCGCATCGTAGGCGGCACGGAAGTCAATGTCTGGGATTATCCACTCGACATGGTGGCCAAGTGTCTCGAGGAAGCTAGCCGCCCGCTTCAATTCAGCAACAATATGTGGATTGGCCCGGTAATCGCCCCACTCATGTGAAACGGCAATACGAAGTCTTCCTGGATCCCGTCGGATGAGTTCAGAGTAAGGCTGCGATGGCAACCAATATGGCATGAACTCGCCTGGTGCTCCACCTCTACAACTGTCCACAAAAGCAGCCGTGTCACGTATGGTACGGGAGAGACAACCTTGAGCAGAGACGGCACCCATCAGGTCCGAACTGTAGGGGGCTACTGAAAATACTCCACGGGACGGTTTTAGACCAATGTTGCCGTTTACACCTGCAGGAATTCGAATGGAGCCACCACCATCGGTTCCGTGTGAAATGGGAATAATGCCAGCTGCAACAGCAGCTGCCGTACCGGCAGAAGAACCGCAAGTTGTATAATCAACATTCCAAGGATTTCGAGTAACATATACTGCTGGATTCTCAGCTGAGCTGCAGAGCCCGAACTCTGGTGTTGTCGTCCGTCCAATGATATTAAGACCTGCTTGGCGAATTCGCTTGGTCAGAAAGCTATCTGTTGTAGGACGATTTCCACGCATTAAGAGGGAACCCATTTCCTGTAGACGTCCTTTGACAGTGGGTCCTAAATCCTTCATCAAAAATGGTACTCCTGCGAAAATTCCATCAAGGTTCGTTCCATCTTTTGTAGGATCATTGATCACATCATCAAAGACCTCAATAATGCCATTGATCTCAGGATTTATAGCGTCGATTGCAAGGTTAACTTGTTGGGCTACTTCTTGCGAGGTAATTTGCTTCTGTCGTATCAATTCGGAGAGACCGATGGCATCAAGGTTAGTCCATTCTTTCCAGTTCATAACTAATTTCACGAAGACTCACTCCTTCCAATTCGTTCGGATTAAATATTTTTGTAATCTGATTTTGATAATTGCTTAATATTTCCCAAATAATAATCGAAAACTGTATTTACTTCTATTGAAGTTTCAATTAGTACAAGGGTGATTATTTATAACCTACATGAGTTCATTCTGTTTTGCACTAGACAATTTGATTAAACATTTACAATATTTCGTTACAATATGTAAAGGGTTTTATTTATAGAAACTTACAACTTTAAGTCGTTTACTTTTTAGCAGGTGAAGAATCGAATAAAATTTCATTGTCAATGTATAAAAATTCAGTTGACTTTATGTTTATTCATACCTATAATAAGTGTTACATAAATATACACGAAGGGGAGTTTTTATAAATGAAATTATTAGAATGGGCGAATTTAAAAATTGTGGATAGTTTAAAAGGAAAAGACTTATTGACGCTTTTTGATTACTCAAAAGAGGAAATAGAAGATTTAATTGACCTTGCAGTTGATTTGAAAAAGTTAACAAAGGCAGGGAAATGTCCCCCCCTTTTAGCTGGGAAAACATTAGGAATGATTTTTGAAAAACATTCGACTCGTACAAGAATTTCATTTGAAGTAGGTATGAAACAATTAGGCGGAAATGGTATGTTTATGCATGCACGTGATTTACAAATCGGTCGAGGGGAATCGGTTTACGATACGGGGCATGTATTATCCGGATATTTAGATGGAATTATGATTCGTGCAAATTCACATGAAATGGTGAAAGAGTTAGCGGAACATGCGACTATTCCTGTGATTAACGGTTTAACGGATATTTATCATCCTTGCCAAGCGCTTGCGGACATTTTAACTATTCATGAAGTGAAGGGGTACACGAAAGGTTTGAAAATTGCCTATATCGGTGATGGCAATAATGTCGCTCACTCATTAGTTATCGCTGCTGCAAATATGGGAATGCATATTGCCGTTGCGACTCCAGAAGGCTACGAAGCGGATGAACAAATTATCGAAAAAGCGAAGGCAATTGCTTTACAAAATGGTGGTTCGTTATTCGTGTCGAATGATCCAATAGAAGCTGCTGTGAATGCGGATGTTATATACACAGATGTGTGGACATCTATGGGGCAGGAAGAGGAAGCGAAAAAACGTTTAGCAGACTTTAAACAGTTCCAGATCAATGATGCACTTGTAGCAAATGCAAAGAGCGATTATATGTTCTTGCATTGTTTGCCTGCTCATCGCGAAGAAGAAGTAGCTACTTCTGTTATTGATGGTCCAAACTCATATATTTTCCAACAAGCTGAAAATCGCCTGCATGCACAAAAAGCAGTGCTTGCATCACTGATGGCTTGATGAGCAACAGAATGTGAAGGCAGGGTTTGCCTAGCAATCTGTATTATACACATGCGATGTCGATCGTCAAGATGGATGGCTTCATCGCTACATAGGAAGAGTGATTCGGGAGACGCTGAATCACTCTTTATTATTTTTTACTATAAAAGAAAAGGACCTATCCAACAGATAGATCCTTCGTAAATGATTAAGCTTTTGAAATTTTACTATGTGTTTTGGTTGTTTTAGTTTCGACACTGTCTTTTACTGGGCGTTTTGACCAATAAGTAGCTAAAATTGGACCAGAAATATTATGCCAAACTGCACCAAGTGCACTTGGAAGAGCAGCTAAAGGTCCTAAATGAGCTGTTGCTAGTGCGACACCTAACCCAGAGTTTTGCATGCCTACTTCTATAGAAATAGCACGACGGTCTAATTCCGAAAGTCCCATTAATTTTGCTGCATAGAAACCTAAAAGTAAGCCTGCCCCATTATGCAAAAATACTCCTACAAACACTAACAAACCAGCAGAAGCAATATTATTTACGTTACCTGCAACTACCGCAGATACGATTGTAATGATTGCTAAAACCGAAATAAGCGGAACAATATTCAAACTTTTTTCTACAATATTCGGTAATAACTTCTTCACAAGTAATCCAAGAATGATTGGAATAATTATTACTTGAATGATGGACATGAACATTTTTGCCGCATCTACTGGCATCCATTGTCCTGCTAGTAAAAGTAGTAATAATGGTGTTAAAAGTGGTGCTAGTATTGTAGAGAAAGATGTCATTGTTATTGATAATGGAACATTTCCTTTTGCTAAGTACACCATTACGTTGGAAGCAGTTCCCCCAGGTACAGATCCTAGAAGAACAAGACCCGCAGCTAATTCACTTGGCAATTGTAAAAGGTAAGCAATGGAAAATGCAGTTAAAGGCATAATCATAAACTGGGCTAAAACTCCGATAATAACAGGTTTTGGGTGAGTTAAAATCAGTTTAAAGTCAACTGCTTTGAGCGTAAGGCCCATCCCGAACATAACAACCCCAAGTAAAATAGTAATATATTTTCCAAATGGTAGGAATGTATCCGGGATTAAAAATGCGATTACAGCAACTGCGACTACTAAAAATGCAAAATACTTTCCTGCGAAATTACTGATAGATTCTAAAACTTTCAATGTTATTCACCTAAGCTTTCTATTTTTACAATTTTATTCGGATTTAAAATATTGTTTGGATCAAGCGCGACTTTAATTTTTTCCATTACTTGTAATGCTGCGCCATGCTCAGCGGCTTGGTATTTTTGTTTTCCAATACCGACGCCATGTTCCCCAGTACAAGTACCGTCACGCTCCAGTGCATATCGAACAATTTTTTCGTTGAATGCATCTGCTCTTGCAACTTCTTCCGAGTTATTCATATCAATCATTACTAATGCATGGAAGTTACCATCTCCAACATGCCCTAAAACTCCTCCGATAAGGCCAATTGCATCTAGCTCGGTTCTAGCATAAATGACAGCGTCTGCGAGTTCGGAAATAGGTACGCAAACATCGGTAACCATCATTTTTTTACCTACATTCCCGTGAATATAGGCGTAAGCTAGATTATGTCTTGCATCCCAAAGTTTTGTACGAGCTGTGTTATCCGTTTCGAATTGGATTTCCTCACAACCGTGATCTTCCATTATTTCTTTTGAAAACTCTACATCTTGTTGTAAGCCCGCTTCGTTGCCATCGAATTCCAAGAATAGAGTAGGTTTTTCTGCATAATTCGTTTCGCTAAATCGATTTACTTGTCGTATGGAGCTTTCATCTACCAACTCTACTCGTGCGATTGGAATTCCAGCTTGTAAAATAGATGTAACGGCCTCTACCGCATTTTTTACAGTAGGGAATACCGCTCTTGCCGCTGTTGTAAACTCTGGAATACCATATACTTTTAACGTCAATTCTGTGAAACAACCAAGTGTTCCTTCCGAACCTACGAAAAGTCCATTCAAATGATAACCTGATGCTGATTTGGCAGCTAAATTCCCCGTATGTATAATCGTACCATCCGCAAGTACTACTTCTAAATCACGCACTTGATCTCGCATCACGCCGTATTTTACGGTAGTAGTTCCGCTTGCGTTTGTAGCAGCCATACCACCTAAAGTAGCGTCTGCTCCTGGATCTACAGAAAAGAAAAGTCCATACTTCTTCAATTCTTTATTTAGTTGTGTTCTTGTTACACCTGGCTGAACTTTTACAAGTAAGTCATTTTCACGAACTTCTAAAATTTTATCCATCAATGAAAAGTTGATGGTAATTCCATTATCGTAAGGGATAACATGTCCTTCTAAGCTTGACCCTCGACCAAATGGTACAACAGCAACTTGTAATCTATTCGCTATTTTCATAATACTGCTAACTTCTTCAGCTGTTTTAGGAAATACTACAATATCAGGAAGACTGACATCATGATAAGATTCATCTTTACCATGAAGCTCTCTTATTGTCTGATTGACAGATACTTGGCTTTCGTCTAAAAAATCTTTTAATGTTTCTACTACTTGTTCTGTTGATACATTCATTTTATTTCGCCTCTTTATTAAAATATCAGTATATGTTTTTATTGGAATTTTTCATTTAATTCCAATAGAGTTATTATACAGACAATTCGACAAATTGCAATTGAAACTTTGTGAATTTTTCCACAATCTACATCATTTTTAATTATTGAGATATTAATAGTGCTAATGTTCTTCTCTGACAAGCAAGCTACCTTTCCAAAGATATGCCTGTGCATGTAGTTAAGGAGATTTATGCATTAAAGCAGGGATTGCTTCTCAAAGTGATCCAAAATTATATTATGAATATCTGTTGTGAAGTCTTGTACAAGTTTACTTTTCATGAATTTTACTGTTTCTGTGTTTTGCTCTGCCATCGTTTTGAATCAGCATATCAGTATTCTAAAGCAATGTTGTAGAACTGGTTTATGCTAAGCGTAAACCTATAAGTAGGGTATTAAAGTAAGAGAATCAAAAAGAAATGTTAGTAACGGCTAATCCTGTATTTGATGAGCAGGGAAATTACATTGCCTGCGTGGGAAATATTAGAGATATGGATGAACTAAACAATTTGAACAACAAATTAACTTTGTCTAGAAAAACAGATAACTTATCAGTTGAAAATAAATCTAGAGATTAAATTTATGCAATACTTCCATAAATTTTATTTAGTTATTATATTTAACTATAAAAATTTATTCTAATAAAGTCTTATAGATTGAAGAAAAAGGTGCATGTAACCATTGAAAATAGTGGGTTTTACCTTTTATGTATGTGGGATAAGCACTAACTGATTGTAAGGGCCATCATCTCTAAAAAAAATTGACAATAATGATTATTTTAATCTATCGTGTAAGTATCATAGAATTATGAAAATACTGAAAATTGTGAAAGGTGATAAAAATGGAAAAAAAAAGTACTATTTTAACAGAATTTTATGACGGAGTGTACGTAATTATTTTAAATAGACCCAAACAAAAAAATGCGTTTAATAGATCCATGGTTGACCAATGGGTTGAAGCTTTAGAGCACGCAAAAAGTAATGAAGATATAAAAGTTATTTTAATTACTGGGAATGGGAACAGTTTCTGTTCAGGCGGAGACATGAATGATATGAAAATGGTTTCATCTCCAGCGGAAACGAAGGATTATTTATGGCAAAACGTTCATCGAGTGGCTCTAACCATCCATGATATTGATAAGCCAATCATTTGTGCCATTAATGGGATCGCTGTTGGTGCAGGGTTAGATATGGCGCTTATGGCAGATATTAGAATCATGGCTGATACAGCAAAAGTTTCAGAGGGTTACATAAATGTCGGCTTAATACCTGGTGATGGGGGAGCTTATTATTTGCCAAGAATTGTAGGATACTCGAAAGCCCTTGAACTCCTATGGTCTGGTGATTTTATCTCTGCAAATGAAGCAAAAGAGATAGGATTGGTGAATATGGTATATCCTTCTGAAGCATTCTTTGAAAAATCTCTTGAATATGCCAAAAGTTTAGCTAATAAGCCCCAGGTCGCTGTACGGTTGATAAAAAGAACGGTCAAGCAATCCATTAAATCAAACTTGAGTAGTTCTTTAGATTTAGTATCTTCTCATTTTGCCATTGTTAAGAGTACTGAAGATCATCAGGAAGCAGTAAATGCATTTCTGGAAAAAAGAAAACCTGTTTTTACCGGAAAATAAAGGAGGATTCGCTTGGTAAACATCGCTGAACTTAAAACCCACGCTGGCATTAAAGAATTAAGATTAGCCGTAAGAGAATTTATAAAAGAAGAAAAAGAAAATGGAACGTTTAAGGTTATGTGTGATGCAAGTATTTCTGGATTTTCACCAGAGTTTAGCAAAAAATTGGCTAAAAAAGGCTGGATTGGAATGACGATCCCCAAAAAGTATGGTGGTCAGGAGAAAAGTAATTTAGAAAGATATGTTGTTCTAGAAGAACTATTATCGAACGGAGCCCCAGTTTCTGCCCACTGGGTCGCAGATAGGCAAACAGCACCTTTATTGCTTAAGTTTGGAACAGAAGAGCAAAAAATGAAGTATATACCTTCCATTTGCGAGGGAGAAATGTATTTTTCCATAGGCTTAAGTGAACCAAACTCAGGAAGTGATTTAGCTTCATTATCGACGAGGGCAGTAGATAAAGGAGATCATTGGCTTCTAAATGGTAGTAAGATTTGGACAACAGGTGCACATCATTCGCACAACATCCTTGTATTATGTAGAACATCTCCCAAGAATGAAAAGAACAAGTATGAGGGTATGAGTCAAATTATAGTTGATTTAAAATCACCAGGTGTAACCATCAGACCTATTTATCTTATGACAGGGGAGCATGAATTTAATGAGGTATTTTTTGAAGATGTAAAAGTACCGAAAGAAAATTTAGTTGGAGTTGAGGGAAATGGCTGGCAACAAGGACTAACTGAATTGGCCTTTGAAAGAAGTGGACCGGATAGATTCCTCAGTACGTATCCTTTACTTGAAGAATTAATTGGAACGATAAAGTCCGATGGGAGTGACTTGTCTGACTTGAGAGACTTAGGTTCTTGTATCGCTAGTTTAGTGACTTTGCGAAAAATGTCCTTAGAAGTCGCTTCTTTATTGGAACAAAAGAAGACACCGAACACAGAAGCAGCGATGGTAAAAGATCTGGGAACCCAATTTGAGAACCAAATTATTCATACAACAAGAAATACGATATCCATTTTCCCTTCTTTAGACTCAGATAAATTAATTGAGGTCTACGCTGCCCAATCTATTTTACATTCACCGGGATTCACCCTTAGAGGTGGAACGACGGAAATTTTAAGATCAATTATTTCTAAAGGGGTGAACATTAGTGGATGAAATGGAACTAATATTGAAAGAATCCTTTGAAAAAATTCTTTATGATTCTTGTGATAAAGATTTACTGGAAGAATCTGAACGAAAAGGTGTTCCGGCCCGTTTATTACAGGCTCTTGAGGAATTTGGCGTTTTTTTAATTGGTATCGACGAAGCCGATGGGGGAAGTGGGTTTGAGAAAAAAAATGGGCTGGAGTTAGCTGTTATTGCTGGTAAATATGCGCTCCCCGTTCCGTTTACCGCTATGCTATTAAGCAACTGGCTAGCTTATCGTGAAAACCTAGATTCAAAGGGTGGTCTTTCGTGTGGACCTTTAGATCAAAGAATAAAAATCGATGCTGGCAAGGAGCAAGTAGTCAATGGCACAATTGAAAACATGTACGGATATACAAAAGGGAATGATGCTTTAGTCCTGGGTACGAATGAACAAGGGGAAGATTATTTAGTTTTGCTTGATGCTAGTCAATTAGATTATAAAATAAAACACAATTTAGCTAATGAACCAGTCTATTCCTTTACGTTAATTAATCACGCACCTAAACTAATTAAACCTATTGAACCATCAGTGGTTAGATATTATTTTGGGCTGCAACTTTTATTAAACCTAGCTGTTGCTACTGGTGCATTAAAGAAAATTTTTGAATTAACGATTGAACATGCGAATACTAGAGTTCAATTTGGAAAGCAAATTGGCAACTTTCAAATGAACAAAAATAATCTTTCTATTATGGCAGAATCGATAAAACAGGCAGAAGTAATGACCCTTAATTGTATTGAATCTCTTAGGGATAATTTAGACCAGCAAAATTATTTAGAATTAATGGTTGCAAAGTTAAAAGTTTGCGAGGCAATAACTACAGCCACACCTATCGCTCACCAGATTCATGCAGCAATGGGGTATACACAGGAACATATTCTCCATTACTACACAAGAAAACTATGGTCCCTAAGAGAAGAATACCAGTCTGAATCGTACTGGTCGCATGAAATTAGTCATTTTGTCTTAGGGCAAGAAGAAAAACTTTGGGAGATTGTAACTCAATAAGGGTGGTGGTAAGGATGAATAAGGCATTAGAAGGGCTGGTAGTCTTAGACTTGAGTCAAGTATATCAGGGTCCATACTGTACGTTACTAATGGCCTACCATGGAGCAAAAGTGATTAAAGTTGAGAGCCCAAAAGGAGATATTTTGCGCGAGCGACATGAAAGCAAGGCACCTCATGAGTTTGTGATGTTTAATACAAATAAATACGGAATTACATTAGATTTAAAGAGTGAAGACGGAAAAAAAGCTTTTTTGAAACTAGTGGAAACAGCAGATATTTTAGTAGAAAACTTCACACCAGGTGTCATGAAACGGTTAGGACTTGATTATGACGAAGTCTTAAAAAAGAGAAATCCGAAGCTTATTTATGCAACAGCAACCGCTTATGGTTTAACAGGACCTTATCGGGACTATCCAGGAATGGATTTAACCGTGCAAGCCATAGGAGGAGTGATGAGCTCCACAGGTTACCCGGATATGCCTCCTGTGAAGGCAGGACCTGCCGTTGCTGATTTACTAGGAGGAACTCATTTATTAGCCGGTATTGGTTTAGCTCTTTATCAAAGAGAACGGACGGGTGCAGGACAAAAAGTAGAAGTGTCTATGCATGACGCTTTATATCCGACATTAGCTTCTCCTTTAGCTGCGCTATACGATGGGGATCCGGACAATTATTACGAGCGAACTGGGAATAAGCATAGTGGGTTAAGGGCAGCACCATACAATGTCTATCCAGCCAAAGATGGATTTGTTGCCATTATATGTGCAACCGAGCGACATTGGCGGTTATTAGTAGACATTTTAGAACGGCCAGATTTACTTGAAAAAGAGGAGTTCAAAAATTCGATCAGCCGGGCCGCTCATATTGATGAGGTAGACCAAATTGTCTCTGAATGGACACAGGATATCAACAAATGGGAAATAGTTGAATTATTAACAGGAAAAGGGGTGCCGGCATCCCCAGTTCTGACAATAAAAGAAGTAGCCAATGATAAACACTTAATAGAGAGGGAAATGATTGTAGAGATCGATCATCCTGCAAGAGGGAAGGTCAAGATTCCAGGCTCGCCGATAAAACTTTCAAAATCTGACGTTGATAGCTATCAACCAGCTCCATTACTAGGGCAACACAATGAGGAAATTCTTGGGAATTCGATAAATAAAGAGGGAGTACGAATTTGAGTACAACAACTTCAACTAGCTACGCTCGTACGGAAAATTATAAAAACCTATGCCAATGAATAAGGGACTGAAAATGTAAAAAGGCAATTTTTATTCACGGATTGGGCCCGAGAGTTACTGCTCTTGCGAATTGGAGTTATGGATTAGAGAGTTGTCAGGAACAGATCCATTGCATTGCCCCAGACCAATTTGGCTTCGGCAAAGCGGATTATGTTTGTTCCATTGATTCTAGTTATTATCTGTTGAATCGTTTGCCAAATGCTCATTTATTTACATTAGGACAGTGCGGTCATTGGACGCAGCTGGAACATAAAGAAACATTTAATCAGTTTGAGAAGGACTATTTTAATAAATCAATTTAATGGGGTGGAGCATGGATGAAAAGTAAATTATTGATTTTTATGATCATGTTAGGGATTATTACCTTGTTTGGCTGCAGTCAATCTTCTTCCCAGAAAGCTGCCAGCAAAGAAAATAATGGCACTAGCAATTCTGAATCGAGTGTGGAAGAAGTCTCCTTTCGATTTGCGCATGGTTATCCAGTAGAGCAGCATACTCATAAAGGGTTTGAACAATTAAAAGAATTAGCTAGCGAAAAAAGCGGTGGAAAAATTAATATGAGCATTTTCCCTTCTGGCCAGCTTTACAATGATGTAGGGATAGTGGATGCGATATCAAGTGGTCAAATTGAGGCAGGAGCAACAACGTTTGAAATGCTAACCTCTTTAGTTCCAAGTGCCGAGCTAATTGTTTTGCCAATATTTGATGATTATGCGCACCTGCACAAATCGTTGGATAACGGTGTACGGGAAATTTTTGAGAAAGAATTTGCGAAAGTCAACCTTTACCCAATTATCTGGGGAGATTTTGGAATAGCGTACTATGCTTCAAAAGATACTCCACTGAAAACACCTAAAGATTTTATAGGGAAAAATGTGAGGACAACAAGTCCGTTGATGTCTAAATACGTAGAAGCAGCTGGTGGGACTCCAATCTCAATGCCGGGATCAGAGGTTGTTCAGGCGTTGCAGAGAGGAACCATTGATGCTGGTTTATCTGCGCCAGTTGCCTTTATTGCCCAGCAGTATTATGAAGTAACAGATTATTATACTGGACCTCTCAATGCTGGAATTTCTATTTCATTAGTGAATTTAGATTGGTGGAATGCTCTTTCCGAAGAAACCCGAAACATTGTCTCTGAATCTGCTAAAGAGGTAGAAGGATGGATGTCGGAAGAGGTTCAAAGATTACATGAGGCAGATGCCAAGACACTTAGTGAAAAAGGCATGGAGTTTGTCGAAATAGATAAGGAAGCATTCAAAGAAGTAGAAGAACAGGTTCTTGAAGACTTTTATCAATCCACAGGAGACATCGGGAAGGAAATAATGGAGATTATCAATTCTTCAAGAGAATAAGAGGGTGATAATATGAAAATAGTGAAAACGACTACCCGTATATTAAGTCGAATCATCGAAGTTGCCGGTGTTATTGCCGGCCTTCTTATTTTTTTAATTGCTGCTATGATTTTGCTAAGCATAGGAGGAAGAAATATGATGATCCCCGTTTATTGGGTTGAACCATTTTCTGTCTATTTCTTTATTGCCACTTCCTACATGGCAGCTGCTTATGCGATGTATAAATCAGAACATATAAAAGTAGATATTTTGATCACTCGGTTTTCAATGAAAACGAAAAAAGTGTTAGAATGTTCCCTTATGATCGTTTCATTAGTTTTTTTTATCTACCTAACGAAATATAGCTGGGTGATGGCGCATAGATCCTATATGAACCATTCCAAAGACTTATCGATTATTCAAATACCTATTTGGATTCCTCAAAGTTCTTTAGTTATAGGCTGTGTACTACTATGTTTAGCCATTATTAGACATTTGCTTCTTTTATTTCTTAAAGACGAGAATGAATCAGAAAATGAAACTCCATTACTGGGTTAGGAGGTGAATACTTGGATTACGTTATCATATTAGGGATATTAATGTTAATTATCCTTTTAGGAATGCCTGTAGCATTCGCTTTAATTATTGTAAGTTCCGGAGTATTGATGGTTTACCTAGACCCTCAAGTAGCAAATTTACAAGTACCACAAATACTTTATAATTCTCTCAATAACAGTGTTTTGATAGCGATTCCATTATTTGTCCTGACAGGGCAAATAATGTTGAAAAGTGGTATAGGAACAAAGGCCTTTGATGCGGCAAATAAATGGTTTGGACATTTACCGGGGGGCTTGGCTATCGCAAGTGTACTGACATGTGGTTTTTTTGCTTCTTTAACCGGGTCTAGTATTGCCACTGTATTGACGATTGGTTATATCGCATCCGATGAAATGATCAAAAAAGGCTATCCAAAAAGGTTGGCCTATGGGATAATTGCCGCCGCTGGAACATTGGGAATCTTAATTCCTCCAAGTGGTCCGATGATCTTATATGGAGCGATGACGAATGTCTCGATCACGGATTTGTTTATGGCTGGAATCATCCCTGGTATCCTCCTTATTATCATATTTATTATCTATGTGGTCCTTGTTTATGGGAAAAAGCTGGAAAGAAGTGAATTAGCAAGCAAAGCGGAAAGGATGTCCGCTTTAAAAGAAATTAGCTGGCTTTTCTTGTTGCCAGTGATTATTATTTTGGGAATTTATTCTGGAATTTTCACAGTAACAGAGTCGGCCGCAGTTGCCTGCATTGTATCATTGCTGTTGGCCTTGTTTGTTTATAAAGGGATTGGTATAAAGGGGTTGTTTGAAGCTCTCAAAGAGACAGCTTCAAACATGGGAATGATTGCCTTAATATTAGCCGCAGCCCTATTATTTGGATTCGCGATAACGGCAATTGAATTACCACAAACGATTCAACTAGGGCTAGAGTCGCTAAATATGAATAAGTGGACATTAATATTACTTGTTTTTGTTATCTTTGTAATCTTAGGAATGTTTATGGATGTTATTTCGATTCTGTTGATCATGGTTCCTATCTTACATCCGATTTTAGTGAGCTATGAGGTGAACTTACTCTGGTTTGGTATTTTTACAATTATTGCTTTAGAAATGTCAGCGATAACACCGCCAATCGGATTGAATCTGTTTGTAATGATGCAAATCTCAGAGAAGCAAGGAACTCCGTTGAATCTTATTAAGATGTCCTATGCAGCGGCTCCATATTTAATTTTAATGATTTTATTGATAGGTATCATAACCCTTGTGCCAGAAATTGTTTTTTTTCTTCCGAATTTTTTCCATTAGCTTTATCAATCTGCATTTTCTTACATGCTTAAACTATTATTTATAGATTGATTAAAGAGGTAAAAAGGCACCAGGAATATTGTGGGGCATAGTGTAGCAAAAACGAATAAGGTAGCGAATCAATTTGTTAGTGAGGAGTGTGTCAACCAAATGAAAGAAAATTTTGTGACATTTAATGGGATAGAAAGCCACTATTGGGAAGGCGGATCGGGATACCCACTGATTTTGATTCACGGTGGAGGAGCAGGCGCTGATGGCTGGGGGAATTGGAATCATATTATGGACAAGTACGTCTCTCAAGGCTTTCACGTAATTGCTTACGATGTATTGGGTTACGGGTTATCCAGTAGACCTGACCCTGTAACTTTCAATTACACCCAGGAAGCTAGGGTCGATCAGCTCGTTTCGTTGATTAGTGGGTTAGATTTAAATCGTGTATCTTTGATTGGGAATTCTTTGGGAGGTGCAATTGCGGCATCTGCTACGGCAAAGCTTCCAGAAAAAATTAATAAACTTGTCTTAATGGGAGCAAGTGGTCGTCGCAAACCGAACGATAATTCCGAGGGAGTTAGAACGTTAGCTACATACAACAATGAAAGAGAACATATGGAGAGAATTATACGGAATTTGACCAACGAACAGTTTGTTATCACGGAAGAACTGTTGGATTACCGGTTAAAAATGGCTAATGATCCAGCTACCAGCGCGGCTTATCAAGCGACGATGTCGAATCTGAACAAAAACGGATTATTTATTCTGGATGAAGATTTAAAATCTATAAAGCAAAAAACGTTGATCGTTCATGGCCGAGAGGATAATCAAGTTCCTTTACAGTTTTCGTTGGAATACGAACATCTCATTGAGAATGCTTGGTTACATGTAATGCCTAAATGCGGCCATTGGGCAATGATTGAATATCCTGAAGAATTTGTGAAACTTACCGTAGATTTCTTAAAAAACTACTAAGATGAGATTTGCTACGAGATAGAGATCAGGAGTGAATTATTTTAAGTCTTTAAAAGGGTACGGAATGTAGGGGTTAATGATCTTATTGATAGCATCATTACTCAAGTGCCACAACTTATTTTTATTCTTCCTGATGTACTTGAATAGCTTAGTGAATCACAAAATGCCATTTAGACTAGTCTAAATGGCATTTTCAGTTTGTTAAGATATCAAACTTAAGTTTTGATTTCAACTTTTTCAATTAAAATCATACTCTCAATTAATAATAATAAATAAGCAGAATTGCGGAAATCCTTTAAATTTTTCCCTAATATTTCTTCGATTTTTTTGATCCGATACTGAATTCCTCCAATAGATAAAGATAAATCATGCATTGTTTTTTCTAGTTTGCCACCGTTTTTTAAATAGATATATAAAGTATTTAATAATTCTTTATTTTTATCATCATTGGAAGTATAAAGAGTTTTTAATTCTTTCCTAGCTAATTCCATTAGCTGTTCATAGTTATAGGTATTTACAATTGAACCAATAAATCCTAAGTCATTATGAAATATAATATCATCATGTGATGGCGAACGTACAGAGTTTGTGGCTTGCAATAAGTATGTATCAATATCGGCTAAATTATCAAACTTATCACTAACACCGATTTTAAGGGTGTAATCTGTAAGTAACTTTTGTACCTTTGTAATCATTACTTTTAGGATTTGTTTTAAGTTAGAGGTTTTAATTGGTGAACCGATTAAAATCACACAATATTCATTATACCTTGATACGATAACAATTAAATCCTCATTTTCACATTGTTTAGAGATTTCAAGAGAGGTTGGATATAAATCGGTCGTATTCTCTTTGTGACTTTTATCTGTGACTTTAGCAAGGGCGACATAAAAGGGACCAACAAGTGGTTGTTTAAAGTATTTGAATTTTTGTTGTATTTCATCAATTGAATCATATTGTTTTGTAATTAGGTCATCTAGCACAGATATTTTCATTCTTTCATGTGCCTCAAACTGAAGTTTCTCATTCAAAAAACACAAAGTGGAGATAGTAGATATCCGTTCTAGAAAGGTATGGTCATTAGGCTCCTTCTGTATAGGTTCAAAGTAAATAAAAGAACAATAGGCAAACAATTTGTTTTCTAAATATATTGGGGTTTTAAGTTGATTATACTTTTTCGATTCAAAATATTGCGTTTGATTATACGATTCAACATAAAACATGTTCGACTTTCTAACTGATTGTATTTCCTTTAATTGTGCTGCAGTTAAGCCATACTGAGTAATCATGTTTCCGTGTCGATCTTCGATGGTGATAGGTATTCCTATATTGTGGAAGGACATTTCAGTCACTTGTGAAATACTCTGATTCTTAGAGACGCTTTCTGTTAACTGATAGTGAAATAAAGATACTTTATCCAAAAGGTTTTTTTGTTTAAGAAGTTTATCATAAGTAAGTTCCAGCTCATCATAAATAGTTTGCTCGTTATATAGCAAAATTTCTTCGGGATATTCCTCCTGCCAATCTTTTTCTAATTTGACGACAAATTCGCAATTTTCATCTCCCTTTGCTTTGCATTTAGTCTCTCTTACCATAACGGGTGTATTAAATGCTATCGAGAGATAACCAGTTGCAAAACCACTTAAAGTATAACAAGAGCATTCCTCTGATACTCCATGATGGGCCAAATGAAGTTTTGCTTCAAAAGAATCAAACCAGACACCAGTTGTGTTGATATAAATTAAATTCCCGTCTTTATCAAATTCCTGGTCTCTTATTGTAACCACGTCTGATACATGGCCCATCTTTTTGTGTAGTAATTTCGCATGGTTGGCTATATATTCCCGTGAATGATGTTCTAATAATTCAGTGGCCGTTTTTTCACCAAGTTCTTTGCCTAATCTTAATAAAAAACCTTTTGTTTTAAGGGAACCTATATTGTGAAATAATGCTCTTCGTAAAACTCCAAAGGATTGACTGGAAAAAGAGATATCAAAACTATTAATTACGAGTTCACTCTTATTGCTGTTTTTTTTCATAGAATTATTTCCTTTCTTAATAAAACGAATAAATATTGTACGGAAAATAAAGGATTATCACCATAATAATACCTAGCGTAATAAAAAACAATATTTTTTGTTTGTTTTTTCTGACTTTTCAGTAAAAAAGTATATTTCTTTTCTGTTATACATTTGGTTGAATAGAATCATAGGGATTAAAGGGCTTTCATTGTTCCTAATTCTTAAACAGTTCCATAATTATTATTAATAAAAAGTCTGTCAATGAGCATTTTGTATATTTTTTTATTTTACTTAAGGATTTCTGGATAAATAAGAAATTTGAGTGTTGAACAAAAAAAGAGCCCCCTGGTATGATGCGTTCTAAACTGAACAGCAAGAAAACCTTAATCGATACCAAAGGTGGACTCAAAATGAAAAATCCCGCAAAATACACCATCGGCTTTAATTTTTGGTGTTGATATTGCCAAAAACAAATAGGTCGCACGTGCACAGGATGATGCTGAAAATCTGGTCTATATTCATACAAAGGTACGACAGTTGTTGGGTGTGAATTAAGTATCTATGAAATTTTGATATTAAGTGAGTATTCGAGAGATAACTTAACTTTATTGAAGGAGTGAAGAGAATTGGTGGTTTCAACAGTACAAAAGAATGTTTATGAAAGTTTAATGGAAAGTGCGAAGAAAATTGGCAAGCTGGCGGAGTCTGAAAGATTAATAGCAGATGAAAAGAATACCATTTCCGGAAATGTTATTGATCTAATCAAAAAGGAGGGAATCAATAAATTAATTATGCCAGAGGAATATGGTAGTGTACAAATTGATTTTACGACCTATACCGACATGATAAAAACAGTAGGTTTCTACAATTTATCAGCATCATGGCTTACCTATTTTTACTCGCTCCATAATTCCTGGGCAGCTTATTTACCAAAACATCGCAGAGATGAAATTTATCACGATGGCGGTCTATTAGCGGATATACTTGCCCCGCTTGGAAGGGCCAAAAGGGTTGATGGTGGATATATTCTAACGGGCACTTACAATTTTGTCAGCGGGATTAAACATAGTAAGTGGTGTGCTGTGGGTGCAGTTGTGGTTGATAAAGAAACGCCAGAGCAAATTGTTTTAGTGATAGATGCAGATAATGTAAATATAGTTGAAAATTGGAATTCACTTGGGTTAAGAGGGTCTGGAAGCCATACATTAGTAATTGAGGACTTGTTTATACCTAATGATCTATCTTTCCGAATTCAAGATATACAAAAGAAAAGTAAGCCATTAGAGGGCCCTTTTGATAGTAATTATTTATATTATAATGTACATTTCTTACCTGCCTTTTACGTTGGCTTTCCAGCTATGTCGATTGGTGGAGCCGAAAGGGCAATTGAAGAATTTAAAAAGAGAACAGAAAATAGAATTCGAATCTCAGGGGAGCCAGAAAAAGCCTCTCCAAGAAGCCAAAGAGTAATTGCTGAAATGATGATGAAACTTCAAGCAGCGAAAGGATTAATGAGAACCTATATTGAGATGTTGGAAGAAGATACTGGCCATAAATATGATCCAAGTGAGTATAAAGCCATTAGAGCATGTATTATTCAATATTGTATCGATATCGCCCAAAGGGCATTATTAACTTCAGGTGCTGCTGCGTTAATTAAAGGGCATCCTTTAGAGATGATTGTTAGGGATTTATTAGCGATTGGCACTCACGTGACTTCCCTTTATGAAGATGCGGTCGATGCATACGGAAAAATGTTATTTGGATATAATAGCGAAGTTCGAGGATAAAAAGGAGGAGTAACGATGGAGAATTATGTATACGCACCAGAAATTGCAAAGCTAGGTCATGTTGCTCTGGTTTCTGAGGATATAGAAAAGTCACTCTGGTTTTTTAAAGAGATTCTAGGTTTAGAAGAAACGGCAGTGGAAGATGGTATTCATTACTTACGATGCTGGGGGGATTTTGAACATCATAGTTTATCTATTCGCTCAGGCAAGACATCGTATATTGATCATATTGGCTGGAGAGCAAAACGGGTAGAAGATTTAGAACAATTTGCATTACTTTTAGAAGAGAAAGGAACAAAAGTTAAGTGGATTGAGAGTGGAGAAGAAAAAGGCCAAGGCAGAGCGATTCGTTTTCAGTTGCCAACAGGACATAAATTTGAAATCTACTATGAAATGGATAAACCTAAAGGCGATGAGAATAACAAACCGTTCCTAAAAAATCAAAGCCATAAAGCTTGGGCAAAAGGGATATCGACACGAAGAATTGACCATGTAAATATCGCTACTAACGCTGAAGTAGAGACCGTATCAAATTTTATTATTGATAATCTAGGCTTTAAATTGAGGGAGTATTTGGTCGATTCAGAAGACCAACAATTAGGGGCGTGGATGAGTGTAACTAATTTAGTCCATGACATTGCTGTAATGAAGGATCCAAACGCCCCAACTACTCATCAAATGCACCATTTAGGCTTTTGGTTAGATAATGCTCAAGATATACTGCGAGCTGCAGATATTTTATCAGAGCATCAAGTAGAATTTGTTGGACCTGGTAAACATGGCATTTCGCAAGCGATTTACCTTTATGTCATTGATCCTGGCAGCGGATTAAGAATTGAGCTGTTTTCAAATAGCTATTTGATTTTTGAACCTGATTGGGAACCAGTTAAATGGACTTTAGAAGATAAAAAAGCTCTTACTTATTGGGGAGAAAATTCCTCTCAAGCTAATAGAACAACAATAAGAGGGTAAATATTAGATATTGATAGTGGCTGATGCAGAAAATTCTGTTTCATAAGTTATTACAGATGAGGGGTGAATCATCGAATGGAAACCATTTATTTGAATGCGACAAACCTTGGATATTGGAAGAATAAATCCACATCAAATGTAATTGCATTAGGTTTTTTTGATGGTATCCATAAGGGCCACCAAAAAGTAATTCGTACAGCTGTAAAAAAAGCAAAGGAAAAAAGTTTACCAGTAACGGTTATGAGTTTTTTTCCTCATCCTAAAGTAGTTCTGTCTAATGGAAAAAAGAAGTTTGACTATATTATGCCGTTAACAGAAAAAGGGAAGGTATTAGAAAGTCTCGGCGTTGATATATTTTATATTGTGGAATTTGATAAAAGATTTGCTTCTCTTTCACCTGAAGAATACGTTGCCAACTATTTACTTGACTTTGGTGTCGTGCATGCAGTTGCAGGATATGATTTCACTTATGGGAAATTCGGTGCTGGCCATATCGATCGCATGGTAGAGGATGGGAAAGATATGTTGGAAGTTACAAAGGTGGGAAAAGTAGAGTTTCAGGGGGAAAAAATCAGTTCCACAAGTATTCGTGAAATGTTAGCAACAGGAAGTATTGAAAATTTCCCTCATATTCTTGGGAGATCTTATGAACTTGAATGTAAGTGGAATGGTAACTCTTTTGAACCGTTACCTTATTATACAATGCCAGAGTCTGGTTGTTATTCGGTAACTATCCACAAAAATAATAAACTGTTCCAAGTAAATGTAAACGTTTCTGATGATCGTAATACTATTTACTTTAAGGACTACAAAAACTCAGAGTTTAGCAATGGTGAAAAGGTAACGATTACGTGGCATAACCGCATTGAGAATGAAGTAGTATATTTCTACTCTTCGTGAAAAAGTGATGAGATTTAAAAAAAAGTGAGGAGAATGAAGTTGGATATAGAAAGAGCAGCTTCCTTACTCATGGAGGCAGAAACGAACAAGAAGCCAATTGAACCCTTTACCTCATCAGCAGAATCAATTTCTGTTGATGAGGCGTATCAAATACAACTTGAAGTTGTTCGTCAAAAGCGAGAAATGGGAGCGACTATTGTAGGGAAAAAGATTGGATTAACGAGTAAAGCTATGCAAGAAATGTTCAAAGTCGATAAACCGGATTATGGTCATTTATTGGATGAGATGATTTATGATGAAAAATCCATTATTTCTCTTGATTCATTTATTCAGCCAAAGATAGAGTTCGAGATTGCCTTTGTTCTAAAAAAGGATTTAAAAGGACCAGGTGTAACGGTGGAAGACGTTATCGAAGCAACAGACTACGTTGTTCCAGCAGCTGAGATAATAGACAGTAGAATTAAAGATTGGGAGATTAAATTTGAAGATACAGTTGCTGATAATGGTTCATCTGTAGGAGCTATTTTTGGGGGAAATCATTGTTTTTTAAATGATATTGATTTACCTGATGTAGAAATGAAGGTTTATAAAAATGGAGAGCTTATAGAAACAGCAACTGGTGCTGCCGTATTGGGGGACCCAATCAATGCTGTGGTCTGGCTTGCTAATGCACTTGGAGAATATAATATTGCACTACATAAAGGTGAGAAGATTTTAGCTGGCGCATTAGCTAAAGCGGTGGCGATTCAAGAAGGAGACGAATTTGAAGCTACATTTACCGACCTTGGTACGGTCACAGCTATTTTTAAAAAGTAAGGTGTAAGCGTTATCAATGCTAATACAAAAAAATTACAAGATATATTTAGAGGAGTGAAATTATGAGTACTATTGTGAGCAGTACAGAAAATGAAGTAATTCAAAAATTATTGGCTGATGCAACTGAAATTGGAAAGCTGGCAGAGAAAGAAAATGCCCAAGCAGAAGAAAATGCAAGTATTTCTGCTAATGTAGCACAAGCTATTAAAGATTCACCAATTTCAAAGATGAACTTACCTAAAGAATATGGTGGTCCTCAAGTTAGTTTAAGAGACTTCGGTGAAATTGTTCGTACAGTAGCATATTATAACGTTTCAGCTGCATGGCTGACTTTCCTATATCCACTTCACAATACACTTCCATCCTTTTTGGGAAAAGAAGCAAGAGATGAAATCGTAAATCAAGGTGGATTAATCAGTGATATCTTCGCTGCAGTTGGAACAGCTGAAGAAGATGGCGAAGGATACCGCATTAATGGAAAATGGGCATTCGCAAGTGGTGTTAACTACAGTGATTGGATAGGCGTAGGGGTTAAACTGCAATTACCAGGTATGGATGAACCAGAAGTATGCTTGCCTATTCTGAGGACTTCGGATCTTCAAATCGTAGAGAACTGGGATACATTCGGGCTTCGCGGTACAGGAAGTAACCAGATTATCGCAGACAATGTATATGTACCGAAAGAAAGAATCCTTCCAATATCACGTCTAGAATTTGGCGGTAGACCACCAGAGGAAGATTATGATAAAGACTATCCATTCTATCATGTTCCATACTTTTCAGCGTTCTATCTAGGATTCCCTTATATGGTGCTTGGCGGAACAAAACGTGTCATTGATGAGTTCAAAAGTGCTACTGAAAAGCGGAGACGTTTAATGGATGATGGTTTACTAGAAAGTGAGTCTCCACGAAGTCAACGAGTGATGGCAGAAATAACTACTGATTTTCATGCAGCTGAGGCGTTAATGGATCAATATATAAAAAAACTTGAAAATTCAAGAAATAGCAAAAATCCAACACCAGCAGCAGAGTTCTTTGCTATTCGAACAAAAATAATGAAAATTTGTACAGATATTGCTGTAAGAGTTTTACTCACTCTTGGGGGAGCTGCTTTATATAAAGGTGGACCAATTGAACAATTCTTCCGTGATATTTTATCTGTTGCTACACACAAAACATCTTTATATGAAGACTCTGTTCAAGCTTATGGACTAGAATTATTTGGGTTTGATAGTGGAGTTCGGGGTTAATTTTATCTTAGGTTATTTAACACTACAATGTAAGCTTTTTATAATGCTTGCAAATTATTGGAGGGAAATTAAATGACAATTTGGAATGAATTAGCGGATATAGAATTTAAACTTCACTATGTAGATGCGAATGGAATTAAAACTAGAGTACTAGAAGCTGGTGAGGGTGAACCACTCATCCTCCTACATGGTACTGGCGGTCACATTGAGGCTTATGCAAAAAACATGCAAGGATTGAGTAAAGATTTCCGTGTGATTGTTGTTGATATGCTAGGGCACGGCTATACAGATAAACCTGATAGGCCTTATGGCATCGATGATTACAGCGATCATTTACTAGACTTAATGAAAGCGATGAACTTGGAACAGGCATTTATATCCGGTGAATCATTAGGTGGATGGGTAGCGGCCTGGTTTGTAGCCCATCATCCTGGCTATGCAAAAGCATTAGTACTAAATACGCCTGGTAATGTTAACAGTGACCCAGAAGTTATGGAAAAACTCAAAAAATCTACAATTAATGCTGTAGTAAATGTAAACTATGAAAATGTAAAAACACGATTAGAATGGCTTATGTACGATAAGTCCGTCGTAACAGACGAATTGATTGAAAATAGACGTCAAATTTATTCACACCCATCTTACCAAAAAGCGGTTTATAATATTGTTCACCTTCAAGAAATTGAACCAAGAAAACAATATATTTGGGACCCAGCATGGTGTGGAAAGATTGATGTACCAACACTATTAGTTTGGACAGATCACGACCCTACTTCTACAGTAGAGCAAGCCGGTCCGATTAAAGACATGATTCCAGGAGCTGAACTTGAAGTAATCTATGACGCTGGACACTGGCCACAATGGGAACAAGTAGAGGCATTCAATAAAAAACTTACCGACTTTATGTTAAAGCATGCTGATGCATCAATAAGTCGTTAATGTAAATTAAATAATTATCTTAAAATATTCCTGCGTTTCAAATTAACAACGATCTTCTTAAAAGAACTAAAAAATAAATGAATTTTGGACGGTGATGATAATGATTTATCGCTTGGGATATGCCCAATTAAACGTTTCGGATTTAGAAAAGTCACTTCACTTCTATGAAAAGGTTATCGGTTATATTAAAACAAAACAAGAAGGAAACAAAGCTTATTTACGTGCAGCTGAGGAGTTTGATGAATATTCATTAATTCTGAATGAGGACAAAGATAATGTGGCATTAGATCATTTTGGACTTCGTGTATCAAGTGAAGTAGCTTTAGATGATATTAAAAAGAAAAATGAAGCACTCGGTGTAGAAGTAGAGGAAGTTCAGGATAAGGACCATGGCAGAGTACTTAAAGTCGCTACGCCAAGTGGTCACCCTGTAGCATTCTACCACCACTCACCACAATTAAATGTATATCACGGGGAAAATAAAGACGTCATTCTTCCAATGAGAAGAACACATTTACAAAACGGGATTCCCCCACTACGTATTGACCATATGAACTTACGTGTACCAAGCGTTAACACGGAATGGAATTACTGGAAGAACTTTGACTTCAGTATATCTGAATATGTAGAAAGTGCAGATGGCAATGATAAATATGCTGCATGGATCCGCAGAGAACCGTTCACACACGATATCGCTTTGGTGCACAAACAAGTAGCATCCCTACACCATATTGCTTATATTGTTGATGGTGTTGCAGGAGTTATTAAAACAGCAGACGTACTTGCAGATGCCGGATACCGCGATAATATTGAATATGGTCCTGGTCGCCACGGTGTAACAAATGCATTTTTCCTTTATATTAAAGATCCAGATGGGCATCGAATTGAAATTTATTCCGGTGACTACAAACGAGATCTTGATCAGGAACCTATTGGGTGGACACAGGAAGCGTATGAGAAAAACGGGCGTCTATGGTGGGGTGCTGAAGTTCCGGAATCATTTAAAGAAACTACAACAATTAATAAGAATTGGATGAAAGAAAAAATCTATTAATGATAAAGCCAAAACGCCTATCGTAATGTACAGAGCTTTCTCTGATGCAGCGTATACTCCGACAAACAATGGAATGAAAAAGTAAAACATTACGATAGGCACTGGTACTTTCTATCTTTATTTATGGCTTGAGGTTGAATGCAACTGAATTTAAAATTCTAAGGGGGCTTTTGAAATGGAAGATCGTTTATTCCGTAATGCAATGGGAAGTTTTTCCACTGGGGTTACTGTAATTGTAACGGAAACAAATGAGGGTACACATGGAATGACTGCAAATGCCTTCATGTCGCAGTCCCTAGAACCAAGACTTATTATTATCTCATTAAAAGAAGATGCTCATATGTTAAATAAAATTAATGAGAGTGGATTTTTCTCTGTTAACATCCTCTCTGAAGAACAACAAGATCTATCAATGATTTTTGCTGGGCAGGTAAAAAGTGCAAAAAAAGTTGAATTTGATTATTTAGATGGTAAGCCGGTAATTTCTGGGGCCATTGCACAAATTACTTGTACTGTTAAATCAGAATATGTGGAAGGAGACCATACTATTTTCATTGGTCATGTAACGGAAGTTCATTTAGAAGGCGGAGAACCACTTATTTTCTCCAAAGGAAAATATCGCAGATTGGAAAAGGCAGGAGTAACTGCTAACTCTGATTAAAAGAAACAAAAAGAAGGAGTGAGAAAATCCTTATGAAAACAATACTCTTAAATTCCAATAACCTGGCATACTGGAAACAACATACCAAATGTAATGGCATTGGGATTCTTTGATGAGCTTCATAACGGACATAAAAAATGATCAAGACTGCGGGTGATGTCGCAAAAGAAAAAAGTACTTCACTGTCGGTAATGAGCTTTTTCCCGCACCCAAAAACTATTTTATCAAAAGGCAATACAGAATTGTATTATTTAATGCCAATTTCAAAAAAGGCTTCTATTTTAGAATCCCTGGGTGTTGATAGCTTGTATGTAGTGAAGTTTGATAAGGATTTTCTATCCCTCTTTCCGGAACAATTTATATCTAGCTACTGCATGAATGTTATTCATGCAGTAGCTGGATTTGATTTTACTTATGGCCACCGAAGTGTAATCGACATTCCTAAAGTGAGAATGTCATTATATAGAAAAATGAATTAATAGATTCTGCGTACGGATCTCCTGTAATGGGCAATCCGATTGAAGCAGTTGCTTGGCAGCAAATGAGTTAGGTGTCTATTATATTTCACTGAACGCTGGAGAGATTATTCTAGCGGGGGCTTTGTCAAAAGCTATTCCAATGGAAGACGGAGATCAATTTAAAGCCGAATTTAAAAATCTAGGAACCGTTTCAGCAACGTTTAAAAAATAAGGAGGATGTTTATGTCAAAATCTAAAGTTGCTATACTCGGTTCAGGTAACATTGGAACCGATTTAATGTATAAAATTGAACGATCAGACGCATTAGAATTAACAATGGTTGCAGGAATTGACCCTAACTCTGAAGGGTTGCGTCTAGCGAAAGAACGTGGTTATCTTACTACAACCAAAAGTATCGATGGGCTTCTTGAACATCCGGACAAATTTGATATGGTATTTGACGCAACATCTGCAAAGATTCATCAATCTCATAGTGATAAGCTCACCGCAATTGGAAAACAAGTACTTGACCTAACACCAGCTGCAATTGGACCATTCGTTGTACCATCAGTGAATTTAGATCAATTACAAAGCGAACCAAATGTTAACTTAGTTACTTGTGGTGGTCAAGCTACCATTCCAATTATTCATGCAATTAATCGTATCTCCCCAGTTTCTTATGCGGAAATTGTTGCGACAATCTCAAGCAAAAGTGCAGGACCTGGTACACGAGCAAATATTGATGAATTTACACTGACAACAGCAAATGCAATTGAAAAAGTCGGTGGTGCAAAGAAAGGAAAAGCAATTATTATCCTAAACCCGGCTGAGCCACCAGTTATTATGCGCGACACGATTCATGCAACGATAGAAGAAGAAGGTAAAGAAGCTGAAATCCTTCAATCTATTAAAGATATGGTGAAGGAAGTACAAACATACGTACCTGGTTACCGGATGAATACAGAACCACAAATCTCAGGAAAAGAGATTACTGTCTTTGTTGAAGTCGAAGGTGCAGGAGACTTCTTCCCCACTTATTCTGGTAACTTAGATATCATGACAGCTGCGGCAACGAGAGTAGCGAATGAATTAGCATTACAACGAGCGAAAGAAGGAGTGAAGTAAAATGACGAACCGCAGTTTTGAAATTGTGGACGTAACACTCCGTGATGGTAGCCATTCCATGAGACATGCGTTTACTAAAGAACAAGTAAGAGAAACGGCAAGAGGTTTGGACAAGGCTGGCGTGAATTATTTCGAGGTATCACATGGAGATGGTTTAGGTGGCTCTTCTATGCAATACGGTCTCTCCAAAGTGAATGAGCTAGAATTAATTGAAACTGCTGCAGCTGAATGCGGTCAGGCAAAGGTATCTGTTCTGCTAATACCTGGGATTGGAACGAAATATGACCTAAATGACGCTGTAAAAGCAGGCGCAAAGATGGTACGTATAGCAACCCATGTGACAGAAGCAGATGTCGCTAAGCAGCATATTACGCTAGCGCGCGAACTTGGCTTAAAAACAATCGGATTTTTAATGATGGCCCATATGGCCTCCATTGAAAAACTCGTTGAACAAGCAAAACTCTTTGAAAGTTATGGGGCGGAAGTTGTTTATGTAACGGACTCGGCTGGTGCACTCTTACCGCATGAAGTTACAGAAAGAATTACTGCACTAAAGAATGAACTTTCGATTGAGATTGGATTCCACGGCCATAACAACTTATCGATGGCAATGGCGAATACACTTGCTGCAGTGCAAGCAGGTGCTACCTATATTGATGGAAGTTTACGTGCATTGGGTGCGGGAAGTGGTAACACTCAAACAGAAGTAATGGTTGCCGTGCTAGAAAAAATGGAATATAACACAGGAGTTGACCTTTACAAAATCCTTGACGTCGCAAATGACGTTGTAGCAAAATATATGCCACGACCTCAAGAGGTTACTGGTTCGAGCCTAATGATGGGATACTCTGGAGTATATTCCAGTTTCCTCCTGCATACAGAAAAAGCAGCGAAAAGGTTCAATATTGATGAAAGAGATATCTTGGTTGAATTAGGCAAAATGAAAGCAGTCGGTGGTCAGGAAGATCTTATTTACGAAGTGGCTGCAAATATCACTAAAAAGAAATTTGCTGTAGCTCCTAAGCCTTAGGTTTTGGGTACCGTCTATAACGATGATATGGTATTTCTCCAGAAGAGGTACATGACTTTATTTTTAATCAAGCTAATGTGCTTCTTCAGGATGGTAAAGCATTCATAGAAGAAGGATTAAACTATCAAAGGATTTGCCTTCCATCACCAAGAGGGATTATTAAAGAAGCATTTGGAAGAATTGCAATGGCGTTTGAAGATCATAGCTAACTCCACTTTCGTATTCTAAATTGGAAGACTTGGTTTGAAATAATGAAGCAGGGTAGTTAACTATTTGTCTTCATTTCTTGTAATTGATTGAAAATTATGTGGAAATTAATTGAAACATATAAAACGGATAAAACAAAGGCGGAGGAAATGCTAATGGAAAATCGTTTTAAAGGAAGAACTGCATTTGTTACTGGAGGAAGTCGTGGGATTGGAAAAGCGATTGTAGAACAATTTGCACAAGAAGGAGCCAATGTTGCAATCGTTGATTTGGACCAAGAGGCATTGACGAAAACAGAGGCGGAACTGAAAGAAAAAGGCTACCCAGTGTATGCAAAGCTTGCAAGTGTAACGAACCAAGAAGAGATTGCACTTGCGATGAAAGAGGTAAATGAAGCTTTTGGATCTATTGATATTTTGGTAAATAATGCTGGGGTTACTCGAGATAATATGCTGTTTAAAATGACCGATGAGGACTGGACTACAGTAATAGATGTGCATTTAAAAGGCGCATTCTACACTGCCCGTGCAGCACAAGAGTACATGACGAAAAAAAAATACGGAAGAATTATCAATATTTCTTCTACATCCGCATTGGGGAATAGAGGACAATCGAATTATTCCACTGCAAAAGCAGGATTACAAGGTTTTACAAAAACACTTGCGATTGAAATTGGTAAGTTTGGCATTACAGTAAATGCCGTTGCACCGGGTTTTATAGAAACGGATATGACAAAAGCGACAGCTGCAAGAATTGGGGTTTCATTTGACGATTTAATCGGTAATGCCGTTGCACAAATTCCAGTCGCAAGAAGTGGAAAACCAAAAGATATTTCGAACGCTATTTTATTTTTTGCAGATGAAAAATCCTCTTTTGTTAGTGGGCAAGTGCTTTATGTCGCAGGGGGACCTGTAAATTAAGTTTTATGAAAGAAGGTGCGAAAATGTTGAAGGGGATAATCGGTAAAAAGTCAAAAAAAGTGAAAAATACAGTTGAAGCGGGTGCAGTTAAAAACTTTGCTTTTTCGATAGGCGATCCATCCCCGCTGTATATAGATGAAGTGACGGGGAAAAAATCAAGGTACAAAAGGAGAATTGCACCTCCGACGTTTCCTTTTACGTTAGACTATGGGGTGATCCCTGAACTGCATCTTCCTACTAAGGGCTTGATTCACGGTGAACAATCTTTTCATTATTATCGGCCTCTTTTTGTAGGAGAAGAGATTTTTTGTCATTTTGAAATAAAAGACTATTATGAAAAGTTTGGTAATAATGGAAGTATGGGGTTCTTAGTCACCAAACGATATGGTGAAGATTTAAACCGAGATCTTATTTACACTGATGAGCAGATACTTATCCTAAATGAAGTTGTTAGGAAAGGGTTGATACTTTGAGCACAATTAGCAATCTTGAAAAAGGTGAAACTTTAGGTAGTATTCAATTAGATCCAGTCCATCGTTTGGATTTGATCAAATATGCTGGAGCATCTGGAGATTTTAATCCGATTCATACGATTGATGAAGAGGCAAAGAAAGCCGGATTACCTCAGATTATTGCACATGGCATGTGGACAATGGGAAATTTAGCAAAAATTTTTTCGCCTTACATGAACGAAGGATTTATTCAAGATTACTCCATTCGTTTTAGAGGAATGGTATTTGTTGGCGATGTAATAACTTTAAAAGCGACCTTAACTGAGCGTGAATCGGACAATATGATATTTGATGTCTCGGCAGTAAATCAGAATAAAGTAGAAGTATTGAAAGGACAAATTATTTTTAAAACAGATCATAAATTCATTATATAAAGGGGATGGGTTCAATTAATAGAGATGCGGTAATTGTTTCTGCGGTTCGAACAGCAATTGGAAGGCAAGGTGGTGCACTTTCATCGGTTCCTTCACATGTTTTTGGTGCGGAAGTGATTAAAGAGGCGGTTAAACGAGCGAATATTGATGCAGAAATTATTGATGATGTAATTATTGGAAATGTTTTGTCTGGCGGTGGTAACCTTGCGAGACTTACAGCACTTCAGACCGGTTTGGGTATTCAACTTCCGGGATTAACAATCGATCGTCAATGCGGTTCTGGTATCAATGCTATCAATTTAGCTGCGCAAGCTATATGGGCTGGAGATGGAGATGTTTATATAGCAGGTGGAGTAGAGAGTATGAGTCGAGCTCCGTATTTAATGGACAAACCTGAAAAAGGTTATTCATCAGCACTTCCAAAATTTAGACCATCTAAATTATCACCAAAAGAAATCGGTGATCCTCCTATGGGAATCACGGCAGAAAACTTAGCCAAGAAATATGATATCAGTCGAGAGGAGCAAGATGAATTCGCTTTTCAAAGCCAACAAAAAATGGCGAAAGCTATCGCAGAGGGTCGATTTGATGAACAAATCATACCGATTAAGGTCCCATTTCGAATGGACGAAGAAAATGAATTTAAAGTAGATGAGCATCCTCGCCCAGAAACCTCGATGGAAGGTTTGTCAAAACTGAGACCGGTATTTCTCGAAGGGGGATCTGTTACAGCAGGTAGCAGTTCCGGATTAAACGATGCAGCGTCAGTAGTTGTGATTATGTCCAGAGAAAAAGCAGACGAATTAGGGATTAAACCTTTGGCAAAAATTTGTGCACATGCCTTAGCGGGGGTTGATCCGAACATTATGGGAATTGGTCCTGTTCCCGCAACGAAAAAGGTGCTAGAAAAAGCCGGACTTTCATTGGAAGAAATGGATATTATCGAACTAAATGAGGCATTTGCGGCGCAAGTATTAGCCTGTAATAAAGAATTGCAAATGGATATGTCAAAAGTGAATGTCAATGGGGGAGCAATTGCGCATGGACATCCTTTAGGAGCTACAGGAGGTATTCTTGTAACGAAGGCAATTTATGAATTAAGAAGAACCGAGAAGAAATACGCACTCATCACCGCATGTATTGGTGGCGGGCAAGGAATAGCTACGATTATTGAACGTGAGTAAAAATTAGTTGAAAGAAAGCTATAGGCAGACAAGTATAGGCATTTTAATAAGGGAGAACCGAAGACATAAGACTGGAGAAGGAGCTGCCTTTCCTATGTCTTGGGGGCTTCTCTCAAGCGTTATGATTACAATAGTAGCAACACAGAAAGTTTATACTTTCTTCACATGGTCATTACCTCTTTCGGCAGTTTTTCATTTACTTTTTCCTACCTCTAAATTACTAATTGTTGTTCTATCATTAGCGCAATATCTTATTTTTTATGTTCATGTACGAAAACATGTGACAGACGAAGAGGAGTAATAAAAAAAATCCGTGAAGATTAGTATTTCTTCACGGATTGTTTTTATTTAAATGCAGTTGCGATTTCATTTAATACGGAATTTCGCTTTGTGTCATCCGCCATTTTCCACCATTTTTCGAAGATAACACCTAGTCCAGGTAGAAGATGTTCTTCTCCTCTTTGAACGGCATCTTCCACTACATCACGAATATCTGATGCTGAATTACCTTTTAAATTGGTTGAAATCGCTTCTCTAATTTGAAAATCCATTTTCATCACTCCTCGTAATTATCTTTTCCAAACTCTCGCAAGCTATACATGAATTTGGTACTATTAAATAAAAAAGGCGGTTACATATAAATGAAACGAATCGAATCTCCCCAAAATTCCCTTGTGAAGCATTGGAAAAAACTATTAAGTGTTCGAAAAGAACGAGATAAAACAGGTGAATTCATTATAGAAGGCTATCACTTAGTCGAAGAAGCGATCAAGCAAAAAGAAAATGTCTTAACGATTATGATAAGCGATACGAGCGAGATTCCAGCAAATTGGGATGTAGATAATTTAGAAATTGTAGAAATAAATGATGTTATAAAAAAAGAACTTGCTGAAACAGAGCATACACAAGGAATATTTGCGCATTGTAAACAACAAACGGTAAGTGAACAAGTGCAACAGAAATGGAATCGCCTGTTATTAATAGATGCCGTGCAAGATCCTGGGAATATTGGGACGATGATTCGCACGGCAGATGCGGCAGGAATCGATGCGGTTATTCTAGGAAAAGGTTCGGCCGATGCATATAATCCGAAAACATTACGTTCCGCACAAGGATCTCATTTCCATATCCCAATTGTAAAAGGGGATTTACATGAATGGGTCGACGCATTGAAAAATCGACAAGTAACCGTCTTCGGAACGGCGTTTGAAAATTCGACTCCATTTAACGAAGTGACAAAAAGTAAAAGTTTTGCATTAATCGTTGGAAATGAAGGTAGCGGCATTAACAAAGAGCTATTAGAGCAAACAGATCAGAATATTATTGTACCCCTTATAGGACAAGCGGAATCGTTAAATGTGGCAGTAGCAACAGGAATACTTTTGTATGGTTTAGCTTTATAATTTTCGAGAGAGGTCATATTGCGCAGTAGTGCGTTGAATAAAGTGTTCGCTGGGATTTTCGCTGCAGGGCGGACGCTTTCCGTGGGGTGAGCGATGAGCCTTCACCGCCGCTTAGGCGTCGTTGTGAAGTCTCA
>NZ_VDGG01000043.1 GCF_006861775.1 Psychrobacillus soli | reverse complement strand
CTAATGAGACTTCTCAGGCGTCCGCCTAAGCGGCGGTGAAGGCTCATCGCTTACCCGGTGGAAAGCGTACGACTGCAGTGAAAATCCTAGCGGTAACCTAATAGCTCTTTTACCACGCAGTATCCCTATACCCCGTACAATATAAAGGATGCCATACTTTATGTCACTTTAAAAAATTATCCAAATGTCAAATTATTTATAGTTTCCAAAGCAGTAAAAAAAGAACCATCCCTAGTGGACAGTTCTCAAGTTCATCAAATTCATGACGAATTCATATGCTTCGTTTATCTCTTCTTCTGTGAAATTTAACTTCCCTTTCACAGCATGGAGCTTTTCGATTTGTTCTTCTTTTGGAAGATGGTCGAAAAACAATAGAGTCGAAACGAGTTCCAGAAAGCGGGAACTTTTGTCTTTCATTTGCGAAATGCATGCGACAAGCGCTGGAGTTGCTTCTTCCACTTGTGCCATTTGGGTGAAGTGCTCGCCTGCGTCCGTCATTTGATATTTGTACTGCACGTATGATCCTTTATCTTGTCTCTCTTCTTGTAAAAATCCCATATTGCAAAGCTCTTCCACTCGCAATGTGAGCTCATGTGAATAGGGACCATACACATGAAACTCGTATTTTTCTTTATATGGGTAGTCTAACTTTTTGGCGATGTACACCATTTTTTGCAGCTTTTTTCTGCCAGTTATTCCGTCTGCTGCTCCGATAAATTGTATAATTTTTGCATGTTCTTCTAGCAATTCAAGCCCACCTTTACTTTGCTTTACTTCAACAACTCTAATATTTGTTTTTTTAATGCTTTTTTCTTGCCGTCTTCTGTTAAAAAGTCTTCTGGAAAATATAATTTATGATCAGTTCGACGTTTTCCTGAAATAGCTTCTACTACTTCGGATTCACGGGAAAGCTCTCTAATTTCACCAGATGGCTTGAGTAAATGGATAGGAATTCGTTCTCCCTCTTCACCTGGTCTGTAAAAATCGTACGGTAAGTCCGATGATGAATCAAATACTAAATAATACTCTGGATCTATTCCTGCTTTTTTGAATAATAACTCTAACTCTTTCATTTTCATATAATCTTTCGCAAGGTCAAACTCAATATATTGAAATAACTTACGATTGACAAAACGATAACTCAAATCAGCTAAAATCGGATCTTTCTCCGTTACCCAAAGCTGGAAATAGGTTAATAAAACACCTTCATCTAAAGCCAAATACTCATTTAACGTGAATGTTCCATCAAAAAATCCTTTAAAATGAGTTGGTTGCTGTGCAAAATCATACCCATTTTCGCTTAAAGCCTTTGCACGATGTAAAATCTTCGTCAAAATAACTTCCGCACTTCTCGAAACGGGATGAAAATACACTTGCCAATACATTTGATATCGACTCATAATATAGTCTTCCACCGCATGCATACCGCTTGATTTGATCACTATTTGATCTTCTCTTGGACGCATTACACGCAAAATTCGTTCCATATCAAAATGACCGTAACTTACCCCTGTAAAATACGCATCGCGTTGCAAATAATCCATGCGATCGGCATCGATTTGACTGGATATTAAACTAACTACTTGTTTGTTTACATATGTTTTCCCAATAACATCGGCTACTTTTTGTGGAAAATCTTTGCTTACTCTTTTTAATATTTCATTTACTTCGGTATCCCCAAGTAATATTTTCCTCGTAAATTCCTCATGATCTAGATTAAACACATTTTCAAAAGCATGTGAAAACGGCCCATGCCCTAAATCATGTAAAAGCGCCGCACATAAAACTAATAGCCTTTCGGAGGCATCCCATTCAGGTCGACCGTCAAAACTATCATCAACAATTCGGCGAACAATTTCGTAAACTCCTAGAGAGTGACTAAAACGGCTATGTTCTGCACCATGAAAAACTAGATACGTAGTTCCAAGCTGTTTAATGCGGCGAAGCCTTTGAAATTCCTTGGAGCCGATGACATCCCAAATTACTTGGTCTCGCACATGAATGTACCGGTGAACCGGGTCTTTGAACACTTTCTCTTCTGCTAATTTCTGCGTTGCATAGCTCATTTGCCCACCTCCGTGAAGTTAGATGTTATTTACCCTTTATTATAAAGAAAAAAACCGCACTTTGTAAGGCGGCAAAAGTTCTGTTTCACAATGTTTAGTCTTCTAGTTTGGCGCGTACTTTTTCCATTAATTCGTCTTCTGACAAAGCGGCAACAGGACGGTTATTCACAAATGCGAATGTCTTTTTTCGTCCCGGTCCACAGTAAGATTGACATTCTTTAATTTCAATTTCTGCTTCTGGATCTATCGCCTTTAGTTTTGGAATCAATGTCTTTAAATTAACGGCCTGACACTCATCGCAAACTCTGAAATGGTTTGCCATTCGTCCACAACCCTTTCTATAGTAAATAATAATCTACACGCCATTGTATCTTAAAACATATATTGCTATCAAGTGAATTTTACGTGAATAAAAGAGCAATATGTTGTCCATGATGTTAATAGAGTAACGAAACTATGAAGATGGTAGGAGGAGCAATATGGTAAAAATAAGACAAGACGCATGGATGACAGAAAACGATGAAATGTTAGCAGAGATGGTGTTACGACACGTTCGTGAAGGAAGCACGCAACTAAATGCATTTGAAGAAGCAGGTGACGAATTAAACCGAACTGCAGCAGCATGTGGATTCCGCTGGAACGCAGTTGTTCGCCATCAGTATGAAACAGAATTAAAAGAAGCGAAAAAAGAACGAAAAGAAAAGCTACGTATTTTAGGTAAAGATTATCGACGAAGAGGAAACGGTATTTACCTAGCAAAACCTCAAGAAGAAGGCGAACGCACAGCATCGGTTCCAGTTTCTGCTTTATCGATTGATATTATTATTGCATATCTTGTTAGATTACAGCATAGCGATTCAGATATATCAAGGTATCGCCATTTAGCTTCTATATCAAACGAGAAAATTCGCAAACTAGAAAGTGAACTTGCAAAACTCGAAAAAGAAAATGCGGCGATTAAACAAGATTACGAGCAGTTCGTACAAATTATGAACCGTGCAAGACGACTTGTTACATTGAATGATGAAGAAGTACCTGCAGTACCTGTTTTCCAAATGGAGAAGAACGGCAACCTCGTTTCAAAAGAACCACCAACTATGTAATGCAGTTGGTGGTTTTTCTTATTCCTTTGTGAGCATCTTTTTATTGCGATCGACAACGCGCTGTATATAAAACTTGTAAAGTTCCATTTCCTCTTGCGTAACGGATTGCGATACTATTTTTGGAGATAGTTGTTGCAGTACTTGTTGGACCCGAATCACGATGTCTTGAACTGTAAAGGAAGCGTTTAACAGTTCGTTTAACGAAGCCATTACTTCTGGTTTGATGACCGGGTAGCTAAATTTCGTTTCTTCCCCCTGCACACCGATTTCATAAAACTGGCGAATCAAATCTGCTCGCTCACTGCCACTACCTTCTACACATAAATACACTTGCACGGCGATTCCTTGACGAAGTCGGCGCTGTGAAATACCTGCAAATTTCTTCCCACCGATACTTAAATCATATGAACCTGGACAATAGGACCCGACAATTTCATAAGCTTCTATTTTTCCTTCCGCTTCTGGGAATAAAGACTGGATAAAAGCAAGCATTACTTCGTAACCTGCGGAAATATCAATCGACTGTGATTTCTCGGACAATACGATTGAAATATTTAACACCCCATCATCCAATACAACTGCAAGACCACCTGAATTACGCACAATCGGTGTATGTCCTTGAGTACGTAGGAAGTCTTGTGCATCTTCCACGAATGGTAATCGATGATCTTGAATACCTAAAACAACCGTCTGATCATGTACCCATGTTCGAACAGTCGCTGGCGACAAACCTTGTCCAACTGAATGGCAAAGCAGGTCGTCGGCGGCAAATGATTCTAATGCGGAGCGGCTTTTTCCACTAAGCGATTGATCCCAAAATCGCCAAACTTTTTGCTGTAATAATGATTCTATTTGTGACATGCTTCTTACTCCTTAATCTAACGCTAGCGCTACTGTTTTCATTAGTTCAAGCATACACGACTTTGTCACATATTGTCATGTTATATCGAAGTCATTACGAGATAAGAATCTTTTCTTGTGATACACTAAAGATGCAAATTTCTTATATAAAAGGAGTGGCTGATAAAATGAATGAAGCAGCAATTACATTAGACGGTTGGTACGTTCTACACGATTTTCGCCAAATGGACTGGGCGTCATGGAAACAAGTGGACCCAGAACTTCGTAAAGAAGCAACAGATGAATTTGTTGCATTTTTAGACGAACTTCAACAAGCAGATGACGCAAAAACTGGCGCACATGCTTTTTACACAATTGTCGGTCAAAAAGCAGATTTCATGTTAATGACTTTACGTCCAACAATAGACGAACTTCAAGAAATCGAAGCGAAATTCAATAAATTAACGATTGCAGACTTTACAATTCCTGCGTATTCCTATGTTTCTGTAGTAGAATTGTCTAACTACTTAGCTGGTGAATCTACAGAAGATCCATATCAAAATCCACATGTACGTGCTCGTTTATATCCAGAGCTTCAACGTTCACAATATATTTGCTTCTACCCAATGGACAAGCGTCGTGACGGCGAGGATAACTGGTATATGCTTCCTATGGAAGAACGCAAAGCACTTATGGCAAGCCATGGAAAAATTGGACGTAGCTATGCTGGTAAAGTAAAACAAATTATTTCCGGTTCTGTCGGATTTGACGATTTCGAATGGGGCGTAACATTATTCGCAGATGATGTATTACAGTTTAAAAAGTTAATATACGAAATGCGTTTTGACGAAGTAAGTGCACGCTATGCAGAATTCGGTTCATTCTTCATCGGAACAATTCTTGCAAATGAAAAACGCAGTGAATTTTTCAACATCTAATTTAAAAAATGAAAAAGTAGAGGGTGGAACTTATTAAAGTTTCCCCTCTACTTTTTTTATTGTTACGGGAATGTTACTGGTGCCAGGCACCAGTAACATTCCCGTAACAATTCATCTACTAAATATCGATATGTATCATTTCTAGCTTTCAAACATAGTGTATATATAGGAGGTGATGCGTTGGCAGTAGTTAAGTCCACTTCAAAACAACTAGATTTACTAGCAAGGCTGATGCGTGCAGAAGCGGAGGGTGATGGACAGCTCGGCATGTTGTTGGTTGGTAATGTTGGAGTGAACCGGGTTCTTGCCGATTGCTTAGATTTTCGTAATATACGTAATTTGGAAGAGATGGTATTCCAAAGACCAGGTGGCTTTGTGGCAACAACCGAATCGTATTTTTATCAACGTGCCCGTGAACAGGATCGAAATTTAGCAAGACGCGTTATTAATGGGGAACGTTTTAGTCCCGGCGAACGCTCCTTATGGTTTTTTAATCCGGGTGGCGATTGTCCTCCTCAGTGGTATAACCAGTGGAACACTGGACGTTTTAAAACACATTGTTTTTACTCTCCAACCGTTGCCGATTGCCCAAGTGTATAATTCCATTTCCAGAAAGGATGTATGAATGGTTCAATATTATTGGTATCCTGGCGCTTTCCCACCACAACAGCAACAACCAATGACTCCTCCTGCTCAACCACCAAGCCCAGGTCGACAAGAAGAATCTTATATCGAGAACATTTTAAGAATGAACAGGGGTAAGCTAGGTACTTTCTATTTCACTTTCGAAAACAACAAAGAATGGAATGCAAAGGTGATTCAAGGTTATGTAGAAGCAGCGGGTCGCGATCATGTCATCATTAGTGATCCAAATGGAAAAAGATACTTAATGCTCATGATTTACCTAGACTATGTAACGTTCGATGAAGAAATCAACTATAACTTATAAACAAAGAGACTTATCCGGTTTTAGAGGATAAGTCTCTTTGTTATGGCTACTTCACTATTCACTCATTAACTAGCAAACTTTACTGCTGCAACGATAATCATAATCCATCCAACTAAAAACGCTACGCCGCCAATCGGAGTAATGGCTCCTAAAATACCAATACCGGTTAAACTCAATACATATAAACTACCCGAGAATATAATAATCCCCGCTAACATTAAGTATCCAGCCGTGTTTAATGAAGAAACCGGTCCTAATAGCTTGCTGCTCATCAAAATGCCAACTGCTACTAATGCAAGTGCATGGAACATTTGATATTGAACAGCCGTTTCCCAGATCGCTAAATACTTTTCAGATAGTCTTTCTTTTAAAGCATGTGCCCCAAAAGCTCCAAATGCTACTGCTAAAAATCCATTGATAGCCCCTGCAATGATAAATAATTTCACAATCATTCCTACTTTCTAATTAGAAATCAAATAATGATTCTCCGTTTGCATCGTCTTCCTTCAACGCTACCGGCTGTTGTATAGTTGGTGCTACTGAAACAGCTTGTACAACTCGTGGAACTTGTACAACCGATGGAGCTTGCAACGATGCAGATGGAACCGAATCTAGCACTAGATCACATAATGCTCGTATTGCAGCAAGCGCCTCTCTTTTTGATTGTTCATTGCCAGTTGTTTTTGCTTGTTGCAGTTGTTTATCTATTTGCATTAAAATATGTTCACTAGAAATCATCGTCTTTTCTCCTCTACTTGCTTTGGTACAAATTTTAAGCATTCCATGCCAGAGGTACGCTTTACTAAGACGTACGGGAGCTCTTTCGTTTTAAATCCGTAAGCTTTGCACCCACGTGGATGACGCGCATCCCATGTAGTAAAAAAGTGGAGACATTTAAAACAGTTTACAGTCAACTTACTCCCCCGCTTTCCATTCCATATAATAGCATAATTATAAGCAAAAATCGATTGGTGCCTCTCCCCATGCTTCGAGCTGCTCATTTATTTTCGAATATGGTTTACTGCCGAAAAATCCTCGATGTGCACTTAATGGACTTGGATGTGGAGCTTCTAAAATTGTATGTTTCTTCGTATCAATTAGCTTTTTCTTCATTTGTGCAGGTCTGCCCCACAGCACAAAAATTATCGGTTTTTCTCGTTCGGATAATTTTTCTATAACTTTATCCGTAAACGTTTCCCAGCCCATACCTTTATGCGAGTTTGCAGCTCCTGCACGAACTGTTAAAACCGTATTAAGCAATAAAACCCCTTGCTCCGCCCATTTCAATAAATAACCGTTCGAAGGAATCGGGCATCCTAAGTCATCGGCAAGCTCCTTCAACATATTCCGTAAACTTGGCGGCACCGCAACACCGGGCATTACCGAAAAGCTCATCCCATGTGCTTGGCCTTCTCCGTGATATGGATCTTGTCCTAAAATGACTACCTTCACTTCATCAAAAGATGTTTCACGAAAAGCACTCCCAATATTCTGTCGCATTGGATAAATCATTTGTTCCGCATACTCTTTATCTAAAAAAGATTGGAGTTCTACAAAATATGGCTTCTCCATTTCATCTGCTAGCACTTCTTTCCAGCTTTGCAATGCATATCACTCCTTGAACTCAACTTGCACGTCATAATCTACTAATTGGAACATCTCTTTCACAGATTTTGCGGCATTTTCTTCCGCTAGCTGTAATATACCTTGTCCCGTCGTTTCTTCTATCATCATTTCTTTTGCTATTTCTGCTAGCTCATATGCTTCTGTTATATCCGCTTTTTCACGAAATAATCCTTCATAGGAAAATACTTCTACTTGATCGAAGAAAATTTCCGGTCCACCTAAAAATTGTGGCATTGGTAGCGTGAGCCTCGCTGTCTTATGCTCGTCGTCCACTTTTATATCGGATTCGGTCACTTGCGAAAAATCTACTCCAGCTCGAACGCTACCTGGCACAACAACGAGCAGCTGTCTTTTTGTTCCTGGTAAGTCTATGCCGATTTCTTTGCCGAATAGTTGATTATCTTGTCGTTCAATAATTACTTTTGTATAAGCTTCCGCAGTCGACAACTCATTTAGCGCTTGTACTCGTTCAACGATCGAACCTTTGCTCTCTGTAAACGTGCTGCCTTGTATCGCCCAATAAGCTGCAAATGGTAATGCAGCTATTAGAAGAATAACAAGTAGGACGAGAATAACGAATGATTTAGCTCTTAATCTATATAAAGCACGCGGCATTTTCCAAAAAGTAAATCCACGACTAGAATGATTTTCTGCAATCGTTGCAGTTGTTTCGTTTTTTTGTGCTTTCAATTCTTCTAGTAACTTTTCCATTTCACGAATTTTGTCATCTTTTCGCATATCATCCCTCTTTTCCTCTTAATCTACTACGTTAACAGTACAAAAAATTTGTCGGTTTCACAACTATTCGCTATCTGTTAAGCTAAAAAAAGGGGGTTATGTGTATGGCTGATTTACAATATCGAGAGAAACTAAGAAAAATTGAACAAGCTGCTAGTACAAATGAAGTTTCCAATAAGGCTAAAAACTTTGGACTCGGCTGTTTTACTTTGGGCATGCTTTTATTTATTGGCTTTCTTTTATTTTTAGCAATCTCCTTATTTATAAATGATATTATATTCGGTTCAGTCGTCACTTTCATCGTCGCTGCTTTTTTCATTTTCATTGTGATGAAATTATTAACTGCACCTAAACTTCCTTAATGTAAGTTTCGACTATTGTCTGATATAATAAAAAATATTAACTTTTTACAAAAGGGGAAACGCTAAAATGTCGATAAAAAAAACACTAACAATTGCAGGCTCTGACACTTCAGGCGGAGCTGGTATACAAGCAGATTTAAAAACATTCCAAGAGCATGGTACATATGGTATGAACGTATTAACGGTTGTTGCTACAATGGATCCCGACAATGGATGGAGCCACGGCGTATTTTCTCTTCCAGTAGAAGAGATTAAACGACAAGCTAAAACGGCTTTATCGACAAATGTCGATGCGATTAAAACAGGTATGTTAAGTACCGAAGAAATTATCGAAACAGCGGGAAATATAATTGAAGCGTCTGGTACAACTAGCGTCGTAATCGACCCTGTAATGGTTTGTAAAGGCGAAGATGAAGTGTTAAATCCAGGCACAGTAGATGCAATGATCACGCATTTACTTCCACGCGCTTTAGTCGTTACGCCGAACCTTTTCGAAGCTGGACAACTTTCAGGTTTAGGGCTACTTAAAACGATTGACGATATGAAAGCTGCTGCTGAGAAAATCCATGCACTTGGGGCAAAAAATGTCGTGATCAAAGGCGGTAAGCAATTAGCGCATGAAAAAGCGGTAGATCTTTTCTATGATGGACAAACGCACACACTATTAGAAACAGAAAAAACAGATACTACGTATAACCACGGGGCTGGCTGTACATTTGCTGCTGCGGTTACTGCTAACTTAGCAAATGGGCTAACAGTTGCAGATGCGGTTTTCGAAGCAAAAGAATTCGTTTCAGCTGCGATCGCGCATGGTTGGAAACTAAACCAATATGTAGGACCAGTTCTTCACGGAGCAAAAGGTAAATTCGGTGCACCAGAAGTAACTACAACTACTGTATAAGAAACATGCTACTCGTAAAGTCACATCGACTTTACGAGTTTTTTCATCTCAATCATTCGCTTCCAAAACTTATTTTCATTATACTTATAAAAGACAGTATGTTAGGAGGCTATATATAGATGGAACTTGTTAATGTAGAGCAATTACAAGTACTTTTGAATAAATTTGCAAACGAAGATGTATATATACATCTAGAAACGACGAATGGCGCATATGCATCTCATTTTGATGAAAAAGTATTCAATGCAGGAGCTTTTATCCGCAATGTCATGCTTCGTTATGAACTTGGAAAAGTAGCGGGAGAATCACCACATCGTGTGGGGCTTAAATTACCGCATGGTTGGGTGTACGCACAAGGCATTACCCATTTCGAATTAGATGAACATGATCGTTTATTAATGGCAGGACACGATCAAAGTGGAAAGCTTGCAGTAGCATTACAAATTAGTAAAACACCATTCACTTATTAAGGAGGACGAACAAATGACTTTACCAATGGAACGACATGTACTTGTTGTATTCCCTCACCCAGATGACGAAGCTTTCGGCGTTTCCGGTACAATCGCGACTTACGTAAAGCAAGGGATTCCAGTTACATATGCGTGTCTAACTTTAGGAGAAATGGGACGTAATCTAGGAAATCCTCCTTTTGCCACACGCGAAACATTACCACAAATTCGGAAAGAAGAGCTACTAGCATCTGCAAAAGCAATGGGCGTGACCGATCTTCGAATGATGGGACTTCGTGATAAAACAGTAGAATTTGAAGATGATGAAAAAATGGTAGAAATGATGGAGAATTTAATCGCGGATACGAATCCATCATTAGTTATTACGTTCTACCCAAACTACGCTGTGCATCCTGACCATGATGCGACTGGACGTGCAATGATTCGCGCAATTCGACGTATGCCAGAAGAGGCCCGTCCTACTATTTATGCACTTGCTTTTTCGAACGATTCAAAAAAAGTTTTAGGCGAACCAGATATTGTGCATAACATTAAAGAATCTAGAGAAGAAAAAATGGGTGCGATGCGTGCACATATTTCACAAACTGCATGGATGCTAGAAGAAATGGATAAACGCTTAGCAGATGGAGAGCCGGAAGCAGAAAACTGGCTACATTATGAACGCTTCTACACGTACGATTTCAACAAAGATTTCGAATAATAGAACTTCCCACAATCGTATAGACTTATCTATGCAAATGAATTAATATGTGTAATGATTTTAAAATACGTATAAATATTCATTTATGGAAAGTTGGTCAATACCTTTGAAGAAGTTCTCTTTATCTACATGGATTTTGTTTCTGCTTCCTTCGATTGCAGGAATTATCCTGTTTATGATACCCCTTCCTACTTCGGAAGGTTTTAAAATTCCAATTGCGTTGTTCGGCAGCTTACTCTCTGGCGTACTAGAACCAATCGTACAGTGGATTGCTCTTGCAACAATGTTTATTGCTGCATTAGGTTCAGTTGTGTTTCTGTTTATCCCGCAAAAAAATACGTTTATGAACAATTTATTTAAAGTATCGATATTTTGGACAGTCACTCGTGTTGTTGGCGCTATTTTTGCGGTATTAATCATTTTCCAACTTGGACCTGAAGCAATTTGGAGTGAAAATACAGGTGGATTATTACTAAGCCCAGATGGATTAGTGTCGTTCTTATTTACGATTTTCTTATTTGCAGGTTTATTATTACCCCTACTATTGAACTTTGGTTTACTCGAATTTTTTGGGACAATGATGGTGAAAATTATGCGTCCCTTATTCAAACTTCCTGGACGTTCTGCGGTGGACGCGCTAACTTCCTGGGTTGGTGATGGAACTATCGGGGTTTTACTTACTGCTAGACAATACGAGGAAGGCTACTATACGAAAAAAGAAGCGGCGATTATTGGTTCTACTTTTTCCGTTGTGTCTATTACTTTTTGTATTGTGGTAATTGAAGAAGTTAGACTCGCAAATTACTTTATTCCCTATTATTTAACTGTACTACTTTGTGGAATCATTTTAGCATTTGTTATGCCAAGAATTTATCCACTAGCTGGTAAGGAAGAGAACCATATCGACGGTCGTCCGTTAGACTTGGACGCTGAAAAGTTCCCAGCAAACTATAATGCACTAACTCATGGACTGGAGAAAGCATTAAAAACAGCAGACAGAAACCGTTCAATTGGTAAGTTTTTCTCAGATGGTCTTAAAAATGTAATTGATATGTACATTGGTGTAGCTCCCGTTGTACTTGCATTTGGAACAATTGCTTTAATGCTTGCAGAGTATACATCAATCTTTGCTATACTCGGAAAACCATTTGAACCATTATTAATGCTATTTGGTATTCCAGAGGCGGCAGCGGCAGCTCAAACAATTGTTGTTGGATTTGCCGATATGTTCTTACCTTCTATTTTAGGTGGATCTATTGACTCGGAAATGACTCGATTCTTTATCGCGACGATGTCTGTAACGCAGCTAATTTATATGTCAGAAGTCGGTGGATTGTTATTAGGTTCGAAGATTCCGGTCAACTTTAAAGATTTAGTGGTCATTTTCTTACTACGTACACTTATTTCATTTCCAATCATTGCGGCGGTTGCACATATATTATTCTAATAAAATCAAAAACAGCGAACCCTTTAAAAGGTGTCTGCTGTTTTTTTTGTTGCTAGTTTTTCTAGCATATCTTTCGTCATTGCATCTAGATCATATTTATAAGTAAAGCCCCACTCATTTTTGGCAGCAGTAGCATCAATCGCATCTGGCCAGCTATTCGCAATTGCTTGGCGAACAGGATCCACATCGTAATCCATTGTAAATGTTGGCATCACTTTTTTAATAGAAGCAGCAATTTGCTCTGGCTCAAAGCTCATCGCGGTTACATTAAATGCATTTCGGTGAATTAGTTTCGAAGCATCTGCTTCCATTAAGTCCACAATTGCTTGAAGGGCATCTGGCATATACATCATATCCATATATGTTCCTTCTGCGATATAGGATGTGTACTTCCCTTCTGCTAACGCTTTGTAATAAATATCTACCGCATAATCGGTCGTTCCCCCACCAGGTAATGTCTCATTTGAAATCAATCCCGGGAAACGTACACCACGCGTATCTAAGCCGAATTTGTGGAAGTAATAATCACAAAGAAGCTCTCCTGCTACTTTGTTCACACCATACATCGTAGTCGGACGTTGAAGTGTATCTTGGGGAGTATTTTGTTTAGGAGTAGATGGCCCAAATGCTCCAATTGAGCTTGGTGTGAAAAATTGCATGTTTAAGTCACGAGCAGTTTCTAGTGCGTTCATAAGTCCACCCATGTTCAAGTTCCAAGCAAATAGTGGTTTTGCTTCCGCAGTTGCCGATAAAAGTGCCGCCATATGCATCATCGTATCTGCTCCAAAGTTTTTGGCGATTTGATGCATCTTTTCCCCGTCTGTTACATCCAATACTTCAAAAGGGCCGCTTTTCGTTGCTTCTGACGAAATCCGTCTTATATCTGTTGCAAGTACATTTTCTGCACCATATTCTTTGCGTAGTTTTGTAATAAGTTCAGAACCAATTTGCCCTAAAGCTCCGGTGATCATAATTTTTTTCATGCTGTCTACTCCCTCTCGAAAACAATTGTATTTTTGGAAAGAACACTTCTTGTTGTATAACGTTGTATTGGTAATGTTTAATTTTTTCTATTATATGTTGTTCTTTTAGAAAATACAATAAGAGATTTCCAGGAGAAATACTCAAAAAAAAAAGAAACAGATTATCCTTAGATATCGTTCCTTCTTTTTAAGTAATTTATAGTAGATTCATCGTTTCCTGAACTGATTGTGCGGAACGATCAAGCATCTTTTTTTCTGAATCTGTAAGTTTAATTTCGATGATCGCCTCTACACCTGATCCGCCAAGTACACATGGGATACCTAAACAAATATCGTTGTAACCATACTCTCCTTCTAAATACGCAACAACTGGAATTATTTTTCTTTTATCCTTTAAAATTGTTTCAGTCATCTGAACAACCGCTGCAGCTGGAGCAATATAAGCACTACCATTACCTAATAAGTGAACGATTTCAGCTCCGCCATTTCTAGTTCTTTCTACTATCTCCTCAATTTGTTCAATGGGCATAATTCGCTCTAGTGGAATTCCACCAACAAATGAGAATCGCAACATGGGAACCATCGTGTCACCATGACCGCCAAGAACAAAGCTAGTTAAATCTTCTACCGAGATATTAAGAGCCTCTGCTATAAAAGTATTAAATCGCGCTGTATCTAAAACTCCTGATTGGCCGATAACTCGTTTTTTGGGGAATCCAGTTGTTTTTAAGCAAGTATACGTCATTACATCCACCGGATTGCTCAATACAATTACATAGCAATTGGGTGCATACCTTTTTATTTCTTTGGAGACTTTTTGCATTATTTCAGAATTTGTATTTATTAAGTCATCCCTACTCATACCAGGTTTTCTCGGCATCCCTGCAGTGATGATTATAATACTAGCATCTGTAAGTTCTTGATAATCACTTGTACCTAGAATTCGGACATCTTTTTTTTGAATAGGCATTGACTCCAATAAGTCTAATGCTTTTCCTTTTACCGGTTGTTCTAATTCAGGTCTATCAATTAGTACAATATCTCCAAGTTCTTTTTGTGCAAGCATTAAAGCAATCATTGTACCAGTATTTCCAGCTCCAACAATGCCAATCTTATTTCTCTTAAATATCATCTAAATGACTCCTTTCATTATTCCGACTTATTAATATGAATAGGAGGACTATCCAATTTTTCATCTATAGATTCTACTAATTTTGGATTTGCCAAGGGCGTCTGCGTATTTTTTTCCTTGCTAGACGACGTTTGCTTTATATTTTGCGAAAGTATATGGGTTCCTACAGTATTTGATTTTGTTATTTCGGAAGCTAACTTTGCTGTAGAGGTATCAGGATTCGCAATAACTTTCGATGAAACAAATGAGTTTGCACGTTTCGCTATTTCTTCCCCTATTTCTACCGCAGCCTGAACAGAGCTTACATCACCTCTTACAACAACGGTTACAAGGGCTACATCGACTGTTGTCTGATTTACGAGATGCACATTGGATGCTTTTAGCATTGCGTCAGCGATATAGATAGAGATTGCCAATCCTATGGTCTCCACCAATCCTATGGATTCATTCATTTCACTCACCACTTTCTACTTTTTCGTCGATAATTCCTATAATGACGGCATCAATCGGCACTTTTCTTTCCCCAATAATAGAAGCGGGAGAGCCTTGCGTTATAAGCACTATGTCATTCACCCCAGCCCCAATTCGATCGACAGCTATGATAGATTTTGCTTCATCACGTTTACCATTTATATTTATAGGTTGAACGATTAAAAACTTCAATCCATTCAATCCATCTTCTTTTCTTGTGGCCCATGTATTTCCTACTACTTTTCCCAGAATCATATTAGCTCTCCTCCTCTACTTTAATTTCAATGCCTTTTTGCTTTGCTAAGTCCCTTGCTAGAGGAGTGACAATTGTGTTACTTAATATATGAATATCTCTTTTTTCCCAGTTTTCAATTACAGATTCAGTAATAAGCTTTTTTGAATAACTATTTGCTTGATCATATTGTATTACTTGTATTTTCTGTTTTAATACTTCCTGAATTGTACATATCGCTACCCCGTATTCAGATAATTTTTCTTTATATTTCATTAGTTGCCTGAAATAATTGTTATTTACAAATCGGGACTTCATGTCTTGCTCTTCCAGAAATAATTTAGCTTCTTCTTCTGGAACGATAAATATTGGCATGTTTTGCATAATAAGTTGTGCAAGCAATTTGCTAGGAGCACAATCTGTTAAACAAAGTGCTCCTTTAACAATCAAACTTTGGTCTGCTTCTAGCATAATTGCCCATTTTACATCATTTGAGATTTTAAGTGATTGCGGCGAATTACAATTTATTTCCATCAAACTGAAGTATCTCTCCAGTTCCTTGACACTCGAATTGGAAGCTGTTGTATGTGGATGAACTACTAAAACTGGAGAACTACTTTTTAACCTCTCACTTTGTTGTAATCTATCCAATACCTCTTTTACTATTTCATCAATCAGGAGCCCGTTCATGGCTTCTTGCTCCCTCTTTTATGATTCGCCCATAGTTATTTTCCGTTATATTACCTGCATTTGCCTCATCCGTGTCTATATGCATTTCGAGTACATAGTCCGGTGAAATTCGTATAATGGTATCCATAAATCGTATTCTTCTCAAACTAGTTGAAACTTCTACAGTTACGGTTTCACCATTTACAACTTTTAATTTTTGCGCATCGTCAGGGGACATATGAATATGCGATTGGGCAATTATTAGCCCCATTTCTTTGTAAATACCACCTTTTGGACCTACAAGTGTAATCGGTGCTGATTTATGAATATCCCCAGATTGACGAATAGGTGGTTTTACACCCAATTTTAAAGCGTCTGTATAGCTTACTTCCACTTGTGTAGACTTTCGAAACGGTCCTAAAATTCTTACCTTTTCAATACTACCTCTTGGACCTGCGATTAGTATTGTTTCATTTGCTGCGTATTGCCCGGGCTGAAGAAGATTTTTGTATACTGTTAAATTGGCATCATTACCAAAAAGCATGTGAAAATCTTCTTCAGATAAATGGCAATGTCTAGCCGAAACGCCGATTGGAATTAATGGCTGTTCTGTTATAGATAATTCCTTTAACAGCTCTTGCATAATTTTCGTTTCCAATAACTCATCCATTTAGTACGCCACCTTTCTAGCTAGGAAGAATAACGCTCAGTTCTGAATGCGGTCTTGGAATGACATGTACAGATAATAATTCTCCTACACGTTGTGCTGCTTCGCTTCCTGCTTCAGTTGCAGCCTTCACTGCTCCAACATCACCGGTTACTAACACGGTTACAATTCCACCTCCAACATGCACTTTGCCGACTAAATTTACATTTGCCGCCTTTACCATTGCATCTGCAGCTTCAATTGCACCTACTAAACCTTTTGTTTCAATCATACCTAATGATCCATTAATTTCTCTTGTCATTAAAATTCCTCCTCTAATTTAGTTTGAATAGTTTTGAATTACATTTTTAACTAGTTTTAAAACTAGTTCACTATCAACCGACGCTTTCGAATCTTGAATCACTTTATTTACAATAGACTCTAAAGGTTCTGACCTATTTGAAGTGAATTCTTCCAGATGATGGTCACTCTTTGAAAAAGGTATTTTCACTTCTTTTATCCCCGTTGCTATTCGTTTAATATTGATAAGATGTTTCGCTGTAATGTTATCTCCCGTTATATTACCGCCGTATGATCCACAACCTAATGTTAATGATGGAGTTAATCCAGTAGATCCACCAGGTGCTCCGATCGAAGAGTAGGTATTTACAATAACCCTCGACACTGGCATTTGTTTTGCGAACTTTTTAACGACTCTATTGTCATTTGCATGTATCGCAAAGGTATGCCCTCGACCGCCAATATCAAGTAAGCCGCTGCAAATCTCAATGCCATCATCTTCATCTTTAGCCGTATAGAGTCCAAGAATTGGAGATAGCTTCTCGACTGAAAAAGGAAACTTCTTTCCAATTCCACTTTCTTCGGCTACCAATACCCGAGTTTCCTTGGGGACATGAATGCCAACCATAGCTGCAATTGCTAATGCTGATTTCCCTACAATTTCAGCGTTCAACTTTCCAATTTCAGGAGATATAATTCTCGCTACTTTTTGTTTTTCGAAATCATTTAATACATAAACACTATGCTTCTGTAGCTCATTCATAAATATGCGCTTAACACTTGCATGAACGACAATTGCTTGTTCTGTTGAGCATAGCGTACTGTTATCAAAAGCCTTGCTTTCTGCTATAAACTTTGCAGCTTGTATCACATTAGCGTTTTTATCTATATAAACTGGTACATTTCCAGGCCCAACTCCGTATGCAGGTTTACCTGAGCTATACGCTGCTTTTACAAGACCACTTCCACCTGTTGCGAGGATTAAATTTACTTTTTTATGCCGCATCAGCTCTCGCGTTTTCCCCATCGTGGGCTCACTAATCCAGCCTATTAATCCTTCTGGTGCTCCTGCTTCTACAGCAGCATCATGGCATATTTTCAAAGCAGCTATCGTGCTTTTTACAGCATGTGGATGTGGGCTAAAAATAACTGCATTTTGTGTTTTCAAAGAAATCAACGTCTTAAAGATTGCGGTCGAAGTTGGATTTGTTACTGGCGTAATCGCTAATACTAATCCAAATGGATATGCCATCTCTACGATCTTACTTCTAAAATCTTCTCGAATAATACCAACAGTCTTTTCATCTTTAATAGACTTATAAATCTCCAGGGAAGCGATATTATTTTTCATCTCTTTATGTTCAACAACACCCATTCCTGTTTCCGCTACCGCCATTTTTGCAAGTTCTAAAGAATGTTTCTGTACCTTTTCCGCTACGATTTTCACAATATGATCTACCTGTTCTTGTGAGAACTCTTGGTAAGCTTTTTGGGCATTACTGGCATTACTGATAATGAGTTCTTCCGCAGAAGTTAGTTCATTTGTACTCAAAAGGATCACTCCTTTTCTTTCAGTTTTTATTGGTATTTTCTAAAGATTACTTCATCCTTATTTTTTGCCGAAAACGATGGTGCTTGTTTTAAAAAGTCTAGACTCTGCCACTTTGAAATCTCTTCTATTGAGAGTGGTCTTGCTTCAGAAAGTCTTGCCGTTCTAGACACTTGCACCCTTGCTAATAAGTCATTTCGTTTCCAGTTTTCTATTTCTGTATCCGTTAGGCCAGAGCCTGTTTGGATAGCTCCTAATTTTTCCAAAACCATTCTTGTTACCTTTTCAACTAATTCAAGATCCATATGCTCCCCCCTTTAGTACAATATTTTTTCTATAAGTGATGTAGAGTAGTGATTAATCATTAAATCCGCATCTCTTAGAACTTGATTGTTTTCATTGAAACCTACCATTAATCTCATACCAGATTCTTTTCCAAGAATCATATCCCCGTTAGAGTCACCGATCATCACTGATTCTTCTAGATTAATGCCATAATTATCCTTAGCCAAAAAAGCTATATCTGGATAAGGTTTACTTCGAGTGACTAAATCAGTACCTAATATAAAATCGAAGTAATGCTTCAATCCAACTGTTTCAAGATGATTTATCGCTTTTTTTGTATCATCAGCGGTTAAAACACCTAGCTTTATATTTCTATTTTTTAATTCTCGTATCACTTCTTCAACGCCAGCAATTTTAGTGATAAGTGTCGAATTATTTTGCTTTTCGTTTGCATACGCTACTGCTTCCCCCGCAAAAATCATCGCATCGACCCAGTGGACACCAGCTTCATATAGCTTGAGTGCTATTATTACGTGACTTTCCGTGATGCTTCCGACAGCTACTGGACTTACTGGATCTAATATTTTGCCGTTATCCAAAATCCCGAGTGGTAATCCAAATTCATTGTATGATGTCTTAAATTGGGGCACCTTTACGATTAAAAATTCGTAAATGTCCTCCACCCACGGGATCCAAAGTGCATCACAATCTATCAAAGTTCCATCTTTATCAAACAGAACACAACTAGTTTTAATGTTTTTCATTATTTTCCGATTCCTTTTCAGTCACAAATCTTTCTTCCGGAGCATCCGTATTAATATTGTTTTTTGCCCAAACGAAGTAATAAATACTCGCTATTGCAAAGATGATAAGATTGAGGAAGAAGAAAGATAAATTTGCAAAGAAGCTCGCAAAGATCGCAATCACTGCTAGCACTAATGATACGATTGGAGTAATTGGATAAAGTGGTGTTTTAAATGCTCTAGGTAAATTCGGCTCTTTTTTGCGAAGAATGAGTACCGATAAATTCATCGCAATATAAGAGATTAATGCACCAAAAGTTGCAATCAATATTAAATCATTAGGATCAAAGAATATGACGAGTAACAAACCGATAATTCCTGGTGCAATAATTGCTACATATGGAGTACGTCTTGTTTTATGAAGTCTCGATAAAAAGTTAGGTAAATACCCTGCTCTTGATAAAGCAAACACTTGTCTAGAGTACGCAAGAATAACACCTGAAAAACTAGCAATAAGTCCAACTAATCCTACTGATGCCAATATTTGCGCTAGCCAATAAGTGTTACCAAATGTGGCCGCTATCGCTGCAGGTAATGGATCTGTAGCTGTTGACATTACATCTATGCCAGCTAAACCGATAGCAACAGTAGTTGTAACTAGTGATAAAATAAGAAGTGTAATCATGCCAGAAAGTATTCCCTTTGGCATATCTTTATTTACATCTCTCGTTTCCTCTGAAAGCATTGGTAACATTTCAATCGCGAGAAACAACCACATGGCATAAGGTAATGCCGCCCAAATGCCCTTAATCCCACCTGGTATTAATGCTGTACCTTCAGCACCGAATAAGTTTTCCACATTGATCTGAGGTAGTCCCACGAAATACATTAATACAAGTAATCCTAAAGCGATAAACACTAAAACCATTTCAATTCGCGCATACTCTTTAATGCCGACAATATGGATAATCATAAATATTAAATACATGACTGCTGCTGCTACTACTGTATTTACTGTTGGGAATAAGAAACTAATATATCCACCAATTCCAATTGCAACAGTTGGAGCAGCGATGAAATATTCTAATACAACCCCTATCCCCGTCAAAAATCCAACATACGGCCCCATCGCTCTGCGTGCAAATGAATATGGTCCACCAGCATACGGAAGCATCGTCGATAATTCAGATATTCCTAAGCTCATACTTCCATACATAATCGCCATAAAGACTACCGCAATAAGCATGCCTACATAACCGGATTCGGCTAATCCAAAGTTCCATCCAAAATAATTTCCTGAAATTACAATTCCTACTCCAATAGCCCATAAATGTAGAGGAGTTAAGGTCCGTTTAAGTTCCATACTTTGCTTGTTTGTACCCATCCATCTACCCCCTTACCCCTTCATATTTATCTAAATATCCTTTAGCAAGTGCGTCTGTACCTACAGAGTAATCCGGACCAATGGATCTTGTCGTATCATTATCTCGACTACCTAACCAGGAGATGAGCTGTAATCTTCTAAGCAATACTAGTGTCGGGATAATTTCGATATCTTCTTTAGATAATTCACGATGTCTGCGATACCCTTTTAAATATGCTGCAATCAGATAATCGACATAAGGCTTATCCTCGATAAAGCTTAAAGCAGAAGATAAATCCTGCAAATACCACCCAAATCCACAATCATCAAAATCTATTATTTTAATTTTGTCCCCTTCAACTAATAAGTTAGCTAATCTCAAATCTGCATGGATTAATCCAAATCTATTCTTAGACTTCCCATAATATTCCAACTTTTCTTTTATTACTTTTACAACTTTTTCTAGCAATGCAATTCTTTCGGGATTCATCAATTGTCCATTTTGCCATTTTCCCCATTTTGGTGCCTCACCCAAAATAGTATCGAAATCCCATGTTAATCTTTTAACTTTGCTAAATTCATCATGTTTTTTAACCGCTTCCACGTGAACTTTTGCAGTAACCTCCCCTAGTAATTCGAACTGGGAAGCAAGCTTCTCCTCATTGTTCTCATCCGGTGCTACCCCCTCCAGGAAAGTAAAGAGCGTACTATAATAAGTCAAGTCTCCAATCACTTGCTCATATACAAATACTCCAGTATCCCCAGGAAGTGGCTGAGGGACATCAATTGAAGAATATTTATGCAGATCTATTATCCATCTGATCTCGCCTTCTATTTCTTCTTTTGTATGATAATTTGGTCTGTTGATTCTTAAGATAAACTTTTCATCCGCTTCTGTACTACTTAACAAATACGTAGCATTCTCCGAATAATTTAATAATTTAAGAGAGTAGTTATCTAAATTCCTGTAATTCTTTTTCGCTAATTTTGCAGCTGTATGAAAATTTTCAATTACATTTTCCAGTAACCCTAAATCCTTATCCGACATATGGACCCCTCCATTTCGTTTACCCTTCCGCTGTAAATCCATTGCTATAATTCCTTATCTTCCTACAAACCCTAATTCAATCGCTGCTTCCCTTATTCCAGCTTCGCATTTTGTTAGTAATTCATCACAATAATCTTTGTTTAACAATAAACCTGGTTTAAATTGAACAATCCTTGTATTAAGCATCGAGTAGATTGCCCAAACACCGTGCTTATACAAGGAACTCATCACATATTTTGCTCCTTCTGGATGATTGAACTCTAAACCCATTACTACACCTAATTGCCGAATACCTACAAAGAAATCAGGATATTTACTCATTAAATTTTCTAACCCCATTCTCAAATAACGAGCAACATAATCAACATTTTGTACAACTTCTGGTCTTTCGGAGATTTCCAATACTTTCAACGCAACTGCACAACCAATCTCAGATCCACCAAAAGTAGAAATATGTGCTAGTCCATCTTCATTCATCCACTGACCAGCCTGTTCTGAAATAATGGTTGCTCCAATTGGATAAATTCCCCCACCAAATCCTTTAGCAGTTACTAAAATATCTGGTTTCACTCCGTAGTGGTCAATTCCCCATAGTTTACCAGTTCGCATTAAGCCAGTTTGTACTTCATCCGCAATATATAATGTCCCGTATCGCTCGCATGTTCTTTTTACAGCTTGAAGGTACCCAGGATCCGGTAACGGGAAGCCGTAAGTTGCAGGTATCGTCTCTATAATGACGCATGCTACATCTCCTTTAGAGATTTCGCGTTCCATTGCCTCTAGATCATTGAATGGGACATGTACAAACACATTTGGATCCCCTTCACTTAAAAATATTTTAGAGTAGCGTTCATTTCCTAAAGAAACAGCTAGTCCCGTGTGACCGTGATATCCATTTTTTATCGATACAATTTTTCTTCTTTTTGTAGCATATCTAGCACTTTTCAAAGCTGCATCAATTGCTTCACTTCCTCCACTTGAGAAAATAGTATATTTTAATCCTTCTGGAGTAACTTCTGCTAGTTTCGTTGCTAGTTTTGCTCGCATAATAGATGGGAAGTGATGATTTCCTATATCGAAATGTTCAGTGGCTTCTATCATTGTATTGATCAGTTCTTGGTTTCGATGACCTAAATTATATGTTCCACCATTCAAATGAACGTTCATCAACTTTTTCCCGTCCATATCGTAAAAGTAGTACCCTTCTCGTTTGCCAATAACTAAATCAATTCCATCATCTTGCCAAGACCTTGTTTTACCAGGATTCCACCAATCGATTGATTGTTGTAATACCTTTTGTTTTGTTAAAGATTGCACCATTTTATCCTTCCCCTCTGAAAATTTCAGTCTTATTCCATTTCATCTGAAACTATTAATTCAACATTTTGTTCTAGTAGTTTCATTTTCATTTGATCTGAACAATTTTTATCTGTAATAATGATAGACACTTCCGAAAGTTTTCCAATATTAGCCAAGGTAGTGAGATTAAACTTAGCGGAATCTGCTAATACAATGACTTCATTGGATCTCTCCATCATTGTTCTTGAGCTTCTTGCTCCACTTAAATCATAGTCCGATATTCCATCTTCTATGGAAATCCCTCCGGCAGAAAAGAAAGCCTTGTTTGCTTTTAAATGCCTTAACGCCATTTCTTCTAAAGGACCACTTGTAAACTTTTGATCTCTTTCGAATTCTCCTCCAAGAAAGATAATTTTCCCTTCAAAGTGTTCATTGGCTAACAGTAATACAGGTAAAGATGGAGTTATAATTGTTACGTTCTTTTTATTATTTAAAAAACGAACAAGTTCCAAAACGGTTGTACCATGTCCGATAAATATTACATCACTGTCTTCTACTAGTTCTGCTGCTTTTTTACAAATCGCACTTTTTTCCTTTGCATTTAACATTGTTTTTTGATCGAAAGGCAATTCAAACGTTACCCTATTTTTAACAGCACCCCCATAAACCTTTTTCAGAAACCCTTCTTTTTCAAGTCTTTCTAAATCTCTTCTTACGGTTTCCCCAGAGACATTTAGTAACTTCTCTACTTTCCGCACTACCACTTTCCCGTTTTCCTCTAGAAGCTCCAATATTGTCTTCTTTCTCTCCTCATACGATAAAGACATTTCATCATCTCCAACTACAACCATGTTATTCTCGACATTACTAACTTATGAAGAAAACACGACAAAAAATGTGGATTGTTGTTTATTTGCATTCTTTATTGTGGATTTAATTTATAAGTTAACAATCAACTTGTTGATTCGATCAAAAATAGATATTGAGTATTGTTTAGTAATTCTTCTCATTTCAATTGTCAGAATATATTGACTTCTAGAGGAATATATTATTCTGAAGTTAGATTCACATGAGTAAACAACAACTTATTGCAGTTTTTTGTGAAGTGATGTTGTTTTCTCTAAGAATCCAATTGAATTTCAAAAAGGAGCTGTTCATTATGTTTCATTCTTTACAAGGAAAGACAGTCATAGTTACCGGTGGAAGTAAGGGGATTGGAAAAGGAATTTCTCGAGTGTTCTCAAATCATGGTGCGAATGTAGCTGTTGTAGCGCGGAACCTTTCTGTTGCAGAAGATTGTGTCGCGGAAATAAACGAAAGTAACAACAATGTATCTACTTATGCATTTTGCGGTGACGTATCAGATCGTGAATCAATGGCGGCAATGGCAAAGAAAGTAGCTGATAAGTTTGGAAGCATTGATATACTATGTGCAAACGCTGGGATTTTCCCATCAGCAACAATTGAAGACATGACAAGCGCAGACTGGGATCATGTAATGAATACGAATTCGAAGGGAACATTTCTAACTGTCCAAGCTTGCCTACCATATTTAAAAGAATCGGAATTCGGTCGAATAGTGATTACCTCGTCAATTACGGGTCCTGTTACAGGTTATCCAGGATGGACACACTATGCTGCAAGTAAAGCAGCGCAGTTAGGTTTCATGAGGTCAGCTGCACTAGAATTAGCAAGTCATAACATCACAGTAAATGCTGTGATGCCAGGAAATGTAATGACTGAAGGTTTGGAAGGATTGGGCGAAGATTATTTAAAAGAAATGGCTTCTTCGATTCCTATGAAGAAATTAGGAACTGTTGAAGATATCGCTTACGCTGCGCTTTTCTTGGCCTCAAAAGAAGCTGGATTTATAACAGGTCAAACGATTATTGTGGATGGAGGACAAATATTACCGGAAAATTAAAAATTAGAACACCAGGACCTCCATAACTTAAAAATAGGTAAATTATTTTGGAGCCTATTCATACCTACCTAAAAAGAATGCTAGATATCTAGGTAAATATCAAGCCCCCTAAGCTCTATCCTTTTTTCAAAAAAGCCCTATATATTGAGTAATTGAACACTTTGAAAGGATGACTTCTCCGATATTCAAGGTAATCTGCAATCAAGATTACAACAAGTAATTATTGGCTATATAAGTAAATTTCCATAAACAGTCTCATTTAGTGTCGGGTAGTGTAAAAACTATTATGAAAGAAAGGGAGAAAAAATGTCCCAAAGTGGTCTTGGATTATTTGAACAGAAAACAACAGGCGGAGTTGCAAGGCAAATTAGTCCAATCGATACAATGATTTACTCTGCTGCAAATCCTGGTTTAATGTTTGCACTCGTGTATATTATGTGGGCACCATTTTTGTATCCAGGTGCACATATGGTTTGGGCTATTCTAGCTGTATCTCAGATGTTTGTTATTGCTGGATTATACTGGTTATTTTCAGTATCAATGCCGCGGTCAGGCGGTGAATATATTTATATTAGCCGTATTTTGCATCCGGCACTAGGCTTAATGGCTAGTTTTATGATTACATTTACTTCAATCTCTTGGACTGGAATCCTGTTGAATTGGATTGTGAAGTGGTCAATCGTAGAATTCTTCTATTCAATTGCTCTTATTAATGGAAATGACGCTAAATGGCTTGGTTTGGCAGAACTTTTTGACAAAAATTACATGCATGCCATTATCGGAACAGCGCTTCTTTTATTTATTTACTTTATTTATTACAAAGGTACAAAGTGGATGGTAAAATTGGCTTATTTTACATTGAGTGCAACCCTTTTGGGAGCTGTCGTCTTTATTATCGCCAACCTCGTATCTGGCCAAGGTATTTTTGCTACTAATTTTACCGAACTTACAGGGGTAGCATATGATGATGTCATTAAATTTGCACAAGCAGATGGTTATCCAACTAAATTCCTGTTTGGTGCAACTGTCATGGCAGGATCCACCTATATCATTCTTAATACATTAGGTTCAACCTTTGGGGCTAATCTAGCCGGTGAAGTTCGCAACGTTCAAAAATCTCAATTAATGGCATTATTTGGATCACTGGTAATATTAATGGTTCTTTGGGCTATCTTCTATGGGATGACTTATGTCAACTTTGGTAACATATGGTCAAACAGCCTGTATCATCTTTATAATACTGGCCATGAAGCTTATCCATTTGGAAGTTATGATCCTTTTATTACGATTATGATAGGGATTATGACAAAGAATCCTATTTTTGTATTTTTAATCGCCATATGCTTTGCTGTAGCAACATTCGGTTCAGCGGCTGGCTTAGGGTTTGGACCTTCTCGTAACATTGTAGCTTGGTCTTTTGACAGATTAATCCCTAGAAAATTTACCGAACTCAATAAAAAGACAAATTCACCTATTTACGCACTAAGAACAGTGATCATTGGTGCATGGCTTTTCTTAATGCTCGATATATTTGTACCTTCATGGACAGCAAATATCGCTTATACCATTTTTACTTGGTTCTTAGCTTGGATATTCTTGGGTATATCAGGAATTCTTTTTTCAACCAGGAAGAAAGTATTGTTTAATTCCTCGCCGCCGGTAGTCAAGGCGAAATTCTTAGGTATACATGTCGTTACTATATTAGGTTGGTTAACTCTCGCAATTAGTGTATCGATTTGTTACTACCTACTTATCCCATTCTTTAGAGGGGACTTACCATTTACAATGATTGTTGTATCCCTCTTATTAATGTGTATCCCACTTATCACCTATTTCGTTATGAAACGTGTGAATGCGAAAAAAGGTATCGATATTGATATCCAATTCCAGGAGATACCTTCTGACTAACATAAGAAGGAATTCACCTAAAAAATAATTAGAGTTAGAATAACAATATTGACTTGAGGTGAGGAAATTGAAGGTATTTTATGCTGGGGATTTACATGGTGGCGAAACGGCATTCCGAAAGTTTACTAATGCCGGAGCATTTTACAAAGCTGATTTAGTCATTTTTGGAGGAGATTTTACAGGTAAGATGGTTGTCCCTATTGTTGAGAAATCAGGAGTATATACTTGTACGTATTACGGTTCAACAGTAAAAGTAAAAAAAGCGAAAGATCTTCCTGACTTAGAACGGAATTTGCGGAATGCTGGTTTTTATCCTTTGATAATATCAGAAGGAGAGTTAAATAAATTAAATGAGGAAGATGCGGAACGGATTATTAAAGAAATGCAAATGGAGGTTCTTGAGCAATGGATAAAACTGGCTGATGAAAGATTTAAAGCTGTTGGAATTCCTTGTGTCATTATTCCTGGAAGCGTTGATGATTATTATCTCGATGAAATACTTAACTCTGGAAATTATGTGCAAAATGGAGACGGCAAAATAATAAATGTGAATGGAATTGAAATCCTTTCAATTGGTGGTAGTAAACCAAGTGTATTTAAGTATCCACGTGAGTTCAGTGAGGAAGAATTTGCCGAGAAAATTAATAAATTAGCTGCTCAAGTAAAGGATATGAAGAAGTGCATTTTCAATATTCACATCCCCCCCTTCGATACTGATCTTGATTTGGGTACTTTATATGATGATGATTTAAAGCCTGTCCTTGATGGAGATTCATTAGCCACTGCACCAGCAGGCAGTAAAGCCGTTCGTGAAGCAATTGAGAAATATCAACCCTTACTTTCATTACACGGTCATGTCCATGAAAGTCGTGGAATAACTACATTAGGAAAAACAATTTGTATCAATGCAGGTACTGACTATGACCAAGGATTGTTAAGGGGAGCTTTGATTGATATTAGTGTAGATGGAAATGTATCATATACATTAACAGCTGGTTAATTAACTTCAAAAAGTTAAAACACTTTAATATGAACAAGTATTTCAATATTTAAAAAGCATCGTTTTTTTGCACCGATACTTTTACATTTAAATTTGAATAAACCCTAATTATTTTGACGTTACTTCAAAATAATTAGGGTTTTATTATCTATAGCTATTTAATTAATTACCCCAAGCTCTTTACCAACTTTCTCATAAATCGCAATCGCTTCATCGAGCATCTCTTTCGTATGATCAGCTGTTGGCATATTGCGGACGCGGCCTGTGCCTTTTGGTACGGTTGGGAAGACGATGGATTTTGCGTATACGCCTTCTTCGAAAAGTCGTTTGGAGAATGTTTGTGTAAGTTTTTCGTCTCCGATAATACATGGAGTGATTGGTGTTTCGGATGCACCTATATCGAAGCCAAGTTTTGATAATCCTGCTTTCAAATAGTCCCCGTTTTCCCAAAGTTTATCATGTAGTTCTGTAGAGTCGATGATCATTTGAACAGCTGCAGTGATTGCTGCTACGTCACCTGGTGGTAATGCCGTTGAGAATAAGAATGGACGTGAGCGAACTTTTAACCAGTCGATTAAGTTCTTTTTCCCAGCAACGTATCCACCTACGACACCGATTGCTTTTGATAATGTTCCGATTTGGAAATCGATTTCTTTTTCTAAACCGAAGTGTTTTACTGTTCCTTTTCCTTTACCAGTAACGCCTGAACCATGTGCGTCATCCACATACGTAATTAGGTCAAATTCTTTTGCGATTTCTACGATTTCTGGTAGTTTTGCAATGTCGCCATCCATCGAGAATACGCCGTCTGTGATGACCATTACTTTATTGTATTGCCCAGATTCTGTAGCTTGTTTTGCTTTTGCACGTAAATCTTCCATGTCGGAGTGGTTAAATGGAATGATTTTTGCTTTAGAAAGTCGGCAACCGTCGATAATGGATGCGTGGTTTAATTGGTCTGATAAAATCGCATCGTTTTTGTCCATTACGGCTGAGATCGCTGCCATGTTACAGTTGAAGCCGGATTGATAGGAAATGGCTGCTTCTGTTCCTTTAAATTCTGCTAGTTTTTGTTCTAGTCTTACGTGAAGGTCTAGCGTTCCGTTAATCGTACGGACTGCTCCCGCCCCCACACCATACTTGTCCACCGCATCTTTTGCGATTTGTTTTAGGGCAGGATTTGTCGCTAGTCCTAAATAGTTATTAGAAGATAAGTTAATGAGCTCAGAGCCTCGAACATTTATCTTCGCACCGTTTGGACCTTCTACTGGATCAATTTCATTATATAGGCCTTGATTTTTTAGTGCATCTAAGTTTTCTGTTAAGAAGTTATTTAATACGTTTGACAAGGTCATCTTCCTTTCAAGCGAAATAGTCTTCTCTAGTTTAACATGTTCCACACAAAATACGACAAAAAAAATGAGCAGGATGATATCCCCTGCTCACTCGATTGTTGCGATCATTTCTTTTTGGAAAGTTGTCCATTTCTCTTCATCTATTGTAGAATCATAGAGCATTCTGATTGTTTTGGATTCTCCTGCGTATGTGGAAATATAGTCTTGGGCAAGCTCCATTTCGTTTGCATACCGTTGTCTCACTTCTACAATCTTTTTCTCATCTAGTAATTCTTGATTGATATGTGGTAAGAAATCGACAATCTCGTCACCTTCACGTTCAGGGTCGTATATATGAGGACTCGTCGCGTCGACCATGCATAATTGCAATTCTGGTACGACAATCCCATCCACACTATTTGCATCTAACCCACACCAGATGAAACGAATGTCCAATCCTTGCTGCTTTGCTTCTTCCCCGAACTTTTTCATAAAGGAAGATTTTCCACTTCCAGGTAATCCTTTTATATATAATCTAGACTTTAAGTTTTTGGAGATAGATTTCAGTGTATCTTGTGCACCCGTTGGAGTAAGAGACCCCATTAATCGATGTGTCACATCTGACTTCTTTTGAAGTTGCACATTGCCAATACATTTCTTTTTGATCTTTTCTAGCAATGCATTAATGCCGTCCCAATCAATTGCTGGTTGTATAAGTTGCTCCCATTCATCATGGATAACTTTAGCTCTTGATAAAGTTTGGAGCCCTTTTTTTAACCAAACATCATTCGCAATTTGTTTATCACGTATTAAAGGAGCTAAATCGTGGAGTTTCCGATCATCATACGTTTCATAATACGGAACCCATATATGCCCAGCTCCATAATAAATTGGGTCAACAGCATCTGTGTGTAAATAGAGCGTTTTCGAGTCGGTAACATATACTGCTTCTAAAACTTCTTCGTGCAATGGATCATAAAACCATTCCATTTTTTTGCCTCTACGAATAGCAGCATATCCTATTTCTTTCAATACTTCTGTTAGTCGATAAGAAGTCGGTCCTTTAAAGAAATATACTTTTTTCGCTTCATGAATCAGTTCTTTATAAAAGTTTTTCACACCTTGGCCCGTATATGATTTCCCCATATAATGTGTAACTGTACCGCCCAAATTATCACCCTTTCAATCTTTTCCTTCAATGGATACTATATGCCGGGGAATAGAAAAAGATGAAAAAAAGCACCGAAAATCATTCCTGATCTTCCGTGCGCTTTTTTGTATAGACAAGTGAATAGCCACTTATTTGGTACAACAGCTTTTGAGATATTGGCAATGTGTAATGAATTAGCGGGCCAGTTAAAAGGGCTAGCGCAACCGTACCAATTCCGATTGGTCCACCAAGTAGCCACCCAACAAGTGCAACAAACACTTCAATTCCTGTCCGAACTGTTCGAATACTCCATCCAGTCTTTTTCATAATAAGTAACATAAGAGAATCACGGGGTCCAGCACCTACATTTGGCGAAACATACACACCAATGCCGATTGCTATAACGAGCACCCCCCCTAGAAAAATAATGAGTTGACCGGCAAAGCCTGTAATATCAGGTATAAGCCAGTTGAACACATCAATTAACAACCCAATCACAAGTATATTCAGCCAAGTACCAAATTGTGGCCATCTTTTTGTGCCAATCATTGTTGCTACAACTATTATAATTCCCGTTAAAATGGCCCATGTTCCAATCGATAGTCCTAGATGATCGTAAAGACCAACATGTAAAACATCCCATGGACTAATGCCAAAACGCTGCCCTTTTATCGTCATTGAAATACCGATTGACATTAAAAGAACACCACTCATAAAAAAAGTCCAACGCCACATTAATTCTTTACTCATACCATTCCTTCTCTCTATCTGATTGGAATAATCATGCTATTACGAATCATTTTCCAATTTACTAATCGCTGCCACTTTACCTTTTGTTATTTTCAATAAATCTGCTAATGCAAGCTTCACCTGAAGCCCTATTTTTCCACCGCTCACAATGATAAAATCTTTATTCTCTGCACTTGCATCTACTACTGTTGGAAATAACTTTTTCATCCCGATAGGAGAACACCCCCCGCGTATGTATCCAGTAGTTGGAAGTAAATCCTTTAGAGGAAGCAATTCTACTTTTTTCTCCCCTACTACCTTTGCGATCGCTTTTAAATTCAATTCATTGTTAACTGGGATAATACATACAAAATAATTCCCTGCTCCATTTGAGACAAGGAGTGTTTTAAACACAACAAAAACGGGGTAGCCAATTTTGTTTGCTACAGTCACCCCGTCTACTTTGTCACCAGACAATTCATATTCAATTAGCTCAAAATCTATTTTTTGCTGCTCCAATATTCGAACAGCATTCGTTTTTTGTTTTTTTGCCATTCTTTTTACTCCTAAGCTATTCGGAAGAAACTTGGCTCTAAATCAGCAAAACCGTATCTCTTTAAGTGCACTTGATACGAATATTTTGCAATGGCTTGTTCTTTCCATCGTTGTTTTTGTATGTTCTCTAAGTCTTCTTGTAATACTTTAGTAGGTTGAAAATCCGATGGAACAGAACGATTAGAAATAGCTGCTTCCTCTTCTAATTGTTGTTTTACTTCTAATGCAATTTGGCGATTCGCTTCCATGTTTAAAGATATTTGAGCATTTACTCGTTGAATTTTAGCGGATGCACTTGCAGCAACACGAAGGTCCTCAGGCGTTGGCTTAGCCGGTGCAAGCGCAGTGCTTCTTACTTTTTCTAATAATTCTACTGTTTTTTCAAGGGTGGGTCCACCGATTGTTTGTACCGGAATACTTGGTCCTTTTATATCGAGCATATTGGTAGACTGACTTGTTGATGCTTCAGGTTGTCTTTCTTTATTCCCTAATAAGAACTCTTCTAGTTGTGATAGAGTCGGTATTTTTGGTTGGAAATATTCTGCTTGTTTACGGTAAGCATCTCCTGCATTATGACGTTGTAACATTCGTTTTCGTTCTTCAAACTCCGCCCATTTCCCTAGCATACCGTTACTAGTGGATCTCACTAAACTCATACGATTCACCTCTCCTATGTAGTGCTAGTATAGAATATTCTACCACATTATCAGAATAATCAAACATACTATAGTCATAGGCATCCATATGAAAAATGGTACAAGATGAAGTTTAGCTTTCTATGAATAAAACAGGTCTAAATAATTATCTGCTTGTAGTTACTTTAGGATAGTACTAAATCTAATTAGAAAATGCTGTCTTCAAGTAAGTGGAGCATTTACTAGAGTAAATTTCGTTTCAAACAATCATTTATTGGAATAATACCTCATACTCATCGTCGTCTCACCCCAAGTAAACTTGTTATTTTGAAAATTGGTTGCTTCCAATACCAATTTGGTTGCTCTCGTACTAATTTGGTTGCTTTCCGAGTAGAACTGGTTGCTTTCAATGACCGATTGGTTGCCCTAATCCATTTATTGGATACTTACATATCGAAATACTACAATGTATAGGGATACTGCGTGGTAGTGGGTTGAAAATGAGTGTCCGCTGGGATTTCCGCTGCTGGGCGGACGCTTTCCGTGGGGTGAGCGATGAGCCTTCACCGCCGCGCCTGCACGCGTCCGCCTGAGAAGTCTCATTTTGCTCACACAGGGGAACAAAGGCTAAAAACGCCACATCGTGTGGCAACGCCTTCGTGACCAACATCCTGTTGGCCTCCACTGGAGTCGCCTCCCAGCAGCGAAAATCCATGGGAATTGCTTGCTAATTTTGCGTCTACT
>NZ_VDGG01000042.1 GCF_006861775.1 Psychrobacillus soli | reverse complement strand
GTTCTTCTTTAGTTAGTAATCTTTTTGTCATGTTTATCCGCCCTTCTATGTTTTCTCATTATAAACAAAAATACCCCATAGGATAGACTTTTTTAAAAGTGTCTATTCTATAGGGTACATTTTACTCCGGTTTAGCTTTCTTTATTTACTTTTACTCTTCTGACAAATAAAGATAATACTAATGCAACTACTGTAACAAGTGTCGCGATAAAGAATGTGTAATTGATACCTTCTAACATCGCTTTCATACCCAAGTCTACTTGGAACTGAGCAAGTCCTTCTTGAGTGGTAGGCATATTTCCTGCTGTGGCCGCCGCACTAGCAAGTCTTTCTGCAGAAGATTCCATTCTCGCATTCATTATTGTTAAGAATATCGCAGATCCTATTGCACCAGAAACTTGTTGTAATGTATTGTTCATCGCAGTACCATGTGGATTCATATTCATCGGCAATTGGTTTAACCCATTGGTCATAATAGGCATCATGACCATCGACATACCAAACATACGAAGCGTATAAATTCCCATAATATAATAATAATCAGTATCCTGCGTAAATTCGCTCATATAATGAGTCGCAGCCGCCGTAATCGTTAGCCCAATAATCGCTAATATTCTAGCACCGTATTTATCGAAAATTTTCCCTGTAATTGGTGACATAATCGCCATTGCAAGTGCTCCAGGTAGCATTAATAGACCTGAATGGAACGGGGAAATCCCACGTATTGTTTGTACATAAAGTGGCGTTAAAATCATCCCAGAAAACATCGCAGCAGATACAACGATCGAAATAATGGAAGACAAAGTGAACATTGGATATTTGTAAATTCTAACGTCCAACATCGGTTCTTCCAGTCTTAACTGTCTCCATACAAAAAGAACGAGTGCTACAAATCCGATGATGATTGTTCCGTATACGATTAGAGCATCCCAACCTTTATCCCCTGCAGTACTAAACCCATAAAGCAATGCTCCAAAACCTATACTTGATAAGATAAGTGAAAATACGTCTAACTTTACTTTACTATTAGGTGTAATATTACGAAGTTTAAAAATAGCAAATAATAATACAATTACTGCAAACGGCAAAATAATTTCAAATAACGCTCGCCATTCGGCATGTTCTAATATAAACCCTGATAAAGATGGACCAATAGCTGGCGCTAAAATCATTACTAGCCCGAACATTCCCATTGCTGCACCTCGTCGCTCAATTGGAAATGCAGTTAACATAACGTTCATTAGTAATGGCATCATCATCGCAGAACCTACCGCTTGAATCATTCGTGCTGCGATTAATACTCCAAAAGCAGGAGCCATAGCAGCTAATAATGTACCAGCTGTAAAAAACACCATCGCCGTAATAAATAATTTTCTATTTGAAAATCTTTGCACAAAAAAAGCACTTGCGGGTATTAATATTCCGTTTATTAACATATATCCTGTTGTTAGCCATTGAACAACAGTAGGCTTCACATCAAACTCATGCATAATCGTTGGTAAAGCTACATTTAAAAGTGTATTATTCAAAAACGCAATGAATGCTCCTACAAAGAGGATTGCAATCATTGCATATGGTGGCTTTTGTTGCATTTCTTTCATTACTTTCATTCCTCCTATATTTCTAAGCTTCTCTATTTCTTTCTTGTTTATGATACTTGAACATTTTATACTCATAGTACAAAAAAATCAAATAAAAAAATTTATCCAACTAAAATAGTTTGATAAACATTGATTTAACGGTTATTATATGAATTATACTACTAGTCTAAAGGTGATTGATATATGAACACTAAAAAACGAAATATATTAGAAGCAGCGCAAAAACTTTTTATAGAAAAAGGTTTTAGGTCCACTACAGTAAACGATATAATAGAAGAAGCAAATGTTTCCAAAGGTACATTTTATAATTATTTTTCATCTAAAAACGAATGTATTATCGCCATTCTCGAAAATGCAAGAAACGAAACGTTGATCAAAAGAAAAGAAGTCCATTCACAACAGAATAGATCCGATGTAAATATATTAACGAAACAACTGTCTATTCGATTAACTGTTTATGAGGAACATAATCTATTTCCTCTTTTTGCATCGATTATTAACTCACAAGACGTGGGGCTTCGTGACCTTATCAAAAAAAATTATATTGAAGAAATTAACTGGCTCTCGAATCGACTGGTAGATGTTTTCGGTGAACAAACGAAAAATGTGGCTACAGAATGTGCTGTACTTGCACTTGGAATGATCCAACAACTACAGCATCCATGGATTAATCCATCTACGAATATTTCCTTTGATCAATTAATTCAATTTATCCTCAGACGGATTAAAACGATTATTTATGAAATGGCAGACACAAACGATACCTTACTTATTAACTCGTTTTTCAAACTAAAAACAGAAGAGCCATCTATAACAAAGGAGCATGTAATCGAACAGTTAGAAACCTTTTATTTGGAAGAGAAAGATTCATTATTACCAAATACAATACAAGCGATTGAATTTGTACTGGAAGAATTGGCGACAGAAACGCCAAGAATCTTTTTGCTCGAAAATATTGTTCCTGCCCTTACAGAAGGATTCACTGGAACTCAACTTGAACAAAAATCTACCGTTATTATTTATAAACTATGGACGCTTTTAGATGGATGGAAAGTAGGTCAAGAATAATGGACAAAGTGATTTTGCAATATCAAGAGGATGAAAATGTGATGATCCAGTTGTTTGCTAGATGGTGTGCTAATCATCAATTAGATGCATTAACGTTGTATGCACAAGCCTACCCTCAGCAAGAAAAGAATTTATTGCTTGAAAAAGCAGTAGAAGAAATGGATGAAGATACATTAACGATAGATACAGAAACACTTTTGAATGTGCTTCAACTTTTCGGTAATGAAGATCTTGCATTCGTTGTTTCCGTAGAAGCTGACAAACATGAAAAGTGCTGACTCCATAATTATTAATAAAGTTACACCTGTTGATTAACCAATTTCCACCGAAATGAAAGAATAACTACCTTTCTATTCATTGTAGCAGTGCCCGAAGATGCAATTTCGGGCACTCTATCGCTTTCTATCATGCGTTCCTGACTTATTTTTTGTAGGTATTACTGGCTAAATGGTGATGTTATATAGAAAAGGGACACTTCCTTCCAAACAAAAAGAGGAAATATTCTAGAGAAGGACTGAGCAGCCAAAATTGCATCTTTGGCTGCTTTTCTCTTGATAGGAAAGTGGCTATTCTTTCATTCCCAAAAGCTTTCGCACTTTTATTACCTGTGCTAACGGAGTGCGACGGACGAACGACTACCACACGATTACCGAAAAAAAATGCGTAGGGATGCAACAAAGTCGCATTCCTACGCATCAAGAAATCTCGGTAATGGTGTAGAACTCGTTCCGTTCAAAGCACTTCAAAAAGACCTATATATAGAGCGCCTTGTGTGTTATCACAATCTTAATAATCAATTTACTGGATAATTTAAGTTAATGAAAACGTGTGTAACAATACATCAGTTATTTACACATGTTGTATATGGCTAGATGCTTTTTCTAGAAAAATTTGCTGACTATTAATGCTTTTTCCATCGATTGCTTTATAGTGATAAATTCCATGTAAATCTTGCACTCTTGCTTTAGCGGTATCTTGAAGTTCAATATCTAAAATTTCCATCACTCGCTTTTTAATAGCTGGTGCTAGAACAGGAAACAAAATTTCTACTCGTTTTACCATATTCCGGGTCATCATATCCGCAGAAGATAAATATAATCTACTCGCTCCATTTCTGTGAAACCAATAAATTCTTGAGTGTTCTAGAAATCTTCCTACTATACTCGTAACCGTTATGTTTTCACTTACACCTGCAATCCCCGGACGCAAACAACATATCCCTCGAACAATTAAATCGATTTTCACTCCTGCAGCTGAGGCTTCATACAATTTAACGATTAAATCCTTATCCGTCAGTGAATTCATTTTAAGTTTAATATGGCCATTTGAAAAAGCTTGATGATATTCTATTTCTTCGTCTATCAAGTATAAGAATTTATCCCGAATATCGTACGGAGAGACAAACAACTTGTCATATTCCGGTTTATTTGTATAACCACTTAAATAATTGAAAAATTGTGTCGCATCCGAGCCTATTCTTTTATTCGTCGTAATGATTCCCATATCTGTATACATCCGAGCAGTTTTATCATTATAATTTCCCGTACCGAGATGGACAAATTGTTCAATACGATTGTTCCGGCTTCTAACAACTAACGTAATTTTAGAATGTGTTTTTAAATTATGCATTCCGTAAATCACAAGACATCCAGCTTTTTCTAGCTCTCGCGCCCAATGAACATTGTTTTCCTCGTCGAATCGTGCTTTCAGTTCAACAAGTACGGTCACTTGTTTTCCATTTTCCGCTGCTCTTTTTAAAGCTAAAATAATCGGAGAGTTACCACTCACTCTATACAATGTTTGTTTAATCGCTAACACTTTTGGATCATCTGCTGCTTTGTCAATGAAATCAATAATAGGCTGAAATGATTCATATGGATGATGAAAAAACAAATCTTGCTTTAATGCTTTTGCAAAAATATCTTCGTCGTTTGCTAAATCTTTCGGTGGTTGTGGTATATATGGTTCGTAAAATAGCTCATTATAATTCCCTTCAAAAAATTGAATAAAGGAAAATAAAAAAGTAATATCAAGTGGTCCTTGTACTTTATAAACATCGTCTCGATGAATTTCTAACTGTTCCAATAGGTAGCTCAATACTTTTTGCTGAATTTCGCTCGTTTTCACTTCAAGCCGACTAACTGCTCCCCATTTTCTTTTCTTTAACTCCTTTTCTATTTCAATAAGTAAATCACGTGCCCCTTCTTCGTGGATCGTTAAATCGGCATTTCGTGTAATTCTAAAAGGATTGGCATGCTTTACATTGTATCCATGAAAAAGTTTAGAAATATTGGCAATAATGACATCTTCTAATAATACTGCCGCAAATGATCCATCTTTCGTCGATACTTGGATAAATCTTCTTAACACAGATGGAACTTGTACAATCGCAATTTTGTTTTGTTCGTTGTCTTGGTCACAACAGTTTCTTTCTTCTACCATTACCAGTATATTCATTGTTTTGCTCAATAATATTGGAAATGGTCGATAGGCATCTACTGCAACTGGAGTGAGTATTGGGAATATTTCTTCATCAAAAATAATTTGTAATTCTTTCACTTGTACTTTCGATAACTGGGAATATTTCAATAAGGAAATACCGTGTTGTGGAAGATGATTTTCGACTAAATCTTTATATATAGCCATTTGCCTATCAACTAGTTTTTTGGTGATCGCTGATATTTGTGCTAACTGTTCTTTAGGTGTTAGCCCCGCTTTATTTTCTGGTTTATTGAAACCAGCCCTTACTTGATCTTGAAGACCCGCAACCCGTACCATGAAAAATTCATCTAAATTGGAGCTAAAAATAGCTAAAAACTTAAGACGTTCCAATAAAGGATTTGTCTCATCTTCTGCTTCTTGTAAAACTCGTTCATTAAAAGCTAACCAACTTATTTCTCGATTATTATAATTTGCGTAATCATTAAATGGATGATCATCTACTATTTTCACGTTCATAATATGGCATCCTCCATTTCCATTAAAAAATTAATTCCAGTTGATTATTCACGATTTTCTCGATATGTTTTTTTAATTTTTCGGCCTGATATTTTTCTAACAAACAATTTCCAGAAACAGAAAAAGTAAGTACTATTTTTTCTGTGGATTTTGTTAACATAACATCTTTAATGTTAGAACGACCTAATACATCGATGCCTTTTGTAAAGCGTATTAATGCGCCTATATCTCGGAGTTTTTTATACTCGTTTCCATGTATTAGCTTTTCATATGCCGAAACATACTGTTTAAACGTATCCCTATTTTTATAAGAAGCTAAAAGCGCAATCTTTAACCGTTCTTCATGTGAAAGCCCGTCTATGTTAAAGTTGGTTAATAAATAGAAAGTATGCTGACTTGCTGCATCTTGATCGATATGTTCGCCTATATAAAACAATATGTAAGCAAAGCGCAATAATTGCTTATTTTCTAGTGGTTCTATATAATTCCATTCTACAAATTGGTCATAAATTGATGTAAAAATAGCGTATAAATGCAATGTATCTTCTTCTATAACATTAAATTTACCTAAAACATGCCGTACCGCATTTTGCCCAACTTCATTCAAATTAAATTCTAAAGGAAACTTCTCGACTAATTGCGATAGAATGATACCTTCCCTCAATCCCCGCTTACTATATATAAAGGAGGGGGCATTTACCTTCTCCATAAATAGTCTAAAAGTTTCAAGAGCTGGAACGATAATATCGGCTCGATCACTTGATAATCCGTCTATTTTTTTTAGTTCAACTAATGAGCATTGTGCAAACTGGGAACTAATTTCTTGTAAATCAGTTGAAAGCAACTCATATTGATGGATACCATTCAACGAGTAATTCTTCCGTTGCTGATCTACTTGTGCAATATTTCGCGCACTTCCACCAATTGCAATGATTGGAACTTGGACATTATGTAACCAAGTAAGCGATAGTAATTGTTCGTTTACATATTCTCGTAACTGAATAATTTCTTCTTGCGTCATTTCAGCATTTTTCATAAATTTTCTTGTTAATGAAACTGCACCAAATGGAAAACTATGCATATGTATGAGCTCTTTGTTTACAAATAACGTTATTTCCGTGCTTCCCCCACCCATGTCGATCGTAACTGCTGTTTCTATTTTCGTAGAGTGAATGACAGCTAAATAGCCAAAATATGCTTCTTCGTCGGTAGATAAAATATTTAGCGATAAACCTAACTTGCTTTTTATGTATGCTAAAATCTCTTCCTTATTTTTAGCTTGACGAATAGCTGCAGTTGCCGCCGCAAACACATGCTTTACTTGAATATCTTCTAATATTTCTTTAAATTTCTTCAACGTTTCAAAAAGTAATTGGATACCATCGTCATTCAAATTTCCGGTAGAATCGATATACATACTAAGTCGTGCTACTGTTTTAAAGTTATGATGTTCTACTAATCCTTGTAATGAGTTGTAACTGTATACTACTAGACGAATAGAGTTTGATCCTATATCAATAATTGCTTTTCGATTTGTCATTGTGTTCATTAGCTCCTACTCCTCTATTTAATTATTTTATACGCATCTGTCCAATATTTTTGTAAATGTTTTGTAAATTTAACTTGAATCAGTAAGGAGTTTGGATTTCCTACTGATTCAAGGTAAGCCTCGAGCGGATGTCACAATTTTTGAAAGGGGTACTAGAGTAATGTTCACTTAAAATATGGACGCAATGATGCCGAGACGTAATTTTTATAAACTGAAAATTAGGAATTTAGTTATTTTATTATACAGGATGATCTTTGTTAAATTAACGTAATGTTTAACAAATTTTTTCCTCGACTGTTTTGAATCATGTACAATAAGGAAAATGAGGATAGGGGGATTATTAGACAAATGAAAAAGTTCACCAAAAAGGAGAACAGTTGGTCGCTTTACGACTGGGGATCATCGGCCTACTCAATCACTATTACTACCGCAGTATTTCCAATATTTTATAAATCTTCAGCAACCGCAGCCGGAGTCGATGCTGCTGATTCTACCGCTTATTTAGGATATACAATTGCTATTTTCACTTTTATTTTAGCTATGCTTGGCCCTATTTTAGGGACGATTGCTGATTATCGTGGAATGAAAAAGAAATTTTTTACGTTTTTCTTTGTACTCGGAGTGACGTTCACTGCGATGCTTGCATTTGTACCATTTGATAATTGGTTACTTTTACTCATTTGCTATACATTAGCTGCACTTGGCGCAACTGGTGCAAATGTGTTTTATGATGCGTTTATCGTCGATGTGACGACGAATGAACGTATGCATAAAGTATCTTCCAGGGGCTATAGTCTTGGTTATATTGGTAGTACTATACCCTTTTTAGTAAGTATTATCATCATTGTGTTATCTCAACAAGAAATAATTGCGTTGTCGACTACAAATGCTAGTCGAATTGCATTTTTCATTACAGCTGTTTGGTGGCTTGTATTCTCTATTCCACTGTTTAAAAATGTACAACAGATTCATTTTATTGAACGGGAAGGAAAACCTATTGTGCAAAGTTTTAAGCGCTTAGGCAAAACATTTAAAGAAATCCGTCAATATAAAGCATTGTTCTTATTTTTACTAGCATACTTTTTTTATATTGATGGAGTTGGTACGGTTATTAATATGTCCACCGCCTACGGGACAGATTTAGGACTTAGCGCTACTAGTTTATTAATCATTCTTTTTGCCACCCAAGTTGTAGCTGCACCTTTTGCGCTTTTATACGGGAAATTGGCAGGAAAATTTTCGGAAAAGAAAATGCTGTATGTAGGAATTATTGTGTATATTATTGTGTGTACGTATGCATTTTTCTTAGAAACAGTAGTGGATTTTTGGATTTTAGCCATGTTAGTTGCCACTTCACAAGGTGGAATCCAGGCACTTAGTAGATCTTACTTTGGAAAACTTATACCGAAAGAAAATTCCAATGAGTTTTTTGGGTTTTATAATATTTTTGGTAAGTTTGCTGCCATTATGGGACCTTTACTAGTCGCTTTAACTGCTCAAATAACTGGAAAATCCAATTATGGTGTATTTAGTTTAGTTATCTTATTTATTATTGGATTCATCATCTTGTCGAGAGTTCCAGAACCAAAGACTAGTCCTGCCGTTGATGAAGTTGGTATAAATTAATAGTAGAGTGCAAGTGGACTTAATTACAAAACCTGTTTTATATCATTTTCGGTGGTCTTTGGATAGACTTTTATTGCTATATCATTACCGTTTGATTTTCAACAGAGGCTGGTCACTACCGTCACGACCAGCCTCTCTTTTCTCGGTAATCTTATTGCGTTTGTCTCTTCGTCGCCCTCCTGCAACAATACAAATAAGGTTAAGAACTTTTTGGGCAATGAGTGAAAAGACGCTTTCCAACTCATAAAGGAAGCACCTGAAGATACAATTTCAGGTGCCCAAGTAGCCCCTCTATACGATAGATACTTACTATTTTTGGTTATATACTCTTCTACCAGTAGAAGAAAATTAGCAGTAATCCTTTTCCGAAAGATTCTTGATAGATAACAGGTCCCCCCTCTACCTTACCTTGCGTAAAATCACGATCCACTGCATTTTCCTATCGTTTCTAGTACCTGTGACTTTATGCACCAATACTTACTTATTTTTTAAGATTACGGAAGCACCTATGTCGAGAAGTAAATACATCAATTTTATGGTTTCCTAAGAAGCAAAAAGAGAGGGTGTAGATTATTTCTACGACCTTCTCTTTTTACTTTAATAATGCTTTTTTACAATAAACGAAGTGGTGATTCCAACAGAAATTACTGTTACACAGGAATAAACAAAAGAGACAGCTTCGACTAATATGCTACCAAATGATACGATTACAATATCAATGGATAGAATACAAAGCCCTGGGTTAAAATGTAGCCGTTTTGCAAGCATTTGCGCAAGTAAATCAGTTCCTCCAAGCGTTATTTTGGAGCGAAGCATGATACCTACCCCGCATCCAATCAGTATGCCTCCACAAATAGCTCCAACCATACTAGACGTAACAAATTTCCCCCCAACAATATGTAAAGGATAAAAGAAATCAATGACGACGGAAGAAATCAACAGTCCATGTATCCCGTTGTAAAAAAAAGGACGGTAATAGATCCAAGCTAAGAGAAAAATCGGTACACTTATACATAAAATTGCAATCCCTACCTTTATATCTAATAAGTAGTGGATGATTAATCCTAATCCAATCCCTCCACCATCTAATAAATGAAAAGGAACTAGAAAAAAATTAATTCCCAATGCAATTAATAAACTTCCGACTAAAATGATTAACGTTTTATTTATAAAATACATTTCCCCCACCTTCCACTACTTCATATATATGTTTTGCCACACAAAAAAACACAGGAAATTGTAATCCTGTGTTTGATAAGTATTTATTTTATGTTTAGTTAATTAATTGGTTACCGCAAATGTTACTGGCATTACGACCGCTACTACTTCCCCTTTAGCACATAGCGTATCTCCAGCAAAAACTTCTGTTGTCACTTTCCATTTCTTCGGATGAATTTCTTCTATCGTTCCAACCGCTTTAAGCATTACTTTTTGCGGAGTTGGTTTTAAGAAATCCACATGTAAAGATCCAGTAACAAACCTCGGCGGTGCTTCTTCACTTCCTGGTTCAAAACCATTTTTACGGTGTAACGCTAGTGAAGCCGAGCCTGTCCCATGACAATCGATAAGTGCAGCGATTAATCCCCCATAAACAAAGCCAGGAATCGCGATATGCTTTTCGTTTGGATCGTAAATAGTTTCTGTATTATTACCGTTCCAAACTGTTCGGAAATGATACCCTTCTTCATTTAATCTCCCACAACCGTAACACCACGCAAAATCGTCTGGATAATCATCCTGTATTGCACGAACGTCATTTGTCATTTCATTTCTCCCCCTTTTCAACTACAACTCTATTATACTTGAATTTATTTGAAAAATGCAAAAAAAGAAAAGCTATCTCATAGATCTTTTAAATTGCTAGGAGTAATGGGTTCATAAAATGGAAAGTTTTATTCTTTCTATAAAATAACAGTAGAGAAACTCAGATTTTTCGAGTTTCTCTACTGTCAAGTGAATTATTTATAAAGTTCTTCTCTTCTATCCGAAAACACCGGAATGCGCCCTCGCACATCATCTATTTCTTCCAGATTAATATCGACGATTTGCACACATTCCTCGTCTCCACCATTCCATAAAACCTCTCCCCAAGGAGATATTACCAGAGAATTACCGCCAAATTCATTATGCGGATCACTTCCTACACGATTCACTGCTATGATAAAGCTTTGGTTTTCAATTGCTCTTGCTTGCAAAAGAATTTTCCAATGATCGATCCGTTTAGTCGGCCATTGCGCTGGAATAAACATGACTTTTGCACCATTTAACGAATGTGCTCTCGTCCATTCCGGAAAACGCAAATCATAGCAAATAATTCCACCCATTTTGACGCCATCAAGTGTAAATAGATTTTTCTCATTACCTGCTTCAAAGTAAAGATGTTCATCCATCAATTTAATCAAATGCGCTTTGTCATATTCAGCTATGACTTCACCTAAAGTATTCGTAACATACATAGTGTTGTAAAATTTGTCCCCTTTTTTTATCGAAACAGAGCCTCCAACAATATGTACATTTAATTCTTTGGAGAGTTGGGATAATAGTTTTTTTGCTTCTTCTCCGTTCACATCTGCAATTTCTTCTAATCGAGTTAAATCATATCCCGAATTCCACATTTCTGGTAATACGACTACATCTGCTCCACTTGAAGCTGCCTCTCGAATCTGTTTCTCTACATTTTTAAAATTTTCTTTTGGCTCACCAAAAACAATATCTGATTGAACACAAGCAACTTTCATCTCGACACCACCTATAGACATAATACTAAAAAGATTATAAGATTTGACTAATATATGCAACTATTAAGAAAAAGAGGTAACGTACATGGACTTTTCAAATCGATTAAAAAATCTACCAACACAGTTTTTTGCTTCTCTTGTTCAAAAAGTAACAACTGCTGTTGCGGAAGGAAGAGATGTTATCAATCTGGGGCAAGGAAATCCAGATCAACCGACTCCAGAACATATTGTGAAAGCACTACAAGAGGCGGCTGCTAATCCCGGGTCACATAGATATTCCCCTTTTAGAGGTACAAATGATCTCAAACAAGCAGCTGCTGACTTTTATAAACGTGAATATAATGTGGACATAGATCCTCACACGGAAGTAGCAGTTATGTTCGGAACAAAAATAGGATTAGTAGAATTACCACTTGCGATGATGAATGAACAAGAATTGATGTTACTTCCGGATCCAGGTTATCCTGATTACTTGTCCGGAGCGGGTCTTGCAAATGTTCGATTTGATACAATGCCTCTGCTTGAAGAAAATGAATACTTACCAGATTACAGGAAGTTAACGAATGAACAAAAACAAGCAGCAAAATTAATGTATTTAAATTATCCAAATAACCCAACTGGCGCTACTGCTACGAAAGAGTTTTTTGAAGAGACAGTGCTACTAGCTAAAGAATCTGATATTGCCATTGTGCATGATTTTGCTTATGGAGCGGTAGGATTCGACGGTGTAAAACCAATAAGCTTCCTTCAAGTGGATGGTGCTAAAGAAGTTGGTGTAGAGATGTACACGCTCTCGAAAACGTATAATATGGCAGGCTGGCGTGTGGGATTTGCAGTAGGAAATGCTAAAATGATTGAAGCGATTAATATTATACAAGATCATTTATTTGTGAGTCTCTTCCCTGCTGTTCAATCAGCAGCCGCAGCGGCGCTTAATGAAAGTCAACAATGCGTAGATGAATTAGTTTCCTTGTATGAACGTCGAAGAAATGCATTAGTCAATGCTTGTGCCAAAATTGATTGGGATGTAAAAGCACCAAAAGGATCTTTTTTCGCGTGGTTGCCTGTTGCCAACGGATACACAAGTGAAGAGTTTGCAGATTTACTATTAGATAAAGCGGATGTAGCCGTTGCTGCTGGTAATGGATTTGGGGCAGTTGGAGAAGGCTATATTCGCGTAGGTTTACTTGTAGATGAACATCGTTTGGAAGAAGCGATTGATCGAATTGCCAAATTAGAGCTATTTTAATAAAGAGGCTGTCTCAGACTTTATTCTTTTGAGACAGACTCTTCCTTTACTTTATTTTTCTATTTTTTTCGGTTCGTTTGAATTGATTTCTATCGGAAAAAATTGATTGGCACCAGTTTCTGGATCAAATTTTCGATGAAATTCCATTCCAGTAACTTCTGCTAATACAAGATCCACCGTAATAACCGGGTTTTCCCCTTTTATAAAATGACCTCCAAAAATATTCCCTTTTTGGTCACACATTGTACCGTGAAAATGAGTTTCGTATGCTCCTTCTCTCTTACAAACAACCCCAGTACCTTGTAAAAATTCGATTGGCCCCTCTTTTACGACCAGGTCATTATATCCAACACCAATAATAGATGTTTCATTTGGCACTAAATACACGAAGCCACTGCGCTGAAAACTACCAAAACAGCTAATAATCGTTGCATATTGTATATCGTTTTCTGCACATAATTGCTCGATACCTTCTAGTAAATCCGTTCCGAATACTAATCTAGCACCTACCGTTTTTCCGAACTTTCCTGTTGCATAATTAACTTTTACTGTTGCCATTATTTTCATCATCCTTGTATAATTATTTATTGATACTTACTTTAAACTATAGCGACTGAATATTTCAATTAGAAAAATTTTGTTGACTTTAGCAAAGTGATGTAGTAAATTATCATTTATGGAACGACTGAAAAATTTAATAGACTATATCTCTTATCAAGAGTAGCTGAGGGACTGGCCCGATGAAGCTCGGCAACCATCTACATAATAATCTATGTAGAAAGGTGCTAAATCCTGCAAAACATTTTGTTTTGGAAGATAAGAGAGGACAACTTTTATTTATGCGCCTCTCTTTCTTTTTGGAAAGAGAGGCTTTTATTTTTATTCAACGTTACTCATAATTATTAGGAGGAATAAGAAATGAAAAAATTCGGATTACTTTTATCAAGCGTATTATTAACTGGAGCACTTGCTGCATGTGGAGATGACTCTAGTAGTGGGGATAAAACGTTAGACGAGAAAAAATTAGTTATTGGTGTAACTGCAGGACCGCATGAACAAATTGTAGAAGTGGCAAAAGAAGTAGCCGCTAAAGACGGACTAGAAGTGGAACTTAAAGTATTTTCTGATTACATCCTTCCAAACACAGCATTATCAGAAGGTGATTTAGATGCAAACAGTTACCAACACGAACCGTTTTTAAATACGTTTAACGAAGATCATGGTACAGATTTAGTGCCAGTAGGAAAAACAATATTAAACCCAATGGGCGTGTATTCGGATAAATACAAATCGATGGATGACCTTCCAGATGGCGCAACTTTTGGTTTACCAAATGATCCTACAAATGGCGCACGTGCATTATATATTTTAGAAGAAAATGGATTCATCAAAATTAAAGAAGACAAAAGAGAAACTGCTTCTATATACGACATTGAAGAAAACCCAAAAAACTTAAAATTCATTGAACTAGAAGCTGCTCAAATTCCAAAACAGTTAAGTGAAGTAGACGCTGCTGCGATTAATACAAACTTTGCACTAGCAGCTGGTATTAGTCCAAAAGCAGATTCTATTTTACTAGAATCATCTAACTCACCATATGTAAACTATGTTGTAGTACGTGCCGAAAACAAAGATGACCCAACGATTCAAAAATTTGTTAAAGCTTATCAATCAGAAGAAGTAAAACAATTCATTGAAGAAGAGTTTCAAGGTTCTGTATTACCTAGCTGGGATGAGTAAAGATTTTGAAAACGTTACCGACATCGGTAACGTTTTCTTTAGAAAGGAAGACATATAATGATTGTATTAGAAAATATTTCGAAAGAATTCCATAGTAAAAGTGGAATAGTAAAAGCAGTAAGTGATGTAAATGTACACGTAAAAAAAGGAGAAATTCACGGTGTTATCGGTTATAGCGGCGCTGGAAAAAGTACGCTTATTCGCTGCGTTAATTTACTCGAAAGACCAACAGAAGGAAAAGTATATATAAATGGAGTAGAAACCACTTCCCTCCCCCTTCCCAAATTACGTAAAGCTCGAAATAAAATAGGGATGATCTTCCAAGGATTCAACCTTTTAAAAACAGCGACAGTGTACGACAATATTGCGATTCCCCTAAAGCTTCTCGGATATGACAAAGAAGAAGTAAAGATTAGAGTCGAAAAGTATTTAGAGATTGTTGGATTAACAGATAAACACAAAAACTATCCAAACCAATTATCCGGTGGCCAGAAACAACGCGTCGCTATTGCAAGAGCACTTGCTCAAGAACCAGAAATTTTATTAAGTGATGAAGCAACAAGCGCACTTGACCCTGAAACAACCGATTCTATTTTAGACCTTCTATTAAAAATTAATAAGGAGTTAGGAATTACTATTTTACTCATTACGCATGAGATGAATGTCATTCAAAAAATTTGTGATCATGTATATGTAATGGAAAACGGTCATGTCGTAGAACAAAATAATGCCATTCAGTTATTTACAAAACCTACACATCCTACTACGAAAAAGTTTTTAAATACAATTAGTCAGCGCAATCTATCCTCTGCATTAATTTCACAATTACATGTGACGGGTAGCGTTACTCGATTAACATTCGTTGGAGAAAGTGCCGGTCAGCCATTACTTGCAGAAATAAGTCAAAAATTTAATGTGCAACCAAATATTTTAGCGGCAAATATTATTGAATTAAAAAATGGTATTGTTGGCAATATCGTCATTCATTTAACAGGAGAAAAAGATCAAGTAAATGCTGCGTTAAGATTTTTAGAGGAACATGGCGTGGGCATTGAGAACTTGGAGGGACAATCATGAATAGATTAGAGACTTTTACAGATCAATGGCTACCGATTATCGGCAAATCAGTCATTGAAACGTTTCAAATGGTTGGAATTTCTTTGTTTTTCTCCGTGCTTATTGGAATACCGCTCGGAATATTAATCGTATTAACGAGACCGGGTCAGGCTTTACAAAATAAGATTTTATATCAACTTAGCAACTTAGTAATTAATATACTTCGTTCTATTCCATTTATCATTTTGCTATTTTTCATTCTCCCTTTTACAAAATACATCGTTGGAACAACTATCGGTGTAAAAGGAGTAATCGTCCCTCTTGTTATTTATACGGCACCGTATATTGCGCGTCTGATGGAGTCCGCATTACTTGAAGTTGAAAATGGCGTTGTCGAAGCTTACACCGCAATGGGTATTAAAACAAGATCAATTATTTGGCATGTGCTCCTTCGTGAAGCTCGCCCTTCCATTATTTTAGGATTAACGATTTCAACCGTTAGCTTAATAGGAGCAACTGCGATGGCTGGTATGGTAGGTGCTGGTGGTCTTGGGGATTTAGCTTATCGTTTCGGACATTTGCGTTATGAAGTGGATGTTATGTATGCTACTGTCTTCATTTTAATTGTCCTTGTTCAAAGTATCCAGTCTATTGGAAATAGACTGGCTGCAAGACTGAAAAAAGATTAGGTGGAGGTTTTCAAATGTCGAATAATTTATATGTAGAAAAAAATGGTGCTATCGCTACACTTATTTTTAATCGTGCAGAAAAGAAAAATTCTTTTTCTCTTGCTATGTTTAAACAATTAGGCGAATTACTAGAAGACTTGGAATCGGATCAGCAAATTAAAGTACTGATTTTGAAAGGAGTAGATGAAACAGCATTTTCATCCGGCGCTGATATTTCGGAGTTTCTAGAAAATCGTTTTTCTGCTCAAAAGGCAAAAGATTATAATGATGCTACACTTGAGTCTATCGAAAAATTGTATCGTTTTCCAAAGCCTACAATCGCCCTTATTAAAACACTAGCAATTGGTGGGGGCTTAGAATTAGCAAACTCTTGTGATTTCCGTTTTGCTACAACCGGAAGTAAACTCGGCATTACTGCTGCTAATATCGGGATTATTTACAATTTAACGAGCACTAAACGGTTAGTTAACTTAATCGGACCATCGAAAGCGAAAGAATTATTATATACGGCTAAATTGATTCGTGCGGAAGAAGGAAAAGAAATTGGCTTAATCGATTACGTTTATTCAATGGAAGAAATTGAAGTAAAATGTTTAGAATTTGCCGGTCACATTATTCGCAAATCTTCCGTTGCAAACAATGGGATTAAACAAGTAATCCAATCGATTATCGATGGAGAAAATGCAGAAACGAAAGAAATCGAACAACTCATTTTAGATTCATTTAGTTCGGATGATTATAAAGAAGGAATTGCAGCATTTTTAGAAAAAAGAAAACCTAACTTTTCGTAAGGAGTGGAAAAAATGACAAATATAAAAAATAATGATTTATTATTAGATACTATTAGTTCAACTGAAAATTTTCCGATTAACTTCAACGAATTAGAACAAGCTGCAAAACAAAAATTAGCAGCCGGTCCTTTTGGTTACATCCGGTCATCTGCTGGTGGAGAAGAAACGTATCGTAAAAATACAGAATCATTTGCTAAATACTCTATCGTTCCAAGATTTTTGACAGATGTATCTGTTTTAAATACGGAAGTGACGATTTTTGGTCGTACATACCCCCACCCTCTTTTCATCGCTCCAGTTGGGGTAAACAAAATTGCACATGTGGACGGCGAAATTGCTGTCGCAAAAGCAGCGGCAAAATATGAGTTTCCATATATACAAAGTACAGTTTCCAGCTATGCTATAGAGGAAATTGCTGCGGTGACAGAAGGAAGCTCGAAATGGTATCAATTATATTGGTCACAAAATAAAGAAATCTCATTTAGCATGGTAAAAAGAGCAGAGGAAGCTGGTTATGAAGCAATTGTGCTAACAGTTGACACAGTAATGCTCGGCTGGCGTGAAGAGGATATTCGTAACCAATTCTCTCCCCTTAAAAGAGGATTTGCAAAAGGAAACTATGCATCCGATCCTGTGTTTATGGCTTCACTTCCAGACTATGATGAAGACACGATTATTAATAGTATAATTGAAAACATTTATCACCCTTCCTTAAATTGGGACAATATTGCTGAACTAAAAGAAAGAACGTCACTTCCGATTCTAATAAAAGGAATTCTTCATCCAGATGATGCGAAATTGGCATTTGAAAAAGGAATTGATGGGATTATTGTATCCAATCATGGTGGCCGTCAATTAGATGGTGTTATTGCGAGTATCGATGCACTTCCTACAATCGTCGATGCAGTAGCCGGTAGAATTCCAGTATTGTTTGATAGTGGTATTCGTCGTGGCTCAGATGCTGTTAAAGCTTTAGCACTAGGTGCAACTGCCGTATGTATAGGTCGCCCATTTTTATGGGGGTTAGCTTCTGGTGGACAAGCTGGAGTGGAAAGAGTATTAGAAAATTTCCTTCAAGAGACAAAGGTTTCCATTTCTTTAAGTGGAGTGCGTAACTTAAATGAACTTCACAAGTTAAAAATTGTGAAAAGCTAATAGATTATTAAAGGTGGTAACTCGAAATGGAACAAGCATTAAAAGGGTTGAAAGTAGTCGATTTATCTCAAGTGTTAGCTGGACCATACTGCACGATGGTACTTGGAGATATGGGAGCTGATGTTGTCAAAGTAGAAAAGTTCCCATCTGGTGATGATACTAGATTAATGGGACCTTATATAAATGAAGAAAGCTATATGTATATGATGGTGAATCGCAATAAACGCGGGGTTTGCCTAAATTTAAAAACAGATGAAGGTGTACAGGTATTATATAAATTAATAAAAGACGCGGATGTATTTATCGAAAACTATCGTCCAGGTGTTACGAAAAAACTTGGTATTGATTATGATACGTTAAAATCGATTAATCCTAGTATTATTTATTGTTCGATCTCTGGTTATGGTCAATCAGGTCCTTACACAAATAAGGGTGGATTTGATATTATGGCACAAGGTCTTTCCGGTCTAATCGATATGACAGGAGAACGAGAAGGAAAACCTGTAAAAGTAGGTATTGCCATTCATGATATTGCGGCTGCACAAACAGCTATTCAATCTATTTTAGCAGCTTATATTCACCGTTTGAAAACTGGTACTGGACAATATATCGATGTCTCACTAGTCGATTCTGGTCTTGCTTGGACAGTTTGGGAAGCAGCAGCATATTTCGGAAAAGGTGAAGTACCGCGTAGAAACGGAACTGCTCATCGTGTTTCTGCTCCTTATCAAGGTTATAAAACAAAAGATGGTTTCATCCTTATTGGCGCAGCGAACCAAAAACTTTGGGAAAATTTTTGTTTATCTGTTGTACATAAACCTGAATGGATTGAAGATGAGCGATTTTTAACGAATAGTATTCGCGCACACCATGTGGATGAATTAGAAATAGAGATGGAAAATGTGTTGAAAGAACAGGATTCCGCATACTGGCTTGACCTACTAGACAAAAATGGTATCCCTTCTGGACCAATTTATTCGTATGATCAAACACTTGCAGACGAACATATTCTTTCAAGAGAAATGATTTTAGAATACGAACACCCAGTAGCCGGTGCGATGAAAACACTTGGCTTCCCTGCTAAATTTTCAGAAACACCAGGACAAATTAAAAGCCCTGCCCCTCTTCTTGGACAGCATAATAAAGAGGTACTAGTGGAACTTGGCTATTCTGCTGATGAGATAGATACTTTTTTAGCAAATAGTGTACTAAAAAATTGACCGATTGCACATGCAATCGGTCTTTTTTACATATTTTCCATAAGCCTTTTAGCAATTGCTTTATACTCTTCCGGTCCAATTCCAGGAGCGAACTCTTCTGGAAGAGAATCTAAATCTGGTATATCATACCCTTGTGGACTACCTTCTTTTACAATTAGCTGTGCGCCACTTGCTGGGTTCGTTCCTTTCCAAATTTGCTTTATATCTGCATAGTCTCCTACGTTATTCCACGTAAATAATACATTTCCATAACCAAGGTCCTCGTATTTTTTCGCTTGATCAAAAGCTCTGTTGTCTAAATTTGGAATTGGAAGCATTTTAGTTACATCTACTCCAGTAGCTATCTCCATTGCTTTTGCATATGCCAAAATATGGGTGCCTCCGCGAACGAGCAAGTAACCAATCATTTCTCTTGCAGTAGGATGGTCCGTCATTTCATATACGCGCATTTTATGCGTTCTTGCACCACATTCTAAGAAAAAGTTATGAAGTAAATCAAGTACTAGATTGCCGCTTGAAAAAACATAGTCCCCTCTCCATGGGCTCCCCATGGAATCGCCTGCTAGAGAGGTTTGCGCATTCGCTATAAAGTGATAAGTGTTTCTTTTATCCTTTGCACTTTGAAGTGGTGTAACATCTGGATCGCCATTAAATGTCGTACCTTTTTGTAATAAGTTTATCGTATTAGAAACAAGCTCCACGTGTCCAAATTCCTCAGCTGTTATACTCGCTACTAGATCGTAAAAAGGCTTGAGTTTCGTCTTTTCTCTGAAGTTAAATGATTGATACATATAATTATTCAAAGTAGACATTTCGCCAAACTTTCCACCTAGTAATTCTTGTACAGCTGCGGCGGCATTTGCATCACCATACTCTAAGTTTGGGAGTTCAATTAATAATTTGTTCACCCGATTGAACAATGCATCATACTCCTTTTCCTATCTTGATAGTGTGACCCATACAATTTCTTGATTTCTTATATAAAAAGGACTGCCACTAACTTCAACGACAATATGATCTGGTGCGACCATTGTTAAATTTCCTTGGATAGTATTATTAGTCGACGTTTGTACAGCAACTCGTTTTCCGCTTAACGTTTGAAGTAGATGATATAAATACGGCTCAAAACTACTTACAAATTCAACAGATGATTGTGGATTTGTGTTCACTTGCATCCCATCCTTTCACTTCAATCGTTGTATTGTATGAGAAGAAGTTTTATAAGGTGACAATAAAGTGGTAAGATAAAGAGAGATGTTATACAAAGAAGGTAATTTACATGGTTAAACGATTAGTTGTAACAGGGTATAAAGCACATGAATTAGGGATCTTTAACGATTCACATCCAGGTATCCCAATCATTAAACAAGCGATTAAAAACCGACTACTGCTTTTAATCGATGAAGGATTAGAATGGGTCATACTAAGTGGACAGCAAGGTGTCGAAACTTGGGCAGCTGAGATTGTACTCGAATTGAAAGATGAATTCCCTTCATTAAAGTACGCCATTATCACTCCTTTTTTAGAGCAAGAAAAGAATTGGAATGAGCTGAAACAAGAAAAATATAGAACCTTATTGTTTCAAGCAGATTATGAAACAAGCTTAACGAAAAAACCGTACGAAGCACCTTGGCAATTCATCGAAAAAAATAAATTTTTACTTCGTAATTCGGATGGTATACTTATTGTTTACGACGAAGAAAACGAAGGCTCTCCAAAGTTTATGAAAAAATTAGCGGAAGCATACATGGAGAAGGAAAATTATACCCTTTTTACGATAGATGCTTATGACCTTCAAACGATCGCGGAAGAAATTGCAGAAGAAACGAGGAATGATTTTATATGAGTAAACAAAATGTATTATGTGAAAGATATGATAAAGAAACGGAAGAACTAGTATCTAAAGATTCTTTGGAGTTTTTGAATACTCCCCTATCTCATTTTAAAGAAAAGAAAAATGAATATGTATATTTGCAAGCAGAAAACTTGGAAGCACTAAAAGTAGATGGACTGGTAATAGAATACGACGAAGTATTTGAAGTATACACAGCAATGTTTGGACTCTCCATCCAGAAAAAGTTTGCTCCTAAAATAGAGGCGTTTCTAAGTGCCCGTTATAACAAAGAAAAGATGAACTACAGCCTGATTTTTTCAGGAGATGAAGGCTTATGGGAAATAAATTTGCCATTAGATTACATCGATCAATTTAGTGAAAACTTTACGATTGAAGAAGCGTATCATTTCCTACAATCTTTCATCACTTCATTAGTCGAAGCAATCGAAAATTAATTAATTTGTCCAAACGACTTTGTATATCACCAAATGAATTGACCAGACTATAGAAGATGTCCCATTACATTTTCTACAAGGAGGAAATAATTCGAATGAATCAAAACTCATTTGGTCAAGGTCAGACACATCAAAATATGCAAACTGGTAATGTTCCACAACAACTAAATCATGGTGGTCATGAATTATTTGATGTTCATGAAGTTTTATCTACAGTTGTTTCGGGGTTAAACTTGAAAACGATACTTCGTCCTCATGTGAAAGATCAAGAACTACTTAATATCCTAAATCGTCAATATGCATTTGCATTGGATGAATACAATATTACGGTAGAATGTTTTAAAACAGGTGGAGACCCTTCTCACCCTACTTCCACGTATAAAATGCAAACTGGAAATGATTTTATTTACGGAATGAAGCCGACGCAACCTAAGAAACCAGTACAAGGACCTAATGAAATTACAGATGAAATGATTTCTGGGTACTTACTTGGTTCATCCAAAGCAGCTGCAACGGCTAAAACAGCTGCCGCTTTAGAAACAACAAATCCTGTTGTAAGACGAGTACTTGCAGATTCAATCCCAAACTGTATTGAAATGGCATATGAACTTGCTATTTATCAAAACAAACATCATTATTACCAAGTTCCACAGCTAAATCAGCAAGATATGCAAGCATTGTTAAATTCGTTTGCTCCTGTACAAGGACAAATGATGAATAACCAAGTACAATAATAGTAACTCGTCCCTATTTGCAGTAGGGACGAGTTTTTTATCGATTGTTTCCCTTTCCATTTACGTTATAATTGATATCAACTATATACAATGGAAAGAAAAGGTGATTGGCATGAGAGTTGCAATTTTTGACTTTGACGGAACACTATATGCAGAAGAAACATTCAAGCTGTTGATGAACCATTTGAAAGAACATCCAATTTATCAAACAAAATATAGACGTTTTTACAGATCCATCGTTCCACCTTATATCGCGAATAAATTAAAGCTTTATCCAGATGCCAAAATGAAAGAACGTTCGATGCAATTATACATAGAAGCTTTTGATGGGATAGCTGAAAAAGAAATGGTCGCTTATTTTGATGAACTAACAAAACCGGTTCAAAAAGATTTCAATCCAGCGGTTTTGGCTAGACTTCAAAAGCATCAAGCTGAAAATATACATATACTGCTTGTTTCTGGTGCTTATACGCAATTTTTGCATCAAGTTACAGCAGGAATTTCTTTTAACCAAATAATCGGCACAGAGATTTCCTATAAAGAGAATAAAGTGGATACACAAACTGTTATTGAACATGTGAATGGAACTCGAAAAACGGAGAAAATATTACAGGCACTAGAAGGGCAACAAATTGATTGGGAAAATAGCTACGCATATGGAGATAGCTTTTCCGACTTGCCTGTTCTAGAACTCGTCGGAAATCCTGTTGTGGTAAATCCTGAGGAAAAACTACAGGTCATCGCAAAAGAGCGTAGTTGGGAGATAATTTAATACAAAGGAAGCATCTGGCTCAGCATAGATGCTTTTTTTGATTACCTTATAAACGGTAGCTCCTCTCCCTTAAGTAGAGCTTTTAGATTGGCTAATGACATGGCATATCCTTTCAAATAATTGTCACGTTTGTCACTTTTGTTCCTTTATATTCCTCTTCTACTGTGTCCAATGTACTTCCTTTGTCTGGTGGTAAAAAAAGCTTGGTACACGTCATCGTGCTGCACTTGGATTATCAGAAAAAAGCGATGCGCTTATACTTGTTGTTTCCGAAAAGACTGGAAAGGTTTCTTTCGCTTTAAATGGGGAGCTTCACCAAATTATTTCCACTAGCTCTGCAATCTAAATTCCATCATTTTCACCATGTTTAACGCATTAGTCTAAGTCCATTCCTATTTATGACATAACATATCAGGAGGGATGAATTCTAATATCCTTCATTTCAATGTAGGAGGTGAAAGTAATGAGCTTTGGATATGGTGGAGGCTATGAAGGCGGTGGCGGCGGCTATGGTGGCGCTGGCTCAAGCTTTGTATTGATTGTTGTGTTGTTTATTCTTCTTATTATCGTAGGTGCAACTTTTATTTCATAAAAAATATAAGTGCATATTCTTTTGAAATACTAAAAGGCGGACTTAAAACATCCGCCCTTTAACCTTATTTCTTTATTTTATTAAATTCGTACATTAATATGCTTATCTCGTAAATAGGATTTAATTTCTGAAATCGTGTAATCACCGTAGTGAATCATCGATGCTACAAGTGCTGCGTCTGCATACCCTTCTGTGAAAACTTCCTCGATATGTGCAAGTTCTCCCGCACCACCCGAAGCGATAATTGGCACATTTACTTTTTCAGAAAGTAATTTGATAAGCGCTACATCATAGCCGTTTTTCATACCATCTTTATGAATACTTGTGCAAATGATTTCACCTGCCCCAAGTTCGGTAGCTTGCTGTGCCCACTCAATGACGTCCATCCCTGTTTTTTCATGACCGGAATGTGTATACACTTCCCATCTAATAATTTCTTCGTCATCATTATAAATAGGCATAGCATCTAACCCCAAAACGACACATTGTTTCCCATAAATTTCGGCAGCTTCTCTAAGAAGTTCTGGCCGCTGAACTGCTGCAGAGTTTACGCCTACTTTATCTGCACCAGCACGTAGTAAACGTTTAAAATCATCGATTGTTCGTACACCGCCAATGACAGAAAACGGAATATATACTTGCTCTGCAACTTTACGAATCCATTCGATTTTCAATTCTTGGCTTTTAAGTGAAGCAGTTGTGTCTAGATAAATTAATTCGTCTGCTCCATCTTCTGTATATTTTTTACCGAGCTCTGCCGGATCTCCAATAATGGTGGGATTACGGAACTGTACATATTTTACGGCTTTATCATTCAACACATCGATTGCTGGAACAATTCTTTTTCTAAGCATATATTTTTCTCCTTATTTACAGTAGTTTTCTAATAATTGAATGCCATACTTACCACTTTTTTCCGGATGGAATTGTACACCCATTACTTGTTCGTTCCCTATAACGCTAGCAAAAGCAAATCCGTAATTAGTAATTCCTAAAATATCCTTTTCATCTGTAGGATTCGCAAAGAAAGAGTGTACAAAGTAAAAGTCTGTGTTTTGCGGAATTTGATGAAATAAGAAATGATTTTGGACATCCATCACTTGGTTCCAACCCATATGAGGCACTTTTTTGACCATTTCTTTAAATTCCGGAACCGTTCCTTTAATAAGTCCTAAGCATTCCACATTGCCTTCTTCACTTGTTTCAAGGAGGAGCTGCATTCCTAAACAAATGCCTAGCAGTGGTGTTCCATTTGCTACTTGTTCTTTTATATATATCGCTAAGCCTGTTTCGTTTAACACATCCATGGCAACTTTTGCATTTCCAACGCCAGGTAAAATGAGTTTCGTAATCGCATCATCATGATCACTCGGTTTCGTAATAAGCTTCGTTTTATAATCTAGACGGTCGATTGCTTTTAAAACACTATGTAAATTTCCTGCTCCATAATCGATTATGCCAATCATTGTTCTGCCCCCACTTATCAGTATACTTCTATTATGCCACCAATTGAGCTAAAAAAACAGAAAAACTTTAGTCTGCTAACAGAGTAAACCAGTCATTAGGAAATGACTGGTTTTTTACTGACGTATGCATCTACTTTTTTCGCTACTTCTTGCCCTTCTTTCATCGCCCAAACGATAAGACTTTGCCCTTTTCTTGCATCTCCAGCTGTAAATATCCCTTCGATATTCGTGGCATAGTCTTTTGTTGATGCGGAAATTTTCTTATTCACGATGTTTACCCCAAATTGGCTAGGTAATGAAAGCTCTGGACCTTCAAAACCAATAGCGACAAACACAAATTGTGCTGGCCAAATTTTTTCAGTACCAGGAACTTCACGGAAAAAATGATAGCCATCTTCTCCTAGTATTTTTTCCATTTGAATTGTATGGAGCTCTTTCAAATTACCTTTTTCATCCCCGACCATCTTTGTTGTCTGGATCAAATATTCACGTGGATCTTTTCCATATTTTGCTTCTGCTTCTTCATAGGCATATTCTAATTTATAAATAGTTGGATCAGTCGGCCATAAATTATCTTCTGTTCTGGAAGCAGGTAATTGTGGGTGTTTACCGAACTGGACAACCGATTTACATTTTTGACGAATTGCAGTCGCAACACAATCGGCACCTGTGTCTCCCCCACCAATTACGATGACGTCTTTTCCTTTCGTATCAATATACTGTCCGTCAGCAAAATTAGAATCTAGTAAACTTTTTGTTGTTGTCGTTAAATAATCCATTGCAAGATGAACCCCATTTGAAGTACTACCTTCCATATGAAGCTCTCGTTGTTTTTGTGCGCCAATACATAAAATAATCGCATCGAATTGGTCTTTTAATTGCTGGGCTGAAATGTCTTTACCGATTTCTGTATTTAAGACAAAATCGATTCCTTCTTGCTCCAGTAACTGAATTCGACGTTCCACCACTTCTTTTTCTAGCTTCATGTTAGGTATCCCGTAAGTAAGTAACCCTCCAGCCCGATCCGCACGCTCATAGACAGTTACAGAGTGACCAGCTTGATTTAGCTCATCGGCACTTGCAAGTCCAGCAGGTCCCGATCCTATGATGGCAATTTTTTTCCCAGTACGCTCATTCGGAATTCTAGGTACGACCCAGCCATTTTCAAAGCCTTTATCGATAATCGTCCGTTCAATATTTTTGATGGACACAGCTGGATCTGAAATAGCAAGTGTACAAGATCCTTCGCAAGGAGCTGGACAAACCCTACCAGTAAATTCCGGGAAATTATTCGTCATCGATAGTCTTTCTAGCGCCTCTTGCCATTTCCCTTTATATACCAAATCATTCCACTCGGGTATTAAGTTATTAATTGGACATCCTGCAGTTGCGCCTCGTATTTCAATTCCCATATGACAAAAAGGTGTCCCGCAATCCATACATCTAGCCCCTTGTGTTTGAAGCGCCTCGTCTGTTAACTTGGAGGCATACTCCCCCCAGTTTTTAATACGCTTAAGGGGGGCTTCCTCCTTTCCTTTTTCTCGTTTATAATCCATAAATCCAGTAGGTTTACCCATTTGTGTTCCCCCCTCTTATTTTTTTATTAGCGAAAGTGGCTTCTTTTCTTCCTTCACAGAAGTGGCAAGAAATGCTTGCATTGCAGCTGCGTCATCCGTTAAACCATTCCGTTTAAAGTCAGCAATTTTATCGAGCATTTTCTTATAATCAATCGGAACTACTTTTACTATTTGTTGAACTACTACATCCCATTTATCTAGTATGTTCATTGCTTTCGTACTTTTCGTGTAATAATAATGATCCATTATTAATTGGCGAATGGAGTGCTTTTCTTCTGACAATTCTACTCTTTCCAACTGAATCATTTCCATATTGCATTTTTCCATCAATCCGTCCAAGTCGCGGGCAAGTACATACGCAACTCCGCCTGACATTCCTGCTGCGAAGTTTTTCCCTACATCCCCTAGTATAACGGCACGACCACCAGTCATATATTCACAACCATGATCCCCAATACCTTCTACGACTACATCTACCCCACTATTTCGAACTGCAAAGCGCTCCCCAGCACGACCATTAATAAATACAGTTCCACTTGTTGCACCGTAAAGCGCAACATTTCCAGCAATAACATTTTCTTCAGCAACACCTGGAATAGGTGCAGTGACAATCAATTTTCCCCCAGATAATCCTTTGCCAAAATAATCATTTACATCTCCTGTTACATACATGGACATCCCTTTTGGTACAAAAGCGCCAAAGCTCTGACCGGCACTTCCCGTAAATCGAAGTGTAATGGAATCATTCGCTAATCCCCTAGCCCCGTATAGCTTAGAAATTTCACTTCCAATGACCGTGCCTACTACACGGTCCGTATTTGAAATTGGATAATTCAACTCCACTTTCGATTCGTTTAAAATGGCATGTTCTACTTTCGGTAATAGTTCACGCAAGTCAAAAGATTGTTCTATTTTATGATTTTGCACTGTTTTAAACGTTCGCGTTCCCTCTGGCTGATAAAGAAGTGCGGTTAAATTCAGTTGCTTCGCTTTCCAATGCTCTTTTGCTCGGTTGCTAACTTCTAGCACATCCGTGCGTCCTACCATTTCTTCTAACGTTCTAAATCCAAGTAATGCCATATATTCACGTACTTCTTCTGCTACGAATTTCATAAAGTTGACAACATAATCCGCAGTTCCTGTAAATTTGTCACGAAGCTCTGGATTTTGAGTAGCAATACCTACTGGACAAGTATCTAAATGACAAGCCCGCATCATCACGCACCCTAAAACGATTAAAGGAGCCGTTGCAAAACCATATTCTTCTGCACCGAGAAGTGCTGCCATCACAACGTCTTTACCAGTCATCAATTTTCCGTCTGTTTCCAGTCTGACTCGATCACGAAGACCATTGAGCATTAATGTTTGATGAGCTTCTGCAAGACCGAGCTCCCATGGAAGTCCCGTATGCTTAATGCTCGTTTTCGGAGATGCCCCTGTTCCTCCGTCGTAGCCACTAATGACAATAACGTCTGCTGCACCTTTTGCAACACCAGCCGCGATTGTTCCAACGCCCGATTTCGCCACTAATTTCACACTAATACGAGCAGTTCTATTGGCGTTTTTCAAGTCATGGATTAATTGCGCCATATCTTCAATCGAATAAATATCATGATGAGGTGGCGGAGATATTAATCCAACTCCAGTTGTAGAACCTCGAACATCCGCTACCCATGGATATACTTTATTGCCAGGTAACTGGCCACCTTCCCCTGGTTTTGCCCCTTGCGCCATTTTTATTTGCAACTCATCTGCTTGCACTAAATAATGGCTTTTTACACCAAATCGACCGGAAGCAATTTGTTTAATAGCACTTCTACGGTTATCTCCGTTTGCATCTAGTTCATAGCGGCTTGGATGCTCCCCGCCTTCTCCACTATTACTTTTACCGCCAATCCGGTTCATGGCAATAGCAAGTGTTTCATGTGCTTCTTTGCTTAGTGAACCAAATGACATTGCACCGGTTTTAAAGCGTTTGACGATGGAATCTACAGACTCGACTTCTTCCAATGGTATACGTTTAACGTCTTGTTTAAATGTCAATAAATTTCGTAAAAATCCGATACGTTCTTCATTTGCCATTTCCGCATATTGCCGATATAAACCGTAATCTCCTTTTCGAGTAGCCCACTGAAGTGTATGAATTGTTTTCGGATTAAATGCATGATGCTCTCCTGTGCTTCTCCACTGGAACTCACTACCTGAATCTAAAGATGTCCCCTTGGAATCTCGAGCTTCTTGAAGACGTTTATTTGCTTCTTGTGCAATCGTTTCTAGATTGATTCCTCCTAATTGAGAAACAGTTCCTGTGAAATAGCGATCGATTACTTTTTTACTAATACCTACTGCTTCAAAAACCTGTGCCCCTCGATAACTTTGAACAGTCGATATTCCCATTTTCGACATTACTTTGACGACACCATCAGCTATTCCTTTACTATACTTTGCAATCGCTTCTGTATAAGATGTCGTAATATGCCCATTTTCTATTGCTTCTGCGATCGTTGCATAAGCAAGGTATGGATTGATCGCATCCACACCGAAACCGATTAGTGCTGCGAATTGATGGACTTCTCTTGCTTCACCAGATTCTACGATAATACTTACTTGCGTTCGATTTCCTGTGTGAAGTAAGTGTTGATGGAGATTACTTGCTGCAAGTAGTACAGGAATCGTAGACATGCCTTCATCTAGCTGACGGTCGGATAGGATAAGTAATGTTTTCCCTTGCGTTATATACTCATCTGCTTGTTTATTAATAACTTTCAAATCGTTTTCTAAGTTTTCTGACATATATAACTGAATAGTTGCACTTTGAAAATAGTTTGGCTTCATTTTTGTCAGCTGTTTAAACTGGCTATTTGTTAAAACTGGTGTTTCCAAAAAGATTCGTTTACTATTTTGTGCAGCTGGATGTAGTAAATTTCCTTCTGCTCCGAGTAATGTCATCGTCGATGTGACAATATGTTCTCGTATGGAATCGATTGGTGGATTGGTCACTTGTGCAAATAGTTGTTTAAAATAATTAAATAACGATTGTGGACGATCCGATAAAACGGCAAGTGGTGTATCGCTACCCATTGATCCTATTGGGTCTTTGCCATCTAATGCAATCGGAACAATATATTTTTGAATATCTTCATATGTGTAACCAAATGCTTTTTGCTTGAATAATAGATTATCTATTTTCTCCGGTTTTTCATTTTCGGATATAATTGTAACTAAATTGGCATTTAACCACTTTTCATAAGGTAATGCATTTGCCATCTCGGATTTAATTTCTTCATCTGAAATAATACGACCTTGTTCCAAATCGACAAGTAACATTTTACCAGGGCTTAAACGGTCTTTGATTAAAATATTTTCTTCTTCCACATCTACTACCCCTACTTCAGATGAAAAAATAATATAATCATCTTTTGTTACATAGTAGCGAGCTGGACGTAACCCGTTGCGATCTAAAATGGCTCCGATTTGTTTGCCATCTGTAAATGAAATAGCAGTTGGTCCATCCCATGGCTCCATTAAACTGCTGTGATATGCATAGAAAGCCTTTTTCTCCTCACTAATATGCGGGTTTTCTGTCCAAGGCTCTGGTATTAACATCATCGCAGTATGGGCAGGTGTTCTACCGGCAAGTACAAAAAATTCAAAAGCATTATCGAGCATGGAAGAGTCACTTCCGTTTGTATCAATGATCGGCAACAGCTTCGGAAGATCTTCTCCAAATGCTTCGGAAACAAATTGTTGTTCTCGAGCTTTCATCCAATTTATATTTCCACGTAAAGTATTGATCTCTCCATTGTGGACGATGTATCGGTTTGGATGTGCTCTTTCCCAACTTGGAAAAGTGTTCGTGCTATAACGAGAATGTACTAATGAAAATGCTGACATAAATAACTCATCTTGCAAATCTACGTAAAATAGGTCCACTTCTTCCGGTGTGAGCAATCCTTTGTAAACAATTGTTTGGCTAGAAAGGCTCGCACAATAAAACTTTTTATCTTGTTGTAGTGCCCAGTGCTCCACTTGCTTTCGAATGACATACAATTTACGTTCAAATGAAAGTGAATCAGTTAAGTTAACTGCTTTGATAAATACTTGGCGAACGACTGGCACCGTTTCTTTTGCTTTTTCGCTTAAGCATTCTGCATTAATCGGGACAGTTCTCCAGCCGATAAGCTCTTGCCCTTCCGCTGCTATAGTCTCGTTTATCTTTTGCTCAATTGCTTCGCGTTCTTCCGTGTTATTTGTAAAAAATAGCATTCCTACGCCGTATGCCCCGCTTTTCGGCAAATTCCATTTGTTACAAACAACACGAAAATATACATCCGGGATTTGAACCATAAGCCCAGCACCGTCACCCGTTTGACCATCGCTTCCACGTCCTGCACGGTGATCAAGACGACATAACATTTCTAATCCTTTTTTGACAATATCATGTGTTTGCTTTCCTTTTATATGTGCATATAAACCTATCCCACACGCGTCATGTTCAAACGCTGGATCGTACATGCCTTGTGCTTTCGGTATTTGATGAAATGTCATGTGATTCCCTCCATCTTTTTAAAAACTAACTTAGGAATATTGTATGTTTTCAAACTAATACAAACAATATATAATTTGGATATAAATCATCTACATTTTAGATAGATTAGGAGGAAACGATGGAAATACGCCAATTGAGGTACTTTATCGAAGTAGCAGAACGGGAACATATTTCAGAAGCAGCTATTCATTTGCATGTGGCACAATCAGCTGTCAGCAGACAAATCGCCAATTTAGAAGACGAGCTTGGAGTAGAACTTTTCGAAAGGGTCGGAAGAAATGTAAAGTTAACGCCAATAGGGAAGATTTTTTTAGAACATAGCATCTCTGCGTTACAAGCAATCGATTATGCGAAAAAACAAATCGACGAATATTTGAATCCAGATACAGGTACGATTAAAATTGGCTTCCCTACAAGTTTAGCTGGTCATTTTTTACCTACTGTCATTTCCGCATTTAAAAAAGAGTATCCGCATGTTGCGTTCCATTTACGTCAAGGTTCTTATAATTATTTAATCGATGCTGTGAAAAATAGAGAGCTAAATCTTGCTTTTTTAGGACCACTTCCTCCTAAGGATCATTCGATTAACACATCTATTTTATTTACGGAGAATTTTTCTGCACTTTTACCTTCTACTCATCCACTGTCAAAACGGGAGAAAATCTATTTAAAAGATTTGATAGATGATGATTTCATTTTATTTCCAGAAGGTTATGTATTACGCAAAATCGCACTAGAAGCTTGTCATTCTGTTGGATTCACGCCGAACACTTCTTCAGAAGGAGAAGATATGGATGCTATAAAGGGTTTAGTCGCAGCAGGAATGGGAGTAAGCCTTTTACCAGAAAGTTCTTTTTATGATTCCACTCCGAGATTTACGGTTAAAATACCAATAGAAACGCCGATTATTAGGAGAACCGTAGGAATCATTAGCCCCACTACGAGGGAACTATCCCCGTCTGAAAAGGTGTTTCATCAATTTGTGATCCGATTTTTCGCTGTGCTTGGACAATACCAATGAAAAAATAAATTGCGCAATATAGGTATAATGCGTGGTAGTGGGTTGAAAATGAGTGTCCGCTGGGATTTCCGCTGCTGGGCGGACGCTTTCCGTGGGTGAGCGATGAGCCTTCACCGCCGCGCCTGCGCGCGTCCGTTGTGAAGTCTCATTTTGCTCACTTGATCCCACTGGAGTCGCCTCCCAGCAGCGAAAATCCATGGTAAAGACTAACTTATCAGAATCTAACATTAAAATTAAATGGTTGAACGCGACAAACCGGTCTAGCAAATACTAGACTGGCAAGTTCCTCTAGCTTTAAGACATATTATTCCTATAAATATGTAAAAATCATCATCGCCTCAATCCAAGTAAACTTGCTATTTGGAGATTTGGTTGCTTTCAATGATTAATTGGTTTCCCTATGCCATTTAATGGATGCACGCAATTAGGAAA
>NZ_VDGG01000041.1:22586-47984 GCF_006861775.1 Psychrobacillus soli | reverse complement strand
CGTTTTTTACGAGCCGAAGCTGATAAGTAAGCCATTTCCGTTGATTTTCGCTGTAGGCGATGACTCCTGCCGGATGAGTGGGCAAATGAGACATCCCTACGACGCCTAAGCGGCGGGGGTGGCTCATCGCTCACCCGGCGGAAAGTGTTCGACTGCAGCGGAAATCATAGCGGTCACTAGTTGACGCATTACCACGCAGTATTCTTATATTGTACAAACGATCCTTTGTGCGTAGCCCTAGTAAACAAGATACACTTACACTTTTGTTCTAATTCAATGAACACAAAAACGAGCTAGCCATATAAAAATGGTTAGCTCGTTTGTTTTAAATTAAATCATTTTCAAAAGTGCTTCTCTACCGACCATACCTTTGGTGATCCCACGTTCTTCTGCTTCAAAAGTGATGGATTCTAAAGGAGCGTTAAGAAGTTCTTCAATTGTTTTCACGCCTACTGCTCTACCTGCGAGTACTTTCCGATCTTTTAGTTTCTCGTTCAACAGTGCAACATCCAATGCCCCACACATGATATACCCATTATCATTCGATACGACAAGTAAATTCGTTTTTGGCAATGCTACAGAAATCGTTAAAAATATATGCCCTTCAATATTGATAGGTTCCAAATTAATCATCAGATTCCATTCCTCCTTTTCTTCTACTTATAAGTTATGTAAGAGAAGGAAAAAGGGTTTCTTCTTTTCAAATAAGGGAAAGATAAGTTGGAGATGGATTAATTTGAAGAGGTGTTTTTTGTGAATAAACTATTTGCAATTATTGTCTTTGTAGGTGTTCCATTCGTGCTTATAGGGGCATTTTTAAATTGGCCCGAAATGATTATGTTCTTTCTTTGTTGCGTGAGTATTATTGGGCTTTCTGGATACATTGGTAGGGCGACGGAAAGTTTAGCAATCGTAAGTGGGCCTAGGGTTGGAGGATTATTAAACGCAACTTTTGGTAATGCGGTCGAGCTTATCATATCTATATTCACATTAAAAGCTGGGATGGTTGGGATTGTTTTAGCATCGCTAACTGGATCAGTTCTCGGTAACTTGTTGCTTGTACTTGGATTATCGTTTTTTGCTGGAGGTATTAAGTTTAAACGTCAAAAGTTCAGTGTCCATAGTGCAAGATACAATTCAGGATTGCTTATTTTTGCTGTTATTGTGGCATTTGTCATTCCGGAAGTTTTTTCAATGACAATGAATCCGGAGAAAACATTGAGTTTAAGTATTGGAATTGCCATCATATTAATCGCTTTATATCTTGCAGGACTATTTTTCAAACTTGTTACGCATCGAGGTGTATTCTCATCTACTGAAGAACAAGAAAACGACACAGAAAAAGAAATACCAGAATGGACAAAAGGGAAATCGATTTTGATACTTTTATTGGCGACAGTAGTAGTAGCTTTCGTGTCGGAGCAATTAGTGCATACATTTGAAATGCTCGGGTCAACGTTTGGATGGAGCGAGTTGTTTATAGGTGTCATTATTGTAGCAATTGTTGGGAATGCAGCGGAGCATGTTTCCGCTATTACGATGGCTGTCAAAAACAAAATGGAAGTGTCGGTTGAAATTGCGGTTGGTTCTACATTGCAAGTCGCTATGTTTGTAGCACCGATACTTGTGCTTGTTTCTTTATTCATGCCTCAATCGATGGCGCTTGTTTTCACTTGGCCTGAGCTTGTCGCGATGATTACTGCTGCACTTTTAGTTATAAATGTTTCCAATGATGGTGAATCGAACTGGTTTGAAGGGTTGACGCTGTTTGCTGCTTACCTGATTATGGGGATTGGTTTTTATCTTCTTTAATTTTACAGAAAGAAAATGATAAGATAGTAAGTGTATTAACAGAATGTTCGAGAGATAGAAAAAATTTATTGGGGGGAATGTGCAGTGCAACAACCGAAACCAATCCAGTTAAATGAAAGAATCCATTTAATCGATGGGCATGATTTAGGTATGACAGAACGAACTGGGATATATGTCATTCGAGAAGAGGAACTAACAATTGTAGAAACGAGTGCAAGCCCGTCTATCAAGTATGTAAAAGAAGGTTTAAAGGCTTTAGGAATTTCTTTGGATGAAGTGAAATATATAATCGTTACACATATCCATTTAGATCATGCTGGAGGAGCTGGATTATTAGTTCAAGAATGTCCGAACGCAAAAGTAGTGGTACATCCAAAAGGTGCAAGACATTTAGCAGATCCATCTAGACTTATTGCTGGTGCAAAGGCGGTATATGGCGAAAAGTTTGCAGGTTTATTTGAACCAATCCTTCCTATAGATAAAGAGCGTCTGCTTGTGAAAGGGGAAGGGGATATATTGAAAATCGGGCCTAATTGTGTATTGGAATTTTTAGATACACCTGGTCATGCCAACCATCATTTCAGCATTTATGATCCGAATAGTAATGGCATGTTCACGGGAGATACAGTGGGGGTCCGTTATGAACAATTGATACCAGATGGTGTTCAGTTATTTCTACCATCGACTTCTCCAAATCAGTTTGACCCGGACGCGATGCAAAAAGCGATGGATCGTATGCAAGATATGCAGCTCGATGCCATTTACTTTGGGCATTATGGGATGACGAACACACCGGATGAAGTATATCGTCAAGTTTCTAGTTGGTTGGAAGTATACGTAAACGAGGCGAAAATAATTTTCACAGAACAAAAAGGGTACGAAGCACTTGCTGAGCGTTTACTAAGTTTAGTAAGGGAGCATTTAAGAGGGCTAGGTATTTCAGATGATCATGAGGTATATAGCATTTTACAGTTAGATATAGAAGTCAGTGCTATGGGATTAATAGACTATTTATCCAAATAAACTTACAAAAACAGCTGCTACTAAAAATACACACGGTAAGCGTGTATTTTTAGTAGCAGCTGTTTTTGACTACAAATGAACAATTAGACGCACTGAAACGATGTAATCCTATCTAAGTCTGTTCCCCAAGCAATCCATGTATAGCCGGTCCATTTGTATCCAGAAGTGGAGTAATAATCGATGTATGTCGGATGAAACCAAAATGCAGCCCGATTTATAAGCTGTATATAAGTATTTCGGTTTAGGCACCCACTGAATGCACCTGGCTCAACCGCTAAAAGTTCTGTTTTCAGTCGCGGTATAACAGATGGTGGAGGACTATTTGGTGCATTACCTTGTTGTACCCCATAAGATTGCCCTTCTTTTTTGGGGAAATGTGGCTGTCCAAATGGATGACCTGAATTGTTTGGATTATGTGGAGAGGGGAATGAGTGGTTTGTCAAAAATAATACCTCCTTGTATATCATATTCAAACTAGTATATGGATGATGCAAATAGTTAGCACGGCTACTATATTTTAGTGTCAAAATCCCAAGTATTTGTATTTCATTAAAAACAGTTTTACACTTAATTGATAAAACATATAGAAAGGAGATACGTGATGGAATTGTTAATGATTATTCTACTTTTACTAGCCATTATAGGGCTTTCTAATTTTATAAATCATTTTATGCCATACATACCGGTGCCGCTAATTCAAATTGCACTTGGCGTATTACTTGCGGCATTACCGTTAGGAATACATATGCCGATGGAACCGGAACTATTTTTTATCTTATTTATCGCACCATTATTATTTTACGATGGGAAAAATGTTTCAAGACATGACCTTTGGAAATTGAAGAAGCCTATTTTATTATTAGCACTTGGGCTCGTGTTTTTGACGGTTGTTGTCATTGGGTATTTAATCCATTGGCTTATTCCTTCCATTCCAATATCTGCAGCTTTTGCACTCGCTGCGATTTTATCCCCTACAGATGTTGTTGCAGTTGGAGCAATTTCGAGCCGGGTGAAGATGCCAAAGACAATTATGCATATACTTGAAGGTGAGGGGCTAATGAATGATGCCTCAGGATTAGTTGCGTTTAAGTTTGCAGTTGCGGCAACTGTAACAGGTGTATTTTCCCTTGCGGAAGCAACTTGGAGTTTTATATTGATTGCTCTTGGAGGATTTTTGGGAGGGGCATTACTTGCTTATTTCATTATACGACTGAAAATATTTATCCGTCGATTAGGTATGGAAGATGTAACACTTCATATGCTGATTCAATTATTGACACCGTTTATCATTTTTTATATTATCGAGCATTTTCACCTTTCAGGAATTCTATCAGTTGTGTCTGCAGGTATCGTTCATGCGATTTATCGAGATCGGGAGCAGTCACCGAATGTCCAATTGCAAGTTGTTTCGAAAAGTACATGGACGATTCTTATTTATATTTTGAATGGACTTGTATTTGTGCTGTTAGGTTTACAAATACCGAGTGTTTCTCGAGAAATTTTTGCGAGTCCAATGTTCAATAATTTAGAAGTGATTAAGTATATTTTAATCATTACTGCATCACTTTTACTTTTACGTTTTATGTGGATTTTTGCAGGATGGTGGGTAGGATGGTTACTGAAAGCCGATAGACTTCCAAAGCCATCTATGCGATATATTAGCATCACGACCATTTCTGGGGTACGAGGTGCAGTGACACTTGCTGGTGCTTTTACAATCCCTTACTTTTTAGCAAATGGTGATGTGTTCCCTGAGCGTTCCTTAATTATTTTTATCGCAGCGGGAGTCATTTTAGTAACACTTGTTTTAGCAAGTATTTTCCTACCGATAATTGCCAATACGGAAAAAGGAAATACGGAAGAGCTAAAAGAAGAAATGGAAAGAACAGCGATGCTTCGTTCGATGGATGCAGCGATTCGAACAATGCGTGAGCTGACTACAGATGAAAATCGAGGAGCGGCTGTTTCGATTATTTCTCATTACAATCAAATTCGGAATCACTTCATCAATATAAGCGAGGAAGAAATTGCTCGAAAGAAAGCGTTGGAAACGGAAACTCGTTTGAAGGCTTTAGAAGTTGAAATAAGTTATATTGAACAGTTGCAAACAAATGAACAGATTGACCGAGAGTCGCTCTATTTATTAGAAGAGCATATTCACCGAATGCGTGTTGCGGTGACGAATCGTCTGCAATATCGATGGTTATTTATTTGGACAATTGTAAAACGAGGAATTTTGAATATAACAAGTGTTTTCAAGTCAACTAAACATAACTCCTTTAAAGCTCGCTTGGAGAAAAACAAAAAAGTGGCCATGCTTAAAATGGAAATGGCACAAGCAGCAATTTCATATTTGAAAGAAAATATGACACCTGAAAACGAAGGAATTAACGTACTAATTATTGGTGAGTACAATGAAATGATTGTGAAATTTAAGCTAGCACGTAAAGGTGCAGATTCAAGTCGTTACATTCGCCAGCAACGAGAGTTGAGAGATAGAGCCTTTCAAGCGGAGCGAGATGAGATTCAAGGCTTATATGAAACAGGTGAAGTTTCCATGGATATTATGAGGAAAATTCGCCGGCAGATTAATATTAGAGAAGCGTATTGGATGGAAGAAAACAGCGTACAATCTCATTAATAAAAGAACATACCGCCTCATACTTTTGGCGGTATGTTCTTTTTATTTATTTTTACAATTTGGTTGACCTGGTACTAGTCCACTTGTAGGGCGTAGTCTTTTTTGTTTGCATTGTTCCTCTAATAAACTTGTCATGAGTTTTTGGATAAGTTTTGTTTCATCATTATTATTTGTAGGGTCGGATAAATTCTCCGTTTCGAGCGGATCTTTAGTTAGATTATACAATTCATATTGATTGGGAACTGGTTGTGTTTTGGTTGTTACTTGAGAGATGGAAATAGTGTTTTTTTCATCAATTGGAATTTGATCCTTAATCTCTGTTGTTTGATCTTCTACACCTGGATTACTCCAAAACTGTGGATTGTCGAAGTAACGAGTGAATTTCCATTTTTCATCCGTGTTGTTATTCCCTGTTGCAAGGTTAGCAATAACTGTTTCGAGATGATTAGGTTGTGTCACGGATTGATAAGGAAGCCCTGTGAAGCTAACTTGGTTCAACCCTCGTGTTACATCATCATCCGACATAAAGTAGACGGGTTCATGCATTCGCTCGAGATTATCCTTCTTGTATATAAAAGGTGTAAGGTCGCGTCCTACTAGCGGATGAACTTCGGTATGATCTTGACTGAGTTTTTCTGCTATTTTATCCACATTAATATTTGCAAGTCCAAGTAGTGTAGGCAGAATATCCACATGACTTGTCAACATGTTCGCAGTTCTGCGTCCTGAAAATAACTTAGGACTGTGCATAAGAAAAGGTACATGAATCGTTTCTTCATAGGCGTTATACCATTTTTGGAACAATCCTCCGTGTGCTCCTAATAAATCGCCGTGATCAGAAGTGAAAATAACGATTGTATTTTCATAAAACTTTGATTGTGTTAAAGCATGAAAAACTTTGGATATTTCATTATCTACTTGTTTTTGCAATGAAAAATAAAGTTGTCGATAAAATAAAATATCCCTTGTAGGCTGAAAGGTTTTTGGATAAGTTTCTTTATAGCTTTCTTGCGCAATTGGTTTGGTAAGTAGTGACTCATTTGCGGTAGGGGCAGGTGGAATGAATGGGACAGATGGATCTACTTCAAAGTTAAATAGTGGTGAAAGCTTCGTTAGCTCTCCGTATAAAGCAATATCATGTGGATTTATAAATGAAGAGACGATTAACCATGGTTTTGCGCTTGTATTTGCATTGTTTTTTTCGAGAGAGGCTATGAGATTAATTACCTCTCTTGCGTATACTTCATCCCGTCCTTTTGTGCCAATTTCAGCGGAAGATCCAGAATTTCTCGGATTTGTCCCATGTGGTTCAGGTCCTAGCCAACCGGAAAAACCAAATTCATCTAGCCGATTTGCTTCCAAATATAGCTTTTCTTTTTGAGTATTTGGAACACCAGTTGCGGGATTATAACTTGGCATTGCATTTTGAGTACCGGGTATCAATATATCTTGATGGGAGGCATGCCATTTTCCTTTCCAAAATGTATCATAACCGGCTGTGCGAAAATAATCACCGATGGTAGGGACACTATTAGGATCAAGCCAAAATATATCTGGTTCAGGGTTATTAGCAGCACCTCCCGTTGTTTTTGTCACACCGTGTAGAGATGGATATTGCCCTGTATATAATGTTGTTCTACTTGGAGAGCAGGCAGTACTTCCGATATAGTGATTGAGAAATTCTAAGCCATTATTTCGCAATAATTCTTGCGTCTTCAAATTTTCTTTGCGCCATTTTTTTAATTCTTCGTTTTCATAAACGGTCGGAAAGCGTTGTTCGTCTACAAGGAATATTAAAATATTCGGTTGTTTTTTGTGGGAATTTTTATCTAATTGATTTGAATCGTCATTTTTCATATTTTATCACCTCCTAAAAAGACGGTTTCTATATTTTACGTTGTAATTTCATAATTGTTTGGGAGTTTCTTTGCTAAATTTGAAAAGTAAAAAGGACGATTACCGCGGCATTAGTTTCCGGGTAACCATCCTTTACGTCTATTAATATTTAAATCGTGAAATTAGCTCCTTTAAATCCTCCGCCATATTAGAAAGAGATTGAGCAGATGCAGTGATTTCTTCCATGGAAGCTAATTGCTCTTCCGCCGAAGCCGCTACTTCTTCGGAAGTTGCCGCGTTACTTTGGGCAATCATCGCTACTTCGTTTGTTGTTGCAGTCGTTTCTTGAACAGACGCGGCCACCTGTTCTGCGGTTGCAGAAACTTCCTCCATTTGAGGTGTAATTTCTTTCATACTCTGAATAATTGTATTAAATTTTTCAATCGTATCGTTCGATATTTGTACACCTGTTTGTACATCATTTTTAACGAGTGCCATAATTTGAACGGAACTGTCCGTATCTTCTTGAATACGTGTCACAATCTCTTGAATTTCCTTTACAGATTGCTGTGATTGTTCTGCCAGTTTTCTAACTTCATCTGCAACTACTGCAAATCCTTTTCCGTGTTCACCAGCTCTTGCTGCTTCAATTGCTGCGTTCAAAGCTAGAAGATTCGTTTGTTCCGCAATTCCTGTTATTACTTCCAATATGGATCGAACTTCTTTCGAGCGTTTAGATAGTGAATTAATTTTCTCGTTGGACTCATTGACAGAATTATGTATGGACTCCATTTGAACAACCGTTTTTGTTACTGCTTGCCCCCCGATTTCCGCTTGTATGGTTGCTTGTTGGGATAGCTCAGTTACTTTGGAAGAATAATCCGCAATTTGCGTAATACCAATCGAAATTTCCGCTAGTGATTGAGCACTCGTATCTACACCAACTGTTTGTTGTTCTGCACTTCTCGCCACTTCCTGAATGGATGTCGCAACCATCTCTGTAGCGGCGCTAGTTTGTTCAGCACTTGCAGATAACTGTTGCGAAGAAGCAGCTACTAAATCAGCATTTTCATCTACGCTTCGAATTAAGTTTATAAGACTAGATTGCATATCATGGAATGCTTTACCTAAAGCTCCAATCTCGTCCTTGGATGTGACAGTAATCTGTTCCGTTAAGTCGCCACGACTAATGGTAATTGCTTTTTCTTTTAAATAATTAATCGGACGGATAACGGAACGAACGATGAAGACTACAGCTACTAAACCTATGATAATAGAGATAATAATAACGATGATTGTCATATTGAGAATTGGAGCAGCTGCAGCATTAACATCTGAATAATAAAAGTTTCCAGCTATTTTCCAACCAGTTAAATCGTTAGTTGTAAGGCTCATTACTTTCAGATCATCATCTAGGCCATATTTAATGCTACCTGATTCTTTTTCATATAATTCTGCGTACTCACTATCTATTGTACTTCCTATCTCTTCGGTAGGGTGGTAGATAAATTTATTGGTACTATCTAAGATGACTACATATCCAGAACTTCCTATTTGCAATTGCTTTGCTAGTTTTTGTATAAATGTCAAATCGAGATCAACAGCAACAACCCCTGAACCATCTGCTAAAGTTTGAGAGACTGTCACTACTATTTTGTTTGTGCTAGCAGAAATATAAGGCTGTGAAATGGTTGCTTCTCCTTTTTTCCCCATAGCATCTTTATACCAATCTCGCTGCCTTGGATCATAGTCAGAAGGCATTGTTACATCAGGACTTTGTATAAATAAACCAGTTTCGGTTCCTACATAAACAGTTTCTACTTCAGGATGTAATGCTTTATACTGTGAAAATTGATTTTTCAATCCTAAGTTATCTTCTTGCTTCCAATTTACGCTTTGTGATAACACATCCATGTCATGTACTTTCGTTTGTACTAAGTTATCCACAGAACTATTTAATAGATTTAAATTTTCTTCTACACCACCTAGTAATTCTTTCTCAACAGAGTCTTTAGCGGTTACAAAAGACAGTATTCCAATTACAACTGCTGGGATTATTAGTATAAGTAAGAAGGAGGTATAAAGTTTGAATTTCAAATTTATACCTTTTGTTAGCCTTTTTTTCATGTGAAATCTCCTCGTATTCATCGCAAAAACATATTTGTAATGAAATTATAAAATATTTTGTTAATTTATAAGATAAATGTACTAAGAATTATCTTCTAATTCTTTATCGACCGGACATAAAGTTTGTTGAGAAAAAATTATTATTTTGTTGCTAAGAGGATTTTTAACCGAGACAAACACACATATTTCTAATCAGACATAAAGTATAAAAAGTGTGAGGAGGTTGTTCGGGTGGAGGGGAATAAAGAACCAAGCTTCAAGTTGAAAGGTGCACGTTCGAAATGGTATCCAGTTGAGGTCATCGGAATTTTGTTAGTAGTTGCTTCGCTATTAATCCTATTATTCAGTCCTAATTCACTTTCTGATTTTTTTAATACGATTATTGCTGAAGTAAAACCTATCGTAGTCGATGTTTTTTTAACGAGTGAAATAGGAATTGCAATTATTATTAGTGTAATTTTCGGACGCATAATTGAGCGTTTAGGCTTTACAGACGGTTTAATCCGAATTTTTGTTCCAATTATGAAATGGCTTAAAATAAACCCTTCCGTTATTGTGCCAAGCGTTTACAACATTCTTGGTGATATTAACGCGGCAGGAAAAATTTCAGGACCTGTTCTTGTAAAGGCAAAAGCTACAAAAGCGGAACAAAAAATTGCTGTTGCAACGATGATACAATCCCCACAATCCTTTGCCACGTTAGTGTTAGGCCTTATTGCACTCTCAGTGTTCAACATTAATGCATTTCCGCTAATAATATTATCTATTTTTCTTCCAATCGTTGTTGTCCCGTGGATATTGTCCGTTACCATTTACCGTGATACCAAGAAGGTTGATTTAGAAAGTCTACCGAGATTTACACCAAAAACAAAGTTTCTAGAAACGATTTTTTCCTCTGCAAAAGAAGGCGCAGAGCTATTATTTTTAATCATCATCCCTGCGGTAGCGGCTGTATTTTTTGCTATCGGAGCACTTAGATTCTTGGGAGCTTGGGACGTAATTGAGTCAAGCTTATCAAGTATTTTAACATTTTTAAGTATTGAGCCAGGAACGGGCATTGTATCGATTCTTGCTTCACCTACACTTGCTGTTGCTCAACTTGCAGAATTATCCGCCTCAGTTGACCCACGATTAGTAGTAGGTTCTTTTGTTTTAGCAAATTCAGGTTTACCGTTATCCGTGATTTTCGGTCAAATTCCTGCAACATGGGCGGAAGTATCGGGGTTGAATGAAAGAGAAGCTTTATTAGCATCGATTATCGGGCTAATTATTAGAATTGCGACCGCATGTTTACTTGCGTATTTTTTAACACCATTTTTGGTAGGATAAATAATGAGTATTTATATGATTCGTGCTAAAAAAATCGTAACTGTAAGTCAAAGTGGAACTATTGAAGATGGTGCTATGGTAATCGAAAATGAAAAAATATTAGATGTAGGAACATGGGAAAATCTTAGTAAACAATATCCCTCTATACAAGTTATCGAGTATGCAGATTATGTAGTAACGCCTTCTTTAGTTGACTGTCACACGCATTTACTTGAATTTGCTCCAACTTCGCTTTATCCAGTTACTCCAGAAACTCATTTTATAGCAGGAAAAGCAATTCTTTTTCACGCTTTATCGTCTGGAATTACGGCACTTGGAGAACAAATTTGCGGTCATCCACTTGGTGATTTTCGGGTAGAGGATTACCGAAAAGCAATACATGGAATTCCACTAAACGTTTCCTTTGCAACAACTAGTATATCCATTGGCTTCGAAAAAATAGCTCATTTTACTTCAATAACTCAGTCGACAGCAGTCCGTAAAAAGGATTTAATTGATCCGTTCTTAGTAAAGCAAATTGCAAAAGAAAGTGATTATCCGGGTGAAAATATATTTATCAATGCGACCCCAGCAAACTTCACTATTAATGAGGTGCCAAAAGCAGGGGAAATAATTTACTCAGTTGAAGAAATGAAAGGAATCGTAGATATTTACCATCAGTTAGGAAAGAAAATTGGCGCTCATGTCGCTGGTAAAGAAGGAATAGCAATGGCACTTGCAGCAGGTGTTGATGTTTTGCATCATGCACATGGCATTACCGATGAGCAAATAGAAAGAGCTTCCAATCTAGGTGTGCAAATTGTTGCTACACCAATAGGTGGTACACATTTAACGCCAAATTCACCCGAAGAAGTACTAAAATTTGTAAATGAAAACATAGCTCTTTCTATTTCTACAGATGCTTATTTACCACCATATCCAGGAGTGGCATGGTTACCATATGCAGATCAATTATTAAAAGGACCAGACCAATTAATGCTAATTGCCAATCCGTCCATGCAGCTTTTGAAGCAAAACAATTACGATGAAAATACAATTTTGGCATTGCTTACTAATAATCCGGCGATTATATTAGGCAAAGAAAATCAATTTGGTCGTTTAGAAAAAGGACTGGATGCAAACTTCTTAGTCGCAGAAGGTATTCCAGGGTTGGAAATAACGGAAATGGAGAAAATAAAAAAAGTTTATTATCGAGGTAAAACAGTAATAGCACGACATTAAAATGAATAGATTAAAAAGTCAGCCAAATACGGTTTGGTTGATTTTTTTGTTTTAAAAAAATTCAATCCAAAACATAACACTTCGATTGTGGATTATCTACTCACTCGAGGGAAATGCTAAGTGTGTATTAAAAAAAAGGAGGTTATAGGATAAATGACGATAAATAAAGAACTTCAAACGTTAAAAGCATATAGCTGTACAGATCGTTGTGTGCTGAGTGTTTACTTAAACACCAATCCTGCAGACCCAGATACGCTAAAAGGTGCATGGAAAATTCATTTAAAAAGCGGCCTGAAACGAATTGGTGAATATTTAGAAGCATCAGAAGATAAGCAAGAAATCAAAGCATTTGAGCAAATAAAGAAAAAAATAATTAATGAAATAGAAGAAAATGCACATGATTTGCGTAAAGGAATTGTTATTTTTGCGTCTGCAAACGAAGATTTATGGTCCGTTCATTATGTGCAAGTACCCGTAAAAACAAACTTTTACTGGGAAAATCATCCGATGACAGAACAATTGGAGTATATGTATAAAGCATATCCAGAAGCGGGAATTATCATGCCAAGTTTCGGAGAAGTCCGTATATTGGATACTGCTATGGGATTAGTTAGAGACGATTTAACGTTTAAATATGATCCCATTTCAGAAACGTGGGGAGAAAAGAAAAAAGTTGATGCAAAAGGTAGGCGTACAGTTGCAGAAAGTAAAAGTGCAGTTCTAGATCCTCGATATAAAGTGAACGCTTCAAGTTTCTTTAAAGGAATGAATACAACCATCGAACAATTAAAGAAAAAACGAGGTTGGCGAGAATTTCATGTAGCTGGGGAAGCAGAGATGGCGAATGCCTTCGCAGATAGCCTAAGGGATTTGCCAGCAAGCTGCATCCACAAAAATTTAAATAACAGTAAATCGATCGAAGTAATTCATCAAATTTTCGAGAAGTAATAGTAAAAGATGGAGCCAAGTAGTTATGCTACTTGGCTCCATCTTTGTAAAATGATTATTTACATAATTCACCTTTTGTTTTTTTTGCATAAATGAGCCGTATCCGCACAATCTAACTTCACAAGGAGGTGAACAACATGGCTAACAACAACTCGAATCAACTTCTAGTACCAGGAGTACAACAAGCACTTGATCAAATGAAATATGAAATTGCACAAGAATTTGGTGTGAATCTTGGTGGAGATTCTACAGCGCGTGCTAACGGTTCCGTTGGCGGAGAAATTACTAAGCGTCTAGTAGCTCAAGCCCAAGCGCAAATGAGCGGATATCAAAATAACCAACAATAACAAATTAGACCGGTGGCGAAATTGCCACCGGTTTTTAACTGCTTAAAGAAATGATAAAAATTTAGAAATGTGGATAATTTCCTTGTACGTCTAGACTCCTACACAATGCTCCTGTGCTGATGGTCTTAATGTACGGAAGCGATTATACCTTCCTCATCATCTAAGATTAATTCGATTCCTGTTGAGTTTGGATCAAGATTTAAAAATTCCTTTATTGAAATCCGTAGTGCTTCTATTAAATTTAACGTATTTAGAAGCTGCTGTTGTCCATTTACAAACGCCTCTGCAGTAAATCCAGAATCGTCATCATACATAAGCTCAACTTCAACTTCTTCTGGTTTCACATGTTTTTGGCGGGCAATATATACGCAAACAGCGTTAATGATGTTTTGTTCTGGAATTATTAATTTCTCCATGAGGTAGCATCCTCTTTTTTCTTCTCTTTGAACATGCGGAAGATTTTACGAATAACTACTACAATTAAAATAATCGCTGCAGCGTTTATTGCAAAACCTAAAATTGATCCAAGCATACCCATATTGGCAAACATAGTACCAAACAATAATCCAGCAAGTCCACCTATAAATAGACCTTTCATCAGGCCGCCAGATGTAAATCCACCTTTTTTGTTTGTGTTCGTATTGGATTTGCTCGTTGCGGTTGTAGAATCTTCTTTCTTCTTTTCAATATTGGAATTGTTGTTCGTAGTGTTGTTATTTGTATTGAAACTTTTTTTACCCGATTTATATTTTTTTGCTTCGGCTGTGATTGTATTGTCGTTAAATACAAAGTTTCCGACGGATGTAAATACAAGGGTTGCTGTTAATAAAAATATGACTAATTTTTTCAACTAATGTAACCTCCAATATAATAAATAAGTGACACTTCCGTATAAGCATACAGTTTAACTCTATACTATTTACGGGCCAATGAAAAGAAAGTTTCACTTTTTCGTGCTTGAGGAAATTATAAAAATCTAGACATTTGGATAATTTTTTTCAAGTAATAATAAGGTATGCCATTCTTTATATTGTGCGTGATATAGAAATACTGCGTAGCTGGGATTTTCGCTGCAGGGCGGACGATTTCCGCGGGGTGAGCGATGAACCACCCCCGCCGCTTGGGCGTACGCATAAGCGGCGGCTCATTAGCCCACTCATCCGGCAGAAGTCGCCGCCCTTCCGCTCCAATCAATAGGAATTTCTTGCTAATTTTACGTCTACTGTTATCAGAGCTTTAAATTGATCAGATTCACTACGCGATATTAATTAAAGCTAATTAGAAAATGCTTTCTCCAAATTAGTAGAGCATTTACTTAGGATAAAGTTCGTTTCATACAACCATTTATTGGTATGGCACCTCGTATTCATTGTCGTCTCACTCCAAGTAAACTTGTTATTTTAAGAATTGGTTGCTTTCGCTAGCACTTTGGTNCGCGTTCAAAGGGAATATTGTCTCGTTCTACCATTTGTTTTTCATATTAGATTCTGATAAGTTAGTCTTTACCATAGATTTTCGCTACAGGCGGCGACTCCTGGTGAGGCCAACAGAATGTTGATCACGAAGGAGTTACCACACGATGTGGCGCTCTTAGCCTTTGTTCATCTGTGGGCAAATGAGACATCTCAGGCGTTCGCCTTGCAGCGAAAATCCCAGCGAACACTTTATTCAACTTACTACGTCGCAGTATCCCTAAATAGGGATAAACCTTATATTGTTAAGAGAATGCTATCTACATACCATACATTTTCTAATTTCCTAAAGCGCGAAAAAAAGTGCCCTTGAAGTTAATCACTTCAAGAGCACTCTCCCAAAATTTATTGCGCTGTATAACCACCATCTAAAATGATTGCTTGCCCAGTCATTCCTTTTGCCGAATCACTAGCAATATATAAAGCTAAATCTGTAATTTCACTAACATCTAGTAACCTCTTTTGCGGAACAAGTGGATATAATACTTCTTCCAATACTTGCTCTACTTCGATATTACGAGTTTTCGCTAAGTCAGCAAATTGGTTTCGTACAAGCGCTGTGTCCACATAGCCTGGGCAGATTGCGTTTACTGTAATACCATCTGCAGCTGATTCAAGTGCCGCTACTTTTGTTAATCCAATAACACCATGTTTTGCCGAGTTATACGCCGCTTTTCCTGCAAATCCGATGACTCCATTAATCGATGCCATATTGATGATTCGTCCAAAGCCTTGTTTTTTCATATGAGGTAATGCATGTTTGATCGCGATAAAAGGAGCTGTCAGCATAATTTTCACGAGTAACTCAAACTTTTCAGTTGGAAAATCCTCAATCATTGATACATGTTGCATTCCAGCATTATTTACTAGGAAATCGATACGTCCATAATTCTCAACTGTAAATTGAATCGCCTTTTCTATGTCCGCTTCTTTCGTAACGTCACAAACGATTCCTTTTGCATTGCCGCTCAATTTACTTACTGCCTCATCGATTGCATCTTGCGATAAATCAGAAATGACTACATTTGCACCTGCATCTGCAAATGCTTTAGCAATATCAAATCCGATACCACGTGCAGCTCCTGTTATAAATAAAACTTTTCCTTCCATTACATTACCCCCTAGATTAAATTGTAGTCCATCCACCGTCTACTTTTAAAGTTTCGCCTGTTACAAAATTAGCGAGATTGGAAGCTAAATATAGTACTGCTCCCGAAACGTCTTGTGGTTGGGATAGCCCTTCTAATAGAATACGACTTTCTACATCTTGTTTGAATGCTTCGTCTTCGAACATCTTTTCCGTAAACTCTGTTTCCACAAATGTTGGTGCTACTGCATTCACTCTAATACCTAGCTTCGCCCATTCAACAGCTAAAGCTTTCGTCATTTGCACGAGTCCACCTTTACTAGAACAATACGCCGCTCGTTTAAAATAGCCAACGAATGCCATTTGAGAAGCTATATTAATAATTTTACCACTTTTTTGGGCAAGCATATATTTTGCTGCCGCTTGACTAGCAAAAAAAGCTGATTTTAAATTTAAATCGAGAACTGTGTCCCAATCCTCTTCCGTTACTTCCATTGCAGGCTTTGCAATATTCACACCGGCATTATTCACGAGTACATCCACAGTTCCAAATTCGCTTGCTGCTTGATCGATTAAATCTTTCACAACTGCAATATCACTCATATCCCCTTGGACAGCAATACATTTTTTATTTAATGTATGCAATTCACCGAGTGCCTCATTCAAAGCTGTTTCACTTCGTCCGGAAATAACGACATTTGCGTTTAATTTAGCAAAAGTGAGTGCAATATCTTTTCCAATACCTTTACTTCCGCCGGTTACAATCACTGTTTTATTTGCTAGTTCAGAGAAAAAAGGTTGCATTATTTTCCCTCATTTCTCTGCAGGTCATTTTTTAAGAAATGAATAAGCGTTTGCTCACGCTCTGCATTTTTCTGCTCTGAAAAGTCAGCGTCCCAAGCATAAAAGCCTTCCCCATTTTTATCCCCAAACTTATTGTCTTCCACTAGTTTCGTAAGTACTGTACCCGACTTCTGATCCGTACTTAAATCTTCAAATAAATAATTGGAGATCGCTGAAAATACATCAAGTCCTCCCATATCGGCAGTCATTAATGGTCCTGTCACAGGTAAACGGCGCCCAATACTATACGTGACTGCTGCATCAATATCTTCTTTTGTTGCTACACCTGCATCGAGTAAGGACTGTGCTTCACGGAACAAAGCGTATTGTAAGCGGTTACCGATGAAACCTGGAATCTCTTTGTTTAGTAATATCGGTTGTTTATTCATATCTTTCATCACTTGCATTGCGCGTTCTACTGTTTGATCATCCGTTTGTTCCCCTTTTACGACTTCTACTAATGGGATTAAATGTCCTGGATTCCAAAAATGAGTTACAACAAAGCGATTTGGATATTGCATCTCTTCCGCTAGTAAGCTTGGTCTAAAGCCCGAAGTATTACTTGCGATAACAACTTCTTCACTTATCATACTTTCGATTTTTTTATACATTTCTTTTTTCATATCCAAAACTTCTGGAATTACTTCAATGATAAACGTCGAATTTGCAATTGTTTCTTCTAATGATGTGGATAATGTGATTTTCTCTCTTATTTCTTTCGCTGTTTCTTCATTGAACACATCATTATCTGTCATTACTTTTAATTTACTATTTAAGCCTTTGTCGGCATTTTCCAAATCCTTTTCATTAATGCCATACACCTTTACTGCTAGTCCTGCCCAAGCAGCCGATAATGCAATCGAATGCCCCATAGTTCCACAACCAATAATTGATACGTTTTCCATATAATCCACGTCCCCTTCATGTTTGTATGTATAACGAAATATACCCAACAAACTTATTATAAATCAGTTTGTTGGGCATGTGTTTACTTCTATTTCTTAAATTCCAAAACCGAATGAGAATAATATAACAGCTAAAATAACACCTAATATCGGCACTACTACTGTTAATGCCCCAAATGCAGGATATGCATCTTTATGTGTTTCTCCACAAATCGATCGGATAGTTGTAACAACATAACCACCCTGTGGCAGTGAATCCAGTGACCCTGAAGAAATCGCAACCGAACGGTGCAACGCCTCAGCGTTAACTCCCAAGTCTAAATAATGAGGTGCTAAAAGTGGCAATGCAATTGCTTGTCCACCTGAAGAAGATCCAGTAAGACCGGCAATAACTGCTACTGCAAGTGCTCCACCAATAAGCGGACTTCCTGGAATATCCGTCATAAAGCCAACTGCTGATGTAAATGCAGGTGTTGCTTTTACAACTCCACCGAAGCCAACTACTGCTGCTGTATTCGCAATGGCAACAATTGCACCCATTGCACCGTCTCCAACAGCTTTTCCAAAGTTGTGGAAATACTTTCTATTAATCAAGTAAGTTGCTAAAATACCACCAGTTAAAGCAATGATTAAAGCAGAAGTTCCTAATGAATTATGGAAGAAAAATGAAATAACTAAAACTACAAGTAAAGGAACCATACTTAGTAATGGATCCGGCAATTCAGAACGTGTAACCGCTTCTACATCCGTATCTCTACTAACAAATCGCTCGCCTTTTGACATTGCTTTGGAAATCATTTTTTTCAGCCACCAATATCCAAAAGCCATCATAAATACAGCAACGATAAAACTTACTTCCCAACCAGCATATGGAGTTGTCCCTAAAAATTCAATTGGAATCCAGTTTTGAATTTCAGGAGAACCTGCTGAAGTCATCGTAAATGTTGTGGAACCGAAACCAAGTGCCGCTGGTATAAAGCGTCTTGGCAGATCCGCTTGTTTAAACAAACTTAAAGCCATTGGATAAACAGAGAACGCAACAACGAACAAGCTTACCCCACCATACGTTAATACAGCACAGGCAATAACAACAGCTAATGCCGCACGTTTCATACCAATTTTACTAACAATCCATTGCGAAACACTATCTGCTGCTCCACTATCTTCCATTACTTTACCGAAAATCGCACCCGTTAAGAACATTAAATACCAAGATGCGATAAATCCAGTAAATCCTGTCATATAGTTCGTTAAAAAGTTTGCCGCTCCTTCTTCTGCAAGCTGCGGGAAAATTGGCAAACCATTAAAAATCCCAACAACCAAAGCCATCAGTGGTGCTGCGATGAGAAGGTTCATCCCTCTCATCGTTAAATAAATCAGCAGCGCAAGGCCACCAAATAACCCAATCATACCTAACATAAATTTCCCCCCAGTAACCCTCTATAATGAATTATTTATTTCCGTATCTTCTCACGCGAAGTAATGCTTGCTCAGCATGTCCTGCAAAGTTTTCTAATTGACATAAACGAGCTGCATATTCCCCAATGTAAGCACTAGCTTCAGGTGTCACTTTTTGATACGTTACTGTTTTGATGAACTTACCTACCCATAGTCCACCAGTGTAGCGGGCAGCACCTTTTGTTGGCAATGTGTGGTTCGTTCCAATTACTTTATCTCCGTAAGCAACATTTGTTTCTGGTCCTAAGAATAGGCAACCATAGTTCGTCATATTTTCAAGGAAGTAATTTGGATCTTCCGTTAAAATTTCCACATGTTCAAAAGCAAGACGATCTGCTTCAATACGAGCTTCTTCAATAGAATCTACTAATAGAATTTGTCCGTAATCTTCCCATGAAACGCGAGCAACATCTGCAGTTGGCAGTGTTTCTAATTGACGTTCAATTTCTTTCACTGTTTCTTCTGCTAACTTCTCAGAAGTTGTAATAAGTGCACCTGGTGATGTTGGTCCGTGCTCGCCTTGTCCAAGAAGGTCTGTTGCAATCATTTCTGCATCTGCAGTATGGTCTGCAACTACTAATGTTTCTGTAGGACCAGCAAATAAATCGATTCCTACACGGCCGTATAGTTGACGTTTAGCTTCTGCAACAAATGCATTACCAGGTCCAACGATCATATCTACTGATTCGATTGTTTCTGTACCGATAGCCATTGCAGCCATCGCTTGAATTCCACCTAATAGGTAAATTTCATCTGCTCCAGCTAAAGACATAGCTGCGATTGTTGCGTGTGGAATTTCTCCATTAATTGGAGGAGTACAAGCGATTACACGTTTAACACCTGCCACTTTTGCTGTTAAAACACTCATATGTGCAGAAGCTACCATTGGATATCGACCGCCTGGAATATAACAACCTACACTGTTTACTGGAATATTTTTATGACCTAAAATTACACCTGGAATATTTTCTACTTCAACGTCATGCATAGAAGCTAATTGTGCTTCTGCAAATTCACGAATATTTTTTTGAGCAAATTTAATATCTTCAATTACTTCCGCAGGAACTTTGGAAACGATATCATTAATTTGAGATTCAGTTAATCGGAATGATTCAGGTGACCACTTGTCGAATTTCTCAGATAATTCTCGAACTGCTAAGTCTCCTCTTGTTTCTACATCTTTTAAAGCTTCTGATACTATTTGAGAAACCTTTAAATCATTCGCACTTACTTCTTCTTGTGATTTACCTGCTTTTAAAACTTTTACCATTATATATTCCTCCCTTTAATTGTAAACGCATACATTTCATTTTGCATACGTATGCAAAATACCTTCACAAGAAGAATATTCTAAATTTAAGTACAAGTCAATAAAAATTATGTAGTTTTTCGCACAATTAACTCTCCATTTACCTCCACATTTTCAGTATATCCAGAGAATTCAACGATTTCAGCCATTAAATAATTTACTGTTTGTTCAACCATTTTTGTAATTGGTTGCTCCCAAGTAGTTAGATTATATGTTGGCCATGAAGCCATTTCAATATTGTCGAATCCTACTACTTTTGTTTCGGCTGGAATCATAATGGAATTTTCTCTTAGAGCATCTACAACACCAAGTGCCATAATATCATTTGCCACAAAAATTCCATCTGGTATTTTCTTTTCTGCAATAATCTTTTGCGTAGTTTTATAGCCACCTTCATATGTATAATCAGAAGTATACTTGTGAAATGGCATATTATTCTTTTCAATTATAGAGGTAAATCCTTTCTCTCTATCTCTACTTGTAGATGTATTTGCATTTCCTGCAATATATGCTACATCAGAACAACCCTTTTCAATTAAATACTCCGCAATTTTTTCACTAGCATCCAAGTTATTACAACAAACCGAATAAAACTGTTCGTTGTCAATTTTACGATTAAATAGGACGAGTGGAACTTGGCTCTCCTTAAAGTCTTCTGTTACATTCAAAGATAGTGAGGCATCCGTAATAATTACTCCAGCAACATTATAATTCCTCAACATGTCGATATCTTCTTTTTGTATTTCATCATTGTTTGTAGATACAAACAAAATGCTATAACCAAGTTTTTTAAACGTTGCTGTAAATTCCTTTAATACTTGTGGATAGAAAGGGTTTTGAATCCCTTTCATCACTAACCCTATAATTTTTGTGCGGTTCGTAATAAGGCTTCTTGCAAATTCATTGGGTCTATACCCCAACTCCTTCGCTGCTACTATAACTTTCTCACGAGTTTTTTTTGAAACCGACGCCCCCTCAAAATAAACCCTCGATACCGACGATTGCGAAACACCCGCAAGCTTCGCAACATCCTTTGCTGTAACATTATTCTTCACAACACCCACTACCTTTTCAATTATGCTATTAAGACTATACTATGTATCCTCCATTCTGAAAACAGCTAAATTAACTTAATTTTCAGAATTTAATATATTAAACTAAAACATGCAAAAAATAGTATATATATTAGTTTGTTCTATTTACTGTATTTATGTGACGCATTACAATATTATTAAGATATCAACATTTCCCGTCAATATTCAATTTTCCATACAAATAAATAGATTCAAATACCTAAAAATGAATAACATTAGACAGATTCAAAGTTACTATGAAACTGAAAGGAAGGAAGGAAGAAATGGTACATAATGATGTTGGTAACTTTTTTTATCAATCTTTATTTGAATTTAATCCGGATATTGTTTATTTTGTTAATTCATTGGGAAGTTTAGAAAAAATGAACGATGTTTTTTTCCAAAAACTTGGATTCACTTATAATTACGAAATAAACACAATTGACTTATTGCTCCCTGCAAATTACATCCAGCTGTACAAAGAAGCATTCCATAAAGTACTTTCAGGCATCCCCCAAAATATAAATATCAAGTTCATACATAAAATGGGACGTATAATGGACATCCATTTAACGATGATGCCCGCCTATATAGATGGAACGATACAAGGGGCTTTCGGAATTGCAAAAGATATAACAGATCATATGGAGGCAGTAAAGTTAAATACTTATTTAGCAAATTATGATTCCTTAACTGGATTACCAAATAGAAGACTATTTCAAGAAAAGCTCGAACAAGCAATTATTGTAGCAAATACGTTAAATCAAAAAGTAGCAGTTATGTATTTAGACTTAGATCGGTTCAAATATATTAACGACACACTCGGTCATACCCTTGGGGATAAATTACTCATACAAATTGCAAATAGACTAAAATTCAGCCTAGGTGATAACGCTGTTCTAGCTCGATTAGGAGGAGACGAATTCGGTGTTCTATTAACAAATTTTTATACACAACAAGCAAAAGAGCGATCACTAAATATTATTGAATCGTTGGATAAGCCATTTCTTGTGGAAAATTATAATTTATTTGTTACAACTAGCATCGGAATAAGTATTTATCCACATGATGGAACAGATTCACTTACATTAATGAAGAATGCCGATTCGGCTTTATATAAAGCGAAGGAATTAGGAAAAAATAATTTTCAAGTATATTCCTCTTCTTTAAATGCCCAAACGTACAAGATCTTTACCTTAGAGTCCAGTCTTCGACATGCAATTGAACTGAACCAATTAGAATTGTATTATCAACCAAAAGTCTGTCCGAACACCTATGAAATTGTTGGTGCTGAGGCACTCATTCGTTGGAATCATCCAGAATGGGGTATTGTATCTCCTGATGAATTTATACCTTTAGCCGAAGAGACGGGACTTGATATTGAAATAGGAAACTGGGTAAAAAGGACTACTTGCATACAAAATAAGCAATGGCAAGATGCTAATTTACCGAAAATAGCCGTTTCCATTAATCTTTCAGCGAATCGCTTTTTAGAACAAAGCTTAATAACTAATGTGGTGAATGTTTTAGAAGAGACAAAATTGGAATCCAAATACTTAGAAATAGAGATTACGGAAACCTCTCTATTGGAGAATGAAAAAATTGTATTTTCTGTTCTAGAAGGACTGAAAGGTTTAGGAGTTAAAGTAGCGTTAGATGATTTTGGCACAGGTTACTCTTCCCTTTCTTCCTTAAAACGATTCAAAGGACTAATAGAAATCCTTAAAATTGACCGAACATTTATAAATGATTTAACACCGCTTGATACGGCTGATTCTAACTTTATCGCGAAAATGATTATTCAATTATCCCAACAATTGCGCATGGCTGTAGTTGCAGAAGGTGTGGAAACTACTGACCAACTGGAAGTGTTAAACAATTATAACTGCGATTCCATTCAAGGGTATTTATTCTCTAAACCGGTACCGGCATCAGACTTTGAAAAACTATTGCGTAAAGGTAAATTGATGCCAGAGGAAATGAAGAGAGTAGAAGAGAAATTTACAGACCACGGAAAAGATTTCAAAATAATATTAGAAAATCCTTTAAATGCGACGATGACTCTAACACAAATTCGTGGTAATAAAGTGGAACTAGGTACAATCGATATTCTAATTGAAGAAATTTGCACTAAAAGATTGCAATTTTTATCAGATATTAAGTTAGCAGTCAATCATGCAATCATTTTAGAGTTAAAAACAAAGATTCTAAGTCAGATTGTAAAGTTTGTTGGTACCATTATTTCGATAAAGGAACCTAAATCTAACGTGTATCAGTATGTATTAGAATATAAGATAGAGGAAAGTGCGTTATCTACCTTAACTTCTACACTTGATAATTTCAGTGCTCTTCTTAAAGAAAATTCACTCGTTACTGAATGTAGTTTTGTACAAGATGACCGATATGCATTTTTTAATACAGATTGATATAAAAATCATATGTCTTCCTAAAAAAGATACAATATTTTTGAAGGAATTTTTGAGTAGCAAGGAAGTGACTGCTCCACTTCCTTGCTACTCTTTTTCGGTAATCATGTGGCGGATGTTTGTCCATCCCCCGTTTAACAAACTAATCTTAACTTTAGTAGTGGCGTCCACAGGCAGCTAAAATCTCCCTATTGACCTAACCCACTCTATTTTAATAGATGGACTCCAATGATTAAAATCGTGTGTAAACTTTGCTTCTTTTTCATTTAACACTTGCGCACTACATGAAATTATTTCGTTTTTATAATGTAGTTTCACTTCGTATACTCCAGGAGCTCGTAATGAATAAAATGGTAATAATCCATTTTGGGGGCACCAACTTACTGAATAAAATTTCCCTAACAACTTTCGGAGTATGGTAATATTCCCTTTGGCTAAAGCATGACGAATACGTGTGGAACTAATTTTCTCCCCACCATATTCCATTAGTTCTACGATAGATACTTGGAAATGTCCTTCTCCTTGTTTTACTAATGAATGTGTATTTCCAATACCTCGCGCGCCATAGTGAAAATCCCCTCCACATACAATATGCATAGCATTTAATCCTATCAAAAAGCTTTGTACGAAATCAGCAGATGGTAGGCTTGCGATGTCACGATCAAAGTGAACTAATAACAATGTATTAATACCAAGCTCCGTAAGTACCGCTTGCTTATCTTCCAGTGGCATTAAATACTGAAACGAATTTGGTAGATCTGCTACTATCGCTTTGGGATGAGGAAAAAAGCTCATTACCGCTACCTGAACTTCATTAATTCTAGCTATACGTTTAGCCTCATTAATGACGGATAAGTGGCCTTTATGCAAACCATCAAAAAAGCCAATTACAAGTACTTGCTGTTGAAATTGATTTTGCCATTGAGACATAGTTTAGTAAAACTGTAAATGAAAACCCTTTCAATGTCAATTAATAACTTTATTGATTTTTCTATTAATACAGTTTTTTCAGATTCCTTACTAATTATAAATCTTACGTGCTAATGGACGTTTCATACGATGGAAAGAGGTACTTGTGCATTCGGAATACTGGGGTCAGAAACTGTCGGGGAAGGAAGATATAAGAATATTTATGAATAAACAATGGTTCACTTATGTAATACTTTTATTTTGCGTCATTGCTTGGGGTAGCAATTTCGTATTCGGTTCAAACCTGGAACCTTTCGTCGCAATGATTTTCGTTCTTCTCATATTAGGAATAAGTATTCAACCATTACAATTGGTTAGCGCCTTTGTGATTGTTATCGGTGTTTCGATATCACTTCGCACAAAGTCAGACAGCAAACTTTAAAAGACTACTTGTAAGGATAATGCGTCGTAGTGCGATGAATGAAGTGTTCGCTGGGATTTTCGCTGCAGGGCAATCAAGTAAACCTGCTATTTTAAGAATTGGTTGCTTTCACCGGCATTTTGGTTGCTCTAACACTGATTTGATTGCTTTCGGAATAGAATTAGTTGCTTTCAACGACCGATTGGTTGCC
>NZ_VDGG01000041.1:0-22576 GCF_006861775.1 Psychrobacillus soli | reverse complement strand
CCCTAAGCCATTTATTGGATTCAAACAGTCGAAAAACTGTATAAGATTTTGGTTTTAGCGAGTCGATACTGAATAAGTAAGCAACTATCCCTTGATTTCCGCTGCAGGGCGGCGGTGCTGGCTCATCGCTCACCCAGCGAAAGCGTCCGACTACAGCGAAAATCATAGCGGTCACTAGTCGACGCACTACGACGCTCTTTCTCTACAATGCGACTCTTCGCTCTATCTTGAACGAAAAGTCTCATTCTTTACTCTTTATGCTTTCTAAAAAACAAAGAACCACCTACTAAAAACACACCACTAAATAGAAAAATCCCTATCATTCCTACAGAACCACCGATCATCCCAAATAAAGTTGGTGCGATTAACTGAGAAAAACGATTAGTAGCAATTCGAAGTCCTAGTACTTCTCCAGTTCTATTAGGTGGTGAAGCATTATAGGTAGTCGTCATGGAAATCGGTTGGCCGCAGCCTAACCCAATTCCCATCACAATAGCAAGTACAGCAACGAAGAATATCGAGTGACTGAATGGCAATAAAAGGAATGCTATTCCAGCAACTAAAATGGATAGGAACAGCACGGTATCTCGCTTGTAAGTTTCCAATAGCTTTGGCAATATAAAACGGACAAACATCGTAGCAAGCCCTTGTAAAGCAATAATCCATCCAATTGCAGAAGTAGATAAATGCAGCTGCTTACCTAACAATGGAAAATACGCGACAAAAATATCTTTCGAATATAAAACAAGTGCACTTGAAAACAACGCTTTTCTTACTAACGGATTTTCAAACAGCTTAAACGAATCAACTAATTTAGTAGGAGGTCTACTAATCTTCTCTTCTGCCTTCGGAATTCGGAATGAAAAAACAATAGAAATGACGCCAATAACTATACAAAAAACGTAAACGATTTGGAACGATACATGTTCGGATAAATAACCGCCTACTAAAGGCCCAATAACTGCTCCTAATGCCACACAAAGACTAAACATACTAAAAAAATAATCCCTATTTCTAGCCGTAGATTGGTGACCTAACTGATTTTGTAAAGCAATAGGTATACAAATATTCGCAAGACCTAATAATAATTGGCTTGCAAATAACGCAGAGATCGTCGTAAAATATGCTGGAACAATCATTCCTGCAATGGATGCAACAAAACCAAAGATTACTGGTACTCGATCCCCAAATTTATCAATAACTTTTCCTGCATGAATAGAGAATATCAATGGTAACAATGCGAAAGATGAAGTTAAGATACCAATAATAACTATAGAAGCACCAAATTCATCGGCAGACAATGTAATAACAGGTCTTGTCGCATTAACGATTGTCTGAAACAAAAATATAAGTAATAAAATTCCACGTAATTTCATATGTACCCCTGCCTGCGCTCTTTTGAATATATAACACTCATAACTAATCATATTATACCAATAGACTAAATTTTAGTTGTTATTTTTTTGCATTTTTTATAAGGAAACAAAAGGTTATTGTACAAGATTGGACTGGGCACGAAGTTGAAATCCCATCTTTCCCTAATAGGGTCATTTTTCACGGGGAAACAATTGGCGATTTATCCGTTTTTGATATCCATCCTATAGGTGGTTATAAACAGGATATTGATCAGTCTTTTTACAAAAACTATGTTCCTTATGTACAAGATGTCGCCTTCCCACTTGATATAGAAAAGTCTTCTAGACTAAAACCTGACTTAATCATTTTTACAAATGCTGATGAACAACAATATAAAAAAATTGCCACAATAGCTCCTACCTTAACCCACAACTCTTGGGGAACACTTCAGGAGCGAATTACAACATTAGGAGAATGGCTAGGCAAAAAACAGGAAGCGGAAGATTGGCTGGACCAATTTAGCAAAAGAGAAGACAAGATGTGGCAGCAACTCCAACCCACTCTAAAATGCAATGAAACGGCATCTGTCTTTCTATTTGACCGGGGTCGACATCTATTTGTCATGGGGTGTATTGGTCTAGCCACATCTCTTTATCACTCTTCTGGTTTCCAACCAGGTGAGCTTATTAAGAAAATGATAGCGGATGAACAAGGTTACAAGGAAATAACAATAGAATCATTACCCGACTATGCTGGAGACAGAATATTTTTGTTAATTCCCGAAAATCCAATATCAAAAATAGCTACGGAAGAATTAATCCAAACTACTCTATGGAATAACCTTCCAGCTTCAAAGAATGGATATGTCTATCTAATTGATGAAAAAAAGTGGAACTCTAGTGATGCCCTCACACGAGAAAAATTATTAGGAGCATTGCCTCATCTACTTATGCGTACCCCTTTAGTAGAAAGATAGAAAAAATCTATCATAAAAAGCCATCTCCCAAACATTTTTGTTTGAGAGACGGCTTTTTATAACAAGAATTACCGATTACTTTTCACGATGGAAAACATACTATTTTTCATTGCATAAATCGAAAAAGGAAAGACGGTTTCCAAAGTTTGTTTTTTCGATGATATGGATTTTGGTCAGCAAATCTAAATTTCGATATATTGTTGCGATTCCAACATCTGGATACTTGACTTTCGCTAAAAAATATACCTCTTTCGAAGACAAATGGCCATTTGGATGCTCCAAAAAAATTTGAACGGTTATTTTCCGCTGCACAGTCATCTTGTACCCCTTTTTTATTACCACCTGACTAATTTCATTCATCCGATCTTGAAGCATCATGCTCACTATACGCCTCCTCCATGTATAAGTAATCGAAAGATATCATTTTAGATTTACTAGGATAGCTGCGAAACTGCACCCTACAACGATAAGTTATAGTTGAACGCCTATCTAGTTCGCATATACTCCCTAGCCCATCTTTTATCCCCTTACTTTACGAAGAATTAGATCTTCTAAACCTTGCTTCTTATTTCGCTCCTTAAATCGAATATTATTTGAAGATATATACGCTACTTACTCATTGGTCTATGCTCTTCACATTTCTTGACTTGGGAGTCTTCTTTCAGGAATGGATAAATCTAATTCCACCATTATGTATAGTCCCTTGCCTTTTCATCATAAGCACCCTGTTCGACAATACAATCCGCACTTTTATCGTTGCAAAACGACGAGCAACAACAAGTGTAGTTCACCTTTGAGATAATTCCGTTAAGGCTTGCTGGATTGCTACCTCAGTTTACACATCGAGTAAAGAAGTTGAATGGCGGAAACGACCATTGTTTTTACTAAATTGTGCTATTTCATGTTCTTCATTTGCAAACAATTTCGAAACCGATAATCATTATCAATTAGAAGTGTAACATAACACTTATTTATAAAAAATGGACAATTTCATGTGTTTCTTTGTACAAACGCCACTTTTTTTAAAATTACTGGCTAAGAAAGAACAACATGAAAGATTTAACAAAGGAAATATTGAAGTTTAACGATAAGCGAGGTTGAGGCGGAAAACACTTTGTTCAAATGGAAGTACTAATAATTTTTAAACAGTGCTCCCTTTATCTTGCACCTGTCACTTTAATGTACCGGTGCTCATAATGCTCGTATTAACATGAATATCCCACTGTAATTTGCTAAGTATTTCTTGCTTGTTTTCTTCCTTCCATTCTCCCTTGTAATACATCCGAAAACTTTCAGTTAAGCCAATCGGATCTGCCTCAAACTCTTGTAATTTCTTCAAAAAATCACTGATACTTTCTTCTAATTCTTCATTAATATCATTTTCCAGCTTTGCTGTACTTTCCACCGTCTTTAAACTATTCTCTCTCTCACCTTTAAATTCAACCAGCGTCCCTTCAATGTGTAAGGTAATAGTCAGTTTTGGAGTATCAAAATTTTTATTGCTTTTTATCTTCACTTTACTATCAATTAAATCCATCATCAACCTTTCTCCCTTACTATCGTTACTCAACGTAAGATTCATTGGTGCAAGCTTTTTACGACCTTGTAATGCCTGAATGATTAATGCCTCATCCTTCGGTAAACTATGCAGCATGTTTTTTCCTTTAAATAAAGCAATTCCTTCTACTTCTATTTTGCTCTCTTTTTTTTCTAGTATTGGAACAATCGCGTCAAATACTGGATTAGTTTGTGCATATATAAAGTCATGGATATTCGTGTTCGGATTGAATGCTGTATTAATACTTGGCTGTAATAAATCGTTTAAATAGAAGTTAATGTTCGGTTTATCTGGATATTTCCCTTTTAACATTTCTTCTCCATTTCCTTTAACTACTGCAATCAGCACTTTATTACCTACTTCTGGGTTTCTGTAGAGATGCTGTATTGATTTTTCTACTTTTCCATGACGTGCAAATTCTTCATTGATAAGTACAACCCGTAGTTGATTTAGTACGACCTTTTTATCGGATAGAGATTCTATGTCAACAATTCCTTTAGATATTAAATCCGTGGAAACGGAGAAAATTTGCGTATGCTCTTTTGCCTCAGGTGAATATTGAGGAATCGCTACCGTCAGCTTCAAATTGTCTTCATCAATGTAGTCGAATGCCATTACTCCAACCATTCCTACATCTTCTAAGGGCACTTTCAATTCTTTTGCCGTACAACCAGCAAGATAGATGCTCACTAATACAATGACAACTAAGAAAAGTTTTTCCTTCACGGTTGCACCTGCTTTTTCCTAAGTAAATGGATAATGCTCAAAAACATTGGCCAAATGATCAGTACGTACACAACATAATTGCTTAATTTAAATAATCTTTCTAGAAGTTCTTGAGAAATTGGGAGTATTATCAACAGAAAAATGAGAATCGTAATTATATAATCATGGGACTTCGTTTCTTTAGATCGAATCGAATCAAGACCTTTTTTAGCAGTCCATAAATATCCTGCAACTGTTGATAAAATTAGAAATACCCACAACGTAATTCCAAAAATATCAATTCTTTCTATAAACGTAAGTTCGCCAGCTTTAAACAAATGTAATACCGAGAACTCAATATTTTTCAATTGCCACTCTGAGTAATACATAACACTTACTAAAGTCGTTATTAAACACAGAATAATACTTATCCAAACTCCGATTAATGCATGTTTGAACGCTTTCTTTTGATTCTCTATATACGGATAGTAAAACATGATTAACTCATACCCTAAAATAGATAAATATCCTTCTTTCAAAGCATTTAAAAATTCTGTTCCATTGAAATTAAACAAAGGAAGAACATGACTTATATCTCCTTTCTCAATGGACCATCTTAAAAAGTATAAAATTGGGATTGTTAAAAAGAATGTGATTATGCAAAACCTTGCAATTGATTTAATTCCTCCACTTACAATGTAAAGTAATAATAGTAAAAAAAAGAGAACAGGAATAGTAATAGTCTGTTCGGTAAGAGCTGTAGTTTGTATTAGGTTCATATAATCACTAATAATTCCTGCTAAAAAGATAATAAAGCTCAGAACTATGATTATATTAATACTTTTCCCTATCCAAGTCCCTAGTAACTTTTCATTTATCCTAAATAGGTTGTCGTTTTTATACTTCGAATTAAGCCAAATCATCGGCCACATAGTTAAACAAGCAATCAACCCAAACAATAATGGCACAAACGCTTGGCTATAACCTAGGGAGCTAAGTTTTTGGGGAAGAGTGAGAATTCCTGTACCTATCATTGCACTTTGTGTTAAAAAAATTACATGATATCCATTCAAAGGCCTCTGCTTATGAGTACTCAACCTAACCTACCTCCCCCCAAAAACGTCTACTTTTTCGGTGATCTCGAAATTCCTGTTTTCCCCTTTAGAAAGGCGGTTGGAAACCGAATAATACTATCCATTAAGTCCCCAGCTTTCCTGGGAATAACTGGTGTCATAAAAGGCGTACCTAAAGAATTTAATCTTAATAAATGTGTAATAAGCCAAGCGAATGCAAGCATTTGCCCGAACAGTCCAAATGCACCAGCAGAAAGAATAAAAATATATCGAACAAATCTACTCGTGTTACTCATTAAGAAAATAGGAGGTAAAAAAGAAAGTAAAGCTGAAGTTGCGACTAATACGATCAATATATTACTAATTAGGCCCGCTTCCACAGCTGCTGTTCCAATTACGATACCTCCTACGATACCAATCGTTTGTCCTACTTTTGCAGGCATTCGAGATCCCGCTTCCCTTAAGACCTCAATAATTAGTTCTATAAACAATACTTCAATAAGTGGCGGAAAAGGCACTCTGCTTCTGGACTCCTGCAAATTTAATAAAAGTTCATAAGGTAAAATTTCTGGATGAAATGTTAATGCTGATATATACATCGGAGTTATCATTATTGTTAAGAAAAACCCGAAAAATCGAAGCATTCGAAGTAAAGATGCTGTTGTCCACCGATTATAATAATCTTCAATGGAAATAAACATTTCTAAAAAGGATGTTGGGCAAACGATTGCCGCTTGACTATTATCCATAAAAATAACAATTCTTCCATTTAACAAATAATGAACAATACTGTCCGGCCTAACCGACATATAGTATTGAGGAAATGGAGACAATGGATTATCTTCAATTAACTGCTTTAATATAGAGATATCCGTAAAAGAAGGATAGTTAACCTTATCTATTCGTCCCTTTAAAGTTTCTAGATTTTCTTCATTTACAATACCTTCGATATATAAAATAGAAATTTTCGTATTCGTTTCAGATCCTATCGTAAGATCTTCATTTTTTAAATTCGTGTTTTTAATACGTCTTTTCACTAGTGAAATATTTGTTTCCAATGACTCCGTAAAGGCATCTTGAGGACCTATAACCGTCGATTCAGTTTCAGTATTTGTAATGGAACGGGTTGATGCGCTGTAAGTATCGATACTTTCTAATAAGTTGGCTTCATGGAAATACAAAAGCGTTTGTCCACCCATGAGCTTTGATACTATTGCAGCATTATCGGATATACTTACGACTTCCGATACTTGATGGATTTGATGCAAATGATTGGCTAAAGGAATAAATATCATTACTTGCATTGTCATTTTGTCTACAAGTGAATTGACATAAATTAGTGTAACAATTCCTTCTTCTGTAGGTATTTTTTTAAAAATCACATCGCTAATATGATCCGTATGCTTCTGTATCGATTCAATCGTTTGCTCAACTTCAGTATTTATAACATTTTTTACGTTTTGCGATGCCTTTTTGTGATCCTCACTTTTTGGGGAGCGCATGAACTTCTTAAACTTCACAAATACCACAAGCCTCTCATTTCTACATATGGTAAGTTAATCCTATTCATTAAAATATATAAATAGCATGTCCACTATGTAGAAACAGTATTCATTTAAGTAGTCCATTCAAATAACGATCCAATATATGGATGTTTATCCACAATATAATACTAGTAGAAAGTCTTGAATTATCATACTCTTAATAAGGCTTATGAAATTTATATTGAATAAGACTAATTATTATGCAGGAGAATTTAAATGAAGAAATTATTATCTATTGTATTAGCGACTGGAGTTGCAGGAGCTGGTATTTTCACACCTTTTTCTAACGCAGAAGCGGCATCTGTCACTAAAGCTGAATCTTTAGTGCAAACAGCGGAAAAACATGCTGGAGCTTTAAAATGGCAAATCTCGTATGAACTTACTAAAGAAATTAAGTATCCAGATATGAAAATTTTCAATTTAACAAAAGACGCTTACTTCAAAGCAAAACCAGAAATGGCAAATGTTAATGTTAAAGATAAAGTGCAATTAGAAAAACGTTTAGAAGACAATGTTTATATTCATTATACTCGCGCAATGGGTTACATTGATGCAATCACTTCTGGTAAAAAAATAGTAGAAAAAGCAAACAAATTTAATGCATTATATGCCGCTAACCCAACTTCTGATGTAACAGAAAAAAGTTACCATGAATTATCTAGCGAAATTCGTAAACAAGCAATCTTACTTTACCGCGTTTATGGAAAATCAACACGTGATGCAATATTAGAAAAATACAAAACTCCTGGTGAAAAAGCACTTCAAGCATCCCAATATGTAATTACTGCAAAAATGGAACTAGACAAACTAGACAATTTAATCAATAAAAAAGCAGACCAAACAGCTGTGGAAGCACAAGTTTCTAAATTCTATGATGCATTAGCTGCTGTTGAAAAAGAGGAAATTATTTCCGACCTTTACGATGCTTACTATGAAAACATTAGAAAAGATGCAAACTTCATAGGGCAAGAGAAAGAAATCAACGAATTTTTCAAAAAATCTACTGAATATTTAAATGAAGAAAAACTTGAAGAATTCTTAAGCTTATTTAGCGAAGAATTTCCTAACTATGCTAGTCTTAAAGAAAATCTAGAGTCAACATTTAAAGACTTTGATATAGCATATGAGACGCTAAGTCTAGAAGTTCAGTACATTGTAGACGGAACTGCACTTGTTACGCAACATGAAAAGTCAACTTCGGATGCTATGGATCTTGAGCATATCTACACTTACCTTCTAAAGAAAGATGCAGAAGGTAACTGGAAATATTCAGATATAGTAGAAGCATCTTTAGTGCAAGACGCAGAATAAATCAAAAAACTGTAGCAATACTCGTAGAAGCACGAGTTGCTACAGTTTTTTTATGTACTTTTTCCCTGCTAATAAATTCACATTTGAAACTTTTCACTTGCAAATTCGTAGAATAAGTATGCAAAGAAAAGGAGAAGCTAAAAGTGGTAGATACTGAAGAATGGTTAACAGAAGAATTAAAACAAGTAGAAGCATGGGAAAAAGACCAAAACGATTTATGGTTTTGGGAAAAACTCGGTCGTCTCCCTTTCAAAATAATCGATAAATGGACTCCCTCGTTCATTCAAAACAAAATCGGTGTCCTTGTAGATGAGCTTGGTCAATACGTTCAGACAGGTGGTAGTTATTTAAGTTCTACCTCCAAAATCCCTTCCTATTTTCCCGACTTGGAAGTACACACGTTAGAGGAAGTGAACAAATTATCTGTTTCCAAAATGGATGGTGCTGCACAAAAGCTCACTGGAAACAGAAAGAATTTAGCGACCATACAAGGGGCTAGTACAGGTATTGGTGGTATTTTCACCCTATCTATTGATATTCCCCTCCTTTTAGGTTTGCAGTTAAAGACATTACAAGATATTGCCATATGTTATGGCTACGATCCAAATGACAAAAAAGAGCGCTTATTTATTATCAAATGTCTTCAATTTGTTTCAGCAGATATAGTTGGAAAGCAAACAATTCTTGCTCAATTATCTATGTTTGACCAACAAAATGAAGAGGCAAAACGAGAAATCTTATCTGAGTTACAAGGTTGGCGTGAAGTAATGTTCTCCTACCGAGATCAATTCGGATGGAAAAAGCTATTTCAAATGATTCCAATTGCTGGTCTTGTATTTGGAGCATTCATTAACCGGTCGGCTATAAATGATATTGGAGAGGCTGGTCAAATGCTATTTCGTAAAAGAAGAATAATCGAGAGTCTTGAGAATCATCCAAACAACGACATTTCTCCCGAAAAATAAATAAATCCTCCTACTTTTCATTCATTTCTTCGCTTTACTTAAAAGGATATTACCAAAAATGAATTTATTATGTGCCAAATAGGATATACTATTACTATAGACCGTAAAAAAAAAGAAAAGGAGGTATGAATATGTCAGTTGCTAGTGAAGCATCTCAAGTAAACCTGGATTTTTTAATTAATGATTTGGGCCTTCGACAAGTATCAAATACCGCCCTGTTTCGAAAGGGAAATATATTAGTTATTTCACCATCCGTTCAAAACAAATCAAACACCTTTGAACTTGGTGAATCACTTATGAAGAAGTTTGATCCCGAGACGGACGAAGGATATTTACTTATTCGTATTAAAGAAAAGTTCTTAATGGCAAAACTTCATCCTTTTCAAAGAAAAATGATGACTGCCGATACGGAAAAGAGCACAAAAAGTAAACCTTCATTTTGGAAATTCAACGTCATTGAATCCATCATTCCACGTATTGAAAATAATGGGGATCGTGAGCTAACGTACAAAATACAGGCTCCAACTCCAAAACAATTAGTTACTTTTTTTAACAAGGAAAAATAACTTACGCTGAGAATATTAATTCTCAGTGTTTTTATTTTTTATGATTAAATTAACATTTCGGTGCCATATTAGTATAGAACTAAAAATAGAAAGGAGAATTAACATCGGAAGAGACAATAAGCAAGGTAAAAGCAAAAACAAAGACACACTTCCTCAAACACCTAAAAATCAAAAAATTAAACCAAATAATGTGCAAGAAGAATTTGCTGCGGAGTTTGCAGAATTGAAACAAAATACTTCAAAGAAAAAAAGATAGCAATAAAAGCCTCTCTAAAGGGGCTTTTTTGCTTTTCTGACCTTATGCCGTTTTAGTACTTATGTTATTCTTCATGTTTTATAAAATGGGATTAGACCTTTTTTATACAAGATAGCAATCATATTTAATAGAGGAGCTGAAATTTTCTTTGGAAAGTATGCTTTAACATAATGTCTTTGGTATGCTTTTTTTAGATTATGCCACTGCACACAATCTTTTGTTTGTCTAAAGCGTGCGACATCAATAATTTTTATCTCTCCTATGGATGTAAGAAAAATGTTCCGTAAGTGAATATCAGAAGGATTTAGTCCTCTGGCTGATGCCAAGGATAATGCCAAATCAATCTCTTTTATATGAACTGAAGTGATGACTTTTCCATAGGTCATACATTCAAAAAGGGTCTGGCCATCAATAAAATCTATAACTATATAATTTGCTCCTGCTTCATAAATCGATGGGTAATAGCTGATATATTGAAGCATTTCATATATTTCCTCCTCCTCATTTGCAATATGCGTAAAATTAGGGAAAAATATTTTCATTGCTTTGTTTGTTGATTTGATTCTAAAAACAAATGCACTTCTTCCTGTGCCAACAAGTTGTAAAGTATCATCATAGCTAATAAGACGATTTTTCTTGTTAATCATGACTGTACTTGCAAGTGCTTCATAAGTATTCACAATTTGACCTCCAATATAGTATAGAAAACAAAAAGAGACGATATAACCACTAATCTGGTCCCATCGTCTCTTAAATAAAAAAAGATCTCACCAAATAATTGGTAAGGTCTCGCAAACAACTGTCGTTGCCAACAAAGCCGAGGATATGTATCCTGTATTGACGACTTTGCTGTATAGCTACTCCCCTTATCGGAAGTTAAATGTTCTTTTAGTAGGCTAATTATATGCGCTGCAAGTTCGGTAGTCAATTATTTGGATCATCCTTCTTGAATGCTGTTAAATCATTGACCAACTTTCTATTAATTGCATATAATGTATATGAGCATATGTTCATATACATTAATAGGAGAGAGGATTTCTAATGGAAAAACAAGAGCATACATTTTTGTCTCCAAATACAGTAGAGGAATCTGCACGTATTTTCAAAGCTTTAGCTGATCCAACTCGGATTAAAATCTTATACTTACTATCTCAAGAAGAGTGCTCAGTAGGCCATATTACAGAAGTATTGAATATGACACAATCTGCTGTTTCCCACCAATTAGGCTTACTTAGAAATTTAAGGCTCGTTAAATACAGACGAGACGGAAATACTTTTTATTATACGTACGATGATGAACATGTAATTACGATTTTGAATCAAGTCATTTCGCATATTGAATGTAAATAAGGAGGAAAATTTATGGGTCATCACCATCATCATCATGGTCACGACCATCATGGACACTCTCACGATCATTTTGAGGAGTCACGGGAAGGAAATAAAAAAGGGTTACTAATTGCTTTACTTATTACGGCTGGAATTATGTTTTTAGAGTTCTTTGGAGGATTATTTACAAATAGCTTGGCGTTATTATCTGATTCTGGTCATATGCTAAGCGATGCAAGTGCTTTGCTATTAAGCTTAGTGGCTATTTGGTTTTCTTCAAGACCTCCTTCCTCCGTTAGAACATTTGGAGGATATCGCTTCGAGATATTAGCTGCATTATTCAATGGTGTCACGCTATTTGTTATTGCTGGTTTTATCATTTGGGAAGCATTTGGTAGACTTTTAGAACCCCAAGCAGTTGCAAGTGGAACCATGATGCTTATTGCTGCAATTGGGTTGCTAGCAAATTTATTAAGTGCTTGGGCATTAATACGGAAAGGCGATGTAAAAAACAATGTAAATTTACGAGGTGCATATTTACATGTTCTTGGAGATGCTTTAGGATCTATCGGTGCGATAGTAGCAGGAATTCTTATGCTATTATTTGATTGGTTCGTTGCTGATCCAATCATTTCAGTCCTCGTCGCTTTATTAATTTTGAGAAGTGCCTGGGGGCTTATCAAGCATTCCGTCCATATCTTAATGGAAGGAACACCCATCTCCATCGATCAAACCGAAGTAAAGGCTGAATTAGAAAAAATCGAGGGTGTGCTCAACATCCACGACCTTCATATATGGACGATTACTTCTGGATTAGATTCTTTAAGTTGCCATATTGTTATTAATGACGAAAAAAACAGCCAATATATTCTTCAACAAGCCATAAATAAATTAAAAGAGACATTTCACATTGAGCATGCAACCATTCAAGTCGAGACTGTAGAGATAAAACACAGTGAATTGCAATGTCATTTGAAGTAACAGTTTTTGAACGGAGTATAATAAAATAGCACGTCTGTTGATTAGCAAATGTTAACTATTTTATCATTCGTGTTGAATAACCAAACGTATCCAGTAAATTGATTCTTAAGATTGTGCTAACATATAAGGCACTTTACTTATAGGTGCTTTTGGAGTGCTTTGAACTGAACGATTTCTACACCATTAACGAAACTTCTTGATGCGTAGGGATGCGACTTTGTCGCATCCCTACGCATTTTTTCGGTAATCGTGTGGTAGTCGCTCGTCCGTACACTCCAAAAGCAAAGGTAATCAAAGTGACAAAGCTTTTGGGAACGAAAGAATAGTCACTTACCTATCTAGTGAAAAGCAGCCAAAGATGCAATTTTGGCTGCTATGTCCTTCTCTATTATATTTCCGCCTTTTCGATTGGAAGGAAGCTCTTCTTTTCTATATAGTATCAACATATAACTAGGATATACTTTGAAAAAATAAGCTAGGAACGCACGATAGAACGCGATGGAGTGCCTGAAATTGTATATTCGGAGGCCCAACACGATGTGGGTCAGACAGTCGTTGCGACACGACGTCGCGTTCTTAGACTGTCCTCCTCTTTCAATGAATAGAAAGGTAGCTATTCTTTCATTTACCAAAGCGATTGCCTTTTTCTTATCCCGCGGTAAGATTACGAAAGAAACCCCTTCTGGAATGAAGGGGCTTTACCTTGTTTATAATTCTACAATCTGAGGTTCTTCCCCCTTTGTGTTCATAACTCGGATCTGCGTTGGGGTAATTTTCAAAATGATAAGGTCAGGATCTTCAGGTCCTTCAAACCAACCTTTTAATGCATTATTCCAAACTTTTTTCTTCATACTCTCATCATCATGTTCTTCAACAGTTCCTTCAATTTCTAAGAAAGCATCACCTAAACCTTTTCCTTCATACCCTAAAAGAATATGAGTATTTGGATTTTTTTGGATTTCTTCCACTTTGTGTGTCTTTTTACTTGTCGCTGAATACAGAATGAAATCATCGTTAAAGAAGGTCATATAACGGGAATGTGGTTTGTTTTGTTCAATCGTCGCCATCGTACCAATCAAGCTATTCTTCAAGATTTTTTGTGCCAACTCTTTTGCGTTTTTTGCCATGAATAAATCTCTCCTTTTAATGACTTTCACTCTTATTGTTCCTTTTCTGACGCTAATTACTCATATAATGAACAAAGTTAAATCACCACATCTTTAAAAATTGTGTCGCTCGCTTTCTTCCTTTCTCCAATAAGTTCGCCTTCATCTCTCTATCCAAATCAAACTGCGTAGCACTGTATTCGTCAACGGGTATAAAAATAACATTCTTTTCAAGTTTACGAGAAATATATCTTTCATCATGTGCATTTTTCATCGTGGAAAAAAGTGCCTCAAATAACTGTAAACCGTTTTTAATTTTATGTGGCTGCATTTCCTCTGAGTTGCCGCTCAGTTTTAAGCCAACAATTGGGCGCTCCTTGTTTCCATTATCAAAAATCCACATTGGAAAATTACTTAATACACCTCCGTCCACAACAATCGTGTCTCCCGAACCAACCCTCATTTTTACTGGTTCAAAAAAAAATGGAATGCCACAGCTCATACGTAGTGCCCTGGCAACAGGAAAGCTAGATGGAGATACACCGTACCGCTCCAAATCATCGGGAAGCACGATCATTTTCCCATTCGTTAAATCGGATGCAACAAGTTTCAAAGACCCCTGTGGTAAATCCGAAAATGAATAGATTCCTTTCGCTGCTAATTTTTCCAAAAACCAGTTTTCTAAAGCTTTCCCTTGATATAAACCTAATCCCCAATATAAATTCATCCATTTCATAAATGGGATAGGAAGTACAGTTTTACGTGGATCTAGTAGAGATTGAAAATCTTGCTCTACCATTATTTCTTCAATTTCTTTCCCTGTATATCCAGCAGCAATAAAACACGCTAAAATAGCTCCAGCACTCGTTCCCGCAACTCGTTTAAATTCGTATCCCTTTTCTTCCAGTACTTGAAAAGCTCCTACTAACGCTATCCCTTTCATTCCCCCACCCGAAAATACTCCATCGATTAACATACATGATCTACTCCCTTTTTCATGTCGTTATAACAATGTAAGAGAAAAAGAGAGGAATTAGAACAATATCCGACAGTTTTTTAGTTGATTATTCAAATATATCAGAAACTTATATTGCTATCACTTGTTTAACTAGTTATAATTAATCAAGATACAAATAGCGTACTAAAGTACGCAATACGTACAAAATGGAATGGGTAGGAGTAGTTAAAAATAAAAATGTAAGGGGTTACAAATGTAAACCTTACATAGAACAAAGGGGATATATAATGACACTAGAAATTAACCAACAATTACTTCCACCGCGAACGTTTGGGGAAAAGCTGAAAAATATAGGTCCTGGAATTGTTGTCGCAGCAACTGGTGCAGGAACTGCAGATTTAATAACTTCGCTTGTAATTGGGACACAATTTGGGATGACATTCGTTTGGGCAATTATCATTGGATCTGTTTTAAAATATTTCTTAAACGAAGGGGTCGGAAGATGGTACTTAGCAACTGGCCAAACGATTTTAGATGGTTGGCATCAACTCGGCAAATGGGCTACAGGCTATTTCGGTGTCTATTCAATTATTTGGGGATTCGTATATGGAGCCGCTGCCGCCTCCACATCTGGTATGGCGATGCATGCAATGTTCCCAATCATGCCAGTTTGGGCATGGGCTATCATTCATGGTGTGGTTGGATTTATCTTAATTTGGTTTGGACGTTATCTATTATTTGAAAAAGTAATGACTGTTTTAATAGGCGTTATGTTTGTAACAATCATTGGTACAGCTGCTTTGTTTTTACCAAGTTTCGGTGAATTTTCATATGGTTTAGTACCGCGTATACCTCAAGGTTCCTTTATCCTTATGCTTGGATTAGTAGGGGGTGTTGGAGGGACTATTACAATGGCCTCGTATGGTTATTGGTTAAAAGAAAAAGGTTGGAATGGGAAACAGTGGATTTCAGCGATGCGTACAGATGCAAAAATTGCGTATCTGCTTACAGGATTATTCACGTTTGCTGGACTTATCATCGGGGCTCAATTTCTAGCTGGTTCTGGAGTTAGTATTCGAGATGACGAAGGATTAATAAAATTAGCTCATATGCTAGGGGCAGAGTTTGGTACTCCAATGAGATGGATGTTCTTAGTAGCTTTTTGGTCTGCTGCTTATTCATCACTTCTAGGCGTTTGGAATGGTGTTCCTTATCTTTTTGCTGACTTTGTTAAAACAGTACGTAAAAAGAAAAAGGCTGCTCACGCAGAAGTATCTACTAAAGACCCTGCCTACCGTTTTTACTTATGCTGGCTTACTTTTCCACCTATGATTTTATTTTATTTTGGTAAACCAGTTGAACTTATTATACTTTACGGAGCTTTAGGTTCCTTATTTATGCCGTTTTTAGCAGCTTCTTTACTTTTCCTGTTGAATTCAAAAAAAGTCGCAAAAGAGTCGAGAAACAAGTGGGTTCCTAATGCTGTATTAATCAGTTGTCTCATTATGTTTGGCTTCCTTGGTATTCGAGAACTAGTTAAACTTTTTAGTTAAAAATAAAATACCCGTATGCAAAACGATTTGTAATTGTTTAGCATACGGGTATTTTACTTTTATCGTTTGTTTATCAAATATTTAATCTGGAAGGATTATCTTTATTGGTAGGTTTGTCTTTATTTTCGTTGTCATTGTTTGTCTTTGCTTCTTTATTTTGACCTCTTACGTCTAAATCATCTGGGCTTACGTCATATCCAAACCCGTATTCTTCACGATCTAAAGATTTTCTCGGATTTTTACCTTTTGTCATGCACTTTCACCTCCATGACAAATAATTTGTGCATATAAAGAGGTTTTATTCCTTTTGTTTTAAAGCAGCCTGTATGTATGCTTCGAATACTCGTTTCGATGCCTCGTCACCGTCTACTGCAAATTCTTCGGGATGCCATTGGAAACCAAAAACAAAATGATGCTTCGTACTTTCCACACATTCGATAATTCCATCCGTAGCCCTTGCAACCACACGTAAGTTCTCCCCTACCGAATGCAAAGCTTGATGATGGAATGAGTTCACTTTAAACTCCTCTTCTTGCAGTAATTCATACAACCGACTTTGTTTATCTACTTTTACCGGGTGAGATAATTCTCCATTCTCCAATTATGTATATGGACATACATATACCCCATTCTTTTATAAGAAAAACGAAACTTATAATTCCGACAAAATACTTTTGGAAGTTTGTTTTTTTGTAAGGAGGGAATAATACAATTAACCGCTTAAAAGGAGGATTTACATGACTACAGATAAATATGCAAAAGTCGATAAAGAGGTTTCCGGACAAACCCAAAGCAGGCAACCTGGTACAGAGACAGAAATGAATCCCCAACCAATTTATGATGATGTAAATTATAAAGGCTCCGAGAAACTCTTCGGCAAAGTTGCACTTATTACAGGTGGTGACAGCGGAATTGGTAGAGCAGTTTCTGTAGCTTTTGCCAAAGAAGGAGCGAATGTTGCCATTGTATACTTGGATGAAAATGAGCAAGAAGATGCCGAAAAAACAATCCAAGCAATAGAAGCACACGGAGTCAAAGCAATTAAAATTAAAACAGATTTGAGCGATGATGAAAATTGCCAAAATACGGTTGATGAAGTAATTCAACACTTTGGACAACTTAATATATTAGTGAATAACGCAGGAAAACAATTTCCTACAAATGACTTTTTAACAATCACACCAGATCAGTTACAAGAAACATTTTCGACGAATATCTATTCGATGTTTTACCTAACACAGGCTGCATTGCCTCATATGTCGAAGGGAGATACGATTGTGAATACTTCTTCCATAACGGCGTATAATGGTTCACCAGAACTGATCGACTACTCCGCAACAAAAGGAGCCATTACAGCGTTTACTCGCTCCCTTGCACTACATTTAATAGAGAAAGGCATTCGCGTAAACGCTGTGGCACCTGGTCCTATATGGACTCCGCTCATTCCTGCCACTTTCGATAAGAAGAAAGTGGAACAACATGGTGAGGATACACCAATAGGTAGACGCGGCCAACCCGCTGAACTGGCTCCCGCTTATGTACTTTTAGCTTCTGCTGATTCCAGTTACATGACAGGACAAACGATCCATGTCGATGGCGGAAATTTTGTCGGTTCATAACATAGTTATATAAAAAGAAGCTTTTTGCCTCAGCAAAAAGCTTCTTTTTTGGTTTGTTACATTCAACCATTTTTAATCAGTGAATTTCTTAAAAGCAAGCACAGCATTATGTCCGCCGAAACCAAAACCATTTGAAAGCGCATAGTTTATTTCCATTTCTATTGCTTCATTTGGCACATAATTCAAATCACACTCTTCTCCAGGGCTTTCGTAATTGATGGTAGCTGGTGCAGTATTTTCTAACATACTTTTCAGTGTAATAATTGCCTCAATTCCACCCGCTGCCCCAAATAAATGACCCGTCATTGATTTGGTAGAACTTACTTTTAAATCATAAGCATGATCTCCAAAAACAGCTTTAATCGCTTTTGTTTCTGATTTATCGCCTTCAGGGGTACTTGTCCCGTGGGCATTAATATAATCAATTTCCGTATGATCAATTTGTGCCATTTCTATAGCTAACTTCATCGCTCTTGCTGCACCATCAAAATCAGGTGATGTAATATGGAATGCATCTGTAGTAGAACCGTATCCTACGAGTTCACCTAAAATAGTTGCCCCACGTTTTTTAGCATGTTCATACTCTTCCAATACTAAAATACCCGACCCTTCCGACATAACAAATCCATCACGATTCTTATCAAAAGGACGACTAGCTTTTTCTGGTGCTTCATTAAAAGTAGACATCGCTCGCATTCTAGAAAAGGCAGCAAAGGATAATGGATTTATAGATGCCTCTGCTCCTCCTGCCACTATTGCATCCGAATAACCATGTAAAATATTTAAATAGGCTTCACCTATGGCATGATTTGCCGTTGCACAAGCAGAAACTGGGGAAAAACTTGGACCTTTAAAACCATATTTAATCGCAATAATACCAGTCGCCATATTGCTGATCATCATCGGCACCATAAATGGGGATACTCTACGCGGACCTTTATCTAGCAGCAATTTATGATTCTCAAGTGTCGTATCAATGCCCCCAATTCCCGAGCCAATATAAACACCTACCCGTTCTTTATTTACCGTCTCCATGTCTAATTGCGATTGGTCTATCGCTTGCTTCGTTGCTGCATAGGCGTATTGCGCATACAAATCATATTTTCCTAATTCCTTCTTATCTAAATATTCCTCCGCCCGAAAATCATCAATAATCCCGGCAATTTGTGTATTAATTTCTTTAAAATCATCTGATTCAATTTTTTTGATACCTGATTTACCTTCTTTAATATTTTTCCATAGCGTACCCACATCATTTCCTAATGGCGATACGACTCCATATCCAGTTACTACTACTCGACGTTTCATTTACATCCTCCTCATTATCCTATGTTTTATGTTAACTTACTAATAGCTAAATGCCAATTTAAAAAACATATGATCCATTACAATATTTGCAATGGATCATATGTTTAATCATCAAAAGCTTGTATCGATCAAAAATCAAAGTTGTCTGGGTCTGGTCCTACTCGGTGATTCTTATTTAAGCTTTCGATATGCTTCATATCTTCATCTGTTAATTCAAAATTAAACACATCCGCATTTTCTACAATTCGATGTGCTTTCGTCGATTTAGGAATGGTAATAACTCCATTTTGTAAGTGCCAGCGTAAAATGACTTGAGCAACAGATTTTTCGTATTTATTTGCAATTTCTTGAAGCGCTTCATTGTTGAACAATTGTCCTTGCATAAGTGGAGCCCATGCCTCTACTTGAATATTATATTCCTCACAAAATAATTTGAGCTCTTTTTGAGATAAACGTGGATGAGATTCCACTTGATTTATCATTGGTTTTATTTCCGCAACTTTCATCAAATCTTCTAAATGATGAATTTGAAAATTACTTACGCCGATTGCTTTCACTCGACCGTCTTTATACAAAGTTTCTAATGCTCGCCACGCCTCTTTATACTTACCTGCAACCGGCCAGTGAATGAGATACAAATCTAAATAATCTAATCCTAGTTTGCTTACGCTTTCTTCATAAGCGGCAATTGTTGAATCGTATCCTAACTCCGAATTCCAAACCTTCGATGTAACAAAAAGGTCCTCTCTTGGAACACCCGTTTCTTCTATTGCTTCACGAATACCTTGTCCGACTCCCGCTTCGTTGCCGTAAATAGCAGCTGTATCTATACTACGATAACCATGTTTTATCGCTACTTTTACTGCGTCTACCAGTACTTGTCCTTCTTCCACTTGAAATACTCCTAGGCCTAACCAAGGCATTTCCACACCATTATTCAACGTTGTTGTTGATTGTAAATTTTTCATCATTTATCGTTCCTCCAAGTTTAGTTTTTGCTTATCTTTTCTTTCCAACATCCGACTGATTCCTGATAAAAGTACGGCAAATATAACCATTACTGCCCCAATCCAAGTAGTATGAATAAGCCCAATAGATTCAGCTACAATTCCACCTAAGTACGCGCCAATTGCAATTCCTGCATTAAATGCTGCAATATTCATAGCAGAGGCGACGTCAACTGCACTTGGAACCAACCGTTCAGCTAGCATTACTATATATACTTGAAGTCCTGGGACATTCATAAATGCAAACAAGCCCATTAAGATAATTGTTATGAATCCAGCAACTTTAAATGGTGCTGTCAACGCTAAAATAAGTAACACAATTGCCTGTGCAATAAACATATAGAATAAGGAATCAATTGGGTTTTTATTGGATAGCTTCCCACCTATCATATTGCCAATTGCAATCGCAATCCCATAAACAAGTAAAATTATTGCTATCGTTCCTTGCTTAAATCCAGTTATCGTCTGAAGTAATGGGGATAAGTATGTGAATACAACAAATGTGCCACCGTAACCAAGCGCCGTAATACTCAAGACCAATAATATTCGACTATTTGTTATAAGCTTCACTTGGTCTCGAATGGTAGTTGGATTACCTTTTCTTAAATCTGATGGAACAAGTATACTATTAGCGATAAATCCTATTAGTCCAATGATGACAATTGCAACAAAGGCAAAACGCCAGCCAAACTGTTGCCCAATAAATGTACCAAACGGAACTCCAGTAATTGTTGCAACAGTCAGTCCCGTAAACATAATGGAAATTGCACTTGCTCTGCGATTTTCTGGAACTAAGTCGGCCGCAATAGTGGATCCAATCGACATAAATACCCCATGCGAAAATGCTGCAATAACACGGGCAACTAATAGGACTGTCACACTTGTTGCACTTGCAGCAATAGCGTTTCCTATTATAAAGACTACCATTATCCATAACAGCAATGTTTTACGTGGCATTTTGGAAGTAAAAGATGTTAAAATAGGTGCTCCAAACATTACACCTAGTGCATATAGCGAAACAGTAAGCCCCGCTGTTGTAAGCGATATATCTAAATCATGAGAAATTAATGGTAAAAGTCCCACGCTAACAAATTCAGTCGTTCCGATTGCGAATGCACTTACAGCCAATGCAAGTAGCGCAAACATGCTTCGCTTTTTATCTAATGTCATTTTTTCTCATCCTTTTTTCCGTGTTGTATTATGAAGTCTTCATAAAAAAACTTAGTGTAAATCTTCCGGCAAATGTTAGTATGATTCATAGAGATCCAAAAGAAAAGTACGCACTTTTAAGTGATATAGGAACCAAAAAGTTATATAGGCACTTTTCGGTTCCTATAGATAAGGAGAATTAAGATGAAAAAAAAGAAGTATAATATATCCGTTGAAGCGACATTAGAAGTCATCGGTGGAAAGTGGAAATGTGTCATTCTGTGCCATCTAACTCACGGAAAAAAACGAACAAGTGAGTTAAAGCGCCTCATGCCTGATATAACGCAAAAAATGCTGACACAACAGTTAAGAGAACTAGAAGCAGACGGGGTTATTAACCGAATTGCTTACAACCAAGTTCCACCGAAAGTAGAATACGAGTTGAGTGAATATGGGTTGAGTTTAGGAAGCATATTAGATGCGTTATGTGCATGGGGAGAGGTTCACATTACAAAAGTATACGGGGATAAGTTTTCTGTTTTAGAAGAGAGCATTTTAAATGACCAGCTAAAAAGCTAATGATTTTGCATAAAATGTCTTTTTGCAACCAATTCAAAATCACACTGTGATCAGTGGACGTATGTTCGTTGTATAGGGATACTGCAAGGTAGTGAGTTGAAATAAAGTGTCCGCCGAGATTTTCGCAGCTGGCGGACGCTTTCCATGGGGTGAGCGATGAGCCTTCACCGCCTTCACCGCCGCTAGCGCGTTCGATGTGAAGTCTCATTTTGCTCACAGAGGAACAAAGGCTAACAACGCCACATCGTGTGGCAACGCCTTCGTGACCAACATCCTGTTGGCCTCCATTGGAGTCGCCGCCTGCAGCGAAAATCTATGGTAAAGACTAACTCATCAGAATCTAACATTAAAAACAAATGGTTGAACGAGACACTATTCCCTTTTGAACGCGACAAACCGGTCTAACAAATACTAGACTGGCGAGTTCGGCGAGCTTTAAGACACATTAGTATCATAATATGTAAAATAATCAACGTCTCACTCCAAGTAAACTTGCTATTTGGAGGATTGGTTGCTTTCACAAGCAATTTGGTTGCTCTCGGATTTGATTTGGTTGCTTTCAGAATAGGATTGGTTGCTTTCCATGGCGAGTTAATTGCCCTATGCCATTTACTGGATTCACCCAATAGAAAAACTGGCCAATATTTTGGTTGTTAGCGGAACCACCCTGATAAGTA
>NZ_VDGG01000040.1 GCF_006861775.1 Psychrobacillus soli | reverse complement strand
CAGTTCAATTCGGAAAGCAATCAAAATTAGCATGAGAGCAACCAAATTGCTAGTGAAAGCAACCAAATCTTAAAATAGCAAGTTTACTTGGAGTGAGACAACGATGAATACGAGGTTTCATACCTATAAATGGTTGTATGAAATGAACTTTATCCTAAGTAAATACTCTACTTATTTGGAGAAAGCATTTTCTAATTAGCTTTACTAAATATTGCGTAGTGAATCTGATCAATTTAAAGCTCTGATAACAGTAGACGCAAAATTAGCAAGCAATTCCCATGGATTTTCGCTGCTGGGAGGCAACTCCAGTGGAGACCAACAGGATGTTGGTCACGAAGGCGTTGCCACACCATGTGGCGTTTTTAGCCTTTGTTCCTCTGTGTGAGCAAAATGAGACTTCTCAGGCGTGGCGGTGAAGGCTCATCGCTCACCCCACGGAAAGCGTCCGCCCAGCAGCGGAAATCCCAGCAGACACTCATTTTCAACCCACTACCACGCATTATCCCTATTATGTGCGACATTCCATTCAACGTTCCCACTTGCCATATCGGTTAGAGACAGGCGCTTTGCTTTTTAGTGTTTTGACTGATTCTAAGTTCATTTGTAGTAAGTTCTTTTTTAGTAGCGAATGTGAATATACTATTATAAAACAGACTTAACTCGGGTGGGAGGATTGTTTGGAGCTTATTCTAATTAAATCATCAAAACATTTAAGTTTATTTGAGAAAGAATGGTCTACTATTTTAGAGGTAAATCAAAACAAAAACCCATTTATTGAATTTAAATTTGTGTATAATTGGTGGAAGTTTCTTGGTGAAAATGAAGGAGTAGAGATATATGCAGTAAAAGAACATAATCGAATAATTGCATTTTTCCCGTTCCAATTGAAAAAAACATTATTTGGCTATGTCGTCCATTTTTTAGCTTGTAAAGATGCAACTCATATGGATTTCATTGTACGAAAGGGAGACGTGAATCGAGTCATCATGTTTGTTTTCGATGCAATTATTAATCAAAAAAAGAGTGCTGTTTTTCAATTAGATGGGTTAGTTGAAAGCTGTGGTACTCCTGAGAAATTATCCAACTATTTACAAGCAAGAAATATGAAGGAACAATATACACGAATTGCAGCTACATCAAATGATTCAACTGATTACATGAGAAAAACGATATTTTCTACCAATACGATAAGAGCAAAAACCTATCGTAACTTTTTATGGAAGAAAGAAGCAATTATTAAGAAGAAAAAACAAGTTAAAGATGCTCGGTCTTTTTCAGAAGGTTAACCAAAATGACGGGTATTTTCACGTGCATGGTTTACGTCTCTTTGTCTCTGCATTCCTACGAGAAAATGTCGCTCTAGCGGCAACACGGTGAAATTTATTTTCTAAATAAATACGAAGGAAGGGCATCCGCCTTCGTATTATTTTACTCCGCATTTACGCTTTAGTTGAACAATCTCTGCATCTTCATTTCGTTTGCCAATTAATAAATCTCTTAGTATTTGGGAGCCTAACATGCTATATACTGTTCCATTCCCTCCATAACCTAATAAGTAGTAGTGATTTGCTTTAGTCGGATGCTCTCCTATAAACGGTAGATTATCAACTGACTCTCCGAATGTTGCTGCATAAGCATAGTCAATCTCCAACTCATAATGTGGAAATAATTTTTGGGTTTGTTTTAATAAATTTTCAGCTCGGCTTTGAATGAGTTCTTCTGAGTCGGGTGCTTCCGGTTTATCTTCATCTAGTCCACCAACAATTAATCTATTATCCACCGTGGAACGAATGTATAGATAGGGACGTTTCGTTTCCCATATCATCACTTGTTTGTACCAGTCATTGAAGTTAGTAATAGGATTGCTGACAAATACATAAGAGCGATTAATATCTGCACCTACTCTATGCCCAATAGGAACTGTTTCATAACCTGTAGTAAAAATGATGTTATTAGCATAGAATGGTTTTTCTGAAGTTTGAATATGTAACGTTTCGTTGTTTGTAACTACATCTTCCACATCTACATAAGGAAATAAATGCACTCCTTTTTCCTCTAGTTTTTGTAACAACCTTTGGACAAACTTTAATGGATTGATTTCTGCATCTCCATATGTGAGGAGTGCCCCCGGTTTTGAAAACGGAAATTTATGAGCCAATTCATTTGGATCCAAATAACCACATGGTAACCCATGATTTTTCAAAATAGCGTATTCTGCTTTTATCTTTTCTACGTCATTTTCATCACTTGCGTAACAAATACTAGGTTTACGAATGAAATCCGTATCTATATGTAGTCGATTAACTATTCTTTCCATATCATCTATTGCATCGTAACAAAGTTGATAAAAACGGACCGCTTCTCGTTCACCCATTTGGTCAATCAATTCATGCAGCATAATATCATTTGAATACTGTAGTAAACCGGTATTTGCACTTGTGCTACCAGAGCCCATGTCCCGTTTATCTAGTATCGCAACTGACATTCCTGCCTCTACTAAAGCCAGTGCTGTTAAAGCACCGGACATGCCAGCACCGACAATTACTACGTCATATAGATTAAGCTTTTCAAACGTAGTTTTTGGTGTAAAGGGAGCAGTTGTTGTAGGCCAATAAAGCGCACCACTATGTATATTCATTTACTATTCCTCCTCGTATATATTTCTACTTATATACCCATATTCTATTGATTCAACACGCACATGTTATACTAGTGTTTAATCAATGAAAAAGGATGTTGAATATGAACCAAGATAAACCACATGTACTAGTAATAGATGGAATGGCATTATTATTTCGCTCGTTTTTTGCAACAGCGATGTCTGGCAACTATTTCAAAAACGATAAAGGGATTCCGACGAATGCAGTACAAGGATTTGCACGCCATGTACTTGCTGCACAAAATTTAATGCAACCGACGCATATGGCGGTTTGTTGGGATAAAGGAATGCACACATTTAGAAATGAACTATATGATGGATATAAAGCAAACCGACCAAAACCTGCAGAAGAACTTATTCCTCAATTTGATATGGCACAAGATTTGTCCGAGCATTTAGGGTGGATGAACTTTGGTATTGTAGGAATGGAAGCAGACGATACGATCGCTTCTATTACACATAAATGGCAAGATGATGCGAAGTTCACGATTGTCAGTGGAGACAAAGATTTATTGCAGTTATTGCACCCATCAACGGAAATTGCTTTTACGAAAAAAGGATTTACGATTTATGATGTATACAATGAAGCACGATTTTTAGAGGAATACGGTATTTCTCCATTATTATTCCCTGATGTAAAAGCATTTATGGGAGATACGAGTGACGGATATGCTGGAGTCAAAGGAATTGGTCCAAAAACGGCATTGCAACTAGTGCAAACGTATGGAACAGTGGAAGAAGTAATTGATTCTCTTCATTTATTAAAAGCAGGGCAGCGCACGAAAATTGAAACAGATTTAGAAATGCTGAAATTATCAAAAGAACTTGCAACGATTAGACGTGACGTCCCAATAGAAGCAGAACTAGATCATTTGCTTGTACAAAACATCTCGTCTTCGAAATTCGATTATTTGTATGAGCATGGATATACGATATTAGCGAGACAGCTTCAAAACTAATAGGATGATGTTGGCGTAATTTGTATAAAAGTTAAAATCGATGCATTTTGGGCATACGACACTTTACGAATTTTGCTTTCTCGATTTCTACCTCCATTATCATGAATGATTAGGAAGAGTTCATCGTTTTCCATTTCATATCCGATAAGTGGAACCCAGTGGTAAGCGAAGTTTGATTTTTTATTCCACTGAAACGAAAAGTATTTATCAAATTTGAGTGCTACTGGGCGACCATTTTTCAGTTCGTGTAGAGCAGTCTGAAGAGAGCATTTTTTAATTTGCCAATATGGACCTAGTATTTTGCGCATATTGCGAATAAATCGATGGGTAAATAATCCGATACGAGTACTTCCCAATTTGCTGTAAAGGTCATTTGCTTGAAAAGAGCTATTTGGCAATAAATAATTTAATAGAACGTATGCAGTAACTGGGCCGCAAGCAGAAGAACGATAAGTCGAATGAATAGACGAATCATATTGAGAGATACCTTTGATCGGCAATTGTGTTTTCATCATGTAACCTCCTTGTAAAGAAAAGTTTTTCCTAATTCGTTAGGAAGAACTTTTTTTATTGCTTGCTTAAGTATAAATTAAATCATACTTTGCATAAGTTGCAACTATCAAAGCAATCGAAAAAAAGTTATCAAACTATTAAGATTAAACTATAATTACATTATCTTTAGAATCTACATGTTCTTTGAAAAGGGGAGAATTACTTGATTCGATTATTGCAACAGCAGGACTTGGAAGAAGCAGCAAACATTGCTGCCTTTGCGTATCCAGGTATGAACATCCAAACATCCGAGAAAAAAACAGAATTTGTAGGTCGTTTAAAGAAAGAGCTAGAAGAACAAAATGGTATTCAATATTTTGGATATTTTAATGAGAAAGAACAACTTCTAGGTATGTATCGACAGCATGATTTTGAATGTAATATAAATGGTACATTTCAGCGTATTTTTGGAATTGGGATGGTTGCTGTGCATCTTCTTCATAAAAAAGAGAAAATTGCATTTGAACTTCTTTCTCATTTCCATGACTTTGCTAGACAGCAAAATGTCAGCCTCGTATCTCTATACCCATTTAATCCAAGTTTTTATCGAAAGATGGGCTATGGTTATGGACCGATGAAATATGAATTTAAAATTAAACCGAATGCTCTTATTGCAAATGGAGAAAAAGGATTGGTTAAGTTTTTGTCTCCACAAGATGAGGAGGCGATCGTTTCCCTCTATAACGATTACGCTCAGAAAAATCATGGAATGATAAAAAGAACGTGGACCGAGCGACAACGGATTAAAAATGGGGTGACAAATTATGTTGGTGTGATAGAAAATGAGCAACTAGTAGGTGCTTTAGCATTTACATTAGAATCTGTACAAGATAGCCACTTTTTACATCAACATATGATCGTGCATGAGTGGATATGGACAAAACCAGATGCCTATAAACAACTAGCTTCTTGGTTACATTCGCAACAGGATCAAGTAGATCGAATTATTTTTCGTACAAATGACCAATCATTTGTGCATGCACTGACCAACCCATTGAATGATTCGAATCACCTTATTCCAAGTGTATATCATGAAGTGGCAACTACTGGAACAGGACTGATGTATCGAATAACAAATATTATAGATTTTATTCACGAAATGAATTTTCAACCACTTAGAAAACCGGATGAATATACAAGAATAGTACTAGAAATAGAAGACACATTCTTACCAAAACAAAACGGTTTATACGAAGTCATTTATAATGATAATTTGTGGAGTGCTACTAAATTATCGAATTCTACGGAAAAAGAAAATATTAAAATAGGCATTCCTGATATCAGTTCTTGGTGGATGGGATGTGTTTCTATAGAAGCACTTTATAATTATGGGACGGTTTCTATAAATAATGTAGATACCAAAATATTAGACGATTGGTTTAAGCCGAATCGAAGTCCTATTTGTTTCACATCGTATTAAATGAAATAAGGGGTGGTAGGAAATGATTACTTTTAAAACGATGGACCATGTCACATTTAAAGAATCACATGAACTTTTTACAAATGGATTCGAAGGATATTATATACCGATGAAAATGTCATTGGACACTTTTGTTGCTCGTTTTGGTAATGAAAATCTTTCGCCTGCATTATCGATTATTATGTTTGACGAAGGTAACCCGATTGGATTTGTATTACAAGGTATTCGAGAAGTGGATGGTCAGAAAATAGCTTGGAATGGTGGAACAGGGATCATTCCAAAGTATAGGGGAAAAAAACTCGGTTGTTTGTTGATAGAAAAAGCTCTCACTATATTGAAACAGCAAGATGTAGAGATTGCTACATTAGAAGCTTTGTCCATTAATCAGCCAGCTATTAAACTATACGAAAAAGTTGGCTACAAAGTAATAGATACACTTCACTTTTTAGAGGCAGATGGAGAGCTCTTTTTTGATGAAAAAGTTGCAAAGGAATTTTCAATACAAAGAGTTCCTGCTATACAAGCGGCAGATGTAGGAATTTTTCCTGCCGTCGTTCCGTGGCAAGTTGATCCTTCTATAACTCCTAGAGTAGCGGGCGAAGCAGTTATTGCAATGAAGGGGAATGAAATACTCGCTGCTTGTATAGTAAGAACAAAGCAACAATTCGGCTTCGAAGCGGAAGGTGTCTCTTTATTTCAAGTTACAGTTAAGAAAGAAAATGAGGAAGGGGATCGTGCACTCCATGCTGTTCTACAGGAAGGCTTGCTTTTTCAACACTCCCTTAAAAGAACGACTTATAATTTAATGGATCATTCCCAAAAAACGCTTCCTTTTTTACAAAGGAATGGGTTTAGAAATACAGACATTGCGCAAGTATTTATGGTGAAGGAATTATAGAGGAAGAAAATAATAAAAGACTGTTCTATTATAGAACAGTCTTTTTCGAATTAATTTTGAGCATCCAAAAACTCAGTAACTTGTTCAGGAGATTTCGCATTAGCACTGTGTAAGTGCGCTTTTTTCTCTCCATTTTGATAAATAAGAAGGCTTGGGATACCCATTACTTCGTATTTATCTGCGATTTCTGGTAATTCATCACGATTCACTTCGTACCATGTATATTGGTTATACTTTTCAATGATTGGATCGATGAACATTTCCATACGACGGCAATCTGGGCACCAGCCAGCTTCGAATTTTACTAGTACTTCATTGTCACCAGAAATGATTTCATTGAATTGTTCTGCAGTTGTAATTTTGTTCATATTAAATACCTCCTATGATTTGTTTCCAGTTTACACTGTTTCAGAAAGAGTAGAAAGAAAATTGCTCGTATTAATTCATTTTATTATTGCGAAAATTTAAAAATTGTTCTAAACTAATAGATATAGAGATTGGTTCTATTTTTTTTACTTATAAAATGAATGAGTATTCATTCAAAAATGAAGGGGAGGCTTTTGCACGTGACATTTCAAATTAAAAAAGCAGCGGTTCTTGGCTCAGGGGTAATGGGATCGGGAATTGCAGCTCACTTAGCAAATATCGGTATACCGACATTACTATTAGATATCGTACCAAAAGAAGTGAGTAAAGAAGAGGAAGCACAAGGGTTAACTTTAGAGCATCCGGCAATTCGTAACAAATTTGCTCAAACTGCATTGCAAAAACTGTTGAAGCAAAAACCTGCTCCACTTACTTCTACTAAAAATGTCCAACTAATTACTGCAGGAAACTTTGAAGATGATTTAGAGAAATTAAAAGAGGTCGACTGGATCATTGAAGTAGTAGTGGAAAATTTAGACGTGAAAAAAAGTTTATATGAAAAAATAGATGCAGTACGAAAAGCTGGGACAATCGTCAGTTCCAATACGTCAGGTATTAGCATTAATGAAATGGTGGAAGGACGATCGGAAGATTTTGCTAAGCATTTTCTTGGGACGCATTTCTTTAATCCTCCACGTTATTTAAAGCTGTTAGAAGTAATACCTGCCAACACGACCGATGTAGAAGTAGTACAGTATATGAAGCAATTCGGGGAAGATATTTTAGGAAAAGGGGTTGTTTTAGCAAAAGATACCCCTAACTTTATCGCCAATCGAATAGGGACTTATGGCCTGCTTATCACACTTCGGGAAATGCAGGCACGTGGATATTCTATAGGAGAAGTGGATTCGGTTACTGGTCCACTAATCGGGCGACCAAAATCTGCGACGTTCCGCACATTAGATGTAGTCGGATTAGATACGTTTGCACATGTTGCTAAAAACGTATATGACCTAACGACTGGCGAAGAACAGAAAGTGTTTGAAGTTCAAGCATTTATGCATAAAATGCTTGAAAACAAATGGCTTGGTGCAAAAACAGGTCAAGGTTTCTTCTTAAAAGAAGGAAAAGAAATTAAAGAATTAAATCCGGAAACACTTGAATACGAGCCTGTCAAAAAGCTTAAAACACCGTCGATGGAAATGGCAAAACAGCAAAAAGGATTAGCGGCAAAAGTGAAAACGCTAACATACGCAAAAGACCGTACTGGAGAACTGCTTTGGAGTATCTTAAGTCCAACTCTTTTATATACCGCGGCACTTCACGGAGAAATTGCGGACGATATCGTATCTATTGACCAGGCGATGAAATGGGGCTTCGGCTGGCAGCAAGGACCATTTGAAATATGGGATGCAATTGGTGTAAAAGAGTCAGTTGAAAAGATGAAAGCAGAAGCAAAGGAAATTCCTGTATTCGTACAGTCGCTTTTAGATAAAGGATTCGAATCATTTTATAAAGAAGAAAATGGAGATCTTTATTACTTCGATGGAAATGACTACACGATCGTTTCTTTCAATGAAAAAGTAATCGATCTGAAACGTTATAAGAAAAAACATGGAGTCGTTAAATCCAATTCTGGAGCTAGTTTAATAGATTTAGGAGATGGAATTGCTTTACTTGAATTCCATTCTAAATCGAATGCAATAGGACTCGACATCATTCAAATGATTAACTTTGCAATTGAGGAAGTGGAAAAAAACTTTAAAGGCCTTGTCATTGGAAACCAAGGGAAAAACTTTAGTGTTGGTGCAAACCTTGGCATGATTTTAATGGAAGCACAAGACGATAATCTATTTGAATTAGACTTTGTCATTCGAAGCTTCCAAAACGCAATGATGAAAATTAAATATGCTTCTAAACCGGTAGTCGTTGCACCATTTGGAATGACATTAGGTGGCGGGGCGGAAACTTGTTTACCAGCAGCTTATATTCAAGCGACGACAGAAACCTATATGGGACTAGTAGAAGTTGGTGTTGGTCTAATACCAGGTGGTGGCGGTAACAAAGAGTTATATATGAAGCATTTAAGAGGACTTCCAAAAGGCGTTCAAGTGGACTATCAATACGTTGCTAATAAAGTATTTGAAACAATTGCAATGGCAAAGGTTTCAACATCTGGAGAAGAAGCGCTTGAAAATAACTTCTTAAACTTTGCAGACGGAATTAGCGTGAATGCGGATCATCAATTGTATGATGCCAAACAAGTGGCACTTCATCTTGCAAATGCTGGTTACAAAGCTCCTTTACGAGAAAAAGTTCCGGTAACAGGATCTCCTGGATATGCAACATTACTTTTAGGTGCTGAAGGTATGTTCTTATCGGGCTATATTAGTGAACACGATTTAAAAATTGCGAAAAAGCTTGCTTACGTGATTGCTGGTGGGGAAGTTCCATACGGTACTTTAGTGGATGAGCAATACTTACTTAATCTGGAGCGAGAGGCATTTTTAAGTTTAGTTGCCGATCCAAAATCGCAAGCAAGAATGCAACATATGTTAGTGAAAGGTAAGCCATTACGCAACTAATTGTGCGTAGGTGATAAAGGAGGAAAACTCATGCGTGAAGCAGTTATCGTAGCAGGTGCCAGAACACCGGTTGGTAAGGCGAAAAAAGGATCCCTCGCAACTGTTCGTCCAGATGATTTTGGAGCATTAGTTGTAAGAGAAACGTTAAAAAGAGCGGGCGGTTATGATGGACCGATCGATGATTTAATATTAGGCTGTGCCATGCCAGAAGCAGAACAAGGGATGAATGTCGCTCGTAATATTGGAGCTTTGGCAGGACTTTCTGATTCAACACCAGCTATTACAGTGAATCGTTTTTGCTCATCAGGTTTGCAATCCATTGCTTATGCAGCAGAGCGCATTATGCTAGGGCATTCAGAAGCAATTATTGCAGGTGGAGTAGAATCGATGAGTATGGTGCCAATGATGGGAAATACAATTCGACCAAATGCACACTTAGCAGAAACCGCTCCACAGTACTATATGGGGATGGGTCACACGGCTGAACAAGTAGCAAATAAATACGGCGTGAGCAGGCAAGACCAAGATGCCTTTGCCGTTCGTTCACATGAACTAGCTGCAGCTGCAATTGCTGCTAGAAAGTTTAATGATGAAATTGTTCCGGTAGAAGTAGTGAAACATTTTGCAGATGAAAATAATAAAGCTGGGGAGAAAAAGTTTTTATTTGAAATGGATGAAGGTGTTCGAGTTGGTACGTCCATCGATACACTTGCAAAATTGCGTCCCGCATTTAATGTACGCGGCTCAGTAACAGCAGGTAATGCATCGCAAACTTCAGACGGGGCGGGTGCAGTACTTGTCATGGATCGTGAAGTTGCAGAAGCACAAGGATTAAAACCGATCGCTAAATTCCGTTCGTTTGCAGTAGGAGGAGTTGCACCAGATGTAATGGGGATTGGTCCGATTGTAGCTGTTCCAAAGGCATTGAAACTTGCAGGATTATCTATCGAAGACATCGACGTTTGGGAGATAAATGAAGCATTCGCTTCTCAATCCATCCAAGTCGTACGTCACTTAGGTATTGATCTCGATAAAGTAAATGTAAACGGTGGAGCAATCGCACTTGGTCATCCACTAGGGGCAACTGGAACCATTTTAACATTGAAAATGATGAGCGAGCTTAAACGTCAAGGGAAACAATTTGGGGTTGTTACAATGTGTATTGGCGGAGGAATGGGAGCAGCAGGCGTTTTTGAACTTTTGTAATTCTAAAAATAGGGGGAAATGAACATGGCGGAAGTAAAGGAAGTTATTAAAGGTGGAAGCTTTTTAGTAGAAGATATAGATGCAAGTCGTATATTTACACCAGAGGATTTTACGGATGAGCAAAAAATGATTGCGAAAACAGCAGAAGATTATGTAACAAATGAAGTAGTACCTGTAGTAGAAAAACTGGAAAATCATGAGTTCGAGCATTCGGTTCGATTACTTAAATCTGCTGGAGATCTTGGCTTACTTGCAGCGGATATTCCAGAAGAGTATGGCGGAATTGCCTTGGATAAAATTTCTTCCGCATTAATTGCGGAGAAATTATCTGTAGCAGGTGGTTTTTCAATTACACACGGCGCTCATGTAGGGATCGGAACATTACCAATCGTCCTTTTTGGTAATGAAGAACAAAAACAAAAATACTTACCAAGCTCTGCTTCTGGAGATAAAATATTTGCTTATGCACTAACTGAACCGGGTTCAGGATCGGATGCATTAGGTGCAAAAACTACGGCGAAGTTAAATGTAGAAGGCACACACTATATTTTAAATGGGGAAAAACAATGGATCACAAATGCAGGTTTTGCGGATGTATTTGTTGTTTACGCAAAAATAGATGGAGATAAATTCTCAGCATTTATCGTAGAAAAAACATTCCCGGGTGTTTCTGTTGGAGCAGAAGAAAAGAAAATGGGGATTAAATCATCCTCCACTCGTACACTCATTTTACAAGATGCACAAGTGCCGGTAGAAAATTTACTAGGTGAAATTGGTCGCGGTCATGTCATTGCGTTCAATATTTTAAATATTGGCCGTTACAAATTGGGAGTTGGAACTGTTGGAGGTTCAAAACGTGCATTAGAATTAGCAATTTCTTATTCTAATCAGCGTCAACAATTTAAAACGCCTATTTCCTCCTTTAATTTGACGAAACAAAAATTAGCGACTATGGCGTCCAAATTGTATGCAACAGAAAGCTTAATCTATCGTACAGTTGGTTATTTTGAAGAGCGTATGAGCCAATTAAGCGAGGCAGAACAAAAAGACGGAAAAGCAATTGCTGCATCGATAGCAGAATATGCAATTGAGTGTTCTATTAATAAAGTAGTAGGCTCAGAAGTATTAGATTACATCGCAGATGAAGCGGTTCAGTTACATGGTGGATATGGCTTTATGCAAGAATATGAAGTAGAGCGAATTTATCGTGACTCTCGTATTAACCGTATTTTCGAAGGAACAAATGAAATTAACCGACTAATCGTTCCAGGTACTTTCTTGAAAAAAGCAATGAAAGGTGAATTGCCACTACTTCAAAAAGCACAAAGTCTGCAAGAAGAGTTACTGATGATGATGCCAGAAGAAGTAAGTGATGCGCCACTAGCACAAGAAAAAGTATTAGTAGCAAATGCGAAGAAAATCGGTCTACTTGCTGCGGGTCTTGCCGCACAACGTTTCGGTACAAAATTAGAAGCAGAACAAGAAGTACTTGTGAACATTGCTAATATCGCCAACAACTTATTCGCGATGGAATCCGCAGTATTACGTACAGAAAAAGCAATTGGTCGTGACGGAGTCAAAAAAGCAAACCAAAAATTGCTTTACACACAAATTTTCTGTCAAGAAGCATTCGAAGAAATAGAAAAGGATGCGAAAGAAACGCTCATCGCATATGTAGAAGGTGATACATTACGCATGATGCTTTCTGCTCTTCGTAAACTAACACGCTATACACCTTACAATGTCATTACTAAAAAACGGGAAGCATCCGTTAAATTGATTGATGCGGAGAAATATATCGTATAATTATTCAATAACTCACCATAAAAATACGGAGAACCGATGTGCGGTTCTCCGTATTTTTTGATATGATAAAAAGAAAAAAGGTGAGAAGTAAATGACAATTCAATTTTTCGGTTATCCTAAATGTAGTTCGTGTAATAAAGCAAGCAAATGGTTAAAAAACCATGAGGTGGAGTTTGTTCAACATCATATTGTGGAAACACCTCCTTCTAAAGAACTTATAAAAGAAATGCTTACGGCAAGTGGCTTGGAATTAAAGAAATTTTTTAATACGAGTGGAACGAAATATCGAGAGTTACAATTGAAGGAAAAACTACCAAATATGACAGAAGAAGAACAAATTGAAATGCTAGTATCGGATGGGATGCTTGTGAAAAGACCACTTGTTTTTGATGGTAAGCATTTAACGCTCGGTTTTAAAGAAGAAGAGTTTGAACATATTTGGACAAACAATTAAAGTAGCTTGTTTTTGCTATAAAAATATGTGAATATTATAAGTGAATGTATAACTTATTTGAGAGGGGTATAATAATGAGCACACCAAAAGAATTGAAGTATTCAGAAGAACATGAATGGGTAAAAACAGAAGGTGGTAATGCACGTATCGGTATTACTCATTTTGCACAATCTGAACTAGGAGATATCGTGTTTGTTGAGCTTCCACAAGTGGGAGACGATATTAAAGCAGGAGATCCATTTGGTAGTGTAGAATCAGTAAAAACTGTTTCAGAACTTTATGCTCCTATTAGTGGGAAAGTGGTTGAAGTAAATAGTGAGCTAGAAGATAGCCCTGAATTTGTAAACGAATCTCCGTATGAAAATGCATGGATGATCGTTGTAGAACCATCAGATGCTTTAGAAATCGATGGTTTATTAACTGCTGAGCAATATGACGAATTAATTTCAGAATAATAATGAAAACGCCGGTTAATTGTCGGCGTTTTTTTCATATACTGAGTTAACGATGATAATTAGGGAGAGAAGCTAATTGGCTAATGTTTTTAGTGAAAAAGTAATTCTCGTCGAAGGAAGGTCGGATAAGCTACAGCTTTTACGACTTCTTGATGAATCCCCAGAAATTATTTGCACGAATGGAACAATCTCCAATGTAAAGCTAGAAGAAATTTTAAGTCCTTATGATGATTTACCGATTTATGCTTTTTTAGATGCCGATAAATCAGGGGAACAAATACGTTCCATCGTCCGAAAAGAGTATCCTGAAGCAATTCATTTATACACGAATCCGATGTATTGCGAAGTTGCCAACACCCCTTTCAAAGTTTTGGCTTCTATACTGAAACGTGTTAATATTAAGGTGAAAAAAGAATTTTTACTTTAGGATGATGTATTGTGAATGAATGGACGCGTGAACAGTGGGAGCACTATAAAAATGACAGTCAGCTTTCGCTATTCTATCTCTATACACCGATGTGCGGAACTTGCATGGTAGCAAGTAAGATGATGCAAGTGATCAACGAATTAGTGCCGAATTCAGTAGGCCAAGCAAATATAAATTATTTAGAAAACTTAGCAATGGAATATGAAATTGAAAGTGTCCCATGCCTATTAATTGCCAAACAGGGGCATGTATACAAAAAAATATACGCATTTCAATCTGTTCCTTTTCTGTTAGAAACAATAAAAAGTATTGACGATCAATTAGTGATATGATAATATACGATTTACTGAGCTTTACCAATTAAATAGTGTCACTCTTATTAAGAGAGGTGGAGGGAAGTGCCCGACGAAGCCCGGCAACCGTCATGTAAATGAAATGGTGCCAAATCACGCAAAGCGAATGCTTTGGGAAATGAGAGAATGGATAAGTTTTATTTAGACTGAAAACTTACTTCCCTTCTGCTCTCTCGCAGAAGGGATTTTTTACTTTATTGAGCAGGATTGAATAACTGCTGAATAAAGTAGAACCCACTGGCGGATGCTAAAGAGTTTGAATGGAGTGTTAGTTAGCCTGATGTTAGCCTAAATTATCGCATCCATGCGATAGCGGTTAAATGACCCACATCAGGCAAGTCTAGGTTCCAATCAAAATCATGGTGCAATTACTCCGGGGCGTAATTGATTAGGAAGGTGTGAGATTTACATGATAAGTTTAAAAGATGTTTCGAAAAAGTTTAAAACGAAACAAGGTACGATAATTGCTGTTGATGATGTAAATCTTGACATAAAGCAAGGCGAAATTTTCGGCATTATTGGATATAGTGGTGCTGGAAAAAGTACAATGATCCGTTTACTCAATGGATTAGAGAAACCGACTGCAGGACAGATAATCGTAAATGGGAAAGAAATTACTTCTATAAATGAAGAAAAGCTTCGTCAAGTGAGACACAAAGTAAGCATGATTTTCCAACATTTTAACCTATTATGGTCCCGAACAGTTGCAGAAAACATTGCATTCCCACTTGAAATTGCGGGAATTCCAAAGGAACAGCGAAAAGCCCGCGTGAATGAATTGATAGAACTTGTTGGGCTAGAAGGAAGAGGGAATTATTATCCTTCTCAACTATCCGGTGGACAGAAACAACGCGTAGGTATTGCGCGTGCATTAGCGAATCGACCAGAGGTATTACTGTGTGATGAGGCGACATCTGCACTAGATCCAGAAACAACAGATTCAATTTTGGATTTATTAGTTAGTATTAATGAGAAGCTTGGGTTAACGATTGTATTAATTACACACGAGATGCAAGTTATTCAAAAAATTTGTAACCGGGTAGCCGTAATGGAAGGTGGTCAAGTTGTAGAAGAAGGAGACGTACTGAAAGTTTTCCAAAATCCACAACAACCGATTACACAAAAATTTGTGTCACAAGTGTCTGAATCAGCACAAGCGGTACAAACCATCCAAAACTTAGTGGAGTTATATCCACATGGCAAGTTAATCAAACTCACTTTTGTTGGGGACCAAACAGAACAGCCGATACTTTCTAGATTGATCAAACAATTCGAACTAGAAGTCAATATTGTGCAAGGAAATATATCGCACACCAAGAGCGGTGCGTTCGGTACACTAATCCTTCAATTAGATGGAGACGCGTTAGCAATAGATGAGGCAATTCGATTTATACATGAGCAAAAAGTAAGTACAGAGGTGATCAACAATGATTAATACGCTTTTTCCGAATGTTGATTGGCCTAAAATGTGGGAAGCAGCACTGGAAACATTATATATGACCGCAATTTCCACGGTATTAACTGCAATTTTTGGTTTAGCACTCGGTCTTTTACTGTTCTTAACAAGTCCACACCAAGCTTGGGCTAATAAGCTAGCGAACTGGTTAACAGGGGCATTTGTAAATATATTCCGGTCTATTCCTTTTATTATTTTGATCATTTTATTAATTCCTTTAACGAAATTTTTAGTTGGTACAATGCGTGGACCAGATGCTGCGTTTCCTGCACTTGTCATAGGAGCGGCACCTTTTTATGCGCGTATGGTATTAATTGGTTTACGAGAAATTGATAAAGGTGTTTTAGAAGCGGCAAGATCAATGGGGGCCAAAACTTCTACTATTATATGGAAGGTTTTACTTCCTGAATCGATGCCCGCTTTAGTTTCTGGGATTACAGTAACTTGTATTTCGCTCGTTGGATATACGGCGATGGCGGGAATAATTGGTGCCGGCGGTTTAGGGACACTCGCTTTTCTAGATGGATTCCAACGAAGTAGAGAAGATGTCACATTAGTTGCAACGATATTAATATTAGTCCTTGTATTTATCATTCAATGGATTGGCGATATTATTACAACGAGAATAGACAAGCGTTAGGTGTTCACGGGTTTACCCGATCACATATATAAATGGGGAAATTACAAAGGAGAGAATATTGATGAAGAAATTTTTAGCTGGTGCATTATTATCGGTAAGTGCATTAACACTTGCAGCTTGTGGAGATGAAGAAAGCGGCAAATTAGTAGTAGGTGCTTCTAACAATCCACACGCAATTATTTTAGAACAAGCAAAACCTATTCTTGAAGAACAAGGAATTGAACTTGTTGTAGAAACTTATCAAGATTACGTACTACCAAATAAAGATTTAGAATCTGGTGATTTAAACGCGAACTACTTTCAACATATTCCTTATTTAGAAGATCAAATCGCTGAATTTGGTTATGATTTCGTAAACGCTGGTGGAATCCATGTAGAGCCAATCGGATTATACTCTAAAAAGTATGGTTCTATCGAAGAACTACCAGAAGGTGCAACAATTTTAATGAGTAACTCTATTCCTGACCACGGTCGTATTTTAGCTATGCTAGAAGCAAAAGGATTAATCAAATTAGCAGATGGCGTTAATAAAACAACAGCAGAACTCTCTGATATCGTAGAGAATCCTAAAAACTTAGAATTCGATCCAAACTATGAATCAGCATTAATGGTGCAATTGTATGAAAATGATGAAGGCGATGCTGTACTAATTAACTCGAACTATGCATTAGACGCAGGCTTAAATCCGATTGAAGATTCGATTGCAATTGAAGATTCTCAATCACCATACGTGAACATTATTGCGGTTAAAGCTGGAGACGAAAACAATGAACAAATTAAAGCGTTAGTAGACGCATTACACTCACAAGAAATTCAAGATTTTATCGTGAATGAGTGGGGTGGATCAGTAGTACCAGTTAATGAATAAATAAAAATGATTAAGCGGGCACGCGTATGAAGTGCCTGCTTTTTTGTGTTTTAAGGAATTATAAAGTAGATGGTATGCGATTATATATGGATACTGCGCACTACGGCAAAGTATCTGCTCTATTTTACCTGGAAAATAACGTCATTTTATAAATGCGCAACTTAACAGCCGTTACTCGCAACATGGAAGTGCATATGCGCAACGTTCCCCTTCAAACGCGCAACATTATGGGGCATTTCCGCAACGTTCATAAAAAACGAGTCCTAGTGACAGTCGTCTCACTTCAAGTAAACTTGCTATTTTTAGAATTGGTTGCTTTCACCGGCAATTTGGTTGCTCTGGTGCTGATTTGATTGCTTTCCGAGTAGAACTGGTTGCTTTCAATGATCGATTGGTTGCCCTAATCCATTTACTGGATTCACACAGTCGAAAAAACTGTATAAAACTTTGTTATTAGCGAGTCGATGCTAATTAGCGAGCAATTTCCTTTGATTTTCGCTGCAAACGGCGGTGAAGGATCACCTCCCCTGTGACTTCTAAAAATAAAATACATATAAAGACCATTTATGTTTTTTTTATGCGCGCATTAAGCATTCGAGCAAAGTTGCACCCGTGAGCGTTCGACAGCTTCTACTTATATTTCTATTATCATCGATAAATTTTCCAAGGAAAAATAAATGTTTAATAGGAATATACGTGGGTATGTACCATAGTATAGGTGTAAAAAATCGAAAGGAATGATTCATTATCACTTCAGAAGGATTACCTTACACAGAGCAAATGGATCACGCATTTAGAGGAGTTCACGGATTTGGATACGACGAACTTCGCAACAGTCAAACTTTGCGAATGAAAGTGGAAAAAAGAAGACAGCGAGATTACGAGAAAAGTGTTCAACTTGTTGCCAGAATTGGTGCACAAGTATTTAAAGGCTAATAAGATGAAATCCATGAAGGCATGTCCTTTGTGGATTTTTTTAATTAACACTATATGCGTAGTGAAATCGATTCTCAATTAGAAAATCGTATTGAAAATATCAGCTTATTCCAATTTCTATAATAGTTTTAGAGAAAAGGATGAAAAATCTAGATATTTGCATGTTTTCTACAATAACTGCCAAACAGTTTCAAAAGATTTGCCAGACACTTCAGTTTGGGTTAAGATTAGAATGATAATAAATTAGAATGGTTACACATTCATAGTTACTTAATGGAGGGTATTCAATGTCAACTTTAGTGATTAAGGATTTACACGTTGCAATCGACGGTAAAGAGATACTTAAAGGTGTTAATTTAACAATTAATACAAATGAAATCCACGCGGTTATGGGGCCAAATGGTACTGGTAAATCAACTTTAGCATCTGCTATTATGGGTCATCCTAAATATGAAGTAACTTCTGGTTCTGTTGAATTGGACGGAGAAGACGTACTAGCGATGGAAGTAGACGAGCGCGCGCAAGCAGGTCTATTTTTAGCAATGCAATACCCAAGTGAAATTACTGGAGTAACAAACGCAGACTTCCTACGTTCAGCAATTAACGCTCGTCGTGCGGAAGGTGATGAAATTTCATTAATGAAATTCATCCGCGAATTAGATAGCAAAATGGAATTTTTAGAAATGGACGTTGATATGGCACAACGTTATTTAAATGAAGGATTCTCAGGCGGAGAGAAAAAACGTAATGAAATTCTTCAATTAATGATGTTACAACCAAAATTCGCTATCTTAGATGAAATTGACTCTGGTTTAGATATCGATGCGCTTAAAGTTGTTTCTAAAGGAATCAATGAAATGCGTGGAGAAGGCTTCGGAAGTCTTATAATCACTCACTACCAACGTCTACTTAACTACATCACTCCAGATCATGTGCATGTAATGATGCAAGGTCGCGTAGTGAAATCTGGTGGTCCTGAGCTTGCACATAAATTAGAAGCACAAGGATATGACTGGATTAAAGAAGAGCTTGGAATTGAAGATGAGACAGTTGGACAAGAAGCATAAGAAAGGGGACGAATAAACATGACGGTTGAAACAAAACTGGCATTAACCGAGCAAGATATCCGCTCCTTTTCAGAAGGTAAACAAGAGCCAAGCTGGATGACGGAACTTCGTCTAAAAGCATTTGGTGAACTTGAAACACTTCCAATGCCAACACCAGATAAAACAAAAATTACAAATTGGAATTTCACGGAATTTCCTACACATACTGTAGAAAGCAATGCTTACGCTTCTTTGGATGAACTTCCGGAAGAAGTGAAAGTACTTGTGCATGCCAAAGAACAAAAGAATATTTATATTCAGCATAATAACACACCGGCATTTACTTCTTTATCAGAAGCTTTACAAGCAAAAGGTGTTATTTTAACAGATATTTATACTGCTATGCGTGACCATAGTGAGCTTGTTCAAAAATATTTTATGACTGATGGCGTAAAAGTAAACGAACACAAACTTACTGCACTACATGCAACATTATTAAACGGTGGTGTATTTGTATACGTACCGAAAAATGTAGTAGTAGAAGAGCCAATTCAAGTAATTTATTTACATGATGATAGCGATGCTTCTCTTTTCAACCATACCCTTCTAGTTGCAGAAGAAAACAGTGTAGTAACATATGTGGAAAACTATTTATCTACAGTAGAACATGCTAATGGCCAAGCGAATATCGTTTCTGAAGTAATTGTTAAAGATAACGCAAAAGTTACATTTGGAACTGTAGATGTATTAGCAGAAGGTTTTACTACTTATGTAAACCGTCGTGGTGTAACTAGTCGTGATGCAGTGCTTGAATGGGCACTTGGAATGATGAACGACAGCGATACAATTTCTGAAAATGTTACACATTTAGTTGGGGACAATTCAGAAGGTCATGTGAAAATGGTTGTTGTAGGTCGTGGGAAACAAAAACAAAACTTTACAACAAAAGTAATCCATTGGGGCAAACATACAGAAGGTCAAATCTTGAAACACGGTGTGATGAAAGATGAAGCTTCTTCTATTTTCAATGGTATCGGGAAAATTGAATTCGGTGCGACAAAATCGAATGCAGAACAAACTTCTCGTGTCCTTATGTTAAGTGAAAAAGCTCGTGGGGATGCAAACCCAATTCTTTTAATCGATGAAGATGATGTAACAGCAGGTCACGCAGCTTCTGTTGGCCGAGTAGATCCACTTCAGTTGTATTATTTAATGAGCCGCGGTATTTCACAACAAGAAGCAGAGCGTTTGGTAATCCACGGATTCCTTGCACCTGTAGTGAATGAATTACCGATCGAAGGCGTAAAGAAACAGCTGACGGAGGTTATTGAAAGGAAAGTTCGCTAATGCTCAGTAAAGAGATTCGAAGCTATTTTCCCATATTAAATCAAGAGATTAATGGTCATCCACTCGTTTATTTGGACAGTGGAGCCACTTCTCAAAAGCCAGTACAAGTTATTGAAGCGATTAAAAAGTATTATGAATTTGAAAATTCAAATGTTCACCGTGGTGTTCATACACTCGGTAACCGTGCGACGGAAAGTTATGAAGGAGCACGTGAAAAAGTTCGTAAATTCATGAATGCTAAATCTACACAAGAAATTATTTTCACTCGTGGTACAACAACTTCCCTTAATACAGTTGCACAAAGTTACGGTCGTGCAAATGTAAAAGAAGGCGATGAAATTGTTATTACGCATATGGAACACCATTCAAATATCATTCCTTGGCAACAACTTGCCAAAGAAACTGGCGCTACATTAAAGTATATCGACTTAGAAGCTGACGGGACATTATCGTTAGAAAAAGTCCGTGCAACTATTACGGATAAAACGAAAATCGTATCGATTGTCTACGTTTCAAACGTACTTGGTACGATGAACCCAATTAAAGAAATCACACAAATTGCACATGAGCATGGAGCTATTATGGTTGTGGATGGAGCTCAGGCTGCACCGCACTTGAAGTTAGATGTTCAAAACTTGGATTGTGATTTCCTTGCCTTTTCTGGTCATAAAATGTGTGGTCCTACTGGTATTGGTGTACTTTATGGAAAACAACATTTGCTAGAAAAAATGGAGCCAATTGAATTCGGTGGAGAAATGATTGACTTTGTAGGTTTATATGAATCTACATGGAAAGAGCTTCCTTGGAAATTTGAAGGGGGCACACCAATCATTGCAGGTGCTATTGGTCTAGCAGCTGCAATTGATTTCCTTGAAGAGATTGGATTAGATGAAATTGAAAAACATGAGCATGAACTTGCTGCGATTGCGATGGAGAAAATGTCTACTGTAAATGGTTTGACTATTTACGGACCTGTAGATCCATCTAAACGAGCAGGAATCGTAACATTTAACTTGGATGATGTACATCCACATGATGTTGCAACTGTGCTAGATATGAATGGTATTGCAGTTCGTGCGGGTCATCATTGTGCACAGCCTTTGATGAAATGGTTACAATGCACGGCGACTGCGAGAGCAAGTTTTTATCTTTACAATACAGAAGAAGATATTGACAGACTTGTAGCTGGACTGCGTACTGCAAAGGAGTATTTTAGCGATGTCTTCTAATAATTTAGATCAACTATATCGACAAGTAATAATGGATCATTATAAAAATCCTCGCAACAAAGGAAGTATCGAGGATGGCGCATTGACAATTGATATGAATAACCCGACTTGCGGTGACCGTATTCATCTGACACTTCAAGTGGAAGATGGTGTCGTTCAAAATGCCAAGTTTGACGGGGAAGGTTGTTCTATTTCCATGTCATCTGCATCTATGATGACACAAGCAATAAAAGGAAAGAAAATTGATGAAGCACTTCAATTATCACATATCTTTTCTGATATGATGCTTGGGAAAGAATACGATGATTCCATTGACCTCGGGGATATTGAAGCATTAAATGGTGTTGCAAAATTTCCTGCACGTATTAAGTGTGCCACACTTGCGTGGAAAGCGATGGAAAAAGGCGTTTCAGAAGAACAGCAACAAAATTAGAACGGAGGAATTACGATGGCAAAAAAAATGCCTGAAATTGGCGATTATAAATATGGTTTCCACGATAAAGACGTATCCATTTTCCGTTCAAAACGTGGGTTGACGAAAGATATCGTGGAAGAAATTTCACGTATGAAAAATGAACCACAATGGATGTTAGATTATCGTTTAAAAGCGTTAGAAATTTTCTATTCTAAACCGATGCCTCAATGGGGTGGAGATTTAGCTTCACTTGACTTCGATGAAATTACGTATTACGTAAAACCATCTGAAGCTACACAAAAGTCATGGGATGAAGTACCAGAAGAAATCAAAGCAACATTTGATAAACTAGGTATCCCTGAAGCAGAACAAAAATACCTTGCTGGTGTTTCTGCACAGTATGAATCAGAAGTTGTTTACCACAACATGAAACAAGAACTAGAAGACATGGGTATTGTATTTAAAGATACGGACTCAGCTCTTCGTGAAAATGAAGATATTTTCAAAAAATACTGGGGTACTGTCATTCCTTCATCGGATAACAAGTTCTCAGCACTTAACTCAGCTGTATGGTCAGGTGGATCATTTATCTATGTACCACCAGGCATAAAAGTGGATACACCACTACAAGCGTACTTCCGTATTAACTCGGAAAACATGGGTCAATTCGAACGTACACTAATCATTGTAGATGAGGGTGCTTCTGTACATTACGTAGAAGGATGTACAGCTCCTGTTTATACAACAAACTCACTGCACTCTGCTGTAGTTGAAATTATTGTTAAAAAAGATGCATATTGCCGTTACACAACAATTCAAAACTGGGCGAATAACGTATACAACCTTGTTACAAAACGTACTGTTGTGGAAGAAAACGGAACAATGGAATGGATTGATGGCAACATCGGTTCAAAATTAACAATGAAATATCCAGCATGTATCCTAAAAGGAGAAGGCGCTCGTGGAATGACACTTTCGATCGCAATTGCTGGTAAAGGACAACACCAAGATGCTGGTGCGAAAATGATGCACTTAGCACCAAATACTTCATCTACTATTGTTTCGAAATCTATTTCTAAACAAGGTGGTAAAGTAACTTACCGTGGTATCGTACACTTTGGACGTAAAGCAACGGGTGCTCGTGCGAACATCGAATGTGATACATTAATTATGGATAACCAATCTACTTCAGATACCATTCCATACAACGAAATCTTGAACGATAATATTTCTCTTGAGCATGAAGCGAAAGTTTCTAAAGTATCAGAAGAACAATTATTCTACTTGATGAGTCGTGGATTAAGTGAAGAAGAAGCAACAGAAATGATCGTAATGGGCTTCATCGAGCCATTCACAAAAGAACTTCCAATGGAATATGCGGTTGAGATGAACCGTCTAATCAAGTTCGAAATGGAAGGATCAATTGGTTAATTTTTTATAAACAATAGTAAAAGGAGACGAACTTCATTAGTTCGTCTCCTTTTTGTATTAAGAGCAGTATAGAAAAAACGTTGTAAACAGTGGCCGCTATGATTTTCACTGCAGTAGGGCGCTTTCCGCCGGGTGAGCGATGAGCCATCCCCGCCGCTTAGGCGTACGTTGGAATGTCTCATTTGCCCACTCATCCGGCAGGAGTCGCCGCCAGCAGCGAAAATCAACGAAAATAGCTTGCTTATTCAGTACCAACTTGCTAAAAACAAAGTTTCCACAGTTTTTCGACTGTGTGAATCCAATAAATGGCTTAGGGCAACAGATCGGTCATTGAAAGCAATCAATTCTATTGGGAAAGCAATCAAATCACTGCGAGAGCAACCAAATTACCTGTTAAAGCAACCAATTCTTAAAATACAAGTTGATTTCATGCGAAGTGCGGCAAGCACGAAGGCTAGAGGACACTGTTTGCGACGCACTATTCCCAAATTGCGGAAACTATACTCTATTTACTTCTCACAAACAACAATTTATACCACTGGTTAACTATAAACGGCATAGTAGCTAATGCATAGATAAATACTAATTGAACACCATTTAATGTTGCGACATCAAACATATCTGCAAGTGTCGGGATAAACAAGACGCAATGTAAACATAAAACTCCTATTAAAAATGCTAGCCACGTATACTTATTCGAAAATACACCAATTTTGAAAATCGATTCTTTGGATCGGGAGTTGAAGCCATGTATTAATCTGGACAAACATAATGTTGTAAATGCCATTGTAGTTGCTGTTAGCGTATCTCCTGTCTGTAATCCCATTCGAAAAGCAATGATAGTAGCAATCGCGATTAATAAACCTTCGAGTACTACTTGCGTTGTAAACTTTTTACTTAATAATGGTGTACGAATATCTCTAGGTTTGTCCTTCATTATATTTTTATTATGCGGCTCTAAACCTATTGCAATTGCAGGCAAGCTATCGGTAAGTAAGTTAATAAATAGCAGATGCACTGGTAAAAAAGGGACAGGTAAACCTAAAACGGTGGCATATAAAACAACAAAAATAGCACCGGCATTCCCTGATAATAGGAATAGAATAGCATTTTTGATATTCGTATAAAGGCTTCTTCCATTCGAAATCGCTTTGACAATCGTTGAAAAATTATCATCTGTTAAGATCATCGAGGATGCATCTTTTGCTACTTCTGTACCTGTTATCCCCATTGCGACACCGATATCGGCTTGTTTTAATGCAGGTCCATCATTCACACCATCTCCCGTCATAGCGACGACATTTCCTTTTTCTTGCCAAGCTTTCACGATACGAATTTTATGCTCTGGTGTTACACGAGCGTAGACGGAGATGTCTTGCACTTTTTCTTGTAGTTGTTTATCGGTTAATTGTTCAATTTCATGTCCTTCGATTGCTTCGGATGGATCTTTTAAAATACCAATTTGTTTGGCAATGGAAATTGCTGTTATTTTATGGTCCCCTGTTATCATGACAGGTTTAATACCCGCATTAATACAGCTTTCAACCGCAGCTTTTGACTCTTTCCTAGGAGGATCCATCATTGCTATTAATCCGGCAAAGATTAAATCTTTTTCATCTTCTACACCAATTGACCGATTTGGCTTTATTTCCTTGTAGGTAATTGCAAGCACTCTTAAACCATTCATAGAAAAGTTGTGATTCACTTCTTCAATTTTTTTACGATTCACTTCAGTTATATCTATTATTCCTTCAGACGTAACGATTTTGTTAGTTTTAGATAGAAGAACATCTAATGCTCCCTTGGTGATCATGATATTTTTATTGTTTATGCGATTTACTGTACTCATTAGTTTTCTATCCGAATCAAATGGAATTTCAGCTACTCTTAGGTTGTGGTCTCTTATGTTTAATGCGTCAAGGTTATATTGCTTTCCTAATTTTACGAGCGCAATTTCAGTAGGGTCCCCAATTTCTTTCTGATCTGTCAGGGAGGCGTTACTACATAGTAAGGACATCAAGAGAAGGTTTTTCTCCACCGTATTTTTTGTTTGTATTTGGTCATGTGGAATAACTTTTTGGTCGACGTACACTTGTTGAACAGTCATTTTATTTTCAGTTAATGTTCCCGTTTTGTCGGAACAAATAACGGATACACTACCTAAACTTTCAACGGCATAAAGCTTTCGTATAATGGCATTTTCCTTTGCCATTTTATGTGTTCCAAAAGCTAGCACGATGGTGACGATGGAACTTAATGCTTCTGGAATGGCTGCAACGGCAAGTGCAACGGCAAACATAAATGAATCGACGAGCTCGCGTCCCCGGAAAAGATCAATCGTGAAAATGGCTAAACAGATTATTGTAATCCCTAAAGCTAAATTACCACCAAAATTATCTAGACTAACTTGTAGTGGAGTTTTTTTCTCTTTTGCAGTATCTAGTAAATTGGCGATTTTCCCGATTTCTGTTTCCATTCCAATAGCTGTAACAATGACAGTACCACGCCCATTGGTAACAAAGCTTCCTGTGAAAACCATATTTTTTTTATCGCCAATAATGACATTCTCTTCTTTGATGGTCGAGGAATTTTTCTCTACTGAAAGTGATTCGCCTGTTAATGAACTTTCATTAATATGCAGATTATAGCTTTCGAGTAGTCTACCATCCGCATTTATATAGTCGCCAGCATCCAAATAAAGAATATCTCCGACTACTACATCTTCAGAAGGGATTTCGACTATTTGATTGTTTCTTAACACTTTTGCAATAGGGGTAGTTAGAGCTTTTAGGTTGTCCAATGACTGCTCCGCTTTTACATGTTGTACGGTGCCTAGAATTGCGTTTAAAGTAATGACAATCATTATTACGACCGTGCTTTCTACTTCCCCTAATAGAAATGAAATGAAAGCGGCGATCATTAAAATAATGACTAGTAAATCTTTAAATTGTCCGAAGAAAACGGCGAATGTACTTGTCCTTTTTCCTTCCACCAATTTATTAAGGCCGTATTCTTCTTGTCTGCTTTGGACATCATAATCATTTAATCCTTGACTTGTCACGCCCAATATCTTCATAACTTCCTGCGATGATTGTTGATGATATTTCGACATCCGATTCTCCTTCCAGTGTAAAATTATTGGACACTGTAACAATACTATTCCTGATTTTATTCCAGTATGATAGGAATCTATCAAAAGATGGTTTTTAAAAGGAGGCATTTGTGTAATAGAAATCACATTTCATTTCACTGTAACTCAGCTATAACCAGTGATATGATATTAATAAATATATAGAGAGGTGAGCAGATGATTAAAATTGGCTTAACTGGCTGGGGAGACCACCCTGATTTGTATGTATCGACGGCTAAAGAGAAATTGCAAGATTACAGTGCACATTTTCCAGTTGTTGAATTGGACACATCATTTTATGCGATTCCACCAATTAAAAATACGTTAAAATGGGTAAAAGAAACACCAGATAATTTTCAATTTGTCGTAAAGGCATATCAAGAAATAACAGGACATTTACGCGGAGAGTCCCATTATGAATCGATGGAAGAAATGTTCCAGCGTTACCGAGAGTCTATTCAACCGTTTAAAGAAGCAGGAAAACTTTCGATGGTGTTAGTACAATTTCCCCCTTGGTTTACATGTGTAAAAGAAAACGTGGAGTATATACTTCGAGTGAAAGAGGAATTGAAAGATTTCGAGCTGGCTATAGAATTTCGTCATCAATCCTGGTATTCTTCTAAACTTCAAGAAGGAACACTTGATTTTTTGAAAAATCATCATCTCCACCATACTGTGTGCGATGAGCCACAAGTTGGGGAAGGTTCTGTACCGTTAATACCTATCGCTACTTCTGATAAAGTACTTGTTCGTTTACATGGTCGAAATACATATGGTTGGATCAACCCAGGCAACAATGAAAAATGGCGAGAAGTACGATATTTATACGATTATAATAAAGATGAGCTCGCATATACTCAAAACATAGTGAAGCAACTACAAACACAAGCAAAAGAAGTAGTTGTATTATTTAATAATAACTCCGGAGGCCATGCTGCGAAAAATGCGAAAGCTTTTCAACAAATGCTTGGCATTGAATTTGAAGGACTTGCTCCGAAACAATTAGACTTATTTGAAGGTGGGATATAATGGAGTGGATATTATTAGTAGTCGCTGGGCTATTCTCTGGAATAGTTGGGGCGTTAGTAGGTTTAGGCGGAGGAGTTATTTTAGTTCCAGCAGTGTTGTTTTTTGGGACGACACTTGCATTAATTCCTGATATTACTCCTCAGAGCGTTGTGGGACTTTCTGTAGTCATGATGATTTTCACAGGTCTTTCTTCTACGCTTTCCTATATGAAAACGAAAACGGTCGATTTTAGAAGTGGATTTATATTTTTCATCGGAAGTATTCCGGGTACGATACTCGGTGCATGGGTGAATAAGGGGCTAGATTTACCTTCTTTTAACTTATATTTTGGTATTTTACTTATTGTTTTATCGACCCTTTTATTAGTCCGAGATCGTTTAAAACCGGTAAGATGGTTTGTTGAAAACGGGAAAAAACGAACATTTACAGATGTAAAAGATACATATGTATATGGTTACCCTATTTGGTTTGCACTTCTGTTAACGTTCGGGGTTGGTTTTGCTTCTGGTCTTTTTGGTATCGGTGGAGGATCGATTATTGTACCTGCTATGATATTGTTGTTCTTGTTTCCTCCGCATGTTGCGGTTGGGACATCGATGTTCATGGTGTTCTTATCATCGATTGTAAATTCGGCAACCCATATATCGCTCGGAAATGTACCTTGGCTTTACACGATTCCCGTTATCCCTGCTGCATATATTGGTGCGAAAATTGGTGCCAAATTAAATAAAAAATTAAATTCAGATTCACTTGTTTTTGCACTTAGAATAGTGCTGTTATTATTAGGGGTACGCTCGATTATTGCAGGGTTACTATAAAAAAAGGAGCTTGAAAAATGAGAGAGACAATCCAAATTTATCATACGAATGATATACATAGTCATTTAGAAAATTGGCCGGCTATTCATCAGTTTCTCTTAGAGCGTCATCAAAGTCATGGACCGAACGATTCCTATTTAACATTGGATATTGGAGATCATATAGACCGGTCTAATGTGTTCACGGAAGGGACGCTTGGAAAAGGCAATGTTCAATTACTAAATAATGCGGGATATGATTATGTCACTATTGGTAACAATGAAGGAATTACGCTTAGTCATGAGGATTTAGATACATTATATACGTGCGCAAATTTTGAAGTGATTGTATCTAATTTTACAGATCTAAATGGAAATATTCCTTCTTGGGTGCTCCCTTATAAAATTCATGTTACGCCTACTGGAATACGGATTGGAATTGTAGGTGCAACTGCAGATTTCGGTTTATATTATGAACAATTAGGTTGGCATATTCAACAGCCCATAGATCGTTTGAAAGAAATTTGTAAGGAAATAGAAAAGGAAGTTGATGTACTTATTTGTCTATCCCATTTAGGGATGTCTCAAGATGAAATCATGACGGAGAGGATACCGGAAATTGATCTGATTTTAGGTTCGCATACGCATCATTTCTTTGAGGAAGGCAAAACGATAGGAAACACATTACAAGCCGCTGCCGGAAAGTATGGTGCTTATGTTGGGCAAGTGACAATAGATTATGATCATGTGACAAAAAGAATCGTATCGAAGCGGGCTATGTTACATGTTACACATACATTACCAAAACCGACAGATTTAGATTTGAAATTGAAAAAATGGGAAGCGCTTGGGAATGAAGAGCTTGCTGAAACGGTTCTTCACAATGAGGCCCTATTGCACAAAGAATGGTTCGGACCTTCGGATATGTCTCAATTTTTCGGTAAGGCTTTGCTTGCATTTACGAAAGCGGATTGTGCGATGTTCCCTGCAGGTATATTTTTGACGGACTTACCAAAAGGTCCGATTACTGCAAGCGACTTGCACCGCTGTTTGCCGCATCCGATTAATCCATGCGTCATAACGTTAACAGGCGCAGAATTGTTGGAAATTGTAGAGCTCTCTAAAAATGAGAAATGGCCACACTTGGAAGTAAAGGGGCTAGGTTTTAGGGGCAAATATTTGGGAGCAATTATTTTTGAGCAACTGATAGAGGATGAGCAAGGAGACCTATTTATAGGTGGGGAAGCGTTAATACTTAAAAAAGAGTATACACTAGCGACACTAGATATGTTTACATTTGGTTATTTTTTTCCTTCCTTTAAATTTGCCACGAAAGAATACTTTATGCCGGAGTTAATACGTGATGTTGTTAAATGGTACGGCAATCGTTTATTAAGTCAGGCATAACAATCCCCCATATTACATAATGTAATAAGGGGGATTTTTTGCTATTCTATCGTAAAAAACAGCGTTTCACTATTTTTACTGCTCAGCGGAAATTAGCTATTTTATTAGCGCTTTTCATCTTATCCGTTGCTGGCGTATTTTATGTTGTTAATTACCGCTTGACTCCAACGTATCTTCAATATGCGGAAGTGCAAACGAATAAAATCGCATCGATGGTTATTAGTAAAGCGATAAATTCAAGAACTGCGAACGTTTTAGATGTAAACGATATTATCGAGGAAGTACCATCTACGAATGGTAGTACAAATATGGTGACGACGAAATTTAATACAGAAATAATAAATCGTGTTTTATCTGACACTAATAGTTTAGTGCAAGCGCATCTAGAACAAGCTGAAAAAGGGAATTTATCGAGTTTGCCTTATTTGGATGATATTGAATACGATAAACAAACGATGGAGGATCAAGGAGGAGTTGTGTTTTTTGTACCGATGGGGCAGGCGACCAATATTCCGCTAATCGGTAACTTAGGTCCTAAAATTCCGATTCGATTTCATGTAATTGGGAATGTGCAGTCGACAGTAGTACCGACAATAACGGAATTCGGGATTAATAATGCCTATGTAGAAGTAAGTATTCATATTAAAGTGAATGTCCAAATCATTGTTCCACTTGCTAGTAAGATGAGTGTTGTCGAACAAAATATTCCTGTCGCAATGGGATTAGTGCAAGGGCAAGTTCCTCATATCTACACAGGAGGAGATGGATCTTCTGCTCCGTCTGTAGAGGTGCCAATTCCATTACCTGAAAAATAAAAATACCAGGAATATCAGAAACAACTGTTACAATAGAGAAAATGAATACAACAGGTAGAGGCTGCAGGGCTTAATAGTACTATACAGGAAGTTGACGCTTATGATCGTATACGAAAGGAAGTTTTGCCGAAGCTAGATATGGTTCGTCAAACGATATTTAGTTGGGGTTATTCTAAAAAAGAATAACACTGTCATTTATATGAAAAATATAAATGGTGAGCTACAAAGGATAAATAATCATTTTTATGCTTAAATTCAATAGTGAAAGCCAACCTATGTGCATGTATAGGTTGGCTTTTTTAGATTTTGGAGGAGGAACAAGTTTTGGAAAATACGATTTTTTCTTTATTGCCGCCATTATTAGCAATTATTATGGTGCTTGTAACAAAAAGAGTTCTTTTATCACTAGGGGTAGGAATTATTTCTGCGGCGTTACTTGTAGAGAATTTTGGACCGGTAAATTCGGTTTTACTCTTATGGGAATCATTTAAAACTTCTTTTTGGGATGAAGGGATAAATGCTTATAATATTTATATTTTGCTCTTTATCTTAATGCTCGGTGTCGTTACAGCATTTGTGAGTTTATCTGGAGGAAGTACAGCATTTGCCGCATGGGCGATTAAAAAGATTCAAACTCGACGAGGCTCGAAATTATTAACTATGTTTTTAGGGATACTCATATTCGTAGATGATTATTTTAATGCTTTAGCAGTTGGTCAGATTGCCAGACCTATTACTGATTCGCATCGTGTCTCACGGGCTAAGCTTGCTTATTTTATCGATTCTACCTCTGCTCCAGTGTGTGTCGTGTCACCTGTTTCAAGTTGGGGTGCTTTTTTAATCAGTCAGCTTGGTGTTATTTTTGCAACGCATGCAGTGACTGCTTATACACCACTTGAAGCATTTATGTTAATGGCACCAATGAATTTTTATGTAATTGCGACGTTGGCTATTGTGTTTTTCATAGCTTGGACAGACTTTGACTTATTAGCAATGAAGAAACATGAGAAAAAAGCGCTAGAAACGGGAGAACTTTTCGATCCGACCAAACCAAATCCAGGAAATCTGCAAGGAAACTTCCCGGAAAATAATTATGGAAAAGTAGTAGATTTAGTATTGCCGATTGTTTCATTAATCGTCGTGACGCTATCTGCCATGTTTTGGACAGGCTACAAACTCTCAGGTTATAACCTAAATTTATTTGTCATCTTTGAAAATACAGATGTTCCATTCTCTTTATTTGTTGGTGGTCTGATCGCGACGATTTTAGCCATTGCACTGTATGTACGACAATTTAATACCAATCCAGAAGCAAACATTAGCTACGTGTGGAAAGCACTTGTAACAGGTGTCCGTTCGATGCTTCCCGCTATATTAATTTTAATTTTTGCATGGTCTTTATCTTTCTTGATCAATGCGTTGGGAACAGGGGCATTTTTAGCTAAACTAGTTATGGACAATAATATTCCGGTGGGCGTCATTCCAGCATTGTTATTTGTTTTAACAGCATTTATGGCATTTGCAACTGGGTCCTCATGGGGATCATTCGGAATTTTATTGCCAATTGGAGCTAGTATTATTATGGCGATAGAACCAGAATTATTATTACCAGTCCTTGCAGCGGTTTTAGCAGGTGCAGTTTTTGGAGATCATTGTTCACCGATTTCCGATACAACAATCATGTCAGCAACAGGGGCAGGCGTTCATGTTATTGATCATGTTATGACACAATTACCTTATGCGATTATTAGTGCAATCATAGCAGCGATTGGTTATTTAGTTTTAGGATTGACTGGTTCGGTAATAGTAGGAATGCTTTCTGTGGTGGCTATTATTATTGTGCTATTCATCTTTTGGAATGCAAAAAGTAAACGCAAAATGGAAGCAAATAGTTAAATGTTGAACCTCATTTTTTGCTCCTAAATTCTGAGTTCAGAAGGTTGTTTGAATTCTAATAATATGGTACATTGACAAAGTAGTGGTTAGTTTATAAAGAATGGGGTCGCTGTAAATGACATCTTGTAAGCCTACGAAATCAGAGCATCAACGTAAACCAGATTGGTTAAAAATTAAACTAAATACGAATGAAGACTATAAAGGTCTAAAAAAATTAATGCGCGAAAATAATTTACATACAGTTTGTGAAGAAGCAAAATGCCCGAATATTCATGAATGTTGGGGTTCTCGAAGAACTGCTACTTTTATGATTTTAGGAGCAGTTTGTACGCGTGCTTGTCGTTTCTGTGCGGTTAAAACAGGTCTACCAAACGAATTAGATTTAGCAGAACCAGAACGCGTTGCAGATTCAGTTGTCATTATGAATTTAAAACATGTAGTTGTAACGGCTGTTGCTCGTGATGATTTAAAAGACGGTGGTTCAGAAGTGTTTGCCGAAACAATTCGTGCAATCCGTCGTAAAAATCCATTTACAACAATCGAAGTATTGCCTTCTGATATGGGAGGAATTGAACAAAATATCCGAAATATTATGGATGCGAAACCAGATATTTTAAACCATAATATTGAAACGGTTCGACGATTAACACCAAGAGTTCGTGCAAGAGCAAAATACGATCGTTCCCTTGAACTATTACGTCGTGCAAAAGAAATGCAACCAAGTATCCCGACGAAATCTTCGTTAATGTTAGGTTTAGGGGAAACACATGAAGAAATATTAGAAGTAATGGACGATCTTCGTGCAAACAACGTAGATATTATGACGATTGGTCAATATTTACAACCGTCGAAAAAGCACTTACCTGTACTAAAATATTATTCACCTTCTGAGTTTGGGGAATTACGTAAAATTGCAATGAGTAAAGGTTTCTCTCATTGTGAAGCTGGTCCTCTCGTAAGAAGTAGCTATCATGCAGATGAGCAAGTAAATGCTGCAGCGAAGCAAAGACAAGCACAAGGTGAGGAACTGCTAGCTACTCAAAATAGCTAATGGATGGTGATAGAATGATTGTTGCAGAAGGTTTTACGTATGAAATAATAGAAGATTATCGGGATGCATTTAAAGAAGATGCTTTTTTGGATCGATATAGTGAGATTCTTTCAAAGTATGATTATATTATGGGAGACTGGGGATATGGCCAGCTTCGCCTAAAAGGATTTTTTGAAGATAAGAATCATAAAGCGACATTTGATACGAAAATAAGTACGATGAAAGATTATTTGTATGAGTATTGTAATTTTGGCTGTGCTTATTTTCTGATCAAAAAAACGGGAGTTGCACCGAAAGTAAAACCAGTAGTAATAGATGAAACAATACAAGAAAACCTAGAGCAAGATCATTTATGATCTTGCTCTAGGTTTTTTATATGATCTATTTGTCAGAGATTTGTTTTCGCGGGTGAGCGATGAGCCACCCCAGCCGCTTAGGCGTACGCCTGCGGTGGCTCATTAGCCCAAAGTGGAACAAAGGTTAAGAGCGCCACATTGTGTGGCAATGCCTTCGTGACCAACGTCCTGTTGGCCTCGGCAAGAGTCGCCGCCTGCAGCGAAAATCAATAGAGATCGCTTACTTAATCAGTATCAACTCGCTAAAAACAAAATTTACTCCGTTTTTCGACTGTTGAATCCAGTAAATG
>NZ_VDGG01000004.1 GCF_006861775.1 Psychrobacillus soli | reverse complement strand
AGCTTTTCCTCCAAGTCTCTTACCTCCAGTAAACGAATAATTCTAGTTTACTAGATGGTCTGTTAGATTGGCGAAAGTGTTCACGGCATCTCAGCGAAAACTGTCTGTTTTAGTATAGCGGTTACACATCTACAGCATTGTCGAAACCGCCAAAGAGAATCAATTAAATCCATTGAACTATTTAACCTATCTCTTTGAACACTTACCACAAATTGACTTAGATGATAAGGAAGCACTTGATCAGTTCCTTCCGTGGTCAAAGACCATTCCAAAGGAATGCCACATCCCTGCTAAAGTTAAATAAAGAATACACTAATGCCCACCTGAAAAATAGGTGGGCATTATTTGACGCTTACCGATATAACCTGCTCCACCAACTACTAATATCATCGTTTCCCCTCGCGATCATGCTTTTATATGTTAAAAGAAATAAAAGAACTCATCAGAAATAGATGAATTCTTTTATTTGGCACTCTAAATTTGAAATGATACTAATTTTTTAATAGGCATTTTTGTTGATAAAACCGTTTATTACAGTTTTCATAATAATTTTCACATCGAATAACAATGTCCAGTTTTCAATGTAGTAAATATCATGTTCTATTCGAGTTTTGATAGATGTATCACCACGTAGACCACATACTTGAGCCCAGCCAGTAATGCCAGGGCAAACTTGATGTTTGATCATATATTTTGGAACCTCTTCTTTAAACTGCTCCACAAAATATGGACGTTCTGGTCGGGGACCTACAACACTCATATCACCTTTCAACACATTAAAAAATTGTGGAAGCTCGTCTAAACTTGTTTTCCTAAGAAAGGTTCCAAACTTTGTTCGACGTGGATCATTTTCAATAGTCCATTGTGTGTTGGAAGCTATCTCAGGCATATGTTTCATCGAACGAAATTTATACATATGAAACGTTCGGCGATTTAACCCCACCCGTTCCTGTTTAAATAATACCGGACCAGGAGAAGTCAATTTCACTCCAATTACAATTACTAAAAGAAGCGGAGAAATTAAAATAATAGCAATCAATGAAAATGCAATATCGAATGCTCTCTTTAAGATGCGATTAACGATTTCATCTAAAGGAACATCTCGAACATTAATAATAGGTAGATCACCAAACTTCTCAAAATGAGGGCTGGCTGGTAAAATATCATAAAAATCAGGAACAATAGTAACCCTTACTCCCGCTTTCTCACAAATCGTAATGATTTGTTGATATTTTGGAAAAGCAGTTAAAGGAAGGGCTACAACTACTTCATCAATGATTTTTTCAGACAGTAATTTAGAAAGTTCTTTTAACTTACCGAGTACCGGTGTATCCAAATGACCATCTGACTGATAATCATCTAAAAAGCCGATAACTTCTAAACCGTATTCAGGATGCCTTGTTAAATTATACATATATCTTTTTCCAAGTGATCCAGCACCCAAAATTAAGACAAACTGTTTGTTAAACCCTTTACTTCTCAAGTTTCGTAAACTTTGTTTGATGACATATCGATAAACAATTGTAATAATAACGATTGTAGTAATATAACATGCTAAAAATAAACGTGAAATATCAACCGATTTAACGGTAAAAAGCACACTAAGTAGGATAAACATACTAACGATATTAACTTGAAATATTTTTGATATTTCGGTTGCAAACTTAGCTTTACGTTTCGGTGCATAAAGTCCGATTGTAAATGCTATCATTATATTAACTATTGTATAGACAAGGTTCCAAAGAAAATAGCTAAATATCGGTAAATGAGATTCTATTTGACCATCATCTAGTAAATAGAAACGCAACACCCAAGCTACAAAGAAAGAAACTTGGATAAATATAAAATCGGAGCCCATATATAATTGCGTTATAAAACGCTCTTTTCCTCTTATCAATTTCATCAACGACCTTTTCTAAAAACATTCGATACTACAGATAATGAAAGCTTCAAGGCAATCCCTGAGTAAACAAATCCATTAATCATCCTGTTATACTTTCTCGCAAAATGCATTTTGTGAAATAAAAACATAGCCCGGTGGAATTCATAAACGATTTTAAATGGTTTTTTTCGACTACTCGCCCCTTTATAATGGACGATGGAAACTTGCAGATTATAATAAATCTTCCAGCCTGCTTCTTTTATACGATAACACCAATCGATATCTTCTCCATACATAAAGAAAGTCTCATCTAGCATCCCAACCTCATTGATTGTTTCATCAATTGCAGCAATATAAAACATGCCATAAACTGCTGCTGAAGATGAAAAATAAACTTATCAATCCAGCTACCATGCATGACTTTTAGTAGTACTAAAGTCGATGAGACATTATTTTTTAGTACTTCTTTGGATTTTCTACGGATTCTTGAACAAGGCTAAATGCAGCAAGATGAACAACAGCATCAATTTTAAAGGTATGGAAGATTTTTTGAACCATATGAAAACACCTCGGCTGGGTTTCCAAAGTTAATCTGCTTGCCAGGTGCCGTCATGCGTGTAAAACCCCTTCAACGAAAATCGCTCGATCATCGACTGCCTAGCGATGTCCAGTACTTAAATTATCTAATACGACAACTTCATAGTGTTTTACTAGTTCTTTTACGAGATGATTGCCAATATAACTGACACCACCAGCTACTAAAATCATATAGTGACATCCCCAAACCTCGTATAAAAACATGATAGTGCTTGGCAAAATATTTTATATGAAATAAACTATCGCTCTATGAAACTCGTAGACGATTTTAGTAGGTTTTTTCCGACTGCTTGTCTCTTTATAATGAACAATCGAAACCTGAGGAACGTAATAAATCTTCCACCCTGCTTCTTTTATTCGATAACATCAGTCAATATCTTCGCCGTACATAAAGAATTACTCATCCAACATTCCAATCTCGTCAATCGTTTCTCTACGAACCATCTTAAATGCCCCAACTAAACAATCGATTTCATAGGTCTTATTCATATTTAAGTAGCTTTTATGATAACTATTGTATTTGGGACTTTCAGGGAATTTCTTTGCAAAGCCAGTCATGTAGTAAATAGATGCTTCTGGCGTTGGAAACTCCTCTATGACAGGCTTTGTCTAAAGAACCGTCTAGTAAAATGACTTCATACCCTGCTGCACCAGTAACCTCATCATTGACAGGGGAGTTTCAAGGACTATTGTATCAGAATTTAATAATAAAAGTAAGCGTCAAATAATGCTCACCTAAAAAACTAGGTGGTAAAACATATCCCTAAATTGTAACGTCAAATGCATATCATTTCTTAACAGGGGGATATTACAGAGCGAGTTGATATTAAAAATTTTTTAAAATCTTGTTGGAATGAATAAGCGTGGACGTAAAAAGATCAGCTAATGATTAACTGATCATTTCTTGCATATCCAATTGTAGAGATATGCCACCAAACTATTAAACTATACAATTAAATGAATACTTTTTTATTGCTTATTCTCTATAATTCTTCTCAAATCGCCAAGCATCTCGGCACATTGCAATAATATCGCGTTTCGCTTTCCAGCCTAGTTCTCTCTCTGCTTTTGAAGCATCTGCGTAGCATGTAGCGATATCCCCAAGTCTTTGATCCACGATTTCATAAGGGACTACAATATCATTCGCTGCTTCAAAAGCTTTTACTAATTCTAGTACACTTGTCCCTTTTCCAGTTCCCAAATTATATGTATGAACGCCAGCAGTGAGATTTTCCAGCGCCGCTACATGACCTTCCGAAAGATCGACGACATGGATAAAATCGCGAACTCCTGTGCCATCCACCGTAGGATAATTATTTCCGAACACACGCAATTTCTCGCGTTTCCTTTTTGCCACCTGCGTTATAAAAGGCATTAAGTTATTCGGAATGCCATTCGGTGCTTCCCCAATCAGCCCGCTCTCATGCGCTCCTACTGGATTGAAATAGCGTAAAAGTGATACAGAAAACCTAGGGTTAGCCCTCGCAATATCCGTTATAATCCGTTCACTCATGGCTTTCGTTTCACCGTAGGGATTCGTCGTAGGCAACAGATTCATCGTCTCCACAAACGGCACCTCATTATCCCCATAAACAGTGGCCGATGAGCTAAACACAAATCGATTAACGCCATATTCCAAGCATGCTCTCGTCAGAACCATTGTGCTAACCAAATTATTCGAATAATACAAAAGTGGATTCTCAACTGACTCACCGACCGCTTTCAAACCTGCAAAGTGAATCACCCCATCAAATTGATATCGTGCAAAAAGCGTCCGTACCGACACCTCATCCGTGACATCCAATTCGTAAAACACCACTTTCCGCCCTGCAAGCTCCTCGATTTTCCCAACGGTCGAAGCTTGACCATTGCTCAAATTATCTGCGATCACCACTGTATGCCCCGCTTCAAGTAAAGCCACACACGTGTGGGAGCCGATATATCCGACGCCACCAGTTACTAAAATGTTCATATCAATTACCCTTTCAATGGAGCGCATTTCTTTATTTTAAATATTTTCATGGTAAAACCTTGCAATAAATTTACGAGTTTCCTCCTCGAGAAGTTGTCGTTTGACTTTTTCCCCTTTTTATTTTCCCTAAATTTCCTACAAGATATTTCCCCAAATTAAACCTATTTAAAAAGTTCATAACCATCATAGAGCTTAAAACACTAAATATAAAAGTAAGAACAATATATAATGCTATTATAATTACACTACCTTTTTTTATTGGTACAAATAATTCAATAATTAATATAAAAATGGGGTGCAGTAAGTATATACCTATAGAGTATGAACTCATCCATTTAAAGAATTTTTTCTGTTGGTTATTAAATCTATCGCCGATACAAAAAATGAATATAACCATAGACAATGTATAAATTACGATGTCTATTCTTTTAGAACTGACAATTGATATGATGTCATTTATATGTATAAAATACATGAGAAGAACCGCAACTACGGGTAGTTGCATAATATAGTGTGAATTCTGTACAATAAACTTCTTAAAATTACTATAATATACTCCACTATAATAACCTATACAAAAATATATCAACCATGCTGGAAACAACATATAATAGCGTTCCCAAAGATAACTTAAACCAGTAATAGGCTCACTAAAATTAAAAAAACCTAAATACAATACATTAATAATTATACAAAAGGCAATTATATATTTAGGTTTAACATGGTTAGAAATGTATTTTACAAATAAGATATGCATTATATAAAATTGAAAAATGATTAATATAAAATAACCAATAAATTCTCCTAGAAATATACTTCTGACAAGACTAATACTAAATTGTCCAAGGTTACTAATAATATCTCCACTTTTAAATGTCCATATAATTGTATGAAGCAATGCCATAAAGAAGTAAGGAATAAGAATAAATTTAAGACGGTTTCTAAGAAAGTTGGTTTTGAGTGTATTTTTATATTTATACGATATAACAAATTCTGATATGAATATAAACACTGGTGTCCCGAACATTAAAAACATTTGAATATTTGTTAATATTTCTTTTGTATCGTAAGGAGTTTCCCAATAATTTAAAATTGAAGATATTGAATGGATAAAGACTATTGCAAGACATGAAACCGCACGCAATATATAAATTTCATCAACTTCCTTTAAAGTATCTGACTTTATATCTTCCTGTTTTTTCTGATTATTCTTTATAAAACATTTTACTTTTTTATAAAAATAATAAAAATATATAAAAACTAGAGTTAGAATTAATGTAAAACTAATAAGACAAAATATCATATTTTTAGAATATACCGGATTAAGATTTACATTTAACTCATAGAGATCGTTTTTTTTCGAATATAGGTTCAACTCATACTCTTTATCATTTACTATAACCCTTGCGCCTCCGGAATATGGATGTTGGGCAAATACTAGAAAGATGTTATCTTTGACGTATCCTTTCCACCTAAGGCTTGCTGGTTGTCCTTGGTATGACACAGGAACATCATGAACAATATCCCATCCTTCAGGTAAATCCTTTATTGTTTCCTCCTTTTTATCAGTTTCGAAATATTTCAACCAAACTTCTGTACCATTCGAATTTATGTCTTTTTCTCCTGTAGCTATTATTTCTATTGTTACCTCTTCAGGAACTTTAAGCGGCAGCATAACTAAAAACAAAAACATTATAACGCTAGTAATAAACATTATAATTAAAGATTTAAGAATATCCATTGTAACAAACTTAAAATGCAATTCTTTAACAATATAATAAAATAAAAAGGTTAAAGTTGATAATAAAAAAAATATGGAATACCATATTTCCCCTTTATAATTTATCTCTGGAAAAGATATATATATATATGAATAAGTAGTGCTAATAGCCAATAAAACAGCTATAAAGAAGTGTATTATTTTTATCATAAAGTAATTATTTATCTCCTATACATCTATTAAAGACTATATATTTATAGTACGATTTTCACTATGATTATTATATTTTTCATGCTTCCTTGTACGCACACAAGGAAGCACCGCCGAAGAACTTTAATTTACCTGTTGCTTAATTTTTATGTTGTACTCTACAACCCATACTACATTAAACAAATTAATTTGACTGAAGTTTTTTTATATAAATATCTCTTTCATCAATTAATTTCGCCTGTGCTCCTATTGCTTCGTCTCTTGCATCAATCAGTTTCGCCTGCGCTGCAATTGCCTCATCTCTTGCATCAATCAGTTTCGCCTGCGCTGCAATTGCTTCATCTCTACTAGATATCATATTTTCTAATCTAGCAATTAGTTTATCCTTCTCATCAATAAGGTTACTTTGAGCTTCAATTGTTTCATTTCTAGGAGTTAAATACGTTAAATCATATTCAACAATCGAAGAAATTAAGCTAAGATCACTTTTCTTCAACTCTCTATCTTTAAATCGTTGCTCATTGTTTGTAGCCAAAAATATAAGAGAACCTAGTTGGTGCTGATTGCCGAGAAAAATATTAAAATCCAATTCATTCTCAATTGGTCTTACTAAACTTGTTACATTTAACGAGCTAACAAAAAATTGAATATGTTTAAAATGTGCAGCAAATAAATTTTGCAAGTCTGAAATTGTAAATTTTTGCTTATGATAAATGTTCGGCCCATATGCTTCTGTACAAGTTTCTTCGAATAGCTTCGAAGGGACTGAACCGATAATTAAACCATCATCTTTTAAAATCCTAGCAAATTCAATAACTGCTAATGCTGGATCGTCTAAATGCTCTAAGGTTTCTAGCGAAACAATAGTATCAATCGTATGATCTGCCAATGGTATGTTTTCACATGTACCAACTGAAAAATTAATCTTCTCGTCTTTATAGTTTTCAATGGCAAAATCGACTGACTCTTTATCAATATCAATTCCAATATAAGACGAGAAATGTTCTGAGCCTTTTAAAACTTGACTACCATATCCCATACCACAGGCCAAATCACAAATATTCCCTTTAATTAGCTTTTTCGCCCAATTATAGCGATGGAAATGCTCGCCAAGGATTATGCTATTATCTCCTAATGGATCTATTCTTTCCATAAGTCACCCCTTAACTTCCCAGTTTCTCTCTAGGTTTATAAGACCTACTGCTTCAAAATTATCTTCAACTTCAAAAGGTTTTGTAAAGGCCTCTGTAAAAATCCCTATACCCCTTTCGTCATCAACCGCAACTCTAAATTTGTAATTTCCTGATAACAACCTAATATTCGGGAATCTAACTTCGACAATTCCTTCATTTTTAGGCGTAAACGGAGATAATCCATCCATTAGGGTTGTATTACCACAAATATAAAAATCATCATGTCTATATAAACTGAATACAAATACTACCTTCTCTTTAGTAGATTTCGCTAGGTTTAAATATTTAAACTGTAGAATGATATCATCACCTGTGTAGAATTTATCGACTGGTTGATAGTTTGCATCTAATATTTTAACATCTTCAATTCTAAATATGGGTCCCTCAACTAAATCTGAATTTAAATCCATCTCTTGTGCCTGTTCTTTTGAAATTAAACCATCTTCAACAGCCATATCTCTAGACTGTGCCTGCTCAATTTCTCTTAAATATTTATCTGTAACAGCCGTTGGATTACCATAAGAAATGACATTCCCTTTTTTCAAATATAAAGCTTTTGAGCAGAAATTTCGTACCATATATGGATCTTGTGTTACTAATAAAACTGTACAACCTTCATCACTTAATTTATGAAATGCTCGATTACACTTTGCTTGGAAGGCACTATCACCTACAGCTAGAATTTCATCCACAATTAGGATATCTGGATCCACATTTATTGCAACTGAGAACGCTAAACGAGCAAACATACCACTAGAGAAAGTTTTTACTGGTTGATCAATAAATTCTCCAATGTCTGCAAAATCAAGTATCTCACCGATTTTCATGTCCATTTCTGATTTAGAAATCCCATATATACTACCACTTAAATAAACATTTTCACGTCCTGTGAATTCTGGGTTGAAACCACTACCTAATTCCAATAGCGCTGAAACACGGCCATTCACTCTTACACTGCCTGAAGTTGGGGATAATGTATTGGCAATCAACTGTAGAAGCGTACTTTTACCAGATCCGTTACGTCCAATAATCCCAAGTGTTTCGCCTTTTTTTATTTCAAAGGATACGTCTCGCAACGCCCAAAACTCTTTTACAAAGGACTTTTCAATTGGAAATCTGGAAAGAAACATCTGTTTTAATCTATCTTCTGGCTTTTGATACATATAGTAACATTTACTGATAGATTCTACTTTTACAGCTATGTCGTTTATAGACATTAACTACACCACTTTCTTTAACAAACTTATTGTCTCTTTGTTGAAAAATAATCATATACAAAATTTACAAATGGAATATTACTTCTTTTTAATACACCCTCTGGCCAAATTTGCATACGAACTAAATTAATAATTCTAGATGGGCCCTTATGAATCGGCCATTTAAATAATTCTTTTACGATTGAGCCTTGTAGCTCATATGTTGTCACCTTATCGATGCCAAAACTTTCTACATGTGAATATCGTAAAAAGTTTCTCGCTTCTCTCTTTGTAGGATATAGGATATAGCGTCTAATTTGATCTGTAAAAAATAGTTTATTTTGAGCTGGTCTAAAGAAGAGTAAGTTTCGAATATCACTGTAATCTTTTACGTAGTCATTAATTGCTTTAAACACATCTTCAAAATATTTTTTATAATTTTCCTTCTCCACTTCAAAATTCTTTAAAATGGGTACAATTTTCTTCCCATCAAATTCATACCCTATAGTTGTTCCATGATTTGGTGTCGTGCACATTTCAAACAAAGAACCGTTTTTAAAAATGACGTTTTCAATGTAGTTCTTATTTCTGAAATCCGCAAAGAAGCCAAACTTTAGGGATTTATTTGTAGTTCCCATTGGACTATCTAATAATCCCATGTAGAAGCCATAAATAGTTGGTATCTTTATTTCTTTTTCAATTGCCTTTGCAATACTGTCTTGAATCGTACCTTTCCAACCAATATCAACAAAAGCAACTTGTTCATTTTCAAACAACTGATGCTCATCTAAATACTGAATAAACAGTGCTTTTGCTTGTTTTTGATGCTTTTCGAATAGCGTTCTAACCTCAAGCATTTCTATAAATGATCTAAATTGTTCATTTTTTTCAATATGCGCGTATTTTACATCAAAATCTTTAAATCCTGCTTTAAATGCATATTCATAATATTCATGCGCAGGTAAGTTTAAATTACTTAAAAACGAATTAATTGACTGTGTACTATATTGATGTAAAAATCGATTTAGTTCTCCCCATTCTAATGAATCAATTGAAGGTAAGAAAGTGGCTTTTCTACTCACATATAAATAGCTAGCATTTGGGTACGTTTTGTTTGCAGGATTGTTCTTAATTATTTCATGATAAATATCCATAAATACTTTTCCTTCACGTGCTAAAAAGTATATCTGGTTTATATTCATTACCTGACATTTTTCAATTAAGTCTTCTACAAATTGAACTAAAATTGGCGCAACTAATATTCCAAGATCGTAGTCATCACTTTTACCCGGTTGCACTCTTTTAGGTATATCGTGAATCATATGATGAATTAATTTTCCGCTCCAAAACTCATCCTTTTTAAAAGACCACTCAACTAATTGAAGGCCACTTTTTCTTCTTTTTTCATTGAAATCATTAATATGGATGGCAGTTATTCCACGTTGTGATGTCATCTCAACGTCACTATAATAATTATCGCCAATAAATAGCATTTTAGATGGATTAATAGTTTCTACTTCCAATACATAATCAAATAATTTACCCGTCATTTTCTTTTTGTTGAATTGTGAAGAGCAATAACCATTATCAAAATACTTTTCAACATCAAAATGATTCAATAGTTCACGAATCATTTCAATTGAAAGATACATGTCTGATATAAAAAATAATTTCTTGCCACTTGCTTTTAAATCTCCAAGCAAATTTCCTATATTAGGCGTTAAGCAAAGCGCTTCTTTTTCCAATCTAATTTCAAATTTTTTAGTCTTTAAATAAAGCTCCTCAACCTTTTCTTCATTTAGACCAGGGAGCTGTTTATAAAGTCCGATGATTAAATCATCATATAAAAATTCATGATCCTCACCTTTCAGCTCACTTTGAGTACCTAAATGGATTTCCAAGTCTCTTCTTTTTTGTCGAAGTAACTCCAAATCAATGACGATACCTTCGAGCTGCAATAGTTCCATCATATAATTAGCAACAACGTCTTTAATATATTCTGGCTCGACTTTTCTTCTTAGAACTGTATCAAAAATATCAAAGCCTACAACCTCTTTATTGGCTGATAAAGTCATCGCAGTTTGATACAAATTATCAAAATTTCCAACATTAATCAAATTCGAGGTCATAAATTCTCCTCCTAAATAAATTTAGAATGAAGCACTCCTACTTCACTCTGAATTTTAATAATTATTTTAATTCTCTCCAACCAAGGTCCATACTATTATCACTAGTTCCTTCAACTCTTAAGCGTTCAAACGTTTGGCTATTATAGATACCCATCTTAATTTTGTAATATCCTTTAGGAATATCACCTAAATAAATACTTTGTGTAATGGTCTTTCCTTTTTCCCACAAACGAATTGGCTCCACAGGCCAGCTATCTTTATAAAATATATCCCGAGAATCATTTGTTTTTTCAGCAAATAAGTGAACGAAAAATAAATAGTCACCCTTCATTTTCTTAATTCTTTCGAAATACAAATAAAGATGCTCATTTGAATAGTCCATACCTTGGTATAAAACCGTATTTTCAAAGTTCACTGTTTTCGATGTAACTGGAATTTTACGCGCTTTGTCATTACCATTTACGATTATTTTCAGAAACGTTTTTAAGCTGATTAAACAATTCCGTGCAAATTTTACTAACATTTTTAAAAGTTTTGCAAAAGGATTAATGAATAGGTAAATTGAGCGAATAGATTTATTAATCATAAATCCAACTCTAATAATGCCTTCATGACCTCTATTTTTAAAATATGATAGTGGCAATTTTTCATACAAGAAAAATACTAGCGTAATATACCATCCAGGGAATCTTTGTGCATTTCCAAATTTTTTATTGTGTATAAAATGAGTATATCTTCTATAAAATATATTTAAAAAATTATCTTTTAGCATATTATATTCCTTTAATATCTATGTTCTTAATAATATTGATAAATTGTTGGTCAACAACAAATTCTTTAGCCTTTTCTTTTCCGACAGATTGAATATGCATGTACTTATCTTCAAATGATTCTAGCGTTGCCAATAAAGTTCTTAATTGACTTGGCTTTTCATAGTGTAGATAATGCTCATTGGGCATTGTTGCATAATTCGGCGTAAATTCTTGTGTAATAACAATTGCATCACAAAGCATATCTCTCATTATATTTGTAGATTTCAACAGGCATTGATCTTCCTGTGGTAAATATAATACGAATTTACTATTTAAAACCATTTTAGCTGCTAAAGCTGTATCACTTGATTCTTTTATATGCACATAGTTGATACCTGACTCTTTAATTACTCTTACAAAGTCTTTGTTATAGTTTGATATTTCTCCTATTAATAAATACTTTATCATTCGAGAATTCCAATTGTTTATTTCTATTTCTTGAACATATATAGGTAAGTCTAGTGAGCCAATGACATTTAAATTGTTTTTCATTAATTCTCTTGTATCCCTGCTACTAATATGTAGGAGGTACTTCGACTCGTTTCCTTTAGCAAAATATTTATTATAGAAACTTAAATTTGAGGAATGAATCGCTTCAGTCGATATGAAAATAATTTTTCCATTTACGTTTGGATTGTATTCTTCATTCTCAATAAATTCCTTTTTGAATACAAAAAGTATATCTGGTTTAAATTCTTTTAATAGTCGCTTTATGCTATCTTCCCGTTTTAATTTCTCAAAATCAACGAATAAACTTAAATAATTCTCTTGCTTTGGTCTGAAAGCAATTGAGTGAATAGATTTATCTCCAATAAATGCTACATGATACTTTTCTTTACTTTGTTCTAGCGAGAGTATCGATAATTCTGGTAGAGGTGCATTTTGAACTCGATTTTTCTCATTCTTTTTGTTTTTAAGATTATTATACAATGTAGGGAATTTTTTATTTGCATACAGTTTCAAATGTTTCTTAAAAATTTCTAATAATTCCTTTTTGTTATAAGTTTGTTTTGTCGTTGACTCTAAAGGACCAGCAAATCTTAAGGCTGCCTTTAACACATCTTTTTGAGTTTCTTTAAAATCTAAATCACTTGTATCTTGTTCAATTACACCGATAATAAACTGTTCCATTTCATTTATGGCTTTTGGCCAGTCAGGCCAGTTAATTGCTGTATCACGAGCGCCGCTCTTTAATTTTTGTAGAAGCGCAGGATTTGTTTTTAGCATTTGTAATGCTTTAATTACCTGTTGCTCGTTCCCCATATCCGTAACTATACCGTTATGGTAGCTCACCATGTATTCATCATGCCCTGTAACATTATTAGTAATTGCCGTTCCGCCGCAGTGCATCATCTCTAAAGGTGGTCCAAACATCCCTTCAACGATACTAAGCTTTACTAAAACGTCACAAGATCTATAAATACTCGATACTTCTTTCATCGGTACTTTTGAATATAGTTTTGAAATACCTGGATATTCCTCTACTTCAGATGATGTTAATAGCCAAATATCCTCGATGCCTGCTTCTTGGCAAATTCGAATTGTATCTTCTGTTTTCTTGAAATAGACACCCATTGGCCCTTCTACTAATACACGAAGACCCTTCGGACGAGAGCTGTCTTTACTTTCACCATCGATTGTGAAAATATCCTTCTTTAGACCATTTCTAACTAAAGTAGACTCCATACCATAATGGTCTCTTAAATAATTCGCAATCCAAGTAGCTTCAGTAACTACCGGTAAATTCATTCTGTAAGTAAACTCTACAAGCGCCTTCATTGCTAAGTCAGATGAATCGAAGAATCTCGTTTCAATTGATTGGCAGAAGTAAGCGAATTTCTTTGCTTGTACATATGGTAGGTCATATACACTTCTCCACCACGTTGCGATAGCAATATCAAATTCTATATCTTTTACTTGCTCGTGACTATAGCAATCTAAAATCATTGCCTCTGGGTGCCATGCTAACCGCTTCTTTTCAAAAGGAAGTTCCGTTACTATTGCAACGTTGTGTCCTTTCTTTTTTAAGCCAACTGCATGCTCCATAATTACATTCGTTCCTCCAGAGATTTCGGGATATCCTAACAGGAAAGCTATATTGTACTTTTTCACTTTTTCACGTCCTTATAAAACATCTGCAAATGCTTTTTTCGTTTTTTTAAACCATGCATAGCCAAGTATGGCAATGATGAAAGATATGCCTAACGAAGTGAAGTACCATTTCCAGTTCGGCATTTCATTGAATAAAATAATATTTCTAGCATTTTCAATAATTCCTGTAAGAGGGTTTAATCCCATTACTAATCTAAATTCTTCCGGAACTGCAGTTACAGGATAGAAAATTGGCGTCATGAAAAACAAAACTTGAACGATAATTGAAATTAAATAGTTTAAATCTCTTATGAACACTCCCAGCGATGAAAGGAACCAACTTAAACCTAGTGTTAGTAAACTTACCGATAAATAAATCATTGGTATAAGATATACAATATTCCAGTTGATTGAACCATAAGTTATAAGTACAGCAATCAATAAAACTACTAAACTAATTAGAGAGTGTACAAGTGCATTACCTAATGCCACGATACTTAAGATTTCAAGAGGAAAGACAACTTTAGTTACATAGCTTGTATTTGCAATAATTATTCCTGGTGAACGATTAATTACATCACTAAATACATTAAAAAATATTAAACCTACAAATAATAAGAGTGCGTACTCAAACTGATTTGTACTTTCGGACATGCCCCATTTTGCTTGAAAAATTACACTAAACACAAATGTATAAACTGCTAGCATAATAATTGGTTGAATAATGGCCCAGAAAAATCCTAACATTGATCCTTTATATCTTAATAAGATATCCCGTTTCAGGAGCTGCTTGATTAAATCATAATTTTTAATAATCATTTATATCTCTCCAGATTTTAAAAACTAAAGCTCAGAATATAAAACCTCTGTTTCTTTAATCATTTTATTTAATTTATTTTTTTTATTTATTAAATATTTTGCATTTTCACTAAGCTTTGTCGCTTCATAAGGGTCTTCTAACAAACGTCTAACATGTTGACTTAACTCATTCACATCTTTAGTATTGGCTAATAAACCTGTTTTGTTATGGAGAATTATTTCATTTACCCCTGAAATATTTGTTGCTACAATTGGGATACCGTCATTCATTGATTCTAATAATGTGTAAGGTAGTCCTTCCCATAAAGAAGTCATTACATAAATATCAAAATACTGAATAATATCTCTCGGTCTTGCATGATAGCCTATCACTACACAATTTTCTCCAACCTCTTGTCGGACTATTTCTTCGAGCGGACCGTCACCTATCATCACAAAAACCACTTTTTTATCAGAGTTAAATTGTTGACTCAGTTCTATAAAAGTTAGTGGATCTTTTTGAGGAGCTAGTCGCCCTAAAAAACCTATGATTTTCTCCTGACCAGTGAAACTATAACTTTGTAACCATTCTTCCTTTGAAAGTGAGACAGTGTACTCCCAGTCTTCGACTCCATTTAATATAACGCTTATTTTATTCGAATCACAAATCGCATATTTGATTGCAACTTCTCTTTCCCCATATGATACACAGATGATTTTAGTAGTTACAAATGCTAGGAAACGTTCTACCATACTAAATATGACGTTTTTGAGCTTACCATTATGTGGGTGAATCGCAAATGCATGCGGTGTATACACTACTTTTACATTTTTCATAAAAACAGTGGCTACTCTTCCTACTAACCCAGCCTTGGAACTATGACAATGAACAATATCTGGCTTTTCTTTTTTTAATATCTTACATATTCTAATGATACTTACAATATCTTCAATAGGATTAATTTCCCTTACCATATCAACTACATGGAAATTATGATTCTGAAATTCTAATCCGTCTTCTAACTTTGGGTTCTTAATAGATGACAGTATAAATGTTTGTTTAAACCTACTTTTCGGTAAATTATCAGCTAATTGATTTAGATGAGTCCATACTCCTCCAGAAGTCGCTTCGGAAATATGCATTATTTTAATTACTTTTTTACTTTCAGTCACTAATTCTCACCTTATCTTCTAGAAGATTAGAATATAATTTTAAATAGCTTTCCGCCATCTTTTTATTGGAGTATTTCATAACTTCATTTTTTGCATTTTTTCTAATTGAATTGTATAAATTTACATTCGAATACAATTTTTCTAAATTAACTAGTAAACTTTTTGCATCATGTTGTGATAACATTCCATTTTTTTTATGTGTTATAAGATCATTCCACCCAGGTACATCCGTTGCCAAGATTGGAACTCCGACAGCCATTGCTTCTAACCCTGTAATTGGTAAACCTTCAATAATAGAAGGCATGCACAGTACATCAGTTTTTTTAAATGTAGTGTTAATATCATTCGTAAACCCTTGCAAAATAACATAGTCAAATAAATCATTTTTTTTAATGTATTTTTTGCATTTACTTAACAATTCTCCATTACCAATTAAATGGAATTTGAAGGGCAAATTCTTTTCTTTTGCCAATCTCGCTGTTTCTAAATAAATTAAAGGTTGCTTTTGTTTCGTTAATCTACCGATAAATGCAATATTAAAATTTTCATTTTTTTCACTTTTCACTTTAAAATCATATTCTTCTATCTCGATGCCATTTGGAATTATATTAGCTCTATTATTATCTGTGATATTTTTTAATCTGTCCCTTTGGTATTCAGTTAAAACTACTCTATGATTAATGAGCGAATCATAAGGTGCACTCAGTCTAAAATAATCCCACGTACTCCATGGCTCCTCCATATGCAGTGTATCAATTATTTTAATAGAAGGATGATTATCTTTTATAAATTTTAATGCTCTATATCCGAATCTACTATTTGACAGATGTATGATGTCCACATTTAATGATTCAATAAGATAATTCAAATAAGCTAACCTTTCTTCATCATCCGAGAGAAACATTCCTAGATGTTGAACTTCTTTTGCTACCTCTCCAAATTTTTCTTCCCATACATGGCTAAGTTGTCCTTCTGTAGTTACAACATAAAAGTCCACAGTTCCTTTTAATTGTTTCATAAGATTTAAAAATACTTTTTCAACACCACCAACATTTAACCATGGTAAAATTATTAATACTCTCATTTTTTCATTCGCTTTTTTATCTTGTAATACTGTTTCTTTGGTTATACTTTCTAAATAAATATCTTTCTCATTATATTTAGAGTTAAACCCATGAATAATCCTTTTGAAAATGTGCTTCCAACTCGTTGAAGAGCCTTCTTTTAATGTTATATATATATTCTTTTTTAATTTGGAGACTCTTCGTTTACATTCAAAAAACAGAAAAGAAGGAAAAGAATAATACTTATAGATATCGCTATGTTTTTCTCTAATATATTTAACAAGGGCACTATGTTTCTTTTTCGAATCCCCTAACATACTTCCATGATGTTTTCGATAGAAAAATAAAATTTCATTTATGTGAAATCCAATTAAATTATTTTTCCCTAATCTAATGATGAACTCCCAGTCTTCATAGCCACTTAACATTTTCTCATCATATCCACCGATAGTTTCCCAAGCAGAATGTTTAATAAAAATAGTTGCTGGAATTGTATTACGATATTTTAGATAGCTTAAGTTATATGGTAACGTCTCCCATACTTTCTGCTGTTCACCAAACAATTGTACTAAGCTGTATACATAGTTGTAGTTATCATACTTCTCTAGTATCCATAAAGCTTTCTCGATAAATGTTGGCGCAATTTTATCATCTGCATCTAATGTTAAAACATATTCAGCATCCGTATTTCTAAATCCAAAATTTCTAGCAGCTGACAAACCACCATTTTCTTGCCGACATATTTTTGTCTTTGGTTTTTTAGCAATCTGTTTTAATTTTTCAATTGTGTAAGGATCTGTAGAACCATCATCTACCACTATTATTTCTAGCTCTTCATACGTAGAAGATAAACAACTATCAACAGCCTCTTCAATATACTGCCCATAATTAAAACATGGTATCACCACTGCAACTTTTTTCTTCAAATCTAGTCCACCTTATTTATATACTGATTATTTTCATCCATTCGACTTGATTTTTTATAAATTCTATATTCACCATAATTGATTTACTTGCTCTTCTAACTAAACCGTAAAATTTGTAACCCTTTTTTAATAAGAGATACGTTAAATAAGAGCCAGACTGTCCTGTAATTAGTACAGTTTTCAATTTAGATTTTCTTCTAAATAAATGTTGCTATTCTGTTTTAATAAAATTTCTTCCTTATCCAAGCTAAAAAAAGTGAATCTATCGGCAATTTAAATGTCTTTATTTTACAATAGATTCTTGTAAATTATATATTTCTTTCATTAATAGATCCGCTTATCTCTTTCTTGTTGTACAACTGTGCCATCATGATGCCAGCAATAGCAAAAAGTGAAGCAGTAGTACCGGGTAATGAATCATTAAATAAGGCTTGTACTAAAAATGCGAGCCATCCTATGCAAAGTATTACTGTTAATCCTGAAAATACCTTAAAACGAATAATGCTCATTACTGCCGCACATACAGTATAAATTATTATACCTAGAAAGCCCACTATCCCAACAATACCCGTTCCATAAGCAACCCCCACATAAAGACTATGTGGTTTATCAACAATAGTCACCACTGTTAAATTAGACCGTGCTTCTATATCATTGTGAGGGAAATTATACATGAGTGTATCTAAACCATAACCGAACAATGGTCTTTCACTTAATAAATGAAGTGTTTTCTGCCAAATATAGATACGTCCGGTACCAGGACCCCAAGCACTTTCTGGTAACTCTGGCAATTGAAATACTTCATCAGCTGCAAAAGCTTTAGCACCAAGTAAAATCGAAGGGGCCCAGCTAGTATCATCATTAAGCGATGTGTCTACTGATTGTTCATCAATGTAAGGATTTCCAGGTAAAAAGAATCCTATTGATTCATCCCAAGCTTCTGGATCCTTCATAGATAAAACATGAAGTATCCCTGCCGTTAATATAGTAAAAATAACGAGTGAAATGAAAGCCATTTTTTTGTTTGATGATTTAATAGCAAGCCAGATAATTAAAGGTGTAATGCATACAAACGTTACAAAACCACTTGCTGACATTGCTATCAACATTGTAGTCATAGCTAGTATAGCAAAGACAAAGTTAATAACTCTTCGCACCTTGTTCGTATCAATAACTATCCATGATAAATACATAATCGTAACTATTGCAAACATTCCACTCATATAATTCCAGTGATTAAGCGTTCCTAATAGTTGTGAATTTTCTCCTACAACTATCTCTGGTGCAAAAAGTGTAAGAGCTGTTTTTAATGGACCATACATTAATGCATCGTGATTAGTAAAATTCATCGTTGTTACGACAAAGTTTATAATAACTAATGGATAGAATGCATAAAGTACGTATTCTACTACTTTTTTAGGATATTGAATATGCATAGCAACAAACATTAATAAAATATAACATATGTATGAAAGTGCACCATCTGTACGATTGTATTGTCCATACAGGGCTATTGTCTTACTAGGAGAAAACGTAGTTGCTAAAACAATAGCAAGTAGAAATAGTGCAAAAAACCATAAAATAGGGCGTTTGGGTAAGCGATAATCTAAGAAGAAGAATTTATACAAAAATAAACTCGTAGCGATTACAGTTAAAATAATAAGAGCAATAAATTTATAAAATGTAAAAAAGTCAATTTTTTCGCCGGATACAAGTTGGCTGGCATCAGCTATTAGTGGACTCACAACATTTGTAACATGACCTCCAACAAGTAACGGTACAAGAACAATAGCGGCGAGTAGCGAATATAAAATCCATTTATCTACTTGTTGTTGCGAACGTCGATCTTCTTCTTTATCACGCTTGATGTGTACTTTTCTATGTAAAGTATAACTCATTACTTATAACTCCTTATCATGAACTTGTTGAAATTTGCATTAACAACTCATTCACCTGTTCTTGGTAGTTGGGCATTTGTTCTGGAATAGGCAGCGTTTGGCAACGTTCAAAAACAATTTTCGCTTCATCATTTTTGTTTGCATTCAAAAGGACGCTTCCATACTGTAACATAAATAAAGAGTCTTCCACTCTGTATGGGTTCAAATCAAGTACTCTTTTATATTCCTGAGCAGCATTATTCCACTCACCAATATTTGCATATGTTATTGCTAGGTTGTATTTGACATTTGCAGACTCTGGATAATTTTCCTCCACTTGCTTCAAGTACAATAATGCTTGGTCAAATTGTTCTTCTTCGATAAGATCTAACGAATGTTTATAAATTTCTTGTTCTGCTTCATATTGTTCGTCCTGTTTTGCTCCTGAAAACGATGTATAGCCGAGACCAAGAATTAACATCGCAATAATACCTACCACAATATATCGTGTGGCTGTATCGGTAATATTCATACTATTAATCTCTACCTTCCTAAATCAGTTTACTATCACCTTACATTGTACCATTATTTTAAACAAAAATATCCTTAATTTATATACTTTTTCGAAGCCTATGATTTGCAATTTTATTGTTTTAGGTGGAAGTAATCTTACAACTTTTATAATAAAGTTTTCTTTTTAAATTTTTTTATATTTCTATAAATCGCAAAAAAAAGAACTGTTCCCCAACAAAGTTGGGAAACAGTTCTTTAAACTATTAGACTATTAATTAATATCCAGATACAAATCCTTTGACATTAGCTTTTAATCCGTAAGCATTTTCAATTCCAGATACATTACTAACAGTTAATGCACCTTCTAATTTACCACCAGTGATTGTAGAAGGAGTACCAAATGTGATTTTAAATCCAGTACCATCCACTTTTTCGATTTTCGTTCCATTTACACCATTTACATAAGTAGCGCGAGTTGTATCACCATCAACTAATGTAACTTGTGCATTTGAAGAAATCTTTAATTCTTTTGTATCTTTAGTAGAAGTGAATAAAAATACATCGCCAGTTAATGAATCATCTGTAGCATAACCACCGTTAAATGCAGCTTCTGCTTCAAATTTACCATTAACAACTGTAATTTCTTCTCCTAATTCGAATGAATATGCAGGAGCAAGATCATTTACAGAAGGAATTTGATAAGCAGCGAATGTTGTTTTAGTTGGTACTGAAAGAGTTGTACTCCAAAGTCCATTAGAACCTACTGTAACTACTGTAAGTGCTGCAGTTCCATTTGCTACCACATCAGCATTTTCAGTTTTGTAAATAGCTACACGTTTACCAGCTTCGCCAGTACCTGATAATGTAACAGTATTTCCTTCTACACGGTATGCTGTATCTTCAACTACTTCTTGCTTAAGCTCGAATTTTGAACCTTCTTGATAATCAAGCGCAAGTTGTAGAGTTGAACCAATTGATTTGTAGTAAGTACCAGTAACAATGTCACCTTTAGTTAGTTTAGCTTTAAACGCATCTAAAGAGATAACTGCATTGTTAGTATCTTGGTATACGTTTCCTGTTGCTGATAATACAATTTTTTCAAGGTTTTCATTAACGAAATAATTGTTAGCAACATCTACATATTTAACTTTACCAGAATTGTCGTTTACATTAAGTACAGCCGAATCAACTTTTTTGTAGAAGTTTAATGTCCCTGTATTTTGAGTATCAATTGTAGATCCATTAGCTGACTTAGTTGCAATTTTAATTTTCCCGCCTGCAACTGGTACATCCGTTGTAGAGTTTGTAACAGTCATTACTAATTGACCATTAACAACATCTGCCGTTGTTACATCGCTAGTATCAACAGTAGTTCCGTTTACTTTTACAAATTTATAACCAGCTTTGTCAAAAGAAACTTCAACTACACCGTTGTAAGCAGCACCTGAAGTTGTTTTAACTGAAGCAACTACTGCGTAAGTTTGGTTAGTTTCACCGTGGAATGCAGCTGTTTCTACAGAAATGTTACCAGGAATAGCTGGTAGATCTGTTTTTGAATCATTTACTGATTTTTGTAAATCAGCTTCCCATTTAAGGTTGTTAGCATCGATGATTGCTTGTGCTTCAGCGATTTTCGCGTGTGCATCAGCAATTTTTCCAGCTGCAACGTCTTTAGCTGCTGCTTTTACAAGCATGTTAACTGTTACTTCGTTTTTAACTGAAGCAACTGATTTTTCGATTGCTGGTTTAACTGCGTTACGAATTTCGTCACGAGTAGTTTGACCGTATACGCGGTCTAAAAGTTTAGCTTGTTTACGGTACTCAGCAGTTGCTGTGTGGTAAGCAGCTTCAACTTTTTCGATATCGCCAGAAGCGATAGCTGCATCTAATTTAGATGTTAAATCTTTAATTTTTTCACTTGAAGTGATTGCATCGATATAAGCCGCTGCGCGTTTGATTTGTAATTTTGCATCTACAAGTTTAGCATCTAAGCTTAACTTTTCAGATGTAGAAAGCTTTTTAGCTGCTGCTTCTGCTGCTGCTACTGCTTTTTTAGCAGCGTTGAATTGGTCGTATGGACGTGTTACGAAATCAGCAGAACCTTCTACTGAGATAGCCCATTTTAATACTGTACCTGCATTTTGTGCGTCTGTTGCTAATTGATTTACGTTTACTGCTGCGTCAGCTTGGTTAGCTGGTGCTGCTGCAACGAATGCTGAAGCTGCTACTGCAGTTGAAGCTGCAATTTTGATAACTTTTTTCATAAACTTGTGATCTCCCTTCGCTTGTGTGTTGCAATTTTTTAGTGTGTAACGCCGGTCGCTTGATAGCGTCCAATATCATCACCCTAACTAATATATGAGTATACAAAACTCTTATGCTAAAATCAACTAGAAACCTATAAGATTACCAGTTTATTTTTGAGGATGATGTTTTGAAAGCACCAAGGACTCTATTACAAGTTCCATATTACAGGAATATTACTATTTATGCTACCTTTTTTTCTGATTAATTATTACCATTTTTAGAATGATAGATTACCTACCCTTGTTTTTTCAATTAAATAGAATTTTCTTACTATTCTTTTATTTTTAAATACGAAAGGTTTCTCTTTTTGAATTAATTTATTTTAAATTTCTTTGTGTAAATGCGTGCATTTTTTAAAATTTATGTTATGATGTACAGTATAGAAGGTTACTTATAGATGTGTAACGCCGTAAACTTGTTTGTACATTCATTAGTGTGCAGCCTTCTACTTCCTTCGTTTTATCGCTCAAGAAAAGAAGCATCTGAACATCGGATGCTTCTTTTCTTATTTTATCGTCTTTTGCTATTGCAGAGGGCGTTTTTTTATTTATTGATGATGGATATAGATCTTACATATATGAGTTTCTTCTATTTAAAAGAATGTACATATTACAATCACTGATAGCGAAAAACTTTTTATCTGTCTATCTTCTACAGCTGTTAATCACTTAGTTAGTGCAACTACCATAACGCAGCAACAACGGTTACGAAGAAATTAAACGAACGATGCTTTCTAGATCATTTGCGGAGGTTGATTACTTTATATTAGTGTATAGTGCAATCAGGGCAACAACTGCTGGTGCTAGGAATATAGAGACCTGATATAGCATATTGACTGCTTCATACGTCTGCATTCTCTTTTCAAAGGAAGTGGCTTGTTTTTATTTTGAGTATGCTGATGGTTAGGTAGGTTTATGTGGTACTTGTAATTAGTTATGTGGTGCTCGCAAGTTTTTTGTGTGAAAAGGAAGCCGATTTGTAAATTGGCTTCCTTTTTATTTTTGCGTGGATGGTTTTGTTATTTTGGTGTATTTGGTTGATTTTTTGTGACCTCTTTTTTCTAGTTGCATTTTTTGTAGACTGTTATAGATTGTGTATCTGGAGTTTATTTGCAAGTAGTACATGCAGTCCTGAATGGATATGTGTGGTTTGATTAGTATAAATAGATCCTCTATGTTCCTTGGGATTGGGTTGGTGTCTTTGGTTTTACATACGCTGCATATCCAGGTGCGAAGGGATTTTCTTAGGAGTGCTGTGTCACAATGTTTGCATAGTACTCCTTTCTGTAAGTGCTCGGGATTTATGTTCAATCGTTCGCATAGTGGTTTAGATGGGAATTTTTTATTTATGTTTATTAGTTCGTTTGCGAGAAAGGTGAGTTGGCTTTCAGTTAGAATTGGCGGTAGTTTATTTAGTTTTTGGATAAATAACGGGAATTGTTTGACGAAAAAGATATTGCGGTTTTTGGGGGCATTTTCGATTATTGTGTTCTGGGATGGGAAGACGAGCGCTTGGTGAATGGGAAGTTTTAGATTGACTTTTGCTAGGATATTGCTGATTCCATCGCTGTTTCTTTCTAGTTGGACGACGGGACAATCGAATGGTTTTTCTTCTTTGTTGTCTACGATGCGTACGAGTTTATTTGGGTATTCTTTGAATCGAAGGGTGCCTGTTATGTTTTTGACTTCGGTTATTAGGATATAGGATTTTGTTAGGATTAGGGTGTCGATCTGGATGTATCTTTTGGCGTGGAGGCGGATGTGTAGGTCTGGGATGATGTGTACTTGTTGCGGAAATTGTACTTCTTCGATGAATTTGTCTACGCGTAGTTCTCCATGGTAGCCTGCGTTTGTTTGGTCTAGTTTTTCTAGGATGGATGGGTATTTTTCGTGGTGTTTTGGCAGGCGGGCTTTTAGTCGAGCTAGAGCTTGGTGGTTGGGTGATTGTGGTCTGAGGATTTCTATTGTAATTGCTCCTTTCTATTGATCTGGGTATAGAGTAGCAGAATGTTGGGTGGAAGGCAATTGTTTGTTTTTGGTTGGGGTATGTGGTGTTTGGGCTTGGATATGTGGTGCTCAAGCTTGGGTATGTGGTGGTCGACTTGGGTATGTGGTACTCGAGCTAGGTTATGTGGTGCTCTGGTTGAGATATGTGGTACTCGAGCTTGGGTATGTGGTGTTCAGCTTGGGTATGTGGTACTCGAGCCAGGTTATGTGGTGCGACTTAGACATTTGGTACTCGAGCTTGAGTAGTGTTACTGGTGCCTGGCACCAGTAACACTTTTGTAACATAAGAAAAACCACTAGAGAAATGTCTAGTGGTTTAGTACTTTGGATAAGAAGTCTTGGGCGCGTTGTGTGTCTGGGTTGGTGAAGAATTTTTCTGGTGCTGCGCGTTCGACGATTTTGCCGTCTGCCATGAAGACGATTTCGTCGCAGATTTCTTTGGCGAAGCCCATTTCGTGTGTTACGACGACCATGGTCATGCCTTCTTTTGCTAGTTTGCGGATGGCATCTAGTACTTCGGTTACCATTTCTGGGTCGAGTGCGGATGTTGGTTCATCAAATAGCATGACTTGTGGGTCCATTGCAAGTGCTCGTGCGATGGCTACACGTTGTTGTTGACCACCTGAGAGTCTGCTTGGATACGAGTCGAATTTGTCTCCCAACCCGAGTGAGATTAGTAGTTCTTTCCCTCTTTTTTCTGCCTCTTCTTTGGAAAGTCCTTTTACTTTCATCGGTGAGATTGTTACGTTTTCTAGTGCCGTTAAAAACGGAAATAGGTTGAAACTTTGGAATACGAAGCCGATATTTAGTCGGGCTTTGTTGATGTCCGTTTTCTTGTCGTGGATGGATATTCCGTCAACGATGATTTCTCCGTTGTTTATTGGCTCAAGTGCATTGATTGTTCGGATGAGGGTTGATTTCCCCGCTCCACTAGGTCCGATTAGTGCGACTACATTCGATTTGGGTACTTCGAGCGAAACGTCGGTTAGGACGTGGTGGGCACCGAAGCTTTTATTGACATTTTTGATTGAGATCATTTGGGTACACCCTCCTTGCCGTTATGCTTCGCTTTTCGATAATCGTTTTTCGAAGTATCGAATGATTAATGATAAGCTGAATGTCATGATGAAATAGATTAGTGCTACGAATGTCCATACTTCGATTGAGCGGAACGATGTTGCTACTAGGTTTTTTGCGTTTAGTGTTAACTCCGTCGCTGCAATGACAGATACCAGCGATGAGTCTTTTATTAGCATGATAAATTGTGATGCAAGCGGTGGTAATACTCTTCTAAATGCTTGTGGCAAAATAATGTGAGTCATTGCCTTTGCATGAGACATTCCAAGTGATCGCGCTGCTTCCATCTGACCTTTTGGTACACCTTGAATACCAGAACGAACGATTTCGGCAATGAATGCACCAGCAAATATCGCAAGTCCCCAGATTGCCCCCCAATAGGAACCAAGCTTCAAGAATTGTCCAAGTACAAAGAAAATCCAAATAAGTAATACAAGCAATGGAACACCGCGAATAATTTCTACATATATGGAAGAAATTAATCTAAAGATTACGTTTTTCGAAATACGCCCCATCCCAAAAATAATACCTATCGGGATCGCAATGAGGATGGCTAACGCTGAAATTTCAATCGTTTTCAGTGCACCCTCGATAAAGACGTCCATATTGCGACTTATGACACTCCAGTCGTATTGATACATAGCTGTTCCTCCTCTAAGTTGCCAGAGTGTTTTACTCTTCTACTACTTCCGATAACCAGTCAGAAGTTTCGAACCATTTCTCGCGAGATGCAAGCTCAGTTGGGCTTCCTAGGTAGCTATCTAGGAATGAGTTCACCCATTGAATTGTTTCAAAGTCGTTTTTCTTCAATGCAATTCCAAGGTTTTCTGTAGAGATAAGACCTTCTAATTGTCTTACTTTGTCTCCATTTTGTAATTTCCAAACTGCGATTGCTGGCTCGTCATATACAATTCCATCTGCTTGCCCTTGCGCCAAAGCTGCTGCTGCATCCGGGAAGTTTTCGAAATCCATTACTTCTGCGTTTTTAAATACATCTTTTGCAAGTAATGCACCAGTCGTTCCGATTCCTACTGCAATTTTCTTACCTTTTACATCAAGCTCTTGCCATGTTTTAGTCGCTGTATCTGTTCCCGGTAGCATTACTGCTTGACCAGTTTGGAAGTATGGGTTTGCAAAGCTTACTGCCAATGCGCGGTCCCCACGAATTGTCATACCAGCGAAAACCATATCTACTTCCCCTGTTTGTAATGCAGGAATTAAACCGTCAAATGTAAATTGTTTATACTCAATTTCTACTCCTAGTGCTTTTGCAAGCGCTTCCGCAGTATCTGCGTCATATCCAACGAAAGTACCATTTGGATCCTTCATATCAAATGGAAAATATCCTGTAGACATCCCAATAACTAATTTTTTGTTTTTTAATGCTTTCTGAATCGTTGAGTTTTCTGTTGATACCCCTGCCGCTGAATTATCGCTACAACCGGCAATTAATAAAGCCGAAATCATCAGTATTACTGCTAACCATTTTTTCATATATTTTTACCCCCATTTTTTGTATTCTTCAGTTCCCCTTATGAAACTATTGAATTATAAGTAGTATAAATTATTATTATTCACCTGTCTACATAAAAAATAAATAGTTATAATATTTTTATTATTGAATCTATATGCAAAAAGGTGCAAAATAGAATTATTAATAGATTATATGTTAACTATTTATAGATTATTATATGTTTTATTATTCTGTATACTGAATCTTTATTCATAAGGGGTGTTTTAATGGAATTTCCAAAAGGAGAAATAGGTAAACGAATACGCTATTTGCGTAGGCTGCAAGGGTTGACGTCAGAAGAGCTCGCTAAACTTGCTGGAGTGAGTCAAAGTATGATTTCCCAAATAGAAAGAGGACTGGTTTCTCCTTCTTTGGAGACGCTTTGGAAGTTGGCGCATAGTTTGAAGGTTCAGGTGTTTTCATTTTTCGAAACGGAAGAACCTTCTGCAGTTACCATTTCACGGGCTGGCGAAGCTAAAGTGGTGAAGCGGATACGACCGAATGTGAGTTATGAGTTGTTGTCCCCAAGTACTGGGAAGCAGATGAGTTTTTTCAAGATGATTGTGGCGCCTGGTGAGGATTTGGATGTGCCATTTTTGTTTCATGGTGGCGAGGAGTGCGGCATGATGCTTTCGGGTTGTTTACGCGTGGAGTTGGAAGGCGGCGTTCATACGATTTGTAAGGGTGATAGTATTTACTTTGATAGCTCGCTACCGCATCGTTTTTTTAATGTTGGGGATGAGGATGCCGTTGCGGTTTGGACGATGACTTCTAGTTTTTAAGCGTTTGTCGTTTATAATTTATAGTAGTAACTGAAATGCCCTTTGTTTTTGCAAAGGGCATTAGCTTTATTATCGTATTTATTAAAAACAGCCATGTAGAGCGCCAAGTAATGTAAAAATGATGAGATGATCAAAAATTGCGATGAGTGTTGACCTTTTTGAAAGAAGGCCGAATAATGCATTTTTCACGTACACCATTTTGATAAAGATTCCGATGATAAAACCAATTATTGCTCCTTGCAGACATGTATCCGCTCCAGTCATTTGAATGAGAAGCGCCATGAGAAACGAACTGATGAATGCGATAAGGACGGAGTAAATATATTTAACTGGTCCATTGCTTGCATTCTCTTTTTTGCCAGATAGAAGAACCGAGTAATAGATTCCCCCGTACACCATATACAATAGCCCTCCAGCTATAATGGCGATGTAGTTTAAATTGCTCCAATCGATTGACACGGTTATCCCACCTTATTTGCGTCTTTTAACGCTTCTGTACGTACTAGCTCCATAAAGTCATTTACTACTTTTTCGTTTTGTTTTTTGCTGCCCATCTTAGATAACATGCGTCCCATGAAATTGACACCTTCGTTTTGACCAGTGTAGATAAATCTAGTTGTTTGCTCGTCAACTTTTATGAGGGTGAAGCCAGCTTGAATTTTAAATAGGTTTGCTAATGTGAACTCGATTTTGTTGTGTTTTTTGTGTGTGGTGTTTTCGTACTCGATGTCCGTTACGATATACGTTTGGGTTCTTTTGCCTTCTTTGTATGTTTGCTGATAGGTGGAGCCGACGACGCCTTCTTTTATTTCTAGTGGTTTGTGTTCTACGATGTTTGGCATGATTCTTTGGATGTTGTCGAGGTCAAATAGATTCCATAATATTTCGATTGGGGCTGGGATCGTGATTTCTTTGTGCCATGTTAGCATGTGAGCGCTCCTTTTATAGGTAATAGTTGGTCATTTTTTCTAAAGTGTACCATATTTATGAGTGAATGTAATGCTTGTTTTTGCGGGTTTGTCGCGTTGAATGGGGATTATTTTAGCAATTTATATGCATGATCGTTTCGGTGTTATGGGGAGTGCTTAGGAAGTCGGCCCTATCTCATATTAAGTGAACTCTTTACTTTGGGAAAATGGTTGCTTTCGGCTATTGGATGGTTGCTTAGGGGAGTAATTTGGTTGCTCTCGGGGGAGGTTTAGTTGCTTTCAGCGGTCAGTTGGTTGCCCTTAGCCATTTTTTAGGATTATTTTATTGGGAAATCACTTAATATTAGGATCTGACGAGGGGCAACATTAGGCTTGTCGATCGTTTTGCTTGGGATTGTTAGTAAATCTGCTCTATCTCATATTAAGTAAACTCTTTACTTTGGGAAATGGTTGCTTTCGGCTATTGGATGGTTGCTTAGAGGAGTAATTTGGTTGCTCTCGGGATAGGTTTAGTTGCTTTTAGCGGTCTGTTGGTTGCGCTTAGCCATTTTCTGGATTATTTTATTGGGAAATTACTTCATATTAGCATTAAGTTGGGGCATATGAGGCTTTTCGCTTCTTTATTTTAGAAATTAGAAAAGGACCGCCTGGTTTGAGGCGGTCTTTTGGTATGAATAGCGGTTCGCTGAGCGCTTTAATTCAATTTGTTGCTTGTTATATTAATATAGAAGAAAGTATGTCAACGGCTTGGTCGATTTCTTCGGTTGTAACGGTTAGTGGTGGCAGGAGTCGGATGACGTTAGGGCCTGCTGACACTAGTAATAGACCTGCTTGCTCCGCTTTTGTGACTAAGGCTGAAACATCTTCTTCGCATGCGATGCCAAGTAGAAGGCCTGAGCCGACTATTTTGTGGGTTGGTAGTGCTTCTTTTAATTTACCCAAAAAGTACTCGGACTTTTCATTCACGGAGTTTATAAATTCGGTCTGGAACACATTGTCTAGAACGGTTTGTGCAACAGCTACTGCTAGTGGGTTTCCACCGAATGTTGTGCCGTGCGTGCCGGGGCTGAATGTGTCATATAACTCACCTGTGCCGAGCATGGCACCAATTGGGAAGCCGCCGCCGAGACCTTTTGCGAGCGTCACAATGTCCGGTTTTAGGACGGTTTGCTCGTAGGCGTAGCGAGTTCCGGTGCGTGTGATACCTGTTTGCACTTCGTCGATGATGAGCAAGATGTCTTTTTGTGCACAGATATCTGCAATTGCTTGTGCGAAAGCTGGTGTAACTTGATTTACTCCGCCTTCTCCTTGGATGACTTCGAGCATAATTGCTGCAACTTCATCGTCGATTACAGCGTCGAGAGCAGGTATGTCATTGAACGGGACAGTTCGAAAAGTTTCGAGTAATGGCCCGAAGCCTTGGCGTATTTTGTCTTGACCCGTTGCGGACATGGCGCCGAACGTTCGACCATGGAATGATTTTTCGAAAGTGATAATGACGTGTTTGCCTGTATGCTTGCGCGCCATTTTGATCGCAGCTTCGTTTGCTTCTGCTCCGCTGTTACAGAAAAATACGTGTGCAAGATGCGTATCTTCAACCAGTGTCGCTGCTAGTTTTTCTTGTTCTGGACTTTCGAATAAATTCGAAGTGTGCCATAGTTTTTCGCTTTGTTGTTGAATGGCTTCTACAATTGCAGGATGTGCATGGCCGAGACTTAGCACGGCGATGCCACTTGTAAAATCGAGATATTCTTTTCCTGTATCGTCTGTTACGATTGTGCCTTTTCCTTGCACGAGATGAACTGGGCGGCGTGCGTAGTTTTGAAATAATGCACTCATGCGAATACCTCCTGCTGTAAAATAGTCGTGCCTTCGAGTGATTCTCCGACGATTTGGACGGACGGGATGCCTTCTGCCAGGCAGTCTAGTGCCGCAGTTACTTTTGGAATCATTCCTCCGTATATGTCTTCGGATTCGATCCAGTTGTTTATTGCAGATGCTGTTACGACTTGTTGCACTTCCCCGTTGATTTTAATGCCTGGTGTGTCGGTTACTAGTAGCAGGCTTTCTGCTTTTATTGCTAGTGCGATTTTACTCGCTACTGTGTCCCCGTTTATGTTCAGTGGTGTGCCGTCATTGGCGCAACCGAAGCAAGAAATAACTGGCGTAATACCGTTTGCAAGCAGGGTTTCTATGAGATTGTTATTTACTTCTTTTATTTCTCCGACAAAGCCGTATGTTTCTTTGTCCAGGAAATCACAAGTTAGTAAGTTGTCATAGCCGCTTAGTCCGATTGCGGTCATTCCACCTTTGTTCAACTGGTGAACTAGAGTAGGGTTTACTTGACCGACTAGGACCGACTGGACGATGGTCACAGCCTCTTTGGATGTTACGCGGATTCCGCCTATTGTTGTAGATGCGACGCCATTTTCAGCTAGTTGTTTATTGATAGCTGGACCTCCACCGTGGACGATGATGAGGTCGGTTCCTTGTTTTTGCAGTCTTTTGAAGTTCGCGATATGGTTTTCGTTCAAACGTTCGAGCATGCTGCCGCCAAGTTTGACGACGATGCGTTTAGGAGCGGTAGGTTGCGTTGATTTGGACATAGTCATATGTTAAATCACACCCCCACGCTAATCCTTGGCCGTCTCCTTGGTTTAGTTCGACGGTAATTTTCACTTCATGTTGCTTTAAATAATTAAATAAATCTTCCTCTGAGAAAGGAATTGGTTCGCCTTTTTCGACTAAGTTGGCGTCTCCGATTTTAATCTTAACTTCATTAGGATCAAACTTAGCACCACTACGACCTACAGCAGCGATGATTCTTCCCCAGTTTGCGTCGCTCCCAAAAATAGCTGTTTTGACAAGTGGAGAGCCTACTACGGTTTTCGCAACTTTGCGTGCTTCCTCATCTGTTGCTGCTCCTTGCACTTCTACTTCGATTAGCTTTGTCGCGCCTTCCCCGTCTTTTGCAATCATTTTCGCTAAATCTTGTGAGACTGCATGGAGTGTTTGGACAAAGCTTTCCCACTCTGGATGATCCGGTGTAAGCGTGTTATTTTCCGCTAGACCATTTGCCATAACGACAACCATGTCATTTGTCGACGTGTCGCCGTCCACTGTAATGGAGTTGAACGTTACGTCGGTGATCGATTTAAGTGCCGCTTGAAGATGATTCGATTCGATGTTCGCGTCGGTTGTAATAAATCCTAGCATCGTCGCCATGTTCGGCTCAATCATTCCAGAACCTTTTGCAGTTCCAGCAAAGATTACTTCTTTCCCGTCGATTGTCGTTTTGTATGATGTATTTTTTGTAACTGTGTCTGTTGTCATGATCGCTTGAGCGAATCCCATCGCTCCTTCTAGTTCATCGATTGGGTAGAGTTTTTGAATGCCTTCGAGCAGTGGCTCCATTTTCATAATTTCACCGATTACTCCAGTAGAAGCAACGCCTACTAGGTTTGGATTGATGCCTAGTTTTTCGGCTGTTTTTTGTTGCATTGTGTAGGCATCAGCCATCCCTTGTTTACCCGTACATGAGTTTGCGTTTCCTGAGTTGACGATGATCGCTTGCATTTTGCCGGTGGTTTGCACGACTTCTTTTGTTACGAGTAGTGGTGCTGCTTGGAAAACGTTTGTTGTGAATACGCCGGCAACACTTGCTGGAACGTCGCTAACTAGTAGTGCTAAGTCTTTTTTCTTATGCTTAAGTCCACAGTGGATCCCGGTAGCTTTGAAGCCTTTTGGTGATGCTATATTTTTATATGAAATTGATTTCATCGTAGTTACTGTTGTCAAATGAATTCCTCCTAGTTTTAAATGAATAAAGGGACTTGCTGGAGGCCAGTCATTTGATCCAAACCGAACTGTACGTTCATGTTTTGAATCGCTTGCCCGGCTGCTCCTTTCACTAAGTTATCGATAACCGAAACGATAGTCGCTCGGTTCGTTCTGGGGTCTAGTCTCACATGTATATCACAGAAGTTCGAGCCGTACACTTGGTTCGTGCCGAATTTGTTCGTTTCTTTAATGATTCGGACAAACGGGTGGTTGGCGTATGTTTCTTCTAATGCATTTGTGAGTTGTTGTTCTGTTACCCCTGACGTTACGGGTGCATAACTAGTGGATATAATCCCTCTTGTCATCGGTACTAGATGAGTTGTGAATGTGACCGGTGATGTTTTGCCTGCAAAGTTGCTGATTGCTTGCTCAATTTCCGGTATATGTTGGTGTTCATGGATTTTGTAAATGGCTGTGTTTTCGTTTGTTTCACTAAAATGCGTCATTTGGTTTGGTTTGTTGCCGGCACCAGAAATTCCGCTTTTTGCATCGATTACGAGACCGGATGCATCAATTAGGTTTTCTTTAATAAGTGGAAGTACGGAAAGTAGCACTGCCGTCGGGTAACAACCCGGGTTTGCGATTAGTTGTGCTTGTTGAATTGCTTCTTCGTTCCATTCAGTTAGGCCGTATACACTTTTTGCGATTGCTTCCGGTGGTGCTGGTGTTTTTTTATACCATTGCACGTATTCGGTTGCATCTTTTAGACGGAAGTCACCTGACAAATCGATGAGTTTCGGTCCTGCTCCGATTAATGGAGGTAAAAGTTCTGTAGAAACCCCTGATGGCGTGCTAGTGAAAATGACGTCGTAGTTTGCTAGTTTGTCATTTTCAATTTTTAATAACGGCTGGTCGTGAATATTCATTAAATGTGTATATTTATTCGAAAACTGTATTCCCTCTTCCGAAGAAGTGAACAAATCAATGTTTTCAACTTCTTGGTGGTTATGAAGAAGCCGAATCAACTCTAGTCCTCCATAACCCGTTGCACCAATAATACCAACTTTCATTTCGTTCACCTCTTCGTTTATATTAAAATTAGTATAATACTGCATAAATATAAAGTCAAATGTATTTTTATATATTTCGAAATTCGTAGTTTTTGAGATATTACAGAATTGTTACTGATGCCAGGCACCAGTAACAATTCCCCGGATATAAAAAAAAGAGGGCGATTCGCTGGGGAGTCGCTCTCTTTTTTGGTGTATCATTATTTGTTGTGATTGTTTCCTTCTTTGTTTTTATTTCCTTGATTGCCGTTATTCTGATTTCCTTGATTATTATTGTTGTTTTGATTTCCTTGGTTATTGTGATTATTATTTCCTTGATTGTTGTTGTTTTTCTTCTCTAATTTTTTTTCTGCTTTTTCGGTTTTCTTTTGTAATTTTTCTTGTTGCTTCTCTTGCTTGATTTCTTGTTTTTCTACTTTAGGCTGTTGATTTTCCTTAGCTGGTGCTTGCTCCCCACTCTTATTTTCATAAACAGGCGGTTGTACCGGTGCAGGCTTTTGTTCTTTCTTTATTGTTGGTTCTGGTGCTTGTTCCGTTTTTCTCAGTTGTTTGATTGTTTGATTGTTTTTGTTTGCTTTCGTTCTTTCTTCTTCTGTGCTTTCGGATACGTGCCAGGACCGATCAGCGTGCTCATTTTGAACTGTGCGGACTGCTTCTTCTACGATTTTCTTTGTATCTGCCTGTTCTTCGTTTTCGTACACCATGGTTATTTCCAGTTTTTCTACTTTGGGATTCATCTGACTTACCGCTTTATCAAGTACAATCGCTAAAGGGAGTCCTTCCCATTCATCTATATTTACACTTGGCGTTTCATCTAAGGACCTTAGAGACACAACGTTGCCTTTCTGATTTACTCCTAGTTCTAATGCTGTTTCCCCTTCCAACTGCACATAAGCTGCTAACGCGCTACTCGTTTGAGGAATTAAGGATGCCACTAAAAATACAAGCAACACTGCTGCGACAAGCGCTGGTCCAACGAAGAAGGGTTTCATTCGCTTTCGACGGAGCGTGGGTACTGCTACTAAATGGAATTCCGCTTCCTCTCCCACTTCCGGATTCGGGATGTTTGGAATACCACGTAGAAACTCGCCTTCCTTCGTCAGAAAAACCATATATTCATTTTTCTTCTCGCAAACAATGCCCTTGTATGTGCGCATCATATGATTTCTCCTTTTACATACTCTTTTATATAAACGAAGTCACTGTTTAACAGTATTACTACGGCAATCATATATTTGCGATGCCGTTCCAATGTTTTTCGAGATACCTCGACGATTGCTTCGATTTCTTTCAATGGTAGTTGTTTAGTTTTCATTAAATGATCATATAATTGTTCGGTTTCCGCAATAATTTGTGCTATTTGAAATGCCGTTTTTCTTGCATCCGCATGCTTCGGCGCTACATTTGTAAGCTCTTCAAATGATAAATTATATTCCGCTAATAATTCACGGTAATGGATTAGTTCTTCTCGTCTTGTAGCTGTTCGCTGTTCTTCTATGTATGTACTGATGGATTGTTTATCCAATAAGAAATGTTGTTCCGATGTAGCTGCTTGTTCTTCGGAAGCTTGCATTAATAGCACTTTCTCGTTTCTAGCAGCTTCTTTTCGAATGAAATCGACCATGCGTCTTTTGATGATTAAATGGGCAAATGTTTGAATAGAGGCATCTTTTGATGAATCAAAAGCCATCACTGCTTCGTGAAATCCATTCATCGCCACACTAAATTCTTCATCATGCTCATCAATTGGCCTTTTGCAAATAAAGGATGCCGTTTTTTTTATGAATGGGGTAAAGGCGAAAAGGAGGTCACTAAGAACCTCCTCATCGCCTGCTTTCGCCTTTTGAGCAAGCTCATTCGTTGTTTGTTTTGTTTTGAATAACCCTTGAATAATGGACAAAAGCATACATACCCTCCGTTCTCCCTTTGACCTGTTGCCTTTTATTGTAAAGGGCTAATCGGTAAATGAAAAGCGGTTATTTTTGTGAAATGATTAATCTTCGTTTTCATCTTCGTCTTTTTTGTTCTTTTTGTTTTCGTGCTTTTCCGCTTTGTGTTCTGCTTGTAATGCTTTGCGTTCTTCTTTATGTTCTTCTTGAAGGGCTTTACGCTCTGCTTTTTGTTCTGCTTGAAGTGCTTTACGTGCGTCTTTATTGGAATGATCTTTAGGCTCTTCTTTTACAGGAGCTTCAACAACTGGCACTTCAGTTTTTGGCTTCTCTACTTTTGGTACCTCTGTTTTCGGAGCTTCTACTTTTGGTTCCTCCATTTTAGGCTCTTCTACTTTTGGAGCTTCCACTTCTTCTTGAGATGCTTCAAATTTTTCGATTGCACGCTCCGCATTACGTTTGATTGCCGCTTTTGCAGTCTCGTTTCCGGCATTATCATATGCTTTTGAGAGCGCTTCTAAGTTTCCTGCTGTGTATCCTTCAGGAATTGTAATGCCAATCCCAACAGAGTCGCCTGTTGTAACAATAGATTTTACAGTGTCACTTGTCGTAACCTCCGTTGTTTTTTCCGATGCTTTTTCTTTCATTACATCTTTCAAATCAACCGTATCGAACAAGTTTTCATTTGCCCATGCATAGCCAGCACCTGTTAATGTCATCGTTGCCACTAATAGAGCTGCTCCAGTTTTCTTAAATTTCATATGCATATTCCAATCACCTCGAATAGAATTTTGTCCGTGCTTCTTTGATCGGACACTCTATTATTCGTAAGCATATTTCCGTTTATGGGGGTCACGCGTTAAGAAAAGTATATTACAGATATGTTACGGGTGCCTGGCACCAGTAACATGTCTGTAATATAGATTTTTGATGGGTTTTGTCGCGTTCGCGGATTGGTTTGTCGCATTCACGGCGTGCTTTGTCTCGTTCAGCTATATTTTTCAAAAAAAAAAATTGTTACGAGTGCCTGGCACCAGTAACAATTATTTTAGATTATAGGTAATCATAAAAGGTGCCATTTAGAAGTAAAGTGATGTCACCTATTACTCCTATACAAAAAAAGACGAAATAATAGGTTGCTTTTGTTACTTCTTTGTTAAAAAGCTCTTTCAGTGCTTGGATAAATAATTGTTCAAATTTGAACCAGCTTAAAATCCAAGCAATTAGTAGAAAGGAAACGATTGTCATTAATAATATACCTCCATCCTCTAACTAACAATTTCGTTGCATCCAAGAGCTATTAGCTATTTTAGGAGTTATTCTCTATGGATGTGGCTTTTTTTCGTTTGTGTTTTTTCCACATGTCTTCGGCTGCTCCGGATCCAAGCATCACTCCGATAACGATAAGGAATAAGCCGATGAAATGACGACCTGTCAGTATTTCGCCTAGGAAAATAGCAGAGAGAATTAGAGAGAATAGTGGATTTAGGTTCATGAATATGGCCGATTTCGTTGCGCCCGCATTCCCAACTGCGTAGTTGTACATCATATGTCCGATAGCCGTGCAAATGATGGCAGATGTTAGAAATATTGTCCAAAATGATATGTTCGTTTCTGCAAACTTAAAGATGCCGCCTGGTTCTTGTATAAAGCTAATGATAATCAATACGACTGAACCGATTAACAGCATATATGCAGTGAGCAGTCTTGGATCAAGTGTTGCCGCTGCTTTACTTACGACCATATAGCTGAGTACTTGCGCTAAAATAGCGAGGAATACGTAGAAGTCTCCGATATTCGCTCCATTTGATTCGCCTCCACCAACTAAAATGGAGACGCTCACTCCTGCAAGCCCAAATACTAAACCAAGCCATTGGATTTTAGTTGGAAAGTATTTTAATAAAATAGCTGCGGAAATTGCTGTTAACATTGGACCCGTCCCTAAAATGAGTCCGCCGTGGGTTCCGCTTGTGATGGATAAGCCAATATTGAGGAAGTAGTGATGCAGGACGACGTTTGTTAAAGAGCCTAGTAATATAAATTTCCACTCTTGTTTGGTCGGTTTACGTAATAGTTTCATTTTCCACAAAATCACAAAAACTACTATACCAGCGCATAGTATTCGAAAAGCCGTAAGTGTCACGGGTGGCACTATGGTTATTAAATATTTTAATATAGGAAGGTTAGCTCCCCAAACGAACATGACGAACACGAGCATGGCATAAATTTTCCATTCTTTCACTTGAAGACCTCCTTGTTAAAATACGTCATTTGTTTTCTAGATTTATAAACTCAATGCTATTATTGCAAATAGCGATAAAGTAACCGGCACTCCTACTTTGTATATGCCGAATAGTTTTGGGTCTCTTCATTATAAATGTATGACATACTAGCCCTTTATAGCTTATGTTAGCACAAGTATTGACCCTACGAATTAGCAAAAAAATAATGGGAAACTAAGGATATCATTATACTCCTTTACTGATAGCTTATTCAAGAGGATGGATCGATTGTTACAGGGATGTTACTGGTGCCAGGCACCAGTAACATCCCTGTAATAACACTGCAAAATGCAAAACAAATCCAGCTGTTGCCAGGGGCAACGGCTGGATTTGTTTATTTGTATGTTAGGTATTTGACGTAGTCTTTCCATCCGACTGCTTTGATGCTGTTCCAAGATGGGAGATCACGTGGGAATGGTAGAAAAGCTGGTGCTTCGTCGGTTTTTAAGTCCGCGTTTAGTACGATGCTGTCGCTTTGTAATCCTTCTGTTAAAATAGCGTGTTGTTTTAAGTCGAACGGTACGGTTACGAGTGTTCGCATGATTTTCCCGTCTTCTGAAAGTGTGTATACTTCTGCAGTTTCTTCTGACCGGTTTAGTAGCCAATCTCCTTTGACGCGAATAGCGTTTTCGGCTTCGTTTGTAATGATGACGGAGTTTATATTGGCTGCAAAAGGCAATGTTTCTAGTTGTTCGTCTAGTTGAATTAGTACTTCGTATACAGGTTCTTTTGCTTCAGCGCCAAATTGTTCGTATGTTTTTAGCCATTTGGATTCTTTTGCTGGCACTTGGGCTTTGGCATATACAGTTCCTTCTACTACGCCATCTCGATGGGTCGAGTAGTTATTCACGCGTTGGCCTTCGTTTAATTCGTGCCATTCTGCTTCTTTTGCGTAAGTGATGACTGATTTTTCATTCGAATAAATGGTAATAAAGTAAGTTCCGTTTCGTTCTTCGATTGCAGCGATATTCCCGTCTATTGGGCTTAGTAACGCCGTTTCGCCCGAATCTTGACTTAGTTGGGTGCTGACCATTTGTAACTTGCGGTCTATTTCAGCAATTTTTTGTTCTGTTTGTGCAATTGCTTGGGCAAAATTTCCTTCTGGTGAAATGTTCACGTCAACTTGTACATTTACGCCATTTTCCTCATCCGCAGTTGAATGGTTGCTAGTCGAATTCGAATTAGCCCCACCACGCTCCGATTCGAGATTATCTAGAATTTCATAAAGCTTTGATTGTTCTTCCATAAACGCCTGTTGCTCGGTTTCCCAGTTTGCGCGCTGTGTCTCCGCTGACTTTGTATTTAGTAGCGCAAGTTCGGTTCCTTCTTGGACTGCGTCACCTTCTAACACAACGATGTCGCTAATAGTATCCACATCAACCGTGACGGTCATTTCATTTACCGGCACGACAACTGATTCTTTTTCGAGTTCTTTCGCATATGTACTTTCATGTACGCGGTCATATTCATGTACATAATACGATCTTGCTATTTCGCTTTTATTGGAGAATAAAAGAATGGCATTTGTTGCAATGAATGTAGATACCACGATGGCAATACCGATTGTTACCACTCTATTCATACGGCTTGCCCCCCTTCGATCCACGTTTCAATTGGAAGTACTTGGATTCCTGCTGTGAATAAAGCGAGAATCAGTTGGATTACTATTAAAATAATGAATAGATTGCGAGCTGACATTTCCGAAAATGCTCGTAAAAAATGAAACTGGATGGCAATTATAAGTCCAGTAATTAACGTTAATTCATTGAAAAAATAAGTAAAGAATTCACTGTCTAAAAAAGTTGCTGCAAGTGGTCCAAATGACAAAAGCGAAAAATCCGTAGTATAGCCTGCGATTGCATATAAGAAAAAGACAAATGCTTTTTCCATTAAAAGTAGTGCTACTACAAATAGCTGTATTACCGCAGCTTTCGACAGTTCAATATTCGTTATCTTATGTAAAAGAAAGGCGATTCCGAAAAAATGAAACGCCATATAAAGGATAGACCAAATAATCGCCCCTATTAAAGAAGTCGCCCTCGCGATGACGAATGTATCTTCAAAGCCACCTACAAATAGTGTGGTGAGACCTTCTGTATGCATGCCCCATATATCTCGAAGCGCAAACAAGAGGACCCCAAGTATCGCGACTAGCCATACACGCTTTTCAAAGCCGCGCATGTTCGAATCTTTTAGTGATCCAATTAACTCATTTCGGTTGAAAAGATATTTCCAAAATCGAAATTCAAAAAACATTCCATTGTTCCCCCTCTTATGGCTGAACAGTTACTTCCACATAAGCACCAGTTTTCATCATTTCTCCAGTTTTCGCTTGAAATGTCGGATGAATGAGTAGTAAGTAGGCTGCTCCTTTTTCAAGTGGTGCTGTTGGTGTTAAGACAAACTGATTATGCGATTTTTGCTTAATGTCGACTTGCACATTGCTCGCAGATCCCAGTTTGATTAATTCCATTTTTTGCTGTTTGGTTGGTATTACGGTATTTGAAAATGTTACGGTAAATTCTTTCGTTGTTGGCACCTTTTGTAATGTTGGCATTTTTTTATAGGTTTTATTTGCTTCAACAATCGCGTCTAAATGGGCTTTTACTAGTTCTTGCCCAACTGTTGTCGTAATTTGTGGCTTCACACCGGTTTTATGGATCATTGTTCCTTTTGGTCCTGTGAAATTTGCCACCGTTAGTTTTAAGTAAGAACCATCCGATAGGTTGTAAAATGATTGCATGGAACCTTTTCCATACGTTGTTTGACCGTACAATGTCGCAGATTTTTGGTCAAGTAGTGCCCCAGCAACCATTTCAGAAGCACTTGCACTATACCCATTTACGAGCACTTTTGTGTTTGCCGGAAATAGGGATGATTGCTGCACAGATTTCACTAGTCCATCTTGGGCTCTCGTGTGAAGTGCATATGCATAAGGACTGTTTGGAAATAAACCGACCATTTCCTCCGCGGTATGTACAAAGCCACCACCATTATTTCGTAAATCCACTATGAATGAAGTTGCTCCTTGTTTTTGAAGTGCCTCTTTTGCCTGCTGTACAAGCGTTGCACCATCATCAGAAAATGTAGTCAGTTCGATATATCCAACATTTCCATATAAAAGTTGCTTCGACATAGCTGGAACCGTAAATTGGCTGCGTGTTATGTTGTACGTTTTTGTTAGATTAGTAGTTTTTAGTACTTCTAGTTGCACCGTTGTTCCCGCTTTACCAGTAATGAGCGAAGATGCCTGATGAATCGACATGCCTTTCGCATTTGTACCGTCAATCGATACAATAATATCGCCGGGCTCCATCCCAGCAAGTGCTGCAGCTGCTCCTTCAAACGTGTTCACTATTTGAATTCCTTTTTCATGCTCTTCAATTATGACACCAATACCAGTTGTCGTATTGTTAATACCGCTTGTGTACGCTTCAAATTCTTCTTTCGTAAAATATGTAGAATACGGATCCAGTTGCTCTATTATGCCATCAATCGTCGGCAAGCTTTGTAAATTGGAAGGAAGCTCACCTATATAATTTTCACTAACTAGTTGTTTTACTTCATCTAACGGAGCTGCCGCCGCTTTCATCGGTAATCCCAACAAGCCAGTCATCATCAGTACTGCTGCTATTGCAGTAATCCTCCTCATACCAATTCCCCTTTCTTGCCTGTATAAACCTATATTACCTCAAACAGCCTTCATCTGCAGTAAATTCTCCGCTCTCTAAACGAAATTATCAATATTACAAAGTTGATACTGGTGCCAGGCACCAGTAACAACTTTGTAATATTACGCAATTAGATCCGTATTATTTGTTAGGTTATAGGGGATGGTGGTTGTAACTTTTGGCCATATTTTTCGACTTATACATTAAATCGAGATATTTCCCGGGAAATTTACACGAAAAGGAGTTTAAAATATATGAGAATCGACAAATTGAACGGTTTAAGTTGGGGGATATTTTCTTTAGTGTACTTGGATCAAGTGGGTTCGTTTTATTTTTGTACTTTTTTACATCGTTATAACTTTGTAAAAACATAAAACACCTATCGATTTTTTTTCGTTAGGTGTTTTTATGTGTTCGTATTATTCAATTGGGAAACCTCCGTTAAATTCTTTAAATTGTAGCAATTTATTGAACAAGGCTGCGTCTTTATGAAGTAATGCATAGTCGATCATGCGTTCATAGTTTTTTTCCTCAAATTCCTCTATAGCTTCTGAGACGCCCTCCAAAGATGAAGAGCCTAAATTCATTTGAGCACTATTTTCAATAATTACTTGTAAATGCATATGAATATCTGAAACGAGTAATAATTGATAAAGTGGTAGACGGATAAATCGATTCCCTTTTTGGAAGACAAATATATCTGCTAGGTTTTCCACTTGCAATGTTTCTGTATGAACAATAATTTCTTTCCCTTCCACCGGTATGAACTGGAACAATTCATCATCTTTCCGGATGGAGAAGTATTGATATGCAAATACTAATTTTATTCGATTGCCTTCTAGCTTCGTGTAAAATGGTTTCATCAATTGTACGAGTAACATGTCATCCCTCCTCTAGTTAGAATTTTCTGACTACTATTAGTTTATCATATTTTTCATATTTCGTGTAGTGCATCTTGCTCTACACTTAGCTGTTTCAGAGACTTTATAGTAAATAATTAATGAGAAAAAAGCAAATGCTTGATGCACTTGCTTTTGGAATTTATTATTTTACTAGAAGAGCGGTTGGTTCATTTCTTTCTTTAGAATAATGAAAAAAACCAACCTTTCTAGGGCTATATCTAACTGCAAATGTTTGGAATACTTTTTGCAAAATTTCCGATTCCGTTAGTTCTCCTTCTCTTTCTAAGTAGAACGAAAACGTTTCTGTTTCAAAATCTAATTCCAAATCATAAATCGTGAAATCTTCCGCTACAATTTGTTTAATACTAGTTTCAACTTTTTCGGGATTTCTAATAAAATACTTTAGATCGCTTGTTTTAGCACCAACTAATTTTATTCTTTCTAGTTCCATCATCGGTTGGTCATTTTGAACATTTAATAAATCAGGTATATGCAATTCGATTTTCCTCATCTTTTACAATCCCTTTCTATCAATTTAATCCCTAAATTTCACATCATTGTAGTAAGATACTAATACCTATATACTACAAAAGTTTAAACGATCTATTAAAATCTCCATTTTGGCGATTTTCATTATTCTTCCCTCTTATTTCGATATTCTTGTTTCATTGGATAGGAGGGAATTGTATGGCCTTTTATGAGCGCATTCGCGAGTATCGTGAGCAACTGGAAATTACACAAATCGAAGCCTCTAAAAGATTAGGCATCGATCATTCTGTCTTGTCGAAATATGAGCGGGGGGACCTTTCCATTCCAATTGAGTTATTAGACAAATTTTTTGTCGTGTATCGTATACCAGAAAAAGAGTTTTTGGATATGCTAATAGGTACAAAATTAAAAAGGAATAACCCTGGATTAGAAGCGAGAGAAAGTAGAGAACGATATCTGGAGTCCTTTCAAGAAGAATATATTGCACAACTTATTCCCCTAAAAGAGTTTCGAGAGTTAGTCATGGATGTAATAACTGTTACTTCTGATGAAAAAGAACGTAGACGTCTCCTTCAAAATAAACGAAAAAACCATTAAAGTTTTTACTTGGACTGCTCTGAAGAGAGCACGAGTGAAAGCTTTTTTTAAGATCTGTGAGGCTTTGACTTTAGGCCTTCCCCTACTATGTCTACTCGTTTTGTATTCTTCTCCCCACATAGAAAAGTGGGACACTTTTGCTAAATAAAGTTAAAAATTGAAGGTGTGGCTTTTAATCTGCTTCGACTATAAGTATAATGGAAGGAAAGCCTTTTTTCTTAGGAGAGATTCCCTTGACCCTTACTTCTTACCAAAAACTTGCCGCGCATTATAAAAAATATATAAACCAATCGATGGGTACGATAAAAGATAAGCTACATCCTGCTATTTTAGAGGATGAGGAGCTTGTTCGACGTGCCGCTTTTTTTGTGCGAAATGGAGCGGTTTCCATTTCTAATTATTCACCACAGGAGCACAAAATCGATTTCACGGTTCGTGATGTGAGCAATATTGAAATATCTTATAGCCTTTTACATGATCGTTTTAACTGTCCTTGCCCGATGCAAAAACCTTGTCGGCATATAGTGGCAGCTGTTTTTTATTTGTATCAACAAAATGATTCGTTGTCGACGTGGATTTCGGAATGGCGTTCCAATGATGATTTGACCCAGTTAACTTTGTTAAAAGATGAACGTAGTCCTAGAAATTGGGAGCTAATTGTGGAAAACTTTTTCCGGAAGTTTATTTCCCAATATCCGCCTACTAGTTTTTACTTGTTAGAGTTTGCTGTGCATGATTTGAAAGCGCAAATTCGAAAGTCTCGACCTTTTGAGCGCGAATGGCAGCCAATCTATGATGTATATGTAAACCTTTCAATACTCGTTAAAATTTGGCCATATATAGAGCCGTTTGCGGATTCTAATATGCGTAATCGTGTTTTTCATTTTCTACATGATTATGTAGAAGAAGTGGATGACTATTTGGCACAACTTGCTTCCAAACCGAGAATGTTTGCGGCAGATCCCTTTTATGACGATATGATGGAACGTGTTCGCACATTTTATTTTGAAACGGAATCCCTTTTTCGTTTCCGAAAACATGTGTATTTAGCATTTTGGGATGCGCTTGTGACAGACAAAGCGAAAAGAATAGAAGAGGTTAAGTATTTAGAGCAACTAGATAAAACCGATGAAGATATTCCTTTAAATATCGTTTTGCCGTATTTTTATCTCACGCTATCGATGACCGATGAGTTGCTTGCTGCAGCTGAAAAGATGGAAACAGAGCAACTTTTAGAATGGCTAGAAGTGTGTGAAAAAGCGCTTCAGATGACCAACAAAGATATGGTGAATAACCTTGCAAGAAAATTATTGCCGCATATTTCCCACTATTTAAATGAAGTAGTAACGAATCCATCCCGTGTTATGCTCATTCGCCGGTTAGAATTATTATTTGCAGCGATCCAGCTAGAACCAGAAGAATTTGAAAAGCTATATCAATCATTTGGGCTGTATGGGATACAGTCTTATTCGACTTTGTTGTTAAAAGAGAAGCGTTATCGTGATTGGATGGCGCTACATCAGTCTGCAAATTCATCGCTTGAATATGCTGAGGCGTGCGGGCTATCTATTGTCAAAGAAGAAGCTCCAGATGTATTGCTCCCGCTCTATCATCATTATGCGATGCGCTTTATCCAAGAAAAGAATCGGTATAGCTACAAACAAGCCGTTCGAATTTGGAAAAAGATGAAACAAGTAGCAAAGAAATCAAATGACACGGATTATTGGAATGCATATGTAGAGAACGTACGTGAAAAATACAAACGCCTTCGTGCATTACAACAAGAAATAGAGAAAGGAAACTTGCCATTATGACCCAGCCTTTATCTATTACAAAAGACTTTTCGCTCAAAATTAATACAACTGAAAACGGGTATTTCCATTTAACGACTTCAAGTACCCCTGTCGAACAGTGGGTTCCTAACTTATATATAGACCATCGAGAAAGTTTTTTTGGACTAACCGCACAATTGGAAGACAATGCACTTATTGCTTCACCTGTTGAATTGGTTGAACTTTTTTCTGGGAAAACACATCCTTTCGTCACTTTTTCCGGGGTAAATGAGGATTCTAGAGAATGGCTGCAAACGTTTAAAGAAGCTGCAAATGTATGGGGGAGCCCAGACTTATGGGACCAACTACAACTAAAAGACAATACGTTTGAAGTAAATGCTCCTATAGAAGAAAAAGCGAAGGCACTTATTTCGAATGCTGTAACACAAAAACTTTATCAAGCTGGTCTTGCGATGGAAGATGTACCTGCACTTATCCCGTTTTTCCAAGAAGGCGGATGGCCGATAAAATCGCAAACTACACACCCGAATGTACTCGTCGCATTACGATTATCCGAACCAGAAGCACTCGATGATACATGGCTACTCGAAACCGTCGTTCGTGGGAAGAAAAGCAGTGTATACTGGACACCTGCATTTCGTAAAAAGTCACTACCGATCAAAGACGCATTACCCGATAAATGGAATGAATTTAGCCATTTTATAGAAGAAATACAAACGAAAATGTTTTCACTTATTTCTTCGATTGATAGCCTAAATCCAGAAAGTTTCTTCTCATCCACTTTATCTGATGAAGAAGTTCGTGTATTCCTTCGAGATGACTTAGTAAAATTACAAGCGCTCGGATTTGAAATTGTCCTTCCTGCATGGCTAAAAGCAGTAAAAGAGACGAAAATGCGCGTTAAAACGATTGCGAAAACGGCTAATACGTATAAAACTACCGCCGGGCTTAATGAAATTTTGCAATTTAACTGGAGTTTCTCTTTAAACGGGCAAGAAATTTCTTCAGAAGATTTTCAGCGACTTGTAAATGAAAATCGTTCGTATATTCAAGCAGGAAATGAATGGTTCCGTATAGATGCTGCTTGGATGCATGAAATTAGGGAGTTAATGAAGAAATCAGAAGATGAAAACTGGACAGTGAAAGAGCTATTATTCCGCGAGATTCCAGAAGAAATGGCATTAATGTTAGATGATGACGACCAGTCCGATGAGGATCCTTTATTCCAATTTGAAATGCAGAAATCACTCCAAACGCTGATGGAACAACTTTCAGAGAAAAAAGGATTTCCTGCTGTCGAGGTTTCGCCTAGTTTATTGACAACGCTTCGACCTTATCAACAACTTGGTCTAGAATGGCTTGTATTTATGCGAAACGAGCAATTTGGTGCTTGTTTAGCGGATGATATGGGACTTGGTAAAACGGTCCAATTAATCTCCTATTTATTGCATGTGCATGAAAGTGAAAAGCGACAAACCCCTTCGCTTATCATTTGCCCGACTTCTGTTTTAGGAAACTGGCAAAAAGAGTTGGCAAAGTTTGCGCCTTCTTTGAAAGTTCAAACGCATTATGGGTCCGCTCGTACGAAAGAAATAGATATGACCGCAGATGTTGTTATTACAACATTCGGTACGGCTATGCAAGATGTGGAATCACTAGAAGAAGTCACTTGGTCTAGTATTACACTCGATGAGGCACAAAACATCAAAAACATGCATACGAAACAGTCTCGTGCTATTCGAAAACTTGCTGGTGCGCATCATATTGCTTTAACTGGTACTCCTGTAGAAAATAGATTGTCTGAACTATGGTCTATTTTCGATTTTATTCATAAAGGCTATTTAGGTTCGTTCCGTAAGTTCCAGGAAAACTATATTGCGCCGATTGAACGAGATAATTCAGATGCTACGAAGCATAAGCTACGGATAAAAATACAGCCGTTCTTATTAAGAAGAACAAAACAAGATCCAGAACTACTGCTGAACTTACCGGAAAAACTGGAACAACGAGAATACTGCGCATTGACTACCGAGCAGGCAGCACTGTATGAATCACTTATCCAAGAAACGGTGAGCAAGCTTGACACACTTACTGGTTTTGAGAAAAAAGGACTTATTTTAAAAATGCTTAGTAAGTTAAAGCAGCTTTGTAATCATCCCGCACTTTATTTAAAAGAGCCGTTTGATGATGCGGAAGACATGCTTGAACGCTCTGAAAAGCTGGCGCAAATCGTAACACTTGCAGGAGAAATTGCGGCTCGTGGCGAACAATGTCTCATTTTCACGCAATATATTGGCATGGGGCATTTATTGCAGCATTGCTTAACGGAATTATATGATGTGGATGCACCATTTTTAACTGGAAGTATGCCGAAAAATCAGCGTGACCATTTAGTAGAGGCTTTTCAAGCGAAGGAATTCCCTGTTTTCCTTTTATCTTTAAAAGCTGGTGGAACTGGTTTAAATTTAACAGCAGCAAGCCATGTGCTGCATGCTGACCGGTGGTGGAATCCCGCTGTCGAAAATCAGGCAACCGACCGTGCATATCGAATTGGTCAAACGAATTTTGTGCATGTGCATAAATTCATCACGATTGGGACAATTGAAGAAAAAATTGATAAATTACTTGTTGAAAAACAAGCATTATCTGAAGAGCTCATTCATTCGAGCCAGTGGATTACGGAAATGTCTGATGCAGATATAAAAGATTTGTTAACGTTATCGATCTGATTTTTTTTATAAAACCTGACCGTGCTTCTTTCGGTCAGGTTTTTCTCTCTTGATATAAGCAAAGCTTTGCGGTCTTCGCTTTTTACACTGGAAGTTGATTGGATTGTGTTGCTGGAAATTCAAAATCGGTTTCCTCATCCCTTGGTTGTACGTGTGCAGCATTTGTTGGAGTGTTATTTTGTTCTTCTTCGTTTCGTTTTTTAGTCACTAAAAATCGGATGTCCTCCACAACTACTTCTGTTACAAATACTCTTGTTCCATCGCCTTTTTCGTATGACCTCGTATTTAGCCTACCTGATATCCCAACAAGTGAGGCTTTCCCACAATACTTGACGGTCGTTTCCGCGAGCTTTCCCCAAATCGTGCATAGCACAAAATCCGCATCATCGGTTTTATATCCTTTGTTTACCGCAAGGACAAAACTTGTTTGCATTCTCCCTTCCGATAAATGTTTGAGCTGTGGAGCTTTTGTCATTCGTCCGATTATCGAAACTGTGTTCACTTTTGTCACCTCCTTTTGTCTCATTGGCATTATCATACCGGCACATGAAATTGTTAGCAAAAGTCAACAATTTCATTTTCGCACGTTTTTCTTTATCAAAATGGAGTTTTGTATTTCCTCATTCTTCTCAATACTAATAAAACCACTATCCAAAATGCCATTTTAGCATTTTCGTATTTATTTTTTTGCAGTAGTATTACTGTGCTATAATGGGTAGTAATTAATCCTGAAAAGGTGGATTGAATATGAAAACATTCAAAATGATTTCCGTTGATCTAATTCGTGATAGTAAAGAAATGCCGATTACACTGGAAGATGGAATTGTCATCAATCAAGAGAATACAAGCCGGTCATGGGTTTTAGAATTATTTATCGATCAAAAATACGAAGCTTTTTTTAATGAATTAAAAACTTCTGGTGAATTATTTAATACAAAAGTTGTTATTTCTTATCCAGAAAATGAACCTGCACATTTTGAGGTAGTTACTTATTCGGTAAAGCGGATTGGGGATTATTTATCGGTGTTATTACGCGGGACATTAAAACGTGCAAGAAGAAAATATGCGGAGTCTTTACTTGCTGATTTAATCGAAGAAGGGTTAACTGGCGAAGCGCTTTTAACGAAGTTTGAACATGATATGAAAACTAGACCTACTTTAAAAAGAGATCAATGAAAAAGCTGACTCCAAGTTAAACCACTTGGAATCAGCTTTCTTTTTATTATTTATTGATGTCTTCTTTAACTTTAATGTCGTCAATTGTCGCATTAGGTTGTGGAATTACTTCGTTATTAGCATTTGGTGTTACGAGATCATCATTGGGATTTGGTACCATCTTGTCTTGCACATTTGGTTGTGTTTCGTTTATCCCGTTGTTTCCACCGTTATTGTTGTATACATCATTACCATTTTCGTTCGTTGGCGAAGGCGTATTTACACCTGGATCCGGAACAATTTTGTCCACATTATCTCGAACCTCTTCCATCGGAGTTTCGTTATTATTTGGAACAGTTTTGTCCATATTACATCCTACTAACAAAACAGAACAAATAGCCACTACTGGCACTGCTTTTTTGAGCATTAAAAAATTCCTCCTTTCTGGATTATCTTCGTCACACTTTTGTGACTTACGATAGGTTGTCCAAGAAAAGAAGGAACTATCCCATGGCAAACTTGCCTGTTTTTACATGTTTGGGATCTGTATTTTTTAGCGAATAAAGGAATACTATTATTAAGCTTTATCTACTACAGGACCTAATGCAAATAGGATGTCTGCTTCACAAACAAGCTCGCCGTCTACCGTTGCGATAGCATGTCCTTTGCCCATTACACCACGTAGTTTCGTCAGTTCTACTTCTAATTTTAATTGATCGCCTGGCTTTACTTGACGTTTGAAGCGGCAATTATCAATTCCAGTAAAGAAAGCCAGTCTTCCTTTATTCTCAGGAATTTGTAACACGGCCACTGCTCCTACTTGTGCAAGTGCTTCTACGATTAGTACACCTGGCATTACTGGATATCCAGGGAAATGTCCATTAAAAAACTCTTCATTGATTGTTACATTTTTCAATCCTACTGCTCGTTTTCCTTCTTCTAATTCCAAAATACGGTCAATCATTAAGAATGGATAACGATGGGGTAAAAGTGCTTGTACTTGCTCTGTTGTTAACATGGAATCTTCCTCCTATTTCCCATCTTTTATATCTAAAATATGTTGGTATGTTTCCCACTTAAGTGCATCTTTCGGTGTTCCTCCACCTAATACTCCGTATCCTACCATTAATCCTGCAGCGGCAGCTCCAGAAAAAAGTACGATACATAGTAGTATACGCAGCCAAATAGGGAACATACGAATTTGTACCCAATGTATTTTTTTAGGTTCTTCTGCTCGGGCTTGTTCGTTTTCTAATCGTCGCTGTCGTCTGCCAGAGATTTTTACTTCTTCTGTCATAAGCCTAACTCCTTACGGAAATGATTATCTTATTCCATTGATGAGACCCATCATCTGGTCTGCTATTGTAATCGAACGTGCATTGAATTGGTATGACTTTTGCGCTGTCATGAGATCCGTCATTTCCTTTGATATATCTACATTTGACATTTCAAGCACTTGGTTGGTTAGTGCAATTTCGCCTCGATTTGCTCCTTGGAGATCCGTCATCACGTCATCTTCATTGACACCTAGTTCATCTAAGTTAGTAGGCATGGCAATATAGGTCGAAGAGATTTGTTCCATTAACTGCGGCTTTTGTAAAACAGAGACCGCTAGTTCGCGCTGAACTGTTGCACCATCTGGGTACGTCGCAGTGAGGATACCTGTTTCATTTACCGAAAAGCGTGAAACATTTTCTGGAATCATAATTGCTTGCCCTGTACTATCTGCCACTGGATAGCCGTCGCCGTTTACAAGCATTAACTGACCGTTTTCTACTGGCGATACATAGAATGCTCCTTGACGTGTATATGCTGTTTGTTGTCCATTTTCGCCGTCTGGCATTAGGACATTAAAGTATTGTTTCGGTTCTTGAAAAGCAAAATCTAGGTCACGATCAGTAGATTGCAAGCTTCCTTGTTTCCAGTTCATCTGCGCTTGGGCAAGGGAAGCACCTACTCCATAACGAATTCCTACAGGAGATTGTCTTTCGGCTGTGTCCAATTTATCGTTATTAAATTGTTGGTAAAGTAATTCTTGAAATTTTACGTCTTTTGTTTTGTAGCCATGCGTGCCCGAGTTGGAAAGGTTATTTCCGATAACATCTAGTTGGCTTTGTAGCTGCGTCATCGTGTTTGTTGCCGTAATCATTGTACGTAACATGTATGTGGACCTCCTTTCTTTATTAGTTCACGCGTCCTACTTCGTTTACTGCTTTTTGCATGCTTTGGTCGTATGCTTGCAGTACTTTTTGGTTTGCTTCAAATGCTCGGTATGCAGTTAACAGATCTGTCATCGTTCTTGCGGCATCGACGTTTGATCGTTCAATATACCCTTGTTGCATAGAGAAGCTTACGTTTGCCGTATTGTAAGCGGATGGCAAGTTAGTACCGTCCGCTGTTTGAAATAGACCGTTATCTTGTTTTCTCAGACTATCTGGTTGTGCTGCAAATGAAACCCCGATTTGTGCAACAGAAGCGTCATTTACAAAAATCTGTCCATCCCCTGCCACGCGGAAATCATCATTTTGCAGTTGGATCGTCTCTCCATTATTGTCCAGTACATACAACCCTTGTGCATTCGTTAAAAAGCCTGCTGGATCTAGCGTAAAATTACCGTTTCGAGTGTATGCTTCGCCTTCTACAGGATGTTGCAAGCGATAAAAAACTGCTCCTGTTTGACCAGTTTCCGCGTCTACGGGAAGTGTACCATCGATCAAAGCAATATCCGTATTTAGCTCCGTTTGTTGCAATTGACCTTGCGTTAATAATGCAATCGTTTCTTGCATATACACACCTGTACCAAGTTCACCAATTTCCGCTGCATACTTTCCTTGTACAGCATTTTCCGTTGGTATTTTAGTAGCTCCTAACCGAGACAGGAGCATGTCTGGAAAAGAACGGATCGTCGATTGATCCGCTTTATACCCTGGTGTATTGGCATTGGCCATATTATTTGTCAGCAACTCTGTTCTACGTTGTTGCGCAATCATTCCAGATGCAACAGTATGAAATCCACGAAACATGAGAAAGCCTCCACTCTAATTTGATGTTTAGCTAGCGTCTAGTTATTTTATCTATATTGTCTAACATAATTCCGGTTCCGATTGCGACACAATCCATCGGAGCTTCTGCAACAAATACAGGTACTTTCAATTCTTCCATTAGTAGATGATCCATGCCATGTAAAAGCGCTCCCCCACCAGTTATAATGACACCTCGGTCAATAATATCTGCTGATAATTCAGGTGGTGTTTTTTCGAGCACATTTTTAGCAGCTTGTACAATTACAGAAACAGATTCACGTAATGCTTTTTCTATTTCTTCCGAATGGATCGTTATCGTTCTCGGAAGTCCTGTTACCATATCTCGTCCGCGGATATCCATTTCTTCTTTGCGGCCGTCTGGGAAAACCGTCCCAATCGTCATTTTAATATTTTCTGCTGTACGTTCCCCGATTAAAAGCTTGTACTCTTTTTTAATATATTGAAGAATGTCGTTATCAAAAACATCTCCTGCAATTTTAATCGATTCGGAAGTTACAATATCTCCCATCGATAGTACTGCAACATCTGTCGTACCGCCTCCAATATCCACAACCATATTACCGCTCGGTTGGAATATATCCATGCCGGCACCGATTGCCGCCACTTTTGGTTCTTCTTCTAAGTATATCTTTTTACCGCCAGATTTCTCTGCAGCTTCACGAATTGCTTTTTGTTCTACACTTGTAATGTTTGTTGGACAACAAATTAAAATGCGTGGCTTGGACAAAAATCCTTTTACGTTCAATGAATTAATGAAATACTTGAGCATGGCCTCTGTTATATCAAAATCGGCAATTACACCGTCTTTAAGGGGTCTAATCGCTACGATGTTACCTGGAGTCCTCCCGACCATTTGACGGGCTTCCTCGCCTACTGCAAGCACTTTTTTGGTGTTTCTATCTATAGCTACAACGGAAGGTTCGTTTAATACAATCCCTTTTCCTTTTACATGAATTAATACGTTCGCAGTACCTAAATCTATTCCAATATCCTTGGCAAACATTAACAGTGTTTCTCCTTCCCTGTTAGAACCTTATAATATGTATTTTGCGTTATGTCTCTAACATATAATTTTATCATAGTTTTGTCAGAATTACACTTTTTTTAGAAACGTATTATGCAGAATTTGCGGGAAATAGTGAGAAAGGACAATTTGATGTGGGGGGGAACTGAATTGCTTGGGAAAGCGACTAGTTCGTCTGCGGGAGCGACTAGTTTAATGCAAGCTTCTTATTGCCGCTGGAGAATCGCTTTATGTAGTGGAATATGGTGATTTATTTGAAATAATTGGCTTAGGGAAACCAAATTGGAGGGTTGAGCAACCAGTTGGGCAGTGACAGCAACTAAAATGTCTGGGAGAGCAACTAGTTCGACTGCGAGAGCAACCAGTTCTTGTTGCAGCAGGAAAATCACTTTAAGCAGTGGGATGCGGTGATTTATTTGAAATAACTGGCTTAGGGAAACCAAATTGGCGGGGTGAGCAACCAATTGAGCTGCGACAGCAACTAAAACGCATGGGATAGCAACCTGTTCGTCTGCGAGAGCAACCAGTTCAATGCAAGCTTCTTGTTGCCGCTGGAGAATCGCTTTATGTAGTGGAATGAGGTGATTTATTTGAAATAACTGGCTTAGGGAAACCAAATTGGCGGGGTGAGCAACCAGTTGGGCTGTGACAGCAACTAAAATGCATGGGAAAGCAACCAGTTCGACTGCGAGAGCAACCAATTCAACGATAGCTTCTTGTTGCCGCTGGAGAATCACTTTATGTAATGGAATGCATTGATTTATTTGAAATAAATGGCTTAGGGAAACCAAATTAGCAGGGAGAGCAACCAGTTGGGCTGTGACAGCAACTAAAATGCATGGGAAAGCAACCAGTTCGTCTGCGAGAGCAACCAATTCTTGTTGCCGTAGGAGAATCGCTTTATGTAGTGAAAAGCGATGATTTATTTGAAATAATTGGCTTAGGGAAACCAAATTGGCAGGGACAGCAACCAATTGAATAGTGATAGCAACTAAAACGCTTGGGAAAGCAACCAGTTTGCCTACGAGAGCAACCAACTCTCGAAATCTTTTTATCTTTGGGCAATGCTTAACTTGCATTCCAATCTACAAGAAAAAGCCGTGATTGTTACAAATCACGACCTTTCCTATCTTCCTTTTTTGTTTTCCATTTTCTTTTCGTAGCTTCTCCACCTCGCAAATGCCTGACCGATTTATGATACGCAAGAATTTCTTTCACTTCTTTTGCTAGCTGCGGATCTACTAAATGAAGTCTTTCCGTCAAGTCCTTATGAACGGTACTTTTGGAATGACCGGTTGTGCTCGCGATGGCACGGACAGTTTTTTTCGTTTCAATGACCATTTCACCTAAACGTATACATCTATGACGAATCGTTTCGTGCACCAACTCTTCCTTTCGTTAGTAAAGGAACACTTTTCATCACTTTATGCATACGTATAGGGTATTATGAATTAAAAAGCTAGTAATGATTCCGGGTTAATAAGTACGCCGTTTTCGAGTACTTCAAATTGCAAATGGATACCTGCTGTTGGATTCCATTCATTTTCCGATGTAGTTGCAAGGGGTTGACCTTGTTCTACTTCGTCTCCAACTTTTACTAGAATACCAGTGACTGAGCGATATTTCGTTTGCTTACCATCTGCATGCGATAAGACGATTTCATCTCCTACAAATGGATCTAAATTAACTTCTTCTACTTTTCCACTCATTGCAGCTACTACTTCGAAAGGTTCGCTATTCATAGAAAGAGATACGCCTGTGCTTGTGCTGTAAGTTTGATTGAATACGAGCAAGGATTTTTCACGTGTCGTTTCATCCGCTTCCATGTCGTAATAATGTTGTACAACCTCAACTTTATCAAACAGTTCTTCTTTGAAAGGATATTTCATCGTTTCTGCTTGAGCGTTCGTTTCGATTGCTACTTTGTCAGGTTCATTACCAGTTTTGGTCCATTCAGCATCTTCTGCTGAATCATTGCTCACATAGACATTGTACCCCCAAATCATTCCTACAAAAGCTACCGAAAAACCTGTGTACACTAGTGGCCAAAACCACGGCTTTTTCGGATTTGTTTTCTTCTTCTGAGAAGTCTTGTTCGATTGTTCTTCTCTCATTTTCATCACCTCAATTGCATTCTTGGCAAATCAAGGAGATTTTAAACATGCCGAAAAACTTTTTATTTCAGTTCCTTTATAATAGTGCAATAAAATATCATGAGCGCTTGCCGAATCATTCGCCAGCACCTCGGCCCCGTACTGGCTCATCCCTACTCCATGCCCGTATCCAACGGTGTCCACTACCACCTTATCATTCTGGAAAGTTACTTCGAAATCTGTGGAAGGGAGGCCAAGTAATGCGCGAACTTCTCTGCCTGTCCATGTTTTGCCACTCATTTGAACTGACTCTATTCGGTTTGTATCTGTCTTCGTAACTTGAAAACTAGTTGCTATGTTAGAAGACCATTTTAGACCAAAGGCATTTGCCCATTGTTTATGCGTAAACTCGAATTGTTTTTTTACATTTGGAGCATATTGTTCTTCTGCCCCACTCGGCACCGAAACTAAATACGGAATCGCATACCCGCTGTAATTTTCTGCGCTTTCTGTTTGGCCATTGCTTGAGGAAAAGAACATCGCCGTAATCAGCTGATCTTTATATACGATAATTTCTCCTTTTGTAGCTGCGACGACCTTTTGAAGCTTGTCCTCATATGCTTCAAAGGAGGCCCCCCATTTTTTCTTGCGCTCTTCTAGCGTTGCGTATACTTGTTTTTGCACCGTTTTATCGATCGACTTTTTCCCATAGTTTGTTTCTCTTAGCACATACGTCCTTGCCGCAATGGATTGTGCCTTTAACGCTTCTTCATGGAAGGAAACAGGCATTTCTGCAGCTACTACACCTAGTACGTATGTTTCAAGAGGAATTTTCTCCTTGACCCCTTCCACTTCTATTAGTATTGGGCAGTCTACTTCGATTACTTTTTCGACTTCTGGTGCAGGTTGTGCCTCGTGCTTTTCTTTGATCAATAAAAAGGGTAATAACAAGAGTCCGATGCAAAGGATGAGTAGTAGGATATTTTGTTTCATGGGACAACTATATGCTAGGGAGGGAGTTCTCATGAGTAGATTTTTTTGGAACAGCAAGAGTGGAGTGGAATTATTATCCAGCATTTAACGAAATATAGCTAAGGGAAACCAAATGAGTCGGGAGAGCAACTGTTTGTAAGCCGAAAGCAACCAGTTCCGTCGTATGTATGAAAGCAACCAACCTAATAAAAATTATAGCAAAATTGATTTTTGATGCTTTATTTCAAGCCAAAATGCAATTTCCACTTACTTTCCTTGCAAAAACTAATACTAAAACGCTATTTCTGGCATTTCTAGTTTTCATGTAGATTATGCTAAGCTACTTGCGAGGTGATATGATGATAATCAAAAAATATTCGGCTTCCCTATATGTAGAAGCTTTGCATGCTCTATATAAAAGAATGCCTAAAAATGATTTGAAATTTTCTAAAATACAAGAAGAATACTATCAAAAAGTGGCTGGTAATATCGGAGAAGAAGCCGTGATGAAAGTAATTGAGCAATTGGATTTGCCTTATAAATTTTACGCTTTTCATAATATTTTATTGTATTCCGAAACTCTTTTTCAAATGGATATACTAATCATTACTCAGTACTATGCGTTAATTTTAGAAGTGAAAAATATTAAAGGCGAAATTACATTTACAGACCAGCAAATGATTAGAACGTTGGCAACAAACGAAACACATGCATTTGACAATCCATTCCTTCAATCAGAAGACTACCAATCCCAATTGAAACGATTATTTCAAGCAAATCATATTTCATTGCCTATCTTTAGTGCCGTCGCTTTCGCCTTTTCTTCAAGCATTATTAAAGACCCCCCAAAAAATAAAACTATAGTATTCCGAAGAGGAATCAAACCTTATATACGAAATATCCCAGCTAACGCTTGTATTCTAACAGATGCACAGTTAGAAAGCTTAAAATATTTTCTTCTAAAAGAAAGTATCGATTTTCAGCCATTTCCATTGACCAATCATTTTGGTATTGATCCCAACTCACTTCGAAAAGGTGTCGAATGTGTGCACTGCGGATTAATTGGAATGAAAAAAGTGATTCGAAATTGGTATTGCCCAAGATGCAGATCCTCTCATCGCCACGCACATGAAGCCGCACTAAGAGATTACTTTCTCGTCTATAAAAGCACAATATCTAACCAAGAATGTCAACAATTTTTACAGCTAAACAATAAGTATGAAGCAACAAAAATATTAAACAATCCTATGCTAATCAAAACTGGACAATCCCGAAGCAGAAAATATAGTATGAAATTTGATAAATAATGTGTACTAGGGGAAATAAAATAGCTTTGCCTCCGAAATGGGGACTCTCGCCTACTAGTAATTGGCAAAGGGACACTAAATCGACTATAGAAGCAACCAATTCGCGGTCGAAAGCAACCAATCTCCTTCTCTAAGCAACCAGTTCCCTGGTGAGAGCAACCAACTACAAATGACGAATGCAATTCAGCTACGCCTCCGAATGGGGGGCTCTCGCCTACTAAAAAGTGGAAAAGGGAAACCAATCCCACCGTGAAAGCAACTAATTCGCAGTCGTAAGCAACCAATCCCTCTCGCTAAGCAACCAGTTCCCTGGCGAGAGCAACCAACTACAAATAATGACTGCAATTTCAGCTACTCCTCCTAATTGGGAGCTCTCGCCTACTAAAAAGTGGCAAAGGGAAACCAATCTCACTGTGGAAGCAACTAATTCGCAGGTGAAAGCAACCAATTTCCCGCGCTAAGCAACCAGTTCCCTGGCGAGAGCAACCAACTACAAATGACGACTGCAATTCTGCTACGCCTCCTAAATGGGAGCTCTCGACTACTAGTAATTGGCAATGCGCAACTAAAATGACTTTGGAAGCAACTAGTTCGTGGTCATAAGCAACCAATCCCTCTCGCTAAGCAACCAGTTCCCTGACGAGAGCAACCAACTACAAATAATGACTGCAATTCAGCTACGCCTCCGAATTGGGGGCTCTCGCCTACTAAAAAGTGGCAAAGGGAAACCAATCCCACTGTGAAAGCAACTAATTCGCAGTCGTAAGCAACCAATCCCTCTCGCTAAGCAACCAGTTCCCTGGCGAGAGCAACCAACTACAAATGGCGACTGCAATTCCGCTACGTCTCCGAAATGGGAGCTCTCGCCTACTAAAAAGTGGCAAAGGGAAACCAATCCCACTGTGAAAGCAACTAGTTCGTGGTCATAAGCAACCAATCTCCCTCGCTAAGCAACCAGTTCACCAACAAGAGCAACCAAACACAAAAAGCACTATACACGAATACATGTACAGTGCTTTACATATTATATTATACGAATTGTACTGCTTTTTCAGGTCTTTCGGTACCGATACGTTCAATGTCTGCACCAAGTGCTGCGAGCTTTTTGTCGAAGTCCACATAACCGCGATCTAAATGATAAAGTTCAGTTACACGAGTAATACCTTCAGCAACTAAGCCAGCGATGATTAATGCTGCTGCTGCACGTAAGTCAGTTGCACCAACTTCTGCGCCTTGTAGATTAGATGGTGACTCCATAATAACGGAGCGCCCTTCAATTTTCATATTGCCATTCATGCGTCGGAATTCTTCCACATGCATGAAACGATTTTCAAAAACGGTTTCTGTAATGATACCAGTACCATGTGCTGTCATCATCAATGCCATCATTTGTGATTGCATATCAGTTGGGAAACCAGGATGTGGCATTGTTTTAATATCTACAGATTTTAAATCGCCACTAGCTTTCACACGAAGGCCCTGTTCCTCTTCTTTAATTTCCACACCCATTTCTTGCATTTTGGAAATAAGCGCAGTCATATGTTCTGGAACAGCATTTTCGATAATTACATTACCTCTTGTAATAGCTGCAGCTACCATAAATGTACCTGCTTCAATTCGATCCGGGATGATATGATGCTCTGTACCGTGAAGTTCCGCAACACCTTCAATACGAATAGTGTCTGTACCAGCACCACGCACATTTCCACCCATTTCGTTAATGAAGTTAGCTAAATCGACAATTTCCGGTTCTTTTGCAGCGTTTTCAATAACTGTTGTACCTACCGCAAGTGCCGCAGCTGTCATAATGTTTTCAGTTGCACCAACGCTTGGTACATCTAGATAAATTTTGGCACCTTGTAAACGACCGTTTGTTTTTGCCTCTACAAATCCATTACCGAAAGAAATTTCAGCACCCATTGCTTCAAAACCTTTTAAATGTTGGTCAATTGGACGTGATCCAATCGCGCAACCACCAGGTAGTGCAACGCGAGCAAATCCATTGCGCGCTAAAATTGGCCCCATTACAAGAATAGAAGCACGCATTTTACGCACATACTCAAATTGAGCTTCACTCGAAAGTTTCTTTTGTGAATCAATAATCACTTCGTTTTTCTCAGGATTATATATTACTTCTGTATTTAAACTTTTTAAAACCTCGTTTATTGTCAAAACATCTGCAAGTGTTGGTACATCTTTAATAACGTTTTTCCCGTTTGTCGCGAGCAATGCAGCTGCAAGTACTGGTAGGACAGCATTTTTTGCACCTTCTACTCGAACTTTCCCGTTTAACGTTTGGCCACCTTTAACAACGATTTTATCCACTTCGTTCCCTCCGCGTTCTTATCCTCATTTGCTTTATATAAAAGAAATATGTATGATGTCATATTTAGGTATTCAAAACAATATTCATCATACAACGTAATTCGACTATATACAAGCATCAAAAACACTATTTTCAATGTCTATTTCAGTATATTTTCTTGTTCTATTATACGTAATACCCAGGCTTTTCGTGTAGATAATTTTAAGTACCCCGTAAAGCTTCGTACAAAACCTTTTCGACATAATATTTCCCAGGAAATACGTGCAGATTCTACATGCTCATACAAACTTATCCATTATTTGCATGAGCATATAGGATCTGATTTAGTTAAATAAAAACTGTAATTGGTCCGACCAGGCAGTGAGGTTTAAGAAAAAATTTGCTACAGAAGAACCAATTGTTATGCTAGTCAAAATAAATAAAAGTTGTGCTTGAAACACATGATTCTTTTTAATTATTCTGTCCACCATGAGTGCCTGTAATGCATAAAAAGAAATGCCGATAAAAAAAATATTTGCTAAAATCGCAATTACTGCTTGTTCGCTATTTAATAAATCCATTTTTCATCGTCCTCCATTTTTCACAACTCAAGAAAAAAACGAGCAGAACTAGTTCTGCCCGTTCCATATTACTAAATTATAGTTAAATGTTACCCTCATAAACGTTGATACGATTCATCGCACGTTTCAAAGATAGTTCTGCACGACTAAAGTCAGTTGCATCAGCTTTTCCTTGAAGACGTTCTTCTGCACGTTTCATCGATTCTTTAGCACGAGCTACATCGATATCAGAAGCAACTTCAGCTGATTGTGTTAGAATCGAAACCTTTTCAGGACGAACTTCTACAAATCCACCGCTTACTGCTACGTACTCGGATTTTCCATCTTTTTTCAGTTTAACTGCACCTACTACTAGTGGCGCAACTGTTGGAATATGCCCAGGTAAAATACCGATTTCACCGGATGCTGTTTTAGCGATGATCATGTCGACTTCAGAATCGTATACCGGGCCGTCGGGAGTGACAATATTGACTGTAAGTGTCTTCATATTTTTACCTCCTGGTCCGATTTATTATACTTCTACGCCCATGCTTTTTGCTTTTTCAACTACTTCTTCAATGCGTCCAACTAGACGGAAAGCATCTTCTGGAAGGTGGTCATATTGTCCTTCAAGAATTTGTTTAAATCCTTGAACTGTTTCTTTAACTGGAACGTATGAACCTTTTTGACCAGTAAATTGTTCCGCAACGTGGAAGTTTTGAGATAGGTAGAACTGAATACGACGAGCACGGTTAACCGTTAACTTGTCATCGTCCCCTAATTCATCCATACCTAAGATTGCAATGATATCTTGAAGCTCTCTGTAGCGTTGTAATGTATATTGCACTTGACGTGCTACATCATAATGCTCTTGTCCTACGATTTCTGGTGAAAGCGCACGAGAAGAAGAAGCTAGAGGATCTACCGCTGGGTAAATACCCATCTCAGATAATTTACGCTCTAAGTTTGTTGTTGCATCTAAGTGAGCAAATGTTGTTGCAGGAGCTGGATCCGTATAGTCATCGGCTGGTACATAGATCGCTTGGATAGATGTAACCGAACCAGTATTAGTAGACGTGATACGCTCTTGTAATTGACCCATTTCCGTTGCAAGTGTTGGTTGGTAACCAGCAGCAGAAGGCATACGACCTAGTAGTGCTGATACTTCCGAACCTGCTTGTGTGAAACGGAAAATGTTGTCGATGAATAATAGTACGTCTGCACCTTGTTCATCACGGAAATATTCAGCCATTGTAAGACCAGTTAAGGCAACACGCATACGTGCACCAGGTGGCTCGTTCATTTGACCGAATACCATTGCTGTTTTCTTAATAACGCCAGAATCGCTCATCTCATGGAATAAGTCGTTTCCTTCACGTGTACGCTCACCAACACCAGCGAATACCGAAATACCACCGTGTTCTTGTGCGATGTTGTTGATTAGTTCTTGGATAAGAACTGTTTTCCCTACTCCGGCACCACCGAATAGACCGATTTTACCACCTTTAATATAAGGAGCTAGTAGGTCTACTACTTTAATACCTGTTTCAAGAATTTCAACTTCTGTTGAAAGATTTTCAAATGTTGGAGCTGCACGGTGAATTGGATCACGACGATCATTCACTGAAATTTCTTCTCCTAAGTCGATAACTTCACCTAACACGTTGAATACACGTCCTAGTGTTACGTCACCAACTGGAACAGAAATCGCTGCACCAGCGTCAATTACTTCCGTACCGCGCTTAAGACCATCAGTTGATGCCATCGCAATAGTACGAACTGCGTCATCTCCTAAGTGTAAAGCTACTTCTAACGTTAACGTAGTAGGCGCTTCGTTTGGACGTTCAATCGCTACAGTTAAAGCGTTATAAATAGCTGGTAATTGGCCATTGTCAAACTTAACGTCAACAACCGGACCCATTACTTGTAGTACTTGTCCTTTGTTCACTACTGTTCCCTCCTGTCTTACTTTTCTTTCATAGACTAATCAAGAGCCGCTGCACCGCCGACAATTTCCGTAATTTCTTGCGTAATTGCTGCTTGTCGTGCTCGGTTATAAACTAATGTTAAGTTACCAATTAAGTCAGTTGCGTTGTCTGTTGCAGATTTCATCGCAGACATACGCATAGCATGTTCACTTGCTTTACCATCGAGTAATGCACCAAAAATTAGGCTTTCCGCATATTGTGGAAGTAACACTTCTAGAATCGCTTCAGCTGAAGGATCGAATTCATAAGAAGCAGTTGTGCCTGTTTCTACTGCAAGATCCGTAAGTGGCAGTACCTTTTTCTCCGTAACTTCACTAGAGATGGCACTGACAAAGTGGTTATAGTACATATAAAGTTCATCATATGTACCATCCGTGAACATACCAACAGCTCTGCGCGCTATTTCTTTAATATCAGAAAAAGCAGGTTGATCTGGTAAACCTATTACATCTCCGATTACATTCGAACCACGTTTCACGAAGAAGTCACGTCCCATACGACCAATTGCAAAGATAACATACTCATCTTTAGAAGAATGTCGCTCCGCTATTGCATTAGATGCTGCACGGATAATATTACTATTATACGCGCCTGCTAAGCCACGATCTGCCGTAATAACAAGATATGCCGTCTTTTTCACAGGACGAGAAGTTAGCATTGGATGCGCTCCGTCGCTTGTTCCTGTTGCAATTGCACCTACTACTTCTTGAATTTTCGACATGTAAGGAACATATGCTTTCGCATTTTCCTCCGCACGGTTCAATTTAGAAGCTGAAACCATTTGCATAGCTTTCGTAATCTGACTTGTTTTCTTTGTTGACGTAATTTTACCTTTAATATCGCGTAATGATGCCACTGGTATTTCACCACCTTATCGTTTTTTTTCACTTAGACTTTAGAATTACTCAGATTTAGCGAAAGTCTTTTTAAATGCATTGATTGCATTTGACATATCTTCATCTGAAGGAAGGTCTTTAGTCGTACGAATATGATCTAAAACGTTTGTGTGGTTTGAATCTAACCAGCTATGAAGCTCAGCTTCGAAGCGAGTAACATCTTTCACTGGAATATCATCTAAATGGCCACGAGTTAGAGCGTATAAAATCATAACTTGTTTTTCCACTTTAATAGGGTTATTCAAGTCTTGTTTTAATACTTCTACTGTACGCATACCACGGTTAAGTTTTGCTTGAGTTGCAGCGTCAAGATCTGATCCAAATTGAGAGAATGCTTCTAGTTCACGGAATGCAGCTAAGTCTAGACGTAGTGTACCCGCAACTTTTTTCATTGCCTTAATTTGAGCTGAACCACCTACACGAGATACGGATAAACCAGCGTTGATGGCTGGACGTACACCCGAGAAGAATAGGTCAGATTGTAAGAAGATTTGACCATCTGTAATGGAAATAACGTTTGTTGGAATATAAGCAGAGATATCTCCAGCTTGTGTTTCAACGAACGGTAATGCAGTGATTGAACCTGCACCAAGTGTTTCATTTAACTTCGCAGCACGCTCAAGAAGGCGGCTGTGTAAGTAGAATACATCCCCTGGATATGCTTCACGACCTGGAGGACGACGAAGAAGTAATGAAAGCTCACGGTAAGCAGCTGCTTGTTTAGATAAATCATCATAAACGATTAGCACGTGCTTGCCTTCGAACATAAACTCTTCTGCCATTGTTACACCAGCATAAGGTGCTAAGTATAATAATGGAGCCGGTTGTGATGCAGATGCAGTAACAACGATTGTGTAGTCTAAAGCACCTTTTTTACGAAGTGTTTCAACTACGTTACGTACAGTCGATTCTTTTTGACCGATTGCAACGTAAACACAGATCATGTTTTGGTCTGCTTGGTTAAGAATTGTATCGATTGCAACAGTTGTTTTACCTGTTTGACGGTCACCAATGATTAACTCACGTTGACCACGTCCGATTGGAACAAGTGCATCGATCGCTTTAATACCTGTTTGAAGTGGTTCATGAACAGATTTACGTGCCATAACCCCTTGTGCAGGACTTTCGATTGGACGAGTTTTAGTTGTTGCGATAGGACCTAGTCCATCAACTGGTTGACCAAGTGGATTAACAACGCGGCCAATCAATTCTTTCCCAACAGGAACTTCCATAATACGGCCAGTTCGACGTACTTCATCGCCTTCTTTGATGTCAGAGTATGGTCCAAGGATAACGATACCAACGTTGTTCGCTTCCAAGTTTTGTGCCATACCTAAAACACCAGTTGAGAATTCTAAAAGTTCTCCAGCCATGACGTTGTCGAGGCCATGAGCAAGGGCGATACCGTCACCAATTTTGATAACTGTACCAACATCGCTAACTTTCATCTCAGATTCATAATTCTCAATCTGCTGTTTAATCAAGACACTGATTTCTTCAGCTTTGATGCTCATGTATGTCACCTCTCAAAATTCATAATATTAACCGATCAAATTACGTTTTAAACGGTCTAGCTTCGTGCTAAGACTGCTGTCGTAAATGCGGTTTCCGATTTGTATGCGCATTCCACCAATAATAGATGGATCTACAATGTTTTGAATACGTAATGATTGTTTTCCTACATTTTTCGCAAATACAGCTGAAACGTTTGCACGCTCTTCTTCTGTTAACTCACGTGTAGTATATACTTTCGCGTCTGCAATACCTTGAGCTTCGTTCGAAAGTGCCATAAATTCAGTAATAATATCTGATACTTCATCTAATCTTTTCTTATCAATAAGCACTAGAAGTGTGTTGATAACGATTGGATTAGCCTCAGAGAAAATGTCACGAATTAACGATTTTTTCTTATCTAGAGACAGTTTAGGAGAAGTGAATAATGTCTTCACGTCTTTATTGCCATTCCAAACAAGTTTAAGTTCACGTAAATCATTTTCTACAGATGGAAGTTCGTTTTTTTGTTGTGCTAGTTCGAATAAAGCGATTGCGTATCTTTTTGCAGCAGTTGAGTTACTCAATTAACTTCGCCTGCCTTCGCAATCGTTGCCTCGATTAGCGCACGATTATCTTCTTCCGAAACTTCTTTTTCAAGAACTTTCGACGCTGCAAGTACAGAAAGTGAAACTACTTCTTGTCGTACTGCCGCAATCGCTCTTTCTTTTTCTGTATCGATTTCACGGATAGCAGATTCTTTCAAACGCGCTGCTTCAGAACGAGCTGTCGTGATAATATCTTCACGAGATGCTTCGCCTTGTTTCTTCGCATTTTCTACAATCGCTAATGCTTCCGTACGTGCTTCTTTTAGTAAGTCACGTTGTTCTTCAAGTAAACGCTGTGATTCCCCGCGGCTATTTTCAGCTGCTTGGATTTCACTTGCGATTAACTCTTCACGTTGAGTCATAATCCCCATAAGTGGACCCCATGCTACTTTCTTCAATAGAGCCATAAGTAATAAGAAGAAGAATAGTGTAGCGATGATATCCCAAATGTTTAACCCGGCACCACCAGCACCAAGGATAAGGTAATCAAAAGACACGATTGTTTCACTCCTTTCAAACGCTATTAAGAGATCTTGCTTCTATAATGTAAACATTTGATCATTGTTTTCTAATTCATAAAGAGAATGGCGGATAAGTTTCCGCCATTATAGACTTGTCTATGTTTATTATTTGTTTAATACGATGAATGCGATAACTGCTGCGATGATTGGAATCGCCTCAACTAATGCAACCCCGATGAACATAACTGTTTGTAAAGCTCCACGTGCTTCTGGTTGACGAGCGATACCTTCTACTGTTTTTGAAACGATTAATCCGTTACCAATACCTGCACCAAGTGCACCTAAACCGATTGCTATAGCTGCTGCTAAAAGACCAACTGAACCTACCATTGTTTAATTTCCTCCTTGGAATGTTGTTTTGTTTTTATTTATTTCTGCTTAAATTTTAAGCAGTTATATTAATGGTCTGTCGACACTTTGTGCGACATATAAACCATCGTTAACATAACGAAAATGAACGCTTGGATTCCACCTATAAATAGGGAGAAACCTTGCCATGCCATTGCTGGAATAATTGCTCCAACAAAGCCGAAAACGCTAGATGTTGCTAAACCTGCAAGTAGTCCTAGTAGAACTTCCCCTGCGTAGATGTTACCGTAAAGACGAAGACCGAGTGTCAACGTATTTGCGAATTCTTCAATAATTTTCAAAGGTAATAGGAATGGAAGCGGCTTTAAGAAGTCTTTCCCATATTCTTTTAACCCTTTCATTTGAATACCATAATAGTGCGTTAATAGAAGAATCATTACTGCTAATGTCATTGTTACTGTTGGATCTGCTGTTGGCGATTTCCACCAAAGCACCCCATCATACGAAATGGAAAACGGAAGTCCTAATACGTTCGCTACAGCGATAAACATGATTAATGTAATTCCAAGAATATGGAATCGTCCACCAGTTTGCCAGTCGAAGTTACTTTTAATAATGCCTTTCACGAAGTCCATTATCCACTCCATGAAGTTTTGCATACCAGTTGGCTTCAGCTTCAAGTTTCTTGTCGCAAAATATGCGATCAAAAATACAATGAGTGTAGTAACTGCAAGCATTAAAATGTTGGACCAGTTACCATGCATACCTAGAAACACAAATTCTGGATTTTTATGTTCCACGATTCATTCACCTCTCTTTCACATACTCATTACTGATTTCTTGCATGAAACATAATACGTTCTACAACAAGCAGAACATAGGGAATCATTAAACCGATAACTGTGCTAATAAGATGAATATATTCTGGAAGGGCAAGTGCAATTGCTACGGCAGCAACACCTGATGCAAATCGGATTGCTGTGCCTAAACCTGCTCGTCCTTTTTCACCAGATAACACACGATCAAATTTCTCCATTCTACGAGTTAGAATCCAGAAATTATACAGACCAAATAACGAACCTAGTGCTAAGCCTGCAAAAATTGTCGAATAAGGGGTGAATCCCCAACCTAGCGCACATACTGCTAGCAAAAAAAATATGTATTTTTTCTGCTTCGTAAAAATACGTTGCATTTCTAGCATTGTTCTTTAGTCTCCTGAATCATATTTTCGAATGGTAGTAATAAGTGCCATTACGCCGACCAAAAGGCCAAGTAGCAGACATATTACTAAAAAAACTGAAGTGGTTCCATAAGTTTTATCCATCCACATTCCTGTGAATGTGCCTATTAAAATAGAACCTACAAGCTGTGAGAGAATCGCCGAATATAATGCTATCCCTTGTAACGGACGTCTTGTCTGACGCATAAATGAATCCTCACGTTTTTCCTTATTAAGTAAAAACTGCGAATCTAGTAGAAAGTTGATGCGATAGGTGTTTCAAGCATGAAACCCCTATCATTGATATCCTTTGTAAGCATACAATAGGGCCAATTTGATGTCAATTGCTAAGAGTGAAATACTTCACAAATAGATTTAAATTGACATCGTATTGACAAATTTAAGAGAATTGCGTTTATTCTATGATTGTCAAACGCTTTTTTTTTATGTCTCCAGTTTCACATACAAAAGTGCAGGTTATTACTTTGTACCGAACAAACGGTCACCAGCGTCACCTAGTCCTGGGACGATATAACCATGATCATTTAATTTTTCATCAAGCGCCGCTATATAAATATCTACATCCGGATGTGCTTTTTGTAATGCTTCTACACCTTCTGGAGCTGCGATTAAACACATAAACTTAATGCTAGTTGCACCGCGAGTTTTAAGGGAATTAACTGCCTCTATCGCAGATCCACCCGTTGCAAGCATTGGATCTACTAATATGAAATCACGTTCTGCAACATCTGCTGGAAGCTTCACGTAATATTCAACGGGTTGTAGCGTTTTCGGATCTCTGTATAGTCCGACATGCCCAACTTTTGCAGCAGGAATTAATTTTAAAATACCGTCAACCATCCCAATTCCAGCACGTAGTATTGGAACGATTCCAATTTTCTTTCCAGCTAACACTTTAGATTTTGTCATTTGTACTGGTGTTTCCACTTCTGTTTCTTCTAATGGCAAATCGCGTGTGATTTCAAAGGCCATTAGTGTAGCCACTTCATCCACAAGTTCACGGAATTCTTTTGTTCCCGTTTCAATGTTGCGGATATATGTGAGTTTGTGTTGAATAAGGGGGTGATCAAATACGAATACTTTTGGCATATTTTTATCTCCTTCGTGGTTTTATTTGAAATTCTATTAATTATAACAAAAAACGCAGGAAACATACTACTAATCCTACGTTTTAATATTTCGTCTATTTACCCGGACGTCATTGGTTTGTAAAAATAAAATTCTTGACCGCAAAACTGAAATAAAAAGTTCGAATTAGTGTCCACTTCAAGCCTGCACTTTCCGTTCCAATCAAGGGAATTTGCTGACTACATTAATATCTACACTGAATAAAGTATGAGGTTATCGGCACCACCGTTTTAAATCCTAATACGATGCAGCTTTTCATTGTTAGTAATCCAGAATATGGCTAAGAGCAACCAATCGGTCATGGAAAGCAATCAATTCTATTCCGAAAGCAACCAAACCAGTACTGAGAGCAACCAATTTGCCGATGAAAGCAATCAATTCTTAAAATAGCAAGTTTACTTGAAGTGAGACGCCTATGACTGTGACGCATTAACTCCAAATATTTCCTTAAACGCAAAAAAAGCGCAAGCGACTGTCTCTAACCTATATGGCAAGCGGAAACGATGAATGGAATGTCGAACATAATAGAGATACTGCACCTTAATGAGCTAAATGAAGTATCCGCTGGGATTTCCGCTGCAGGGCGGACGCTTTCCGTGGGGTGAGCGATGAGCCTTCACCGCCGCACGGAAACCAGTAAATGGATTAGGGCAACCAATCGGTCATGGAAAGCAATCAATTCTATTCCGAAAGCAACCAAACCAGTACTGAGAGCAACCAATTTGCCGATGAAAGCAATCAATTCTTAAAATAGCAAGTTTACTTGAAGTGAGACGCCTATGACTGTGACGCATTAACTACAAATATTTCCTAAAGCATAAAAAATAAGCTACCTTTCTCCAAAAAGGTAGCCTACTTTCAAATTTTGTATTAGTTATACAATGGGAGTTTATCAGTTAAAGCAGCGACTCTGTCTTTTGCTTCTTGGATCACTTCTGCGTCTTCATGGTTTTTCAAAAGTTTCGCAATGATCGAAGCGATTTCTTTCATTTCTTCTTCTTTAAATCCACGAGAAGTTACTGCTGGTGTTCCTAGACGAACTCCTGAAGTAATAAATGGACTTTGTGTTTCATATGGAATTGTATTTTTGTTTACTGTAATTCCAACTTCGTCAAGGACGTGTTCTGCAATTTTACCTGTTAAGTCAATTGCTGATACGTCTACTAGCATTACGTGGTTATCCGTACCACCAGATACGATGCGAAGACCTTCTGCTACTAAGCTATCTGCTAGTGTCTTAGCATTTGCGATCACTTGTGCTTGGTATTCCTTAAATTCAGGTTGTTGTGCTTCTCCAAATGCAACTGCTTTTGCAGCGATAACGTGCATTAATGGACCACCTTGGATTCCAGGGAAAATTGTTTTGTCAATTTTCTTCGCGAATTCTTCAGTTGTAAGGATTAATCCACCACGTGGTCCACGTAATGTTTTATGCGTTGTTGATGTAACGAAATGTGCGTGTGGCACTGGATTTGGATGAAGACCTGCAGCAACTAATCCTGCAATATGAGCCATGTCTACAAATAGGTATGCTCCAATTTCGTCTGCGATTTCACGGAATTTAGCGAAATCAATTACTCGTGAGTATGCACTTGCTCCAGCAACGATCATTTTTGGTTTATGTTCTAATGCTTTTGCACGAACATCTTCATAGTCGATTGTTTCGTTTTCTTTATCCACACCGTACTCGATAAAGTTATATTGAATTCCACTAAAGTTTACAGGGGAACCATGTGTTAAATGCCCACCATGTGACAAGTTCATCCCTAAAATCGTGTCACCTGGTTGTAAAGCAGTCATGTAAACCGCCATGTTCGCTTGTGAACCTGAATGGGGTTGTACGTTTGCATGTTCTGCTCCGAAAATTTCTTTCAGACGATCACGAGCAATATTTTCTACAACGTCTACATGCTCACAACCACCATAGTAGCGTTTACCTGGGTAGCCTTCTGCGTATTTATTTGTAAGCACTGAACCTTGTGCTTCCATTACTGCTTCGGATACAAAGTTTTCAGATGCGATTAACTCGATATTTGTTTGTTGACGCTTTTTCTCCGCCAGCATCGCTTCGTATACTGCTGGATCTTGTGTTAAAATTTTCTCCATTTCTCATTTCCTCCTCTAATATCAACCGTAAAATGCACGTTCTCCACCAATTAGTTTCGGACGTGTGTTTGCAATCGTCACGACTGCTTCCCCAATTTGTTTTGTGGACACGCGAATTGGGACAGCTACAGGTTGCAACTGCATCCCAATAAGGGTTTGTCCTATATCAATGCCGGCACGCGCTTGGACATGCTCGACTACGACTGGGTCTTGGAATTGCGTGTACGCGTGTGCAGACATGGAGCCACCTGCACGAACAACCGGAATAACCGAAACTTCCGGGTATCGATACAGCTTTTGCGTTTTTCTTTCCATTGTAAGGGCGCGGTTAATATGCTCGCATCCTTGAAAAGCTACATGCACTTTGTTACGCTCAGCAAAGGCTTGGAATGGTCCAAATAAAACCTCGGCTACTTCTAAACCACCAGCCGTTCCAATCTTTTCACCGATAATTTCTGAGGTTGAACAGCCAATAACAAAAAGATCATCTTCATGCAGTTGGATTTGCTGCTCCACTTCCAGGAGAAGCTGTTCTATTTGCTGTTTCCACAAATCTTTTGCTTCCATCTGAAAATCCCTTCTTCCTCAGTTTTCTAGTGCTGTAATTTTTTCTACTCGACGTGTGTGACGTCCACCTTCAAAATCTTGTGCAAGCCAAGTTGCAACGATTTCTCTTGCAAGTCCTGGACCTATTACTCGTTCTCCCATTGCAAGTACATTTGAGTCATTATGGCATCTTGTTGCTTTTGCCGAAAATACATCATGTACTAATGCACATCTAATACCTTTTACTTTGTTTGCCGCGATTGACATACCAATGCCTGTACCACAAATTAAAATACCACGATCAAACTTCCCACTTACTACACCTTCTGTAACTGGCATTGCATAGTCAGGATAGTCAACAGAATCGTCACTCGTTGGACCAAAGTCTTCATAAGAAAGTCCGAGCTCCTCTAGTTGTAGCATAATTTCCTTGCGAAGATTATTTCCACCGTGATCAGAAGAAATTGCAATTTTCAATTTGTTCCCTCTTTTCTGTTTTAGTACTCCCATTCATCATACCATTTATCCGCAAAAAAAAATACAATTCACGTAAAGTGAATTGCATTTTAAAGCTCTATTTTGACGAATTTCTGTCAAATTGCGAAATAACTTTAAATAATTCTTCCGATTGTCGCTTTAATCCGAACGATAAGCGATCAATTTGTTCGATTGATCGTGCTTGTTCATCTGTTGCACTTCTCACTTCTTCTGCTCCTGCAGATGTTTCTTCCGCAATGGCAGCTACTTCTTGGGATTGACGTGCTGTATTTTCGATATTCGTTAATTGATTTTCAACTAATGAAGAAATTTGTACAACGGATTCCGCCATATCATGGATTTTATGTGACATCCCTTCTACCGCTTCATTCGTTTCAGAAACACGTTTTGCTTCCCCTACTGCAAAGTTTACTTGATTCGTCATTTGATGGACAACCGTTTGGACATCTGTTTGAATAGCAATGATTAATGCTGAAATTCCTTGCACCGCTTTGCCACTTTCATCTGCTAGTTTACGCACTTCTTCCGCTACGACCGCAAAACCTTTTCCGTGTTCTCCAGCACGAGCAGCTTCTATGGATGCATTTAATGCAAGTAAATTCGTTTGAGCTGCAATATCGCCGACTAGTTGAATAATATTTTCCACTTTCCCGGCGTTTACTTCTAGCTGTTTTACATTTACTAAAGCCGCTTCGCTTCCAGAAGCAACTTGCTGAATACCATTTACAAGGGATTGAATGACTTCCGTTGTTTGCGCTAAACCACGGATCATTTCCCCGGACTGTACGTTTGATTTTTCTGCACGCATATTTACTTCAGAAGCTAGTACTCGTACATCTTCTACAGATTCCACTGTTTCTTGAACTGCGATGGCTGAGTGTTCAGCACCTTCGGAAATTTGTGCAATCGTTTGTGCAATCGCTTCTGCCTGTTCGGAAGCAACGGAAGATTGTTGCGATAATTGTTGCACGGTATTATTTGTTTTTTCAAAGTTATCTTCAATGCTTTGAACCATTTCTCTTAAATTGACAAGCATTGATTGAAATGCGATAGAAACAGATTGGATTTCATCTTTCGATTTTGGTACTTCCACATCTACACCAATTTTACCTTCTGAGGCAAGGGTCGCTACTTTTTCCAAATTAAATAATGGCTTAATAATTAATCCACTGAAAAAATATGCAAGTAGCCCAGACCAGAAGATCCCTAATGCATACATGCCAATTTCGAAGTTAAGCGATTTCGTTGTATTTTCAAATATAAGCGGCTGTATAAAATTGATAAACACCGCACTCGTTGTGTATGTAACTAATGCTAAAACCGTTACAAATAAAACAATCTTTTTTTGAATTCCAAATGAGTACCGCTTTTTTTCTGTCTTCATCCTAATCCCCCTGGAGTTTTTTCACTAGTCCGTCTGTAAGTGTGTGCAGTTCTAGAAACGTGTGTTCATATGTACGTAAATTGCCACCATATGGATCCGATACATCCTGCATGTTTTCAGGTGTCACAAATTCTTTGTACATATATACTTTGGAAATAGCTTGCGGAAATGCATAAATAATTGCTTGCTTATGAGATGCTGTCATGGTGAGAACAAGATCCGCCCAATCCACTAGCGATTCTTTTAATGCAGCTGATTCATGCGTAAAAGATATGTTTTCTTTTTTTAAGACTTTTTGCCCATTTAGAGACATTTCTCCTCCATCCGTCGCATAAATACCTGCTGAACGGACGTTTATATTTTCCAAATTTCGGTCCTTTAATATCGCCTCTGCCATTGGACTTCGACAAGTATTTCCCGTACAAACAAACAAAATATTCATAGTTACATTTCCTCATCTCTAGTATATAATAAATAGTCTAATTATAATGTGTTCATTTGTTAAATATTTCGTAAAGTTATAATCCCTATTAATAAAATAGCGACTCCCGCCAGCTTCATAATAAGTCCTCGGTTCAAAAAAGCATGTTTGAAAATCACTTTCTGCGCAATAAATACAGCTAGATAGGAGAATATACCTGAACTTAATATGAATAGAAATTTTTCTACTCTAAGCATACCAAATGAAATACTTACTGAAAAGGTGTCAATACTTGCAACTACTGCTAGTAAGTAAGGTGAAAGTAGAGGCACTTGTTTAGGTGACCTTGCTAGAATCATTTGTAATCCAACAAGCGACAGCAAAAATCCAGATAAATATGGGCTTGCATATTGCAAATAACTTTGCATAATTGCCCCTGCATAATAGCCGATTAAAGGAAAAAGCATATGTAAAGATGCCACCCACGCTGCCAATGTGAAAATTTGCTTCCGATATAATACGAGTGAAAACAAAATCAGCACATCAACTGACATTAATGCACCCGCTACAATCTCACGCCACAAAAAAATCTCCCCCGTCCGTTTGCATAATTAAATGTATGCAAAAGAATGGAAGAGAATACACTCGGCTAACAAAAGCGCAAGCACCCTCTAAGTACAAAACCTGTTTCGTATCGTTTTCGGAGGTATTTGGACAGAATTATTGCTATATTATTACCGTTTGATTTTTTAGGGAGGCTGGTCGTCGCCCTCCTTCAACAGTACGAATAAGGTTAAAACCTTTTTGGATAATGAGTGAAAAGATGCTTTCCAACTCAAAAAGGAAGCACCTGAAGATGCAATTTCAGGTGCTCTAACACTTTCTATCATGCGTTCCTTACTTATTTTTGAAAAGTGAACGCTAGCAATATGGTGACACTATATTAAAAAGGGACATTTCCTTCCAATCGAAAAGGTGGAAATATTATAGAGAAGGACTGAGCAGCCAAAATTGCATCTTTGGCTGCTTTTATCTAGATAGGAAAGTGACTATTCTCTCGTTCCAAAAAGCTTTGGCATTTTGATTATCTGTGCCTTTGGAGAACGACGGACGAACGACTAACACACGATTATCGGAAAAAAAGCTCTCCAAAAGCACCTATACATAAAGTACCTAGTATGTTATTACAGTGCTTAACTTTCAAACCATTTCCCATTAGATGCTTTTTCGAGTCTGTTCATGATGGCTGTACCAACACCTTGTTTCGAAAAGATTGGGACTAAAATAATGTTTGCATCTGTTTCATCACAGCTTCTAAGCGCTTCGTAAAGTAAGTGAGCAGCATGTTCTAGTTGATGTTCTTGTCCTAATGAAAAATAGTAGTCCGCCTTCGCTAAACGATAATTTTCTGTTGCAATCAGTGCTACTTTTTTCTGATCATTATGTATTTGTTCAATTGCCTGCCCGACTTTCCCGGTAGATGCTTCGATTAAATAGACAGGAGCATCAGGGGCATAATGCGCATATTTCATACCTGGTGCACGGGGTGCTTCTGCTTCATCTGTAAGTTTAGACTCGTTGACCTGCCCTATTACTTTTTCAAGCATTTCTTTCGTTACTCCACCCGGACGTAATATCGTTGGTACTTCTGTCGTAAAATCTAAAACGGTTGACTCTAATCCAATTCCAGTAGCTCCACCATCTAGGATAAGTGGGATTTTTCCGTTTAAGTCATGATACACATGTGCTGCTTTTGTAGGACTTGGTTTTCCACTTCTATTTGCACTTGGAGCAGCGACCGGTTGTTTTAAACGTCTAAGTAATTCTAGTGCGACAGGATGATCCGGCATACGAACGCCGACTGTATTTAATCCAGCTGTCACATTTTTAGCAAGTGAATCGTTTTTAATTGGTAATACGAGCGTAAGTGCTCCTGGCCAAAATGTATCCATACATGTTTTAGCTAAATTCGGAACATTTTGTGTAAATGTGGATAACTCTTCTTTTGATCCTATATGCACAATGAGTGGATTATCTTGTGGTCTACCTTTTGCTTCGAAAATTTTGGAAACGGCAGATTCACTTGTTGCAATCGCACCTAACCCATAAACAGTTTCAGTCGGAAAAGCAACTGTTTCTCCTTCATTTAACAAATCCACAGCTTGTGTATAACTAAACTCTTTCGCTAATAAGTTATCCACACTCGCAATTTCAGTTTTCATGTCGTATTTTCTCCTTTCTCTCTACTTTGTCCACAATTTGTTGGTAACTTTCTGAATTTTGTGGATAGTTATGTGGAAAACTTCTTTTTTAACCATTCCCACACCCAAAATTTCGGTTTTTCTTCTTTTTCTACTTCTTCTTTATAACAAACCTTTGGAAATAAGGAGCACCACCAATTATCTCCACGTGCATGTCCAATTGATATGACGATCGATTCGACATTTGTTTGGGAGGTAATCCCTTCATTCCATACTTTAGGTGGAAATAGAGCTTTACCTGTGGATATATGAATCTCTTCGTTTAATTTTTCTGATAACTTATCCACAGCTTGTTCTAATTCACTATATGTTTGTTGCTGATTTTGAGTATAATTCATTAAAATAGGTTCAATTGCTTTTTTTACTTCTTCTTTCATTTGTTGATCTTGGACAGTATTACTATTGGCAATTAATCGCAAGCGCATACCTTCCGCTTCTTCTCCCGGTTGAAAAAGAAAAAACAAACAAAATTGAATGATTAGTAACATCCAAACAAAGAAAATAACTGCATCTATTTGTTGGCCAACTCTTGGTGCTTTTTTTATCTCGTAATCTGGTAACATGTAACATTCCCCCTTAGGAACATTGTTACCAATAGATTCATAACTTATTCATCGATTGTGCAAAAAACAAATCTATTTTTTTGATTTATATCTTTTACAATTTCCACTTGCGCTTGCGGAAATGCAGTTTGAAGCATTTTTTGTACAGCAGGTCCTTGTGCATATCCTATCTCAAAACCTATGAAACTAGGAGAATTCATTATTTGTGGGAGCTGCTCCGCCATTTTCCGGTACAATTGCAAGCCATTTTCTTCGGCAAATAAAGCAAGATGCGGTTCATAATCTAGCACTGTATCGGACATGACTTGCGCTTCTTCGTTTCCTATATAAGGTGGGTTCGATAAGACGATATCCCATTTTTCATCTGCAATTGGGGCAAGTAAATCCCCTTGTTTGAACACTATTTCCGCTTCTAGCAATTGCGCATTTTGCTTCGCTACTTCCAAAGCTTGCGCTGAAATATCCGTTGCAGTAACGTTTGTAGTTGGTATTTCTTTTTTGATCGTGATAGCAATCGCACCACTACCAGTTCCAATATCTGCAACTTTCGGAGCAGCTTGTGCGCCAAATAGTGTTTTCGTTCGTTTTTTTACTTCTTCTATTAACTCTTCCGTTTCAGGTCGGGGTATTAATACATGTTCGTTTACTAAAAAGTTTCGGTCATAAAACGTTTCTTGCCCGATAATATATTGAAATGGGCGACCAGTTGCACTTTCTTCCACGTATGACCAAAATATTTGAAAGTCTTCTGAGGGCATGTCTTCATATAAGTCTTGCATTAACTGTGAGTAACTTTTTCCAAGGACATGTTGCAATAAGAAACGAGCGACTCCTGTTTCCCGATTATTCGCTTCTAAAAAAGAAGAAGCCCGGGTAAGGGCCTCATAATTTGTTTTACACATTCGTATCATTCATTCTTTCTAGTTTTTCTGCTTGATCTTCTACGATTAACGCATTCACAATCTCATCCATTTTACCTTCTAAAATTTGGTCCAGTTTTTGAATCGTCAATCCAATACGATGATCCGTCACACGATTTTGCGGGTAATTGTATGTGCGAATTCGTTCGGATCTATCTCCTGTACCTACTGCTGATTTTCGAACAGCATCATATTCTGCTTGTGCTTCTTGCAAAAATTTATCCGCAACACGTGCACGAAGTATTTTCATCGCTTTTTCTCTGTTTTTGATTTGTGATTTTTCATCTTGCATCGATACGGTAATTCCAGTTGGTAAATGGGTCATACGAACAGCAGACATCGTTGTATTAACGGACTGTCCACCGGCACCAGATGATGCAAATGTATCCACACGGATGTCTTTTTCATGAATATCTACGTCAACTTCTTCTACTTCTGGAAGTACCGCGACTGTTGCCGTTGATGTGTGAATACGACCACCAGACTCTGTTTCTGGGACACGTTGAACGCGATGCGCACCATTTTCATATTTCATCTTCGAGTAGGCCTTATTGCCATTAATCATGAAAATGATTTCCTTGAAACCACCAAGTCCAGTTGGAGATGAATCCATTACATCAATTTTCCAGTTTTGCGATTCTGCATAGCGACTATACATACGGAATAGATTTCCTGCAAATAATGCAGCTTCGTCTCCACCCGCTGCTCCACGAATTTCCATAATTACGTTTTTATCATCGTTTGGATCTTTCGGGATCAACAAAACACGAAGTCGCTCTTCTAATTCCTCGATTTGTGATTCCAAATCATTTACTTCTTCTTTTACCATGTCGCGCATATCCGCATCTAGCTTTTCCTCTAGCATAAGCTTGGCGTCTTTAAGCTGACTTTTTACTTCTTTATATTCGCGATATACATCGACTGTATCTTGCAAGTCGGATTGTTCTTTTGAATATTGTCTTAACTTGCTCGTATCATTTACGACATCCGGGTCGCTGAGCAATTCATTTAATTTATCATAGCGATCTTCTACCGATTGTAATCGATCAAACATCGACCTCACCTCGTTCGTTTAAGTCTATATCATTCCTATTATAAAGAAAAAACATCGTTCCCGCTACTTTTTCTATCATCGATTTATTACAGTTTTGTTACTGGTGCCAGGCACCAGTAACAAAACTGTAATAAAAAAAGAGCAGCTTTAGCTACTCTTTTGGAATGTTATTGCTGTAAAGTTGTTGTTCCTACAGGTACTTCATGGTGGTGGCGGCATCTAGGCTCGTACGCTTCAGATGCTCCAACTAGAATGATCGGATCATCTGCACCAGCAGGTTGTCCATTAATGAGCCTTTGAGTTCTGCTTGCCTCTGATCCACAAACAGCGCAAACTGCGTGGAGTTTCGTTACTTCCTCCGCCATACATAAAATAGCAGGCATAGGTCCGAATGGCTTGCCACGAAAGTCTTGGTCAAGACCTGCTACAATTACACGATAGCCATGATCTGCAAGTTTTGTGACAACATCCACTATTCCTTCATCGAAAAATTGCGTTTCATCTACTGCTATTACGTCGATTTCATCTGAAATATGTTCCCATATTTCCTCCGATTGTTGAATCGGAATCGCAATTGTTGACGTTCCATCGTGGCTCACTACTGCCTCTTCACTATACCTATTATCAATCATCGGCTTAAACACGGCAATTTTCTGTTTAGCAAATTGTACACGTCTAATACGACGAATTAGCTCTTCTGATTTACCAGAGAACATGCTTCCACATATTACTTCTATCCAGCCCATTTGGGATGTAATAAACATTTAAATACTTCCTTTCAAACAGTCTTTACTCATCATACCGAAAAACAAATTAAAAATCTTGTCTTTTATTTATTATGAAAATGTGCTTAAGGAAAAACTGTTTCCGAACACTTTAATTTTACTATCGATGGTTTATGATTTTTTCTCTATCTATTTATAACATACGCTACTGTACATCTAAATTTAAATAAATATTTTCATTTTTCACTTCAGCATTTTTCTAGAAAATACTAATACGAGGATATGTATCACACAAACAAAAATACCTGCAAAACACATTGTGTTTTGCAGGTATTTGGTGCTTAGTTTTTAACTTCTTCTTTAATACCGTATTTTTTGTTGAAGCGATCAACACGGCCATCCGCTGCTGCGAATTTTTGACGTCCAGTATAGAATGGGTGACATTCGTTACAGAACTCGACTTTAATGTCTGATTTTACAGAACCTGTTGTAAATGCGTTACCACATGAACATGTTACTGTTGCTTCTTTGTAATCGGGATGAATTCCTGCTTTCATCTCTATCTCTCCTCTCGCCCTGAACCATCTGGAACAGAGTTGGTTATGAAAACTGATACCTTACACGATCCGATTGATGTCAATCGCATATGTAGCAGAAATGTATGATGTTACGTTAAATATAGTATCATCTTTCTCATTCGCTTGCAACTATTTTATTTTAAAGCGTTACTTTGCCACTACGATGTGCTTTCATTTCTTCTGCGAGTTGTTCAAAAAATGCTTCGTTCGTTTTTGATTGGCGCAGTTTTTTCAAGAAACGTTCTGCAAAATCGGATGAGTCGGAAAACGTTTTGCGGATTGCCCATAGTTTATCCAGCTGATCTTTTGGAATAAGTAGCTCTTCTTTTCTTGTTCCTGATCTGCGAATATCGATGGCAGGGAAAATTCGGCGTTCTGCGAGGCTTCTATCTAAGTGAAGTTCTAAGTTACCTGTTCCTTTAAATTCCTCATAGATTACTTCATCCATACGTGAACCTGTGTCTACTAAAGCAGTAGCAAGAATCGTTAAGCTACCACCTTCTTCAATATTACGTGCTGCTCCGAAAAATCGTTTTGGACGGTGGAATGCAGCTGGGTCAATACCACCAGATAATGTTCGACCACTTGGAGGAATTACTAGATTATATGCACGAGCAAGTCGTGTAATAGAATCCATTAAGATGATAACATCACGCTTATGTTCTACTAGGCGCATTGCTCTTTCTAGTACTAACTCAGCTACTTTCACGTGATTTTCTGGTACCTCATCAAATGTGGAACTTACTACATCCGCTTTTACGGAACGCTCGATGTCTGTTACTTCCTCAGGACGTTCATCTATTAATAAAACAATTAACTCCGCATTCGGGTGATTAGTCGTAATCGCATTTGCAATTTCTTTTATTAGTAATGTTTTACCTGCTTTTGGAGGAGCAACGATTAATCCACGTTGACCGTATCCAACCGGAGCTACTAAATCCATTATTCGAGTTGATAGCTTTTCAGGAACGCTTTCTAATTTAATATGACGATCTGGGTATAATGGTGTAAGTCCTGGGAAATGCACACGTTCTTTTGCGATTTCTGGATCTTCTCCATTTACTAACTCTACATGTAAAAGGCCGTAGTAACGTTCACTTTCTTTTGGAGGTCGTACTTTTCCTGTTACTTTATCTCCGTTACGTAGATCAAATCTTCTAATTTGAGAAGCAGAAATATAAATATCCTCGGAACTAGGAGAATAGTTAATCGGACGTAAGAATCCAAAACCTTCTTGCTGAATTATTTCTAAGACACCTTCCATAAAGAAGAATCCTTCTTGTTCGGCACGGGATTTTAATATAGCAAAAATAAGTTCTTTTTTTGTTAGTTTGCTGTAAGCCGCCACTTTGTATTTGCGCGCAAGTGTATAAAGCTCTTTAAGCGTCATGTTTTCTAATTCATTTATCGTCGTTTGTGTCATCGGCAACGCACCACTCTTTATTATATTTTGTTGTGAATTCTTTTTTCGGATTTAATAGGAATGAAGTTTATTATGAGGATACCCGGTACATAAAGACCGGGTATACATAAGAGAAGTTTCACTTATAGAACTAAATTCGGTTTTTTGTTTAAACTATGGCGTCCTTCTACAAATCGAATTGTGCCTGATTTTGCACGCATAACGATTGAATGTGTAGAACCGAAAGCCCCTTTAAATTGTACACCACGAAGAAGTTCTCCATCTGTTACTCCTGTTGCTGCAAAAATTGCATCGTCGCCTTTTACTAAATCTTCCATACGTAATATTTTTTCTACGTTGAGACCCATTTTAATACAACGAGCTAGTTCTGCTTCATCTTGTGGTACAAGTTTCCCTTGAATTTCCCCGCCTAAACATTTTAATCCAACAGCGGAGATTACTCCTTCTGGAGCTCCACCCATGCCGAATAAAATATCTACACCTGTGTTATCAAATGCAGTATTAATAGCTCCTGCTACATCGCCATCTGTGATTAACTTAATGCGAGCACCGGCAGCTCTAATTTCATCGATAATTTTTTGGTGACGTGGACGACCTAAAATCGTAGCAACTACGTCTTGGATATCTTTGTTTTTTGCACGTGCTACTGCTCTTAAGTTATCAATTACTGGTGCATTGATATCGACTTGACCAACAGCTTCAGGACCAACAGCTAGTTTGTCCATATACATATCTGGCGCGTGAAGTAGATTTCCGCGATCGGCAATTGCAAGTACTGCTAGTGCATTCCAACCACCAGAAGCTACGATATTTGTACCTTCTAAAGGATCGACTGCTACGTCTACTTGAGGACCTCCAGTTCCAAGACCAAGCTTTTCTCCGATATATAACATCGGTGCTTCGTCCATTTCCCCTTCCCCAATTACAACGACACCTTCCATTGGAATTGTGTCAAAAACTGATCGCATTGCAGTAGTTGCTGCGTCGTCTGCTTCATTTTTTAATCCTAGTCCCATCCAACGTGCTGATGCAATTGCTGCTGCTTCTGTTACTCGGACTAGTTCCATTGATAAACTACGTTCCATCTATTATATGCCTCCCGTTTTACGGTAAATAAAATCCGATCTTAACTTTCTTCCTGTATCATTGTAGCATATTTTAAGAGAAAAACGGAAGCACCTATGTTCTAGCTAGGAGGTAGGTTTACTCGTTGTTTACTTCTACTTCTTTTATCTTTACTCGTCGAATGTCTGCTCCGAGCCCTTGCAGTTTTTCAATGATGTTGCTGTATCCGCGTTCAATATGGAAAATATCTTGAATTTCTGTTTCTCCCTCTGCGAGTAAGCCAGCAATAACGAGTGCTGCTCCTGCTCGCAGATCGCTTGCGCGCACTATTGCCGCCTCTAGCTTCACCGGACCTGTAATGGTTGCTGTTCTACCATCCACTCGACCAACTGCATTCATACGGCGAAGTTCATCGATTTGTTTAAAACGGGCAGAGTAGATACTATCTGTAATAACGGAGGTTCCAGTAGCTTGTGTCATTAATACGGAGAATGGTTGTTGTAAATCCGTCGGAAAACCAGGATAGACAAGTGTTTTCACATCTACTGCCTGTAAGTTCGTCGATTTCGGAATGAAAATCTTCTCTTCGTATTCTTCTACTTTAATACCCATTTCCCGGAGCTTAGCAGTTAATGCTTCTACATGGAATGGGATGACATTATCGATCGTTACACCGTCTCCTGCAACCGCTGCCATTATCATAAATGTCCCCGCTTCAATACGGTCTGGAATAATTGTATGCTTTGTGCCATGCAACTCTTTCACACCATCAATACGGATGACATTCGTGCCGGCACCTTTAATATTTGCGCCCATATTAGATAATAGCGTTGCCACATCTATAATTTCAGGTTCTTTCGCAGCATTTTCAATGATCGTTCTTCCATTTGCAAGTACAGCAGCAAGCATAATATTAATCGTTGCTCCAACACTTACGACGTCTAAATAGATTTTAGAGCCGACTAATCCCTCTGTACGCAAGTAAATGGCTCCATGTTCATTGGAAACATTCGCTCCTAAAGCTTCAAAACCTTTAATATGCTGATCAATTGGACGAGGGCCAAGATGACATCCACCTGGCAAGCCGATTGCTGCTTTTTTAAATTTTCCAAGTAGGACACCCATTAAATAATAAGAAGCACGCAATTTTTTAATATTGCCATTTGGGAGCGGGATATCGACCACATTTGTTGGATCGATAGTCATTGTACCGTTTTCAAACGTTACGTTCGCTCCCAGTTCTTCTAAAATTTCTTTTAACGTCCAAACGTCTAAAATTTCTGGTAAGCCTTCAATGGTAACAGGTGAATTTGCAAGTAAAGAAGCAGGTATTAATGCAACTGCACTATTTTTTGCTCCATTTACTTTGATCGTGCCTTTCAGGCGTTTTCCGCCATTTATTTTATAAACTTCCATACGTTTCTCCTTCGACTTGTTACTCGCTTTTACGATTGTTCCAATCCGCTAGAAACCCTTCAATCCCTTTGTCTGTTAAAGGATGGTTAAATAATTGTTGTAATACTTTAAATGGAGTTGTAGAAATATGCGCACCATTTAACGCAGCATCTGTAATATGCTGTGGATGTCTAATGGAAGCAGCAATAATTTCTGTATCGATTTGATGGATGTCAAAAATTTGCGCAATTTTTGCGATTAACTCCATTCCATCATGCCCAATATCGTCTAAACGCCCCAAAAATGGTGATACATATGTGGCACCTGCACGAGCTGCAAGTAATGCTTGGTTCGCGCTGAAAATAAGCGTTACGTTTGTTTTAATATTTTCTTTTGTAAATACTGCACAAGCTTTTAAGCCTTCTGGTGTCATTGGTAGCTTAACTGTAATGTTCGGAGCAATGGCAGCAAGTTCTCTACCTTCTTTAATCATTCCTTCAGCATCTAGTGCAATTACTTCTGCACTAACCGAACCGTCCACAAGTGCTGTAATTTCACGTAGTCGATCATGAAAAGAAATGTTTTCTTTTGCAACAAGTGATGGGTTTGTTGTGACACCGGATAAAATACCCCATGCGTGTGCTTCTTTTATTTCGTCAAAGTTTGCTGTATCGATAAAAAATTTCATATTAATATTTCCTCCTCATGATGGACAAATAGGAGAAGGTCCTTTAGATGAACGCTTCTCCATTAAAGTTGTTTATGTTGACTTGCTTATGCTTTGTTTGAGCTTCCAAATTCGCGCATTTTACCCATTACGGTTGTTTTAATCGCGTCGCGTCCTGGAGTCAAGTATTTACGTGGGTCGTATTGGTTTTCATTTTCTGCCAAATACGCACGTATTGCTTTTGTAGCAGCAATTTGGTTTTCCGTATTTACATTAATCTTCGCTGTTCCAAGAGAAATAGCGCGTGTAATATCATGCGTAGGAATACCAGTTCCACCGTGTAATACTAATGGAAGGTCCGCAAGTTTCGAGATTTCTTCCATTTCTTCGAACCCTAAATTTGGTTCCCCTTTGTATGGTCCGTGAACGGAACCTAATGCTGGTGCTAAACAGTCAATTGCCGTACGTTTTACAAGTTCTGCACATTCTGCTGGATCCGCATAAATAACCCCATCTGCCACTACATCATCTTCTTGACCACCAACTGTGCCAAGCTCTGCTTCGACAGAAACGTTATGTGCATGTGCATAATCCACCACTTTAGATGTAATTTCTACATTCTCTTCAAACGGGTGATGGGATGCATCTATCATAACGGATGTAAATCCTGCGTCAATGGCCGCTTTACATTTTTCAAAACTAGAACCATGGTCTAAGTGAATAGCTACTGGTACGGTTGTTTTGTAGTCTTCCATCAATCCTTTTACCATGTGTACTACTGTAGTAAACCCGCCCATATATTTTGCTGCACCTTCAGAAACGCCTAAAATAACTGGAGACTTTTCTTCTTCAGCAGCTTGTAAAATAGCTTGTGTAAATTCTAAATTGTTAATATTGAATTGTCCTACAGCATAGCCTTCTTTTTTCCCTTTTTCAAGCATTTCTTTCATCGATACTAAAGCCATTTAAATGGGCCTCCTCTATTCGCTTTTTCATACTTTGTTTTAATCCCTATATCTTTTTCATCATATCAAAAAAAGGCGATGTTTTCCACTGCCTGCTAGTAGAGCTTTTTATTTCAATAAATTCATTACGGCATCCCGTACTTCAAATATATCGAATGGCTTTGTAAAATAAAGAGCGGCACCTAAATCCATTGCTTCTTGGATTACATTTAACTCCCCGTATGCAGTCATCATCATTACGGGTAAATCAGGCCACTTTTCTTTTAGCTTTTTTAAAATCTGAATACCATCCATTCCCGGAATCTTCATATCTAATAAGACTCCGTCAATTTTCCCGGCATTCGCAATTTCCAAAGCTTCAAAACCGTTTGCCGCTAAACTCACTTCGTATTTTACTTGTGAAAAAACTTCTTTCAAGAGCATTCGTATTCCTAGTTGATCGTCTACAATTAAAATGTGTTTCATGATGAACAAACCCCTTTTTTGAATTTCCCACTTTCATACTACTATTCGATACTTTCCCTACTATTCCTTCTTTATTCCTAATCTTTTTTCCATTTTTTATTCGAATAGGAAGAAAGGCGACGTTTTTTTACTTTTCCTTTATAATTATTATGAAGATGAGGTGAATAAAGAATGAAAATGTTAACAACACAACTCACAGGGCTTCTTCAACGTATTGCAACTTCGGAGGAAGAGAATATAGAAGAAACCGCTCGACTATTAGCACAAGCCGCCGCTAGAGAAGGAAGCATTTATTTTGCAACGTTTGGAGAAATGACCAGTATTTCTGTCAATGCACAATTAGCTGCAGAGCCCTTTCCTAGTATGAAAAGTTGGACACCAACCGTTCAGCTGACAAGTGCGGATCGCGTTTGGATCATCGTTCGATCTGCCGAAAATGAGGAAGCAATAGCTCTTGCGGAACATTTAAGTGCATTATTTATTCCTTTTAGCGTGCTTGCTGCAGAGCCTGTAAGTGAAGAAAATAAGTTAGCGAATCTTGCCTATACATATATTTCATTGAAATTAGCGAAAGGTTTGCTTCCTGCTGAAGATGGTTCACGCATAGTGTTGCCGTATGCACTGGGCGCAATGTTTGTGTATGAAGCGGTGAAGATGAAGTTGGATGAAATGCTATTAGGTGAATAATTTTATTGGAAACGCCCAAAGAAATTTCTTTGGGTGTTTTTTTGTTTGGATACTTTGGCTTTCTAATTGGTTGCTTTCGATGGTGAACTGGTTGCTCTGCCTGGCGATTTGGTTGCTTTCGTTATGGATTTGATTGCTTTCATGCTTGATTTGATTGCTCTTAGCTATTTATTTCCAATTTGTGTTTTCATTTTTGGTGTTCATTCAGATTGTAGTTAGTTCTATACTGTTTGGTTGCTCTCAGAGCTGAACTGGTTGCTCTGCCTGGCGATTTGGTTGCTCTTTCTATGAATTTAATTGCTTCCATGCTTGATTTAGTTGCTCTTAGCTATTCATTTCCAATTTATGTATTCATTTTCGCTATTCATTCAGTGAGTAGTTAGTTATATATGTTTGGTTGCTCTCACGTTCCAACTGGTTGCTCTCGAAGCTGAACTGGTTGCTCTGCCTGGCGATTTGGTTGCTCTCGTTATGGATTTGATTGCTTCCATGCTTGATTTGATTGCTCTTAGCTATTTTTTCCAATTATTATCTTCATTTTCGATATTCATTCAGAGAGTAGTTTTGGTTGCTCTCCCGTTCCAATTGGTTGCTCTCGCTGCTGAACTGGTTGCTCTGCCTGGCGATTTGGTTGCTCTCGCTATGGATTTGATTGCTTCCATGCTTGATTTGATTGCTCTTAGCTATTTACTTCCAATTTGTGTCTTTATTCCGATGTTCATTCAGAGAGTAGTTAGTTCTATACGCTTTGGTTGCTCTCCCGTTTCAATTGGTTGCTCTCGCTGCTGAACTGGTTGCTCTGTCTGGTGGTTTGGTTGCTCTCGCTATGGATTTGATTGCTCCCATGCTTGATTTGATTGCTCTTAACTATTTATTTCCAATTTGTGTATTCATTTTCGATATTCATTCAGAGAGTAGTTAGTTCTATACGCTTTGGTTGCTCTCCCGTTCCAATTGGTTGCTTTCGATGGTGAACTGGTTGCTCTGCCTGGCGGTTTGGTTGCTTTCCCACCGGATTTGGTTGCTTTTAGCCAATTATTCCCTTTATCCACACTAAAAAAGCAGCTCGACGTTGTCGAACTGCTTCTTTTATATTATTCGCCTACAGATGCTTTGATGAATTCACGGAATAATGGTTGTGGACGTCGTGGACGAGACACAAATTCCGGATGGAACTGAGAAGCTACGAAGAATGGGTGATCTGGAAGCTCGATGATTTCGATTAGACGACCATCTGGGCTTGTACCAGAGAACTCAAATCCTGCTGCTTCGAATTGTTCGCGGTACTCGTTGTTGAACTCGTAACGATGGCGATGGCGTTCGTATACAAGTTCTTCTCCGTAAGCTTGGTGTGCTTTTGAACCAGGCGTAAGTTTACATGGGAATAATCCAAGACGAAGGGTTCCGCCTAAGTCTTCCACATCTTTTTGTTCTGGCAATAAATCGATAATCGGATGTGCTGTATTTGGATCTAGCTCAGAAGAGTGTGCGCCTTGAAGTTCCAAAATAGAACGGGCAAATTCCACTGTTGCTAATTGCATTCCTAAACAAATACCTAGGAAAGGCACGTTGTTTTCACGAGCAAATCTAGTTGCAGAGATTTTCCCCTCTACACCACGGTCTCCGAATCCACCTGGAACAAGGATGCCGTCCACATCAGATAGAATTTCTGCAACATTTGCATCATTCACTTCTTCTGCGTTCACCCATTTAACTTCTATATCTGCATCAAATTGGTATCCTGCATGTTTCATCGCTTCTACGACAGAAATGTATGCATCTTGAAGCTCTACATATTTACCAACTAGACCAATACGCACTTTTTTCGATAAAGATTTCACTTCATCTACTAATGCTTTCCAGTCTGTCATATCTGCTTCTTTCGTAGTAAGTTGGAAATGATCCACAACAATTTGATCTAAATGTTGGGCTTGAAGATTTAATGGGATTTCATATAATGAATCCGCATCGATACATTCGATTACTTCTTCTGGTTTGATATCACAGAAAAGCCCGATTTTGTCTTTCATATCTTGAGGAACTGGCATTTCCGAACGAAGTACAATTACGTTTGGTTGAATACCAAGGCTGCGTAATTCTTTTACACTATGTTGTGTTGGTTTTGTTTTCATCTCACCAGCAGCTTTTATAAATGGAACTAATGTACAGTGAATGTACATCACATTAGTGCTACCTACGTCGCGTTTCATTTGACGGATTGTTTCTAGGAATGGAAGAGATTCGATGTCTCCAACCGTTCCACCGATTTCTGTGATAACGATGTCAGCCTGCGTTTCTTTTGCAGCTAAGAATAGACGTTGTTTAATCTCATTTGTAATATGTGGAATTACTTGTACAGTTGCTCCATTATAATCACCACGACGTTCTTTTCTTAACACGGAAGAGTACACTTTCCCTGTTGTGATATTGGAATATTTATTTAAATTAATATCCATAAAACGCTCGTAATGACCTAAGTCTAAGTCTGTTTCTGCGCCATCATCTGTAACGAAAACTTCCCCGTGTTGATACGGGCTCATAGTCCCTGGGTCTAAATTGATATATGGATCAAATTTTTGAACCGTTACATTTAATCCTCTGTTTTTCAATAAACGACCAAGTGATGCTGCTGTAATTCCTTTACCTAATGAAGATACAACTCCACCAGTAACAAAAATAAATTTTGTCATTATTTTTTCCTCCTCTAAATAATATCTAATTCGCCTTAGCTTGTTTTGCCCAGTTTTCGCATCTGACCAATGCTTTATTCAGCAAGCTTTTGGACGGGCTTTTGAATAAGGTCTTACAACAACAAAAAGCGCCCCGCCTGCTATTTTGGCAGGGGAGCGCATATGCACATAAGTAATGTCTCTTTAAAAAGAGCCCAATAGAATCTTATAGCGATTAGAAGAAGATGTCAAGAATTATTCTTCGTCTTCCTCTTCTTCGTCCAATTCTTCGTCATCGATAATATCGAAGTCTTCTTCGTCTTCATCGATTATATCTTCTTCAATTTCTTCATCGATATCTTCTTCGAAGTCCACTACTACTTCCTCTTCATCTTCTTCGTCTTCAATAAACTCATCGAATTCTTCTTCGAATACGATTTCGTCTTCATCTAAATCGTCTAAATCGTCATCTTCCACTGCTTTGGCTTTCTTTTTACGTACTTTTACAGTAGGAGCAGTTTCTTCTTCAATTTGTTCGACTGGGTACCATTCTCTTAGTCCCCATTGGTTTTCGGCAATTGCTAAAAAGCGGCCGTCAATATTCATATCTGTGTAGAATTGTGGTTTACGCTCCGCCATTTCTTCGTCCGTAAATCCATTTAGTTTTTGAATTTCATCGAATAGATCTGTTAATGTTAATGCATTTTTCTTATCTTCTAAAATCGCAAATCCTATATCTATTAGCGATTCTTCTACTAGTTGTGCTGTTGTCATTTCACGAAAATTCAAATCGTGCACGTCCTTTCTCTGTCCGTTTGGATACTTCCCATTATATACAAACAATTATGTTATATGCTACAGTCATTTATTCTTTTTGAAAAGGGAAAACTTTGCACCTGCCAATAAAAATAAGTAAATAGAAAGCAATAGTAATGGAATAGATGCCAGTCTTCTATTATACAGATAAATAGTAAGTAGTAGGAGTATAATAACTATCATTATTTGAATTGGTTTTTTCACGCCTATTCTCCTCTACTCCATAATCAACTTATATCATTATACAAAAAAGTGTCCCGATAATACATCGAGACACAAAATTTTCTTTAAACTTGTTGCCACCAGGATTTACGCTGCAGGCAGACGCTTTCCGTGGGGTGAGTGATGAGCCTTCACCGCCGCTTGCGCGTACGTTGTGAAGTCTCATCTTACTCACACAGAGGATCAAAGGCTAAAAACGCCACATCGTGTGGCAGCGCCTTTGTGACCAACATCCTGTTGGCCTCCACTGGAGTCGCCACCTGCATCGAAAATCAATGGAAATTGCTGACTAGTTAACAATTGTTCTTAACAAAGTCTTAGCTTATCAGTCATGAACCTTTACATATTTCTTCTATATTGTCCGCCAACTTCGTATAGTGCGTTTGTGATTTGTCCTAGGCTTGCTTTTTGGACTGTGGACATGAGCTCTTCGAAGATGTTGCCACCTGTTACTGCTACTTGTTTCAACTTGGCAAGTGCAATGTCAGCTTCCGATTCGTGCTTTTTTTGGAAGTTACGAAGATTTGTAATTTGAGATTCTTTTTCTTCTGTCGTTGCGCGGGCAATTTCCATATTATCGATGTCCTCGGCGGTTGCAGGATTTGGATTTAAATATGTGTTGACGCCGATAATTGGTAGCTCGCCTGTATGTTTTTTCATTTCGTAATACATTGATTCTTCTTGAATTTTGCCACGTTGGTATTGTGTTTCCATCGCACCAAGGACACCGCCGCGATCGTTCATGCGGTCAAATTCAGCAAGTACTGCTTCTTCTACAAGGTCTGTCATTTCTTCTACGATGAAAGCACCTTGGAGTGGATTTTCATTTTTAGATAGGCCATGTTCTTTTGTAATAATCATTTGGATGGCCATTGCACGTCGAACCGATTCTTCTGTTGGTGTTGTAATTGCTTCATCATACGCGTTTGTATGAAGGGAATTACAGTTATCTTGCAGTGCCATCAATGCTTGAAGTGTTGTACGAATATCATTAAAGTCTATTTCTTGCGCATGCAAACTACGACCTGACGTTTGTACATGGTACTTCAGCTTTTGGCTGCGTTCATTTGCTCCGTATTTTTCTCGCATCACGACTGCCCAAATACGACGAGCAACCCGACCGATTACTGTATACTCAGGATCCAGACCGTTCGAGAAAAAGAACGATAAGTTTGGTGCAAAATCATCTATATGCATACCACGACTTAAATAGTACTCCACATACGTGAAGCCATTGGAAAGTGTGAATGCCAGCTGCGAAATTGGATTGGCGCCAGCTTCTGCAATATGATATCCAGAAATCGATACGGAATAATAATTTCGAACCTTTTGGTCGATAAAATATTGTTGGATATCGCCCATCATACGTAGTGCAAATTCTGTAGAGAATATGCATGTGTTTTGACCTTGGTCTTCTTTTAAAATATCTGCTTGCACCGTTCCACGAACTACTTGCAATGTGTTTGTCTTCACTTCCGTAAACTCTTCCAGCGTCAATGTACGTCCTAGTTCTTCTTCTCTAATACGCACTTGCTGATCGATTGCCGTGTTCATGAACATCGCTAAAATGATTGGTGCCGGTCCATTAATCGTCATAGATACAGATGTTGACGGTGCGCATAAATCAAAACCGTCATATAGCTTTTTCATATCCTCTAACGTACAAATGCTTACACCTGATTCTCCTACTTTTCCAAAAATATCTGGACGGTGATCCGGATCTTCTCCGTAAAGTGTTACGGAGTCAAACGCTGTGGATAAACGTTTGGCATCATCATCTTTGGATAAATAGTGGAAACGACGATTTGTACGTTCTGGTGTTCCTTCTCCAGCAAATTGACGTTTCGGATCTTCCCCTTCTCGTTTGAACGGAAAAACCCCCGCAGTATATGGGAATGAACCTGGGACATTTTCTTTATATACCCATCTTAAAATTTCTCCGTAATCGACGAATTTTGGCAGGACTACTTTTGGTATTTTAAGACCGGATAAGCTTTCTGTACGAAGTATGGTCCGAATTTCTTTATCGCGAACTTTTGTGACGAATTCATCTCCAGCATACGCTTCTTTTAAAGCCGTCCAGTTTTCCAAAATACGTTTGGATTCTGCCGTCAATTCGGCTTTGACACCCGATGCAAGTGATTCCAACGATTTTACTAGTGCATCGTCCCCAGCTTTTTCTTTTACCGCTTCTATGGCACCTTCTAGTTGGAACAATCTTCTTGCAAATGCTACTTGTTCATCTGACTTTTTATGGTAGCTACGAACTGTATCGGTGATTTCGCGAAGGTAGTAGTGACGATCATTTGGAATTATGACGTTTTGTTTTTGCGTCTTCACGAATTGTTCGTATGATGTTTCCCAATCAGTACCAGTCTTATCATTTAGCACACCAACTAACGCTGCAAATAAAGAATTCGTTCCTTTATCATTAAATTGGCTAGCAATTGTTCCGTAAACTGGCATTGTATCTAAATTATCATGCCATAATTCTCGGCTGCGCTGATATTGCTTTTGTACTTGGCGAAGTGCGTCTTCGGAGCCTTTTCGTTCGAATTTATTGATGACGATTAAGTCTGCATAGTCAATCATGTCAATTTTTTCAAGTTGAGACGGTGCACCGAACTCGCTTGTCATTACGTACATCGAAACATCCGATACGTTTGCAATTTCAGCGTCCCCTTGCCCAATACCACTCGTTTCAACAATGATTAAATCGAAACCTGCTACTTTCACGACATCTAGCACATCCGAAAGTGCACCGGATAATTCTGTACGAGATCCGCGTGTTGCTAAGCTCCGCATAAACACTCGTTTATTGAAAATAGCGTTCATACGAATACGGTCACCAAGTAATGCGCCACCTGTTTTTTGTTTGGTTGGATCAATGGAAAGAACCGCAATTTTTTTGTTTGGCAGGTCATGCAAGAATCGGCGAATTAATTCGTCGGTTAACGAACTTTTCCCTGCTCCACCAGTCCCTGTAATACCAAGCACTGGTGTACCTTTCGAAATACTTTTCGCATGTTGAATCATCGCTTTTGCCTCGGCATCTCCCGTTTGGTGTGCTTCCTCTGCAATGGTGATTAAATGGGCAAGTACTTCTGGACTTTCCGTGGAAACAGCTTCAATTTGCTCCTTAGCACCCGTTGCTTTAGTAGGCACATCACATGCTTGAAGTATTTGATTGATCATTCCTTGGAGACCTAGTTTACGTCCATCTTCTGGTGAGAAAATACCGGATATCCCGTACTCTTCCAATTCCTTTATTTCTTTCGGTATGATTACGCCACCACCACCGCCAAATAATTGAATATGCGGTGCGCCACGTTCCACGAGTAAATCCTTCATATATTTAAAATACTCAACATGTCCCCCTTGGTAAGAAGAGATCGCTATCCCCTGAACGTCTTCTTGTATTGCCGCATTTACGACTTCTTCAACGGAACGATTATGACCTAAGTGAATTACTTCTGCTCCGCTCCCCTGTAAAATACGGCGCATAATATTAATCGATGCGTCATGCCCGTCAAAAAGACTAGAAGCTGTGACAAAACGAACGTGATTTTTTGGACGATATACTTCTACAGAAGACATGTTGCTCCCCCTTTGTTTTGTGACCATTTACTGTCCCATCCCCTTCAGTACAAAGTGTATTTGCAATTCAGTAAATTGTTCGAGCGAATATTCTTTGCCGAGCGCCCATCTTCTAAATGCCCACATTTGCCCTTGAACGACAAGTGTATGGGCATACAGATTGACTTGTGCATCTGTTAGCTCAAGTTCCCCAGCTTGTTTACAGCCAACAAGAATTTTCTTGAAAATCTCGACCATTTCTAATTCTTTCGTAAGTACGTATTGCAATGCGCTTTTTGGTAAAGACTTTGTTTCTTGATACATAACAACAAACTCATCTTGCATATCGTCAATAACTCCATAATAGTGTCGTATTGCAGTTTTTAAGCCTTCCGTCGTACCATTTTGAAGTGAAATTTTCGATAGTTTGTTATGCACTTCATGATAAATACTATCGCAAACTAAATAGAGTACATCTTCCTTTGTCCGAATATATTCATACAGCGTTCCGATACTAAAGCCAGCTTCTTTTGCAATTTCTCTCGTTGTTGTTCGGTGAAAGCCTTTTTGTTTGAATAACGTAACCGCTGCACGGATCATTTGATGACGCCGCTTTTCAACGAGACTCTCATCTTTTATGGACGTTAGTACTTTATGCTTTTTTTCCATAGGTATCTATTACTTCGTCAACATACGAGAAATAACAAGGCGTTGAATTTCTTGTGTTCCCTCGTATATTTGTGTGATTTTCGCATCGCGCATATAGCGCTCTACTGGGTAATCTTTTGTATAACCGTATCCACCGAACACTTGCACAGCTTCTGTTGTTACTTTCATCGCGGTATCACCAGCCATTAATTTTGCCATTGCGGATTCTTTCCCGTAAGGAAGTCCGTTAGACTCTAGCCAAGCCGCTTGATACGTAAGTAGTCGGGATGCTTCTGTTGCTGTCGCCATATCCGCAAGCTTGAATGATACTCCTTGGTTTGCAGCAATTGGTTTTCCGAATTGTACACGCTCTTTTGCGTATCCCACTGCTGCATCCAGCGCACCTTGCGCAATCCCTACTGCTTGAGCAGCGATACCGTTACGACCGCCGTCTAATGTTTTCATTGCGATGATGAAGCCTTCTCCTTCTTCTCCTAGAAGGTTTTCTTTAGGCACACGGCAATTTTCGAAAATAATTTCCGTTGTTGGTGAAGAGCGAATACCTAGTTTCTTTTCTTTTTTCCCTACAGAAAAACCTGGGAAATCTGCTTCTACGATAAATGCACTCGTTCCTTTATGCTTCGATTCTTGATCGGTCACTGCAAATACTACATACGTATCTGCAATTCCACCATTTGTGATGAAAATTTTAGAGCCATTTAGAACGTAATGATCGCCGTCTAATTTAGCAGTCGTTTTCATGCCACCTGCATCTGAACCTGAACCAGCTTCTGTTAAACCATATCCACCGATTTTAGTTCCCTCTGCCATGGGACGAAGGTATTTTTGTTTTTGCTCTTCATTGCCATATTTGAAAATCGGCCATCCTGCAAGTGATGTATGCGCGGAAAGTGTTACACCCGTTGAAGCGCAAACTCGTGATAGTTCTTCTACCGCGATACAGTATGCAAGGTAATCAGAACCGATTCCGCCGTATTCTTCTGGCCACGGGATACCCGTTAATCCAAGGCCCGCCATTTTGTCGAAGATTTCGCGGTCAAAGCGTTCTTCTTCGTCGCGCTCTGCTGCGGTTGGTGCTACTTCATTTTCTGCAAAGTCACGTACCATTTTACGAATCATTTCATGTTCTTCTGAAAGTTGAAAGTTCATTGTGTATCCCGCCTTTTTGGTAGTTTTGCTGATTTGGTTGCTCTTCTATATGATTTGGTTGCTTTCGATTCTTAGTTGGTTGCTCTTAGATGTGAATTGATTGCTTTCGCTGCTGATTTGGTTGCCCTTAACCATTTACAGGAAATTTCTTCAATTCGTTAAATATTTACTAATGACGATTCGTTGGATTTCACTTGTACCTTCGTAAATTTCCGTTACTTTTGCATCTCGGAAATAGCGTTCTACTGGATAGTCTTCTGTGTAGCCGTATCCGCCGAATACTTGCACTGCTTCGATTGCGACATCTACTGCTGTTTTGGATGCAAACAGTTTCGCCATCGATGCTTCCTTTCCACAAGGAAGTCCTTGGTCACGAAGGCTAGCTGCTCGGTATACAAGAAGTCTAGCTGCCTCTACTGCTGTGCCCATGTCTGCAAGTTTGAAGCCTACCCCTTGGTTTGCAGCAATCGGCTTACCAAATTGCACACGCTCTTTTGCGTATCTGACTGCTGCCTCAAATGCAGCTTCCGCTATTCCAAGTGCTTGCGTTGCGATTCCGATTCGACCAGTATTTAAGTTCGCCATCGCAATTTTAAATCCGTCGCCTTCTTCGCCAAGTCTACTTGCTACCGGAATCTTCATATCTTCAAATGTAAGCTGAACGGTTCTAGATCCGTGCAAGCCCATTTTTTCTTCATCTTTCCCGACAATAAATCCTGGCGTATCTTTTTCTACGATAAATGCCGTAATTCCTCTGGAGCCCCGCGAAGGATCAGTCGTTGCAAAAACGATGTTCACATCTGCTTCTCCACCATTTGTAATAAATACCTTTGATCCATTTAGCACATAGTGATCATCTTTTTTCACAGCTTTTGTTTTCAATGCAGCTGCATCGGATCCAGCAGATGGTTCTGTTAAGCAAAATGCGCCTAGATATTCCCCACTTGCTAGCTTCGGAATGTATTTATTTTTTTGTTCTTCATTGCCAAAATAAAGGATTGGATTTGTTCCAACCGAAGTGTGGACAGAAAGAATTACTCCAACTACTGCACTTACTTTTGACAGCTCATTAATCGCGATGACATAGCTTGTAAAATCCATTGCTGAACCGCCATATTGTTCCGGAACGGTAATTCCCATTAATCCAAGTTTCCCCATTTTTTGAATGATTTCACGAGGAAACTCTCCTTGCTCCATTCGACCGATAAAAGGTTCAATTTCTGTTTTAGCAAAATCTCTGACCATGTTGCGCATCATAAGCTGTTCTTCAGTAAACTTTAGCTCCATCTAAATTTCCCCTTTACCCGTAAATGTAGAAACCTCTACCAGATTTCTTCCCTAACCAACCAGCTTTTACGTATTTTCTAAGAAGTGGACATGGACGATATTTACTATCACCAAATCCTTCATGTAAAATTTCCATAATGTATAAACATGTATCTAAGCCGATAAAGTCGGCAAGTTGAAGGGGCCCCATTGGATGATTCATCCCTAGTTTCATCACATCATCGATTGCTTCTTTTGATGCAACTCCCTCGTAGAGCGTATAAATTGCTTCGTTGATCATCGGCATTAAAATTCGGTTAGAGACGAAGCCAGGAAAATCATTTACTTCAACTGGTACTTTGCTTAACTTGTTCGTCATTTCTTCGATTGCTGTATATACTTCGTCTGATGTAGCAAGGCCACGAATAATTTCTACTAGCTTCATCACTGGAACTGGATTCATGAAATGCATGCCAATTACTTGTTCTGGACGGTTCGTCACAGCAGCAATTTCAGTAATTGGTAACGATGAAGTATTTGTTGCTAAGATCGTATGCTTTGGTGTAATTTCATCTAGTTGCTTGAAAATAGATTGCTTGATTTCCATATTTTCTACTGCCGCTTCTATTACGATGTCTACATCTTTTGCGTCCTCGATGGATAATGATTTCGTAATATTGTTTAGCACTGCTTGCTTTTCAGCTTCTGTCATGCGGCCTTTTTCCACATTGCGTGAAAGATTTTTTGTAATTGTTTGAAGGCCGCGTTCGTAGTATTGTTCTTCTCGATCATTTAGCTTCACATCAAATCCGGCTTGTGCACAAACTTGTGCGATGCCTGCGCCCATTTGCCCTGCACCGATTACCATTACTTTTTGGATTGTCATGCGTTACTTCCCCCTGTTTTTGGAACTTCGATCATAATTGCGTCACCTTGCCCGCCACCTGAACAAATTGCTGCAACTCCAATTCCTCCGCCACGGCGTTTTAATTCATATGCAAGCGTTAAAATGATTCGTGCTCCAGACGCTCCAATTGGATGACCTAGTGCAACTGCTCCACCGTTTACATTTACTTTTTCTTCATCTAATCCTGCAATTTGGCTGCTGACTAGTGCTACCGCTGCAAACGCTTCATTTATTTCAAATAAATCAATATCTGCTAGATTTTTTCCAGTTCTATCAAGTAATTTATTGATGACGATTCCTGGTGTTTGTGGGAAATTTTCTGGTTCAATGGCAATTTCAGCATGCCCGATTACGTACGCCAGTGGTTCTTTGCCAAGCTCTTTTGCTTTTTCTTCATTTGTTAAAATGATTGCACATGCCCCGTCATTAACTCCTGGTGCATTTCCTGCCGTGATTGTTCCGTCACTACCAAATGCTGGTTTCAATTTCGCAAGTGAATCGATAGACGTATTTCGTCGTGGTGCTTCGTCTTCTTTTACGATGACTGGTTCTCCTTTTCGCTGAGGTATTTCCACTGCAACGATCTCCTCGGCCAAAATCCCATTGTCGATTGCTTTTAAAGCAAGGTCATGACTTCTAAAGGACCATTCATCTTGTTTCTCACGTGATAATTCAAAGACTTGAGCAGTAGAGTTTCCGTATGTCCCCATATGCACTTTTTTTGGATGGAATGAACAAGAAAGTCCGTCATAAATCATGCCATCTACTATTTGGGCATCTCCCATACGAAGGCCAAATCGTCCTTTGGGTAAATAATAAGGCGCATTTGACATCGATTCCATTCCACCTGCAACGATAATTTCTTCGTCCCCAAGTCGAATTAATTGATCAGCTAAAGTAACACTTCTCATACCAGAAGCACATACTTTATTAATCGTTTCGGTTTTCACTGACCAAGGAATTCCTGCTTTTGTCGCCGCTTGTCTAGATGGAATTTGCCCTTGCCCTGCTTGTAAAACGGTCCCCATAATTACTTCATCTACATCTGTAGCATCGACACCCGCGCGAGTCAACGCTTCTTTTATCGCAATTCCCCCAAGATCCGAAGCTGTTAAACTACTTAGTCCTCCTCCGAACTTACCAAAAGCTGTACGTGCCCCATCCAAAATCACTGTTTTTGTCAACATAGCCACCCCTTTTGTATGCGCTTTCATCACCTTTAAAATAAAAAACAAGTTGACTGAACGCTCGCTCAATTTATCTTGTTAGAAAAAGGGAGTATCGACTACTCCCTTTACTGTTACTCCTAGTTTACGAAACTGTTAAACTATTTGCAATATAAATATGTCTATTTATTGAACAATCGCTTCCTTTTCTTCCTCTTCTAATTCTTCGCTCGATGGTGTGAATTCCCCGAAAATAGATTTCTCTAGCAATTCAGCAATATCGTACGTGCCAACTGTTTCTTCTACTTCTTTTGCTTTTGTACCATCGGAAAGCATTGTTAAACAATATGGACAACCAGATGAAATAATAGTTGGATTTACTTCTAGCGCTTGTTCTGTTCGAGCAACGTTAATACGGTTTCCTACATGTTCTTCCATCCACATTAGTCCGCCACCAGCTCCACAACACATACCAGTTTCACGATTACGATCCATCTCCACTAATTTCACACCAGGAATTGCTTTCAATACTTCTCGTGGTGCGTCATATACATCGTTGTATCGACCTAAATAACAGGAATCATGGAATGTAATCGTTTCTTCCACTGCATATTGTGGCTTTAAGCGACCTGCTTGGACTAAGTCGTACAGCATTTCTGTATGATGTAGTACTTCCCCGCTCCAACCAAAATCACTATATTCATTTTTAAAGATATTATATGCATGCGGATCGATTGTGACGATTTTTGTTACACCAGCTTTTTCAAATTCGGAAATATTCGATGTTGCCAACTCTTGGAATAAAAACTCGTTTCCTAATCGACGTGGTGTGTCTCCAGAGTTCTTTTCTTTATTACCAAGAATGGCGAATTTCACTCCAGCTTCGTTCATCAAATGGGCGAATGCTAATGCAATTTTTTGTGACCGATTATCGAATGATCCCATTGAACCAACCCAGAACAAGTATTCAAATTCTTCTCCAGCTTTCGAAACTTCCTTCACTGTAGGAATATGAATTTCTGGACTAGCATCTCTCCAGTTTTCTTTTTCTTTACGGTTTAAGCCCCATGGATTTCCTTGACGTTCAATATTCGTCATTGCGCGTTGTGCATCTGGATCCATTTTTCCTTCTGTCATTACTAAGTAGCGACGAAGGTCGATAATTTTATCGACATGCTCATTCATAACTGGACATTGGTCTTCACAGTTACGACAAGTAGTACAAGCCCAAATTTCTTCTTCTGTAATAACGTCGCCAATTAGTGATGGGCTATAAATGTCTTCAATGATTGCCCCTTCTGCTCCAGCAGCCATTGCAAGTTGGTTTCCTTTTGTTCCTTGGAATGCTAGTGCTGGTACCCAAGGTTTTGCCTTCGTTTCTACAGCTCCAGTAAATGTTAAATGATCACGAAGCTTAATGATTAAGTCCATCGGAGACAGCATTTTACCTGTTCCTGTTGCAGGACACATATTTGTACAGCGACCGCATTCTACACATGCGTAGAAATCGATCATTTGCGCTTGCGTAAATTCATGAATGTTCCCAACACCAAACGAAGGCATTGCTTCTTCGTCCGCTTCTTCGTCTTCTTCCTCTTCAAAATTGATCGGACGTAGTTTACCTACATTGTCTAAGCGATGGAAGTAAACGTTCGCAGGACCAGTAATTAAATGGAAGTGCTTCGATTGTGGAACGTATACTAAGAATGTTAGTAAGAATAGTAAGTGCGCCCACCACATGATATAGAAAATAGTTGTAGCAGCTGCAGTTGGCAATATTCCAAAAATTGTTGCGACAGCTGATGCAATCGGCTCTGACCAAGTTGCTTCGTGCCCTTGCCAAATCATTCCCATACCATTCCCAACTAAAACGGAAACCATTAGCCCACCGATGAATATGAGAACTAGTCCACTTTTCCATCCTCGTTTTAAACGTACTAATTTTTCAATATAGCGTCGGTAGAATGCCCACACAACTGCTACTAAAATGACAAATGTTACAAGTTCTTGAAAAAACGTAAAAGCAGGATACACAGGACCTAATGGCATATGTGAACCTGGTGCTAAGCCTTTCCAAATGAAATCAATTGCTCCAAATTGAACAAGTAAAAACCCATAAAAGAACATTACATGGATTGCTCCGCTTTTCTTATCCTTTAACAGCTTCTTTTGTCCGAACACATACACCCAAATTTTCCGGAGTCGTTCCTTCACGTTATCTTCAAACTCCACTTTTTTCCCAAGTTTGATATACGCATACCTTGTTTTTAACAAATAGGCGAACAAACCGATTGCATACAAAGTAACTGCTATAAACAGCACCCAGTTAGCGATTAACAATGGATTCATCTTATTCTCTCCCCCTTAAAGACGTAAAATGATGTTATGCATAGAATACCATTAGGCTAATAGATTAATAAAGAATTAATTTAATATTAAAACTGAATGAGCATTCAGTCAATGGTTATTTTCAAGAATAATCTAAATTCTATCTTCTATTTTTCACCATTACCCTAACATACTATGACCACCGTTGATCGAAAACACTTGGCCTGTGATCCAATCAGACTGCTCACTTAACAAAAATTGCATCATTCCTGTAATATCTCCCGGTTTGCCTAAACGTTGAAGCGGATACCCTTTTACAATTTTTCGATACATATCCTCTCCTATCTGCAAGTCATCTTGATCGATTAAACCAAGTGAGACGGTATTACACTGAATATGTTGTCGACCTACTTCTTGGGCTAAAGACTTCATAAAACTTATAACTCCATTTCTCGCTGCTGCGGATACGATGAGTTTTCGATCACCAGTGCGCGCTGAATCGCCAACAATCGTAATAAACTTGCCTTCTTGTTGTTCTTTCATAGATGGTACAAATGTGTAAGCTAAATTTAATACTCCATTTAAGCAAACATCGATTTCTTGTTTCCATTCATTTGGTTCATAGTCAAAGAAAGACTTCATTTGCCCGTATCCTGCATTGTTGATCACACCAAACACTGATCCTAGTTGTTCTTCTATAGCTTTGTGCATCTTTTGTACATCCTCTAAACTTGCGATATTTGCTTGAAAACAAGCAACTTGGCTCCCTAATTGTTCTATTTCTTTAGCTGTTATTATTGCTTGTTCAGCAGAATGGTTGTAATGCAGTGCAATAGTTGCTCCTTCATTTGCTGCTGCAATAGCTATTGCCTTTCCAATTCGATTTGCTGCCCCTGTTACTAAAATTGTGCGACCATTTAGTGAGTTACCCATTTTCCAATCATCCTTTCTAGCTTTCTATATAAAAAAACAGGAGTCAGAATTGGCTCCTGTTGATTGTTCATGTCACACCATTGCCAATCCACCATTGACCGATAATACTTGGCCTGTAATATAATTTGCTTCTTCTGAAGATAGAAATGCTACTGCATTTGCAATATCTTCTGGTTGCGCAAGACGTCTAAATGGAATTGCTTTAATAAGCGCTTCCGCGATGCCTGCATTGTATTCACCAATTTCCTTAAATAATGGTGTATCCGCTGGACCTGGTGCGATGCTATTTACATTTATTTTATGTCTTGCCATTTCGCGTGCTAATGTTTTCGTAAACGCAATTACTCCACCTTTTGCTGCAGAATAAACTGCTTCTCCACTTGAACCAACACGACCAGAGTCAGAGGAAATATTGACGATTTTACCGTATCCATTTTCAATCATGAGTGGTAGAATCGTTTTGCACGTATGAATTTGACCTAATAGGTTAATATTTAAAATCGCTTCCCATGTAGAAGGCTCACTTTTTAAGAATGGTTCAATTTTGTCCCATCCCGCATTGTTAACAAGTATATCGATACGACCTAGTTTACTTACGGCTTCTTGTACAGCTTCTTCTACACTGCTCAATTTAGTCACATCACAATACACTGCAAAAGCTTTTCCACCCGCTTGTTCTATGAGTGCTACTGTTTCATTTGCATTTGCATCGTTCACATCCGACACAATAGTAGTTATATTTTTAGCTGCTAGTGTTAATGCAATTTGTCTACCAATTCCTCGTCCGGCACCTGTAATGAAAGCGACTTTATTTGTCATGTTCATTTCCCCCTTACGTTAGTTTGTAACATCCTCTGTAATTAGTTCTCGTAATTTAAACTTTTGTATTTTCCCACTTGCCGTCTGCGGGAAGTTCTCTATTATTTCTAGTTTTTCCGGCCAGTACTGTTTTGCTACCCCTTTTTCTTCTAAGAAAACTTGAAGTAGTTTTAGTGTGAGCGGTGTTGTACCTTGCTTCATTTGGATGAAAGCACATGCTTTTTCTTGCAAGCGTTCGTCTGGCATCGCAACAATTTGAGCGATTGCAACATCCGGATGTTCATACAAAATATTTTCAATATACACGACTGGAATATTTTCACCACCGCGAATAATAACGTCTTTGTCCCGTCCGGATATTCGAATGTATCCGTCTTCATCCATAATTGCGCGGTCACCGGTTATAAACCACCCATCATGGAATTCCGAAAGCGTTTGTTCCATTTGTTTTAAATAACCGACAAACAGAGCTGGGCCTTTACAAAGTAAGCTCCCTTCAACGTTTGCGGGTAGATCATTGAAATCCGCATCCACGACTTTCACGGCCATACTTGGAAGAGCAACGCCGTCTGTATTTGTTAATTTTTCTTCCGAATCGTTCAACTTAGTGAGTGTCACAAGCCCATCTTCTGTTTGACCCCATCCGGATAGTATGGAAAAGCTGACGATATCCGCTGCTTTTCGTATAAGTGCACGTGGTATCGGTGCACCAATTGCTACGAATGCACGCAATGACTCTAAATTATATTGCCCTATATCGGGTGATTGGATTGTATCTTGCAAAAATGGCGTTGCACCAGCTGTAAACGTAATTTTTTCCTTATCTACTAGTCGTAAAAACTCTTGGGGATTCCATATATCTTGATACACTGCTGTTCCACCAATATGTGTTGGTAAGCGAACGCCATATCCAAATCCTGTCTGATGTGCAAAAGTAGAAGCCATAAACATGACGTCCTCACTTGTTAACTGTAAACGTTCAATCCAAAAGTTAGTCGACACGCATAGTGTATTATGCGTATGCATAACCCCTTTCGGATTACCCGTTGTACCTGATGTGAAAATAATTTCGGTTACATCATTTGGATCGTGGTGAATATCATTTAAAATGGCAGGATCTCTCTTCGTTTCCCATTCGGTATCAAATAAATAACTTAAGGGTTGTGCATCACTCGGAATATCGTCGCCAATAACAAACAAATGCTTTAACGACGGTAATTTCGGTCGAATCGTTTGCACCATTTGTACGTAATCATAATTACGGAACTTTGCTGGAATAATAAGTACTTTCGATTCTACCGCCCCAACCATATAGGAAATTTCACGTTCTCGATAGATTGGAATAAGTGGGTTCGTAATAGCTCCAATTCGAGTAATAGCGTAGTGTAATATGATAAATTCGTTCCAGTTTGGCAGTTGAATAGATACAACATCGCCTTTTTCAATGCCTAGTTCTAATAAACCTAATGCTACTCGGTCGACCATTTTGCCCAATTCCTCGTATGTATAACGAGAATTTTTATCAATAATTGCAACTTTCTGTGGATACTTTTCGATTGCATCGTTCAAGTAATTCAAAATCGTTTTATACGGCCAAACAGATTGATACCCATCTATCAGATTCGCAGTTAATAACGTTTCGAGTTTCATCCTTTTCCTCCTTATTTATCCACGGAATTTATTGAAGTTGACTGGTCGTTTTTCTAAAAATGCTTCTTTTCCTTCATTCGATTCTGGTGTGTTATAAAACATCGCTAAACTACCCATTGCAAGTTGAGAAATACCTTGTATGTTGGCACTATCCGCATTGAATGAATATTTAAGCATTTGAATAGCTGTTGGACTTTTTTGTAAAATCTTTTCTGCCCATTCTTGAGCCGCTTGTTGCAATTCATTAGCAGGCACGACTTTATTAACAAGTCCCATTTCCCTACATTCTTCTGCTGTATATTGTTCACATAAATACCAAATTTCACGTGCTTTCTTTTCCCCAACAATACGTGCTAAGTAGGCAGAACCAAAACCAGCATCATAACTCCCGACTTTTGGTCCACTTTGACCAAACTTCGCTGTATCTGCAGCAATGGTTAAATCACAAATTACATGTAATACATGTCCCCCGCCAATTGCAAACCCATTTACAGCAGCAATAACAGGCTTTGGAATATTGCGAATTACTTGGTGTAGTGATTCTATTTCAAGACCGATTCCTCCGCCTAGACCACCTGAATAATCATAACCGCCTTCATTCCCTTTTTCTTTTTGGTCACCCCCAACACAAAAAGCCTTTTCACCCGCACCTGTCAGAATTACCGCTCCAATTCGCAAATCGTCCCATGCATCACGAAAAGCCCAAATAAGCTGCTGAATCGTCTGTGCACGAAATGCGTTATAAACCGCTGGTCGATTGATCGTAATTTTAGCGATTCCGTCGTTTTTTTCATATAAAATATCCGTCAAATCAATTTGTGCTACGCTTCCAGTTGTGTTTTTTGTCGTTTCCATTTTTCATATCCCCTTCGCTATTTAGTAAGTACGGAACTCTTTTCCAATAATGCCTTTTGCAATGACCATTTGGTTTGCTTGTGCTGTACCATCTCCAATTTCTAATCCAATTACATCACGCAAACGTTGCTCTAAAGGCATTTCTTTCGTATATGCATAGTGACCATTTAACAATAAACATTCATGGATTGCTTCTACACTATATTTTGGGCCAAGCCATTTTACGCTAGAAGATTCTTTGGAATGATCTAAATTTTTATCTCGGAGCCATAATCCTCGGTATGCTTGCCATTTAATAAGTTCTAGTTGAGTAAAATGCGTCACTAAGGAAAATGATACTGCTTGGTAAGTTGCTAATGGACGACCAAATGATTTTCTAATTTTTACATGCTCAATCGTCTCGTCAATACTTTGCATCGCCGTTCCTACGCATTGCAAGCCGATTAATAAGCGGCTTAAATCGAAGCCATTCATCACTTGCGAAAACCCTTTGTTTTCACTACCGATCAAGTTAGAAACCGGGACTTTCACATCATTCATATAAAGGGAACCGCGGCCAATTGGAATATTCCCCATATCTTCATAACCCTTTGTTTCTAGTCCATCCAACTCAGCTGGCACCAAAAATGCGCTAATTCCTTTATTGCCAAGTGATGGATCTGTTTTAGCAAAAATGATAAATGCATCGCCGCAAGTGGCTACGCTGATGCCCGATTTTTCTCCATTCAATACGTAATAGTTGCCTTCTAATTTTGCTGTCGATTGGATTCCACCAGCATCTGTTCCTGCAGAAGGTTCCGTAATAGCGATACCGACGATTTTGTCGCCGCTCGCAATTTGAGGGAGCCATTCTCCTTTTAAATCTGCACTACCATGCTTGGCAATAATTTCACCGATTAAGGCATTTAGCATAACTGCATACGTTAAGTTAAAATCGCCTCTTCCAATTTCTTCTGCTGCGATACCTGTTGTGACACAATCAGCTCCGCTGCCACCATACTCTTCTGGAATACGTAGACCATTGACCCCTAAATCGCCAAGTCTTTTCCATAGATGTCTAGGTGTGATGCCTTCACGATCCCATTTCGTATAATGAGGCAGCAGTTCTTCTTTGGCAAAATCCCGTAAAATCTTTCGGAACTGCTCCTGTTCTTCTGAAAATTCAAAATTCAACATGCGTAAATTCCCCTTTTTTGTCTACGTATTTTAGTTTGAATACTGGCAGTTTTCTATAATAGTCGTAATCCCTTGTCCCCCGCCAATACATAATGTCACTAATCCGTATCGAGCCTTTTGTCTTTGTAATTCATATATAAGTTTTGTCGTTAAAATTGCACCTGTTGCTCCAATAGGGTGACCAAGCGCAATTGCTCCGCCGTTAACATTTACTTTGTCTAGCTCCATGCCTGCTTCTTGTATAACGGCTAAAGCTTGTGCAGCAAATGCTTCATTCAGTTCAATTACATCTATATCTTGGATCGTCAAGTTTGCTTGTTTTAACGCTTTTTGCGTAGATAGTACTGGGCCAATTCCCATTAGTTCTGGTGAAACACCTGCAACTGCTTGTGCAATGATTTTCGCCTTCGCTTGTAAACGGTACGCTTCCAGCTTTTCTTTCGTCATAAGCAGTAATGCCGAAGCACCATCATTTCTACCACTTGAGTTACCTGCTGTTACTGTTCCACCTTCTTTAAAAACAGCCTTTAAATTACTAAGCGAATCGAGTGATGTTTGACGTGGATGCTCATCTACTGCGACTTGCACAGTCAATTTTCGTGTTTTTATCTCATACGGGATAATTTCCTCTTCAAAGCGACCTTCCGCAATTGCTTGTAATGCTAAATGCTGACTACGGAGTGCAAATTCATCTTGTGCTTCTCTCGAAATATTGTATTTTTCTGCTAGATTTTCAGCTGTATAGCCCATAGTGAACGTGCCGTATTGATCGATTGGTTGCGAGTGGATTTGGCTCTCTGTGTTCGGATCACATAACACACCGTTTCCTACATTAAATCCGTATCTTGCATTTCGTAAATAGTACGGTGCATTGCTTAAACTCTCCGTACCACCTGCGATGACAACATCCTGTAAACCGAGTGCTATTTGCTGCGCAGCGTTATTAATCGCCTGTAAGCCGGAGCCACATTGTCTGTGTACGGTGTATCCCGTAACGTCTTCTCCTAGCTTCGCATGTAGCGCTGCAACTCGTGCAATATTTGCTGCATCTGCGCTTTGTCTTGCTTGTCCTAAAATCACTTCATCTACTTCAATAGATGGGTTTGTTTTTTCTAATAGCCCTCGAATGACTTTTGCTGCTAGTAAATCCGCTTGCACTTCTTTAAAAGCCCCACCAAGTTTCCCAATAGCAGTGCGAACCCCTTCTACAATGTAAACGTCTCTCATCCAACTTACCCCCTAGGCGCATATTCTCTATTTAGTTCTGATGCAATAATATTCCGTTGTATTTCAGATGTTCCTTCATAAATTCTCGTAATACGTGCATCCCGGAAAAATCGCTCGATTGGAAAGTCTTTCATATAACCTAATCCACCGTGCACTTGAAGCGCACTGTCTGCCACTTTGTTATATACTTCTGATCCGTAAAGCTTTACCATAGCCGCTTCCTTCACAACTCGCTCCCCTTGATCCACCATCCATGCAACCCGGTATGTAAACGAGCGCAATGATTCAATTTGCAAAGCCATATCGGCAATCATGTGCTGAATTGCTTGGAAGTTAAAGATTGGTTGATCAAACTGCTTACGTTCTAGCGCATGCTCCATTGAATGCTCTAACAAACGTTCAGATGAGCCCAAACACCTCGCTGCCATACTTGCACGTCCATTTGCTAAAATTTTTAATGCATTAATATACCCTTCTCCTTCTGTACCGAGCACATTTTCAGCTGGAATTTCTACGTTTTCGAAGTAAAGTTCCGCTGAATTGGATCCACGTAAACCTAATTTCTTTTCTGGTGCGCCAATCTCAAAGCCTGGTGTTCCTTTTTCTACGATAAAAGAAGTAATTCCTCGTGCACCTTTTGTCGGATCCGTCACGGCCATTACGGTAAATACATGCGCATCATGTGCATTTGTAATATAGTGCTTGGAACCATTTATAATATATTTATCCTCACGCCTTACAGCGGTTGTTTTTAAATTAGCCGCATTGGAACCGGCATCGGGCTCAGTTAATGCAAAAGCACCTATCCATTCTCCAGTCGCCATTTTCGGCAAGTATTTCTTTTTTTGTTCTTCGTTTCCGAATTCAACAATTCCTACAGAACCAATTCCGATATGACAGGATATTAATGTCGTGTATCCATTATGCGTTTTTGCAAGTTCTTCCAGAATGGCGCATTTATCTACCATACTTAAACCTAATCCGTCATATTCTTCTGGGATACTAAGACCAAATAACCCCATTTCCTTTGACATCGATACAAGATGTGGAGGAATTGCATTTTCCTCTTCAATTTGATTGGCAACTGGCTCAACCTCTTCTTTTACAAACTTTCTTACAATCTCTTTTAATGATTCAATCTCCTCGGAAAATTGGAAATTCATCATGCTTCCCCCCTATTATTTGTTCATAAATTCCGCATTCCTTTTTTCCATGAAAGCCCTAGTACCTTCTTCTTTATCTTCTGTTCCAAATAAAACTGCTGTCGATAATTTCTCAATCCATTGTGCTGTTTGCATATCTACATCGACACCACGATTAACTGCAAACTTTGCTAACTGCACAGCAACTGGTCCTTTTTTCAAAATAGCGGATGTAACGGAAGCAAGTGTCTCATCTAGCTTTTCTGCGGTCGTATAATAATTCACTAATCCAATACGCTCCGCTTCAACACCATCAATCATCCGACCAGTTAAGATTAAATCTAGTGCACGTCCTTTACCGATTAAACGTGGTAAACGCTGCGTACCACCTGCACCTGGTATAATGCCAAGATTTAACTCTGGCAATCCAAATTTCGCCTGTTCAGTCGCAATCCTTAAATCGCATGCCATCGCTAACTCACAACCACCACCGAGCGCATAGCCGTTAACAACGGCGATTGTCACTTTCGTACACTGTTCGATTTTTGTATATAATCCTTGCATTCCTGGCACTAGCGCATCAAGTGTTGGTCGTTCATGCAATGCCTTAATGTCTGCACCTGCTGCGAATGCTTTTCCACCAGCACCTTGTATAATTACGATACGAATGTCTTCCTTATTTTCTACATAGTCAAAAGCTCTCGCTAACTCCTGTTGCATTTTAGCATCTAGTGCATTTCGAACTTCTGGACGATTGAGCGTAATATAGGCAATCTGTTGCTCTATTTCTAGTTGAATATTTTCAAATGCTGTCAATATCCATCACTCCTCCCTGTAATCGTAAACACCTTTTCCACTTTTTTTACCTAACCGACCTGCCTTTACATATTTCACGAGAAGTGGACTTGGTCGATATTTTTCACCTAAAGTTTTATATAAATATTCCAATGTCCGCAAACGTGTATCCAAACCTACAAGGTCACCCATTTCAAATGGTCCCATCGGATGATTTAAGCCAAGTTTAATCGCTTTATCGATATCTTCCGCTGATGCAACACCTTCCATTAACATATTCATTGCTTCATTGCCAATTAGAACATTCATACGGGATGTGACAAATCCCGGGAACTCATTTACTTCTACAGATTCTTTTTGCAATTGCTCCGTTACCGCTTTAATCACTGCCACCGTATCGTCTGATGTATCAAGCCCCCGGATTATTTCCACTAGTTTCATTTTGTGTACGGGATTGAAGAAATGCATCGCAACTACTTTATCGGGACGTGACGTTTGTGCCCCGATTTCCGTTGGGCTTAAGGAAGATGTATTAGTCGCTAAAATAGTATTTGGGTGACAAAGACGATCTAACTTTTGAAAGAGCTCAATTTTCACGTCCATGTTTTCTACAATTGCTTCGATGACTAATTCCGCTTCCTGAACAGCGATTTCTAACTCCGATTCATACTTTATTCTTTTTAAAGCGCTTTCTTTTTGCTCCGTTGTGATGAATCCTTTTTCTTCACTATGCGATGCGATCTTTTCAATTTCTTTTTTAGCTTTTGTAAGACCCGCTTCCGCAATATCTTGCAGTACAACTGAAAAACCATTTAATGCACTTGTATAGGCAATTCCACTGCCCATAATACCTGCACCTACTACTGTAATTTTTTGTACCATCTATTCTCTCTCCTTTTCTTACTGCTGCACTTTGTTATCCACTTCTATATTTTTCACTTTTCTGATAATAGTAGAGGCATTAACTTCTAAAATTTTCGCCATTTTTCTATAGGAAATATGCTGTGTACTAAGCAGTTGAATTAGTTCTTTTTCAACTTCCATCACCGCTTGTTTTAATGGGATGATTTTATTGACCACAACTGATTTTTGTAATTCCTGCTGTTTATCCTCTAAGTAATACACCAACTGCTCCTTACTAAGGATAGTATTTGGCCAAGTGACAACAAATTGCTCTAGGCATTCTTGAATGTCTAGCAAATTACGCTTCCATTTTGTAGAAACGATAAAATCTAGTGCATCTTCAGTCAATATAATTTCTCGATTATATTTCTCTCGTAATAGACTTACAAATTGTTGGACAATCAATTTAACATCATCTGTTCTCGTACCTAAAGCTGGAGTGGTAACCGTCATCGCATTTACTAAATAATACAATCGTTCACTAAAAGCATGCGGTCCATCAAATGTTATTTCTTTACTGACAGAAGCTATAAATCTAACGTCTACTTTTGATCCAGACTGTTCCTTAGATTGTTGCATAATTAGATTTGCTAATTGCTCTTGTAGTGTAAAAGGTAGATAATCCATGTTTTTTATATACACGATGCCACCTTCTACTGTTCGTAATAAGCGCAAAAACTGATGCGGTTCTCCTACTAATACCTTTTTCAATTCAGCATAGCTTTTTCCCTGACAATCAATTTCTATAAAAAGTGCTCCATTTCGATCACTGTTTTGCATAATTTCTCTTGCTAACTTGGAACGCCCCGTGCCAATCTCTCCTTTAATAAGAACCGGTGCACTTACTTTAGCAATTTTTTGTATTTCGTTTGCAATTTCTTTCATTTCTATATTCTGATGTATATATGGTATTGATTGCTCCATATATAGCAAATTCTTTAACGTTTTTTTCATCTGTGTCATTTGATGTTGAGCTACTCTATTAGCCGTAATATCCCTTACTCGCACGATGATTTTTTGAGTAGTTTCTTCTTCGAATATAGGCTCAAATTGAAAGTGACATATTACTCCTTGCCCAATCGTTCCTTCATAATGCCTTATTTGCTTTGATCGAACTACATCGTTTATAGTTTGAAAAAAGATTTCCATTTGATTTTTATCATTTATAATGGACAAATACAGTTGTTGGAATTGATTATTTTTTCGTAAAATATTGCCGGAAACATCTACAATCGCGATGCCATTTTCGCTATTCCCCATTAAAGCCTCATTTTCTTTTACAAGTTCTCGCACAGTATCTAGCTCCGATGATAACTTTTCTATTTTCGAAATGTCATCGAAAACTCCGACTGCACCAACAAGTTGCTTCCCATCAAAAATAGGCTCCCGGTACGAGATATACCATCTTTTTCGTACTTTATACTTCTCCACATGCCCTTGCCCGTCTTGTAATACTTGCAACAGACCTTCCGGAGGCACGATATCTGTTATAAATTGACCAATCGCTTTTTCTCTTGGTACGCCTGAAATTTTTTCTCCAGCTGGATTTATCATCGTCACATTACCTTCAATATTGACTGCCATAATGCCACTAGGAACTGCATTAAATATCGTATTGAAATGGTATAGTTCGAATTGTTGCTTTTTCACTACAGATGCAAGATAACTTTGTTGATCAATGACACCGACAATTTCCCTGCCTTTTCGTAAAATATACAATTCTATATTTTGCGGCATGTCCTTAATAGAAGTAGGTTCACCGTCAAAGATTTCGAATTTTTTATTGAGCACTTTTGTTAATGGCATTAGTGATTCAATATCTTCTACATAGTCAAATCCTATTTCATAACAATGTTTCAGTAACTCGGTACTAGAGAAAAAACCTTCTATTTTGCCTAGCCGATTCAAAACAATACCGTATTCATATTGTTGTTCCATAAAATCTTTCATGACTATATGTAATGAATGCATCGTCGTTTTGTAAACACCGACTGGTTGAACCGAAATGGATGTTTCCATTTTCCCACCTACTTTCAATTGTTGCATTTTTGCAACACATTTTTCGTTATATGTATAGTTTATTTTTTTATTATTCTGTCGTTTGTCGCATTACAACAACAGTAGCATAAAGATTTTTATGTATCAATTTCACTCGGTGCATCAATCACACTTTATTCGCGGCAAAAGTAAAACTATATAATATTAGCAAAGTTTTATTTGTTGCTTTATTGCAACGATATTATTAAGGGTGGTATTTTATCGGCTTTTCTATAAAATGTATGGAGTTTATTATTTTCTAAATGATATTGTAATATATTAAATTATTTTGTAATTTTCTTAATATTTTGTATTATGCATTCTGTTTGGAGTTCTTTTTTCATTGGAATTATTTTCTATTATTTGTTGTAATACGGCTAAGGGAAACCAACTTGGTCACGAAAGCAACCATTTTCTCCCGATAAGCAACAGAATTTTGCGTGAAAGCAACCAATTTCGCAACAAGAGCAACTAAAAGGGCTACCTCTATGTGAGATAGCCCTTTTCGATCAATTTATTTCTTCAAAATACGTTCCAAAATGCAATTTTGCTTCTTCGATTCGATTATTTGCTATACCAAGTAGCACAGAAGTTGCTGGGCCGGCAGATTTCCCAGTGTCCCAATTACTAAGCTCACAATGCAAACCGAGTCGCTTGCATTCCCCTGCTATTCCAGTGGAACCTACTGGCCAAACTCGCTGTACGAACCCGCTATTTACGCCGTCCGAAATCTTCTTCATGTTTGCAGTTTTCTCAGACTCTGTCATTACTTCTTCACCGACACACGGCATTCCGTATACATACCAAGTATAGTTTTCAGCACTCGTAACTTGCCTTTCACCAATCATTGTTACAGCCATTGCCGATTGTAGTGTTTCCATGTTGGATTCCGTGCTGCCAGTAATCTCTGGACAAGGCTGATTTATTTCTCCAAACAATTTCTCCATGCCGGCCACATACTTATTCCAGCTTTTATTGCCAGAAAAGTTATGAATGACAATAGAAACCGGATATGCTCCAGCTGCCCACTGCTCCATCAGTGCAACCCTACCTGCAAAATAGGCAACAACTTCGTCTGACACCTGAACGACATCCGCCTCTTTCTCACCGATCGCTGCGGAGTTATCCGTTGTTAATACGAGATCATTTGGCAGTAAAACAGCGTTACGCATGGTTTTTCACTCTTACCATTACTCGCTCTAAAACTGGAGACACGATTATGGCTATTCCAGCATTCAACACAGTCGCTATTGTAATTCCCGGTAATGTAGCTACAAAAAATGCCGGTGATATAATCCAGTAAAACGGAAGCGTTGCAAGCACACTATTCGCAACGATAAAAAATACCCATTTAAGTATATTTCGCCCTGCCTGATGGAGCTTCGTATACACAAATAAAATCAAAAACATTTCCGCAGCAATGACAATATGCAATGGTCCAAATGGAAATCCCACATACAAAGAGGAAGATAAATGGCCGATTAAAGATGCTGCCCCCGCATAAACAGGCGGCAAAAATGCAGCTGATAGAAGTGAAGGTACTGTATCGAGTGCCGCACTATTTATCCCTACTGGAATTTTAATAAATGCTCCTATTGCTGATAGAGCTGCAAACATTGCTGCAAGTGTAAGTAAACGAAGCTTCACCTTACTTACTCCTCCTCTTTTTTAACGCTTCCTACGTTTTTGAATACTTTTGCACTGCGCACATATTCCACATCCGAAACATTCAATCGCGCATTAACCGCTCGTGCCGCTGCAAATAAATAATCGGATAAACGGTTTAAATAGCGTTGCACAACTGCTGGTACTTCCTCTTCAGCTTTCGTTAATGTGACTACTTGACGTTCTGCGCGTCTTGTAATGGTGCGCGCGATATGAAGTGTTGCAGCTGCTGGTGTTCCACCAGGTAAGATGAAACGTTCTAACACTGGACCTTCTTCTACTAACACATCAATTCGTTTTTCCATTGCTTCGATTGGTTCGTCTGTCATTTTATAGACGCGGCGATTCGATACATTTGCAAGATCTCCACCACAATCAAATAGCTCATGTTGAATTGTTTCTAAGTCTTCTAGAATATCCGCAAAAATAGCTGGGTCTAATTCTGTTACAGCTTTTCCGATAAATGAATTTAACTCATCAATTGTTCCATAAGCTTCTACACGGATATTGTCCTTGTCTGTTCTTCCCCCTATTAATCCTGTTTTCCCTTTATCCCCTGTTTTTGTATAAATTTTCATCTCCACACATCTCCCTTTATTGTTTGTGCAATTCCGTACCAAATTCGTGTAATACTTTCTGCCTTTGTAAACAGTTGTTGATAAAATCGACCGACGTCATCTCTTAGCTTGCGCCTACTAGCTTCCATCGGTACGATTCCACGACCAATTTCCGTTGCAATTATTACTACTTCCGCTTGTTCATCCCATAATTCAAGCATTTCGAGTAACTCTGCACTCTTCGGTTCTAGCAAATTTTCTACCCCAAAAATAACTACTACATCTGTCTGTGGCGATAATACTAGCGTATCTGTTTCCGCATTTAGCCACTGAACGTTTCGTCCCTGAACGAATTGCTCTACATACGCTCGTTTTCCATTAAATGCTCCACCGAAAATGACGTGCATCGCTTTCCCTCCAGTACGTCTCGTTTATTTATCCATTGTAACTCGTAACTACAGCCATGCGGTACATCCCAATCCCAAAAACTTTTTTCGACATTTGCAAACTTTGTCAATAAAAAGCGAATGGGACCCCCGTGCGTCATAATTACTGGTTGCGATAGTTCTTCCACTGCTTCATAAAATGCTTGCAACACGCGTGCTTCCATTTGTTCCAGTGACTCCCCGTTCGGAGGTGCAAGCTTTCGTGGATTGTCAAGCCATTTACTATATAAACTATCTTCTTTTAATTCATTATATGTTTTTTGTTCCCATTCACCAAAGGAGCATTCCCGGAAATTTGCATTTTCCTTATAAGGAATTCCACTAAAAACTTGCGCTGCTGTTTGTTTGCAACGTACTAAATCGCTGCCGATAATTTGTTTCATTGTTAGTGGTCGATTTTTGGTTTTGATGCCTTCCATAATCGGTTCGTCTGTCCAGCCGATATACTTTTTTTCCAAGTTCCCTTGTGTTGGTAAATGCCTTACGAGAGTAATAGTAAAAGGGTTAGCCATAATACCACCTCCGAAACTTCCACACTCGCCCCAAGTAAATCACCAGTAACTCCGCCGAAATTCCTTAATATCCATCCTCGAAATAAACAAATAAACCCAAACAACACTACCGCAAATGTAACGGCAATCAGCCAATCTGTCTGCCATCCTACTACCGCAACGCCAATTAAAAAATGACAGGCAGCCACAATCAGTACAACATTTCCATTCATTTTTTGCTTAAAAAAATAAGCAAGTCCACTCGTTTTCGCACTATTTGTTAAAGAAAACAATGTTGCTAAAGTTATTCTAGAAAAATAAGGGATTAATAAAATAAAAATCCACTGAAATGATTCCACAGCAAGCACTTCAGACACAATAATCACTTTTCCAACAATTAGTAACACAACAGCCATTACGCCAAATGCGCCGACTCTCGGATCATCTAATATGTCGAAACGCTTTAATCGATCTTTATAAGAAAAAAACGCATCCGACGTGTCGATAAACCCATCCATATGCAGACCACCGGAGAGTAAAATGCCAAGCAGTACAATGCTAAATCCCGTCATGAGTGGGCTCCAATTGAAGTAAAGCAGCAAACATGCAACTGCTCCTAGAAGAGCTCCTAGAAAAGGAAACATACTGTACATTCCAGTAATTGACCGTCTTTCCATCGGCAAGTTTTTATGAACCGGAATAATCGTAAAAAATTGAAGCGCTAATAATAAACTGTTCACTTCTTCCCCCCATCTAAAATGGATATAATCTTATCCCATTTCACATGGTTTTTAAAATGGCTCGCCCAATCTTCTATTTGTTCATCCGATGCGGAATGCTCGGTTTTCGCTTCGCCGTCTTCTTCCTCTAATTCATTTGAAAAATAAGGAACGACTCCGATTACATCTATCCCTGTATACGATTCGATGAAGTCGATTCCTTCTTGAAATAAAGATATGTCTCCCCGAAACTTATTAATAATAATTCCTTGTACTCGAGCTTTTTGCGCTTCTGGTAATAGTGCAAGTGTGCCAACGATGGATGCAAATACTCCGCCGTATTCAATGTTTGCAACTAGTAAAACCGGAACATCCGCCAAATCGGCAACTCGCATATTCACTAATTCTCTATCTCGCAAATTTACTTCTACAGGACTGCCAGCACCTTCTAAAATTAAGTATTCATTGGATTCGGCTAGTGTCCTTAAACTGTTTGCAATCAGCTTTTGACCTTCTTCAAAAAACTGTTCCCTATACTGCATTCCATTCATTTTACTTAACTTTTTTCCAAGGATAATGATGTCAGATTCCATATTTCCTACTGGTTTTAGTAATATTGGATTCATTTCTGCAGTGTAAGGGGTTCTTGCAGCTCTCGCTTGTAACGATTGGGAAACACTTATTTCCAATCCGCTTTCTGTATGTATGCTCAATGTAGACATATTTTGTGATTTAAAAGGGGCCACTTGTTTCCCTTCATTGGCTAGTAGCCTGCAAATTGCTGTGCATACTAAACTCTTTCCTACGCTAGAAGCGGTTCCTTGCACCATTAAGCCTTTCATCTGCACCCCTCATTTCCACTGACGACCTAAGCCATATTCCATTTCGAAAGCATGATCCGCTTTCTCCACTAGCTTTTGGTGGATTCGTCCTATCCATTTTTGATAGTATACCGTGTCTTCATAGTCAGATAAAGGTTCGTCTAACACTTCATTTGACACGATAACGAGCACTTGTACTTTTTCTAACAACTTGTCAATTGCCTCATATAATTGCTTTTCTACTTGCTCCATATGACCTTCATATAATTCATTCGCAAGCCAAGTCGTAACACAATCCCAAAGGATGGCATCCCCTTCCTTGACTTTCGGAATGATTTGCTCGAAATGTCTCGGTTGCTCGAATGTTGTCCACTCGACAGGATAGTTTCTCCGGTCGTCTTTGTGTCGTTCAATACGCTCCTTCATTTCCCCGTCTACTGCAATGCCGGAAGCGACATACACATTTCGTTTTGCTTGCTCATTCATAACATATTGTTCAGCAAAGCTACTTTTCCCACTTCGCACACCTCCTGTTATGAAGACAAGTTTTCCTCGAACCATGCGGTCATCTCCTTTTGTAAATGCTCCATTTGCGGCTTTTCTTTCATCCCTACACGAAACCATTTTCCGTCAAGCCCTTTAAAATTTTCAGTGTGGCGAAGGACGCAACCTTTTGCTAATAAATATGTAAAAAATGCTTTCGAACGTGTTGCATCTGGTAATTGGAAACAGATAAAGTTAGTCGTAGACGGTAATACAATGCAGTTCCACTTTTCTAGAAATACCGTCATTTGCTCTCGCATTTCTTTGGCAAAAGTAATAGCCTGATTGCGGTATGCTTCTTCCTGTAAACACTCTGCACCAATTGCTGTAGCAATCGCATTACTATTCCATTGGGGCATGCTCGATCGGATGTCGTTTACAATTTGTTCACTTGCTACTGCATAACCAAGACGCAAACCAGGAATCGCATACATTTTCGTCATGGAGCGTACGATGATAACGTTCGGAAAATCTTTCAAATAAGGAATAAATGATTCGTTTTCATCGATAAAGTCGAGAAATGCTTCATCTAAAATCACTTCACACTTATATCTTTTCGCATATTCCGCTATTTGCTTAATTGTTTCTAAAGGTATTAAATAGCCGGTCGGATTATTTGGTCTACAAATATAAATTACTTCTGCAAACTCTACTTCATCGAATACTTCGTCCAAAGATAGTTCTCCAGTTGCCATTATTTCTTTTATGTACACATTGTAAGGAGCTAGTGTTGCTTCGTATTCTGAAAAAGTCGGATGAATCAGCACTGCACGTTTGTTTTCATATCGTTTTGCAAGAGCAGCAAATAGTTCGGCGGCACCGTTTCCAACAAGGACGTTACTTACTGATACATTGTGATACTTTGCGGCTGCTGATCGAAAAGGTTCTCCATTAGGATCTGGGTATTTGGTGATTAACCCCGCATAGGTAGACCATCTTTCCTTTACAAATGCTGGAGGACCTAATGGATTTACATTTTCACTAAAGTCTATAACCACTTCCGGCATTTCAATTCCTAGTCGTTCATATACGTGATGCGCATTTGCACCGTGATTAGGTAAGACCAAATAAAATTCCTCCAATGACCATCATCCACAGCCAAAATAGAAAGACAGCTGTATGCAAATGCGAGATGGTACTTAGTATATGGTTTGGCGATAAAGGAACTTCTCCAATTCCCATGCGTGCTCGGTTAGAAATAACTCCTTTATATGTGTTAATCCCTCCGAGTTGAATGCCTAGCTGGTACGCTGTCGCCGCTTCTAAATAGCCACTATTTGGACTTGGATGCTTCTTCGCATCCTGCCACCAGCCCTTCATGCGCTTGCCAAAAGGTATCATACTTTCTTTTTTGCCCCAAAGCATCATAATATAGCCTGTCAAACGGCTAGGTATATAGTTTGCAATATCATCGAGCTTGGCAGAGGCAAATCCGAAATCCTCGTATTGCTCATTTTTATATCCAACCATTGAATCGAGCGTATTGATCGCTTTATACGCCCAAAGACCAGGTGCACCAGCAAAAATAAAAGCATAAAAAAGCGGAGCCGTAACACCGTCACTAATATTCTCGGATACTGTTTCTACAACGCCACGTGTAATTTCTTGTTCATCTAACTGCTCCGTATCTCTTCCAACAATCCACGATAACTTTTGTCTAGCAGCAGGTAAATCATTTGCAACTAACGGTTTATACACATCCATTGCCGCTTCTTTTAAACTTTTTTGCGCAAGTCCCAAGGCAATTAACATACTTTCCACTATTATCCCAACCCACATATGAATGGAATAGGCACTTACTAAAAGTGATATCGCGACAGAGAATGTTATTCCTACAACGATAAAAACGAGTAGAAATCCTTTTGCTTTGCGTGCCCTACCTTTATTCAACCAAGTGGTTAGTTTGGAAATAAGTGTACCAATAAATCGAACGGGATGTGGCCAGTTTGGCGGGTCACCGATTATTCGGTCCAGGATAAGCCCTATCGCTATAGCGATTATATGTGGACCCATTGCTATTCCCAACCTTTAGCTTTTTTATAAATTTGAATTGCTTCGACTGTGCATTCGTACACACCAAGTCCGATTTTTTTGCCGATTTCCGTAATTGGACCTGCGTATGGAATATGCTTCCCTTGTTGCGTTGCTGCAACTAATACGCTGTCCGTTGAGGTTCCCGTAGCGATTGTGCCGGTACGAGGATCCTTGACTTGCTCAAATGCGAGCGCTTTCGTTTTCGCTTCCGTTGCGGTAATGACTGCCTGTATAAACGCTTCTTCCGCTAGTTCTCCATTTACAATAATCCATGTGTTAATCGTGCCGATTGCCGGGAATGCCTCTACTTCATAAGCTTTGGACACATCTACTGCATTACCAACACCTGCTGTCACCATAACGACGACGGAACCAAAATCAGCTTCATATTCTTTAATGATCGCATCTTTCGTATAAACGGCTGTCATCATTCCTACCGTTTCCGTTTCGGAATAACCCCGATTGGCTAGATATTGCTGCATTTCTGTTTGTGCGTTGTCAATATTATAGCGGGCATCTACTCTTCGATTCACAAACGTTCGATACCAACCAGTGCCGGCATTTATGACTGCGGAAGACCATGTTTTTAATTGATTTTCTGCTTGGAAAACAACTAATTCATCTGTTACTTGGAAGTTTTCTATTGTGATCAGCTGCTCATTACGCTTCTCTTTTACATCCGGAAGTATGGTAATTTGTGGCTTTGGACGCTCTGGATGCGGGTTTGTGCTTACGCGAGCTTTATACACCGTTTCGATTTGCTCTTTCATTACTACTTCATGCGGTGCACCAATTATTTTTACTTCGCCTTGATCCATTAATAGTAGTCTGTCACAGTATAGCGATGCGAGATTTATATCGTGAAATATACTTACTATCGTTATGCCGTTTTCATTAGCTTGCGTTTTAATCGTATCGAGTAATTGTTTTTGATGTGCAATATCTAAATGGTTCGTCGGTTCATCGAGTAGTAGTATGGGCGCTGCCTGTGCGAGTGCTTGCGCTACAAATACACGCTGTTGTTCCCCACCGGACAATAAGTCCAGCATTTGATGTTCGTATCTTTCTATCCCCATTTGTTTCATCGCCTCTACAACAGCCGTTTCATCTTCGTCCGACCAAGAGGAAAACAAGCCACTTTGGTGAGGGTACCGACCGAGTGCGATCGTATCTCTTACGGTATGAGAAAAAGCATGACTATGTAGTTGTGGAAGAACCGCCATTTTTTTCGCCAGCTCTTTCGATGAATACGCCGTTAACGATTTCCCATCTATTAGCACATCTCCAGATTCCTTATGCAGTATTCCACTAATTACTTTTAACAACGTGGACTTGCCACTCCCGTTAGGTCCAAGAATTCCAAGCATTTCCCCTTTTTCAACATGAAAGGAGACATTTTTGACAATCAATTGGCGATCATATCCACCTGAAACATTTTCCACTTTTAACATATTAAATGCCTCCTTTTTTTCGTTGTCTAAAGAAAATAAATGCAAAAACAGGAGCCCCGATAAACGCTGTAATAACACCGATCGGCAGTTCCGTTGGCGCAATAATCGTTCGAGACACTAAATCACAGATGATTAATAACGCCGCCCCATTAATAAAGCTAAGTGGCAATACATGGCGATTGTCCGAGCCAAATAAAAGCCTCGTCATATGCGGAACGACAAGTCCTACAAACCCGATTGTCCCCGATACCGCAACCGCTGTACCAGTAAGCATAGAGCCACCGATTAAAATCATCATTTTTCGTTTTTTAACGTTGACACCTAAATGCTGTGCTCGTTCTTCTCCAAACAGCATCGCATTTAACTCTCTTCTGTTTAACCACAATAAAAGCGTACCAATGAATATAAAAGGGAGAGCCATTTGCACAAAACTCCAACCGCGCATCGATACGCTACCGAGAAGCCAGCTAATAATTTGACGTAGCTCTTCCCCAGTGAGTGCAATCATTAATGAAATAACCGAACCTAAAAAAGAGCTGAAAATAATCCCAGTCAAAATGATTGTTTCCATTTTCATCGCACGATCGACTAGTTTTGCAAAAGAAATGACAAGAAACATCGTCACTATTGCACCAATCATACTGAAAACTGGTAACGTGAATATCCCTAAAAAGGGTACCGAAATACCGAAAAAGAGCGTAGTCACGGCGCCTACTGAGGCACCGGACGACACTCCTAACGTATAAGGATCGGCAAGCGGATTTTTTAACAACCCTTGAAACGCAGCACCTGCGATGGCTAGTGATGCACCAACTAACCCTGCAAGCACAACACGTGGCATGCGAATTTTCCAAACGATATTCGACGCGATTGCATCTGCTCCCGTATCCCATAAAGTGCTGATCGGTACCTTAACGGATCCGACCGATACACCAAGCCAAATTGCAACTAATAGCGCAGCAATCGACAAGATGTAGCCGATCAAGGCTTTACTCACTAAATACCTCAGGGTAAATTGCCTTCGCGATTTCTTCTAATCCTTCTGCAAGACGTGGACCTGTACGACTCGTTAAGTTTTCATCTACTTGTACTACAGCATCATTTTGAACCGCAGTAACCGTATCGAAACCATCACGCGCTTTGACGCTATCTACAATTCCATCTACATAGCTATACATAACAATGATTACGTCCGGGTTACGACTAACAATTTCTTCTGGCGACATTATAAACCAGCCTTCTTGATCTGCTGCGATATTTTCTGCATTCACCATGTCTAAAATCTCTTGCATGAATGTTCCTTTACCAGGTGTATAAATATCAGGAACATCCGAAGTTTCTACAAATACTGTTTTCTTCGCTTCTACTTTTGCTACTTTTTCTTTTACTTCTTCTACTTTTGCTTTCATATCTTCTACAATTTTTTGTGCTTCTTCTAATTTCCCTGTAGCACGACCAATTTGTTCGATTGTTGTATATGTTTCATTGAAATCTGCTGCATTTTTCACGACGAATACTTTCACACCAGCATCACGGATTTGTTGTAATCCAGCTTCGCCCATGCCTAGGCCTGACTCATGCGCAAATACGATTTCTGGATTCATCGATACAATTTTCTCCACGTTGAATTCCTGTCCACCAATTTTCTCTTTTTCTAGCGCTTCTTCTGGATAGTTATCATAGTCATTTACACCAACGATTTCTTCATTTAACCCAAGCGCAAATAAAATTTCTGTATTACTTGGAATCATGGAAACGATTGTTTTTGGTGCTTCTTCCAAGGTTATTTCATTGCCAACTGCATCTGTTAATGTTACCGGAAATGCTGCTTCTTCTACCGTTGCTTGTTGTTCTTGTTGTGCATTGCCGTTAGTTTCGACAGGTGTTTCTTCTTTTTGACCACATCCTACTAAAAGTAATACTGCTAAAGCGGATGTCATCCATAATTGCCATAATTTCTTCATGTTCTTTTCCCCCATTTTTTGTGCAATTAAAAATCTCTCGTCCAATGAACGAGAGATAGAATAGGTATAAATCTGCTAGGTTTGCAATATGCCAAGCCGACTCACACGTAACCTATCCTCGTAGGCATAAAAGTGTTTTCACATAAAGGCAGGTTTTCTGACTTATGATAGTGTTCTATCATTTACAGTGGCGGGACCGTGCTGGATTTGAACCAGCTTCCCTTTTAACTTGCTAGGTTAGTAGCAAGCACCTTTATTTTCGAAATATTTTGCATGCATCGATTTAATTATACATGAAATGGCATTGTTGTCGACAGGGATTTTTTTAGCACCAATTATGGGAAAAAGTAGCGTTTTCCAACTAAGGCGTCCATTTTTCCAACTAAATGCTCTAAAATTCCAACTAAACATCCGAGAATTCCAACTAAAACATGAATTTTTCCAACAAAACACTTTTTTCCATCAAAAAACACTCCGACCGTGGTCGAAGTGTTCCATATTACATTTTTTCCGGAGCGGCTACACCGATTAAACGAAGGGCATTCGCGATTGTTTGGCGAGCCGATGTTACTAATGCTAGACGAGCGCCAGTTAGAGCGACGTTGTCTGTATCGAGTACTTTATCCGCATTATAGAAACTGTGGAATGTTGCAGCAAGCTCTTGGATATAAGTTGCGACACGGTGAGGTGCACGAAGTTTTGCAGCATCTGCTACGACTTGTGGGAAGTCACCAATTTTTTTCAATAAGTCTAATTCTTTTTCACTTTGCAATAATTCCAGTGAATCTGTTGATGTTTTTAGCTCTTGCGTTTCAGCTGAACGTAAAATCGAACAAATACGTGCATGTGCATATTGTGCATAGTACACTGGGTTTTCATTCGACTGAGAGACAGCCAAGTCTAAATCGAAGTCCATATGGGAATCGCCTGAACGCATACCGAAGAAATAACGAACTGCGTCTAACCCTACTTCCTCTACAAGTTCACGCATCGTAACTGCTTTACCAGTACGTTTACTCATTTTCATTTTTTCGCCGTCTTTATATAACTGCACCATTTGAATCACAGATACTTCAAGTTTCTCACGCTCGTACCCAAGTGCTTCAATTGCCGCTTTCATACGTGGGATATATCCGTGGTGGTCTGCTCCCCAAATATTAATCAGTTGGTCGAAGCCACGTACTAATTTATCTTCATGGTAAGCAATGTCTGGTAATAAATACGTGAAAGAGCCGTCGCTTTTGATCAATACACGATCTTTGTCATCGCCAAATGTTGTAGAACGGAACCAAGTAGCTCCTTCTTCTTCGAAAATATGGCCATTTGCTTTTAATTTGTCTAGTGCTACTTCAATTTTTCCATCTTCGTATAAAGAAGTTTCAGAGAACCAATTATCAAAGCCTACACGGAAATCCGCTAAGTCTTTTTGTAATTTCGCAAGTTCTACTTTTAAACCATGTGCACGGAATGCTTTGTAGCGCTCTTCGTCTGACATTTGAACAAATTTATCACCATGCTCTTTTACAAGATCCGCTGCAATATCGATAATATCTTGCCCGCGATATCCGTCTTCCGGCATTTCTTTCTCTAAACCTAATGCTTCAAAATAGCGAACTTCAATAGACACCGCTAAGTTGTGGATTTGGTTACCAGCATCATTAATATAATATTCACGTGCTACATCGAAGCCTGCAAAATCAAGTACATTACATAAAGAATCCCCTACAGATGCACCGCGAGCATGACCTAAATGCAAGTCACCCGTTGGATTTGCAGATACGAACTCGACTTGAACTTTTTCACCAGCACCTGATTTTGTACGACCATAATCGGCTTGTTCCGTAAGTACTGCTTTAATTACTTCTTGTAAATAATCTTTACGCACTGTAATATTCATAAACCCTGGACCGGCGATATCGATTTTTTCCATCATCGTGCCTGCCATATCTAAGTTTTCAACGATCGAATCCGCAATTTGACGAGGATTTTTTTTCGCAAGCTTTGTTAGTTGCATTGCAATATTTGTTGCGTAGTCCCCATTTGCTTTATCTTTCGGTGTTTCTAAATGGATAGCTGGAATCTGTTCTTCTGCTACTAATTCTGCCTTTACAATTGCTTGTTGCAACGCTGTTTTGATCGATTGTTGCACTTTTTCTACTGCGTTCATTTAATCCGCCTCCGTGTAAATTAGTTCTAATGTATATGTACCTGCAATTTCTTCATTTATTAAGAGTTCATACTCCACTCGGAAATGACCATCTTCGAAATTGAGTTGCTTCGTATTTGTAGTGATCATCATTACGCCATACCCTGGATCATAGCTTCCTGTTTGACGTTCTCCTTGTACGAATGGCAGTCTCATTTTTACTCCACCACTTCGGAGAATTAAAGCAGAATCACTATTTAACTTGACGGTAGTTTTGACCGTTTTTTCATTTTGCATTTCTTCGTAAACTAAATAAGGTTGTTCCCCTTTTATCGTTAGTTCACCTGTCGTTTGTATGTCGAAAGTTTCTGCTGCAGTATCGGGATGTTTAATCGTGGATAATAAGCGGACAGTGACTGTTTTTTTTATTGGTTGAGACATTGCGTTCATCCTTAACACATTTTTTATCAATTTCGCCTTGGCGTAATTGCGTCCAGATTTTGAATTGTGCTTGCACAATTCACTCCTCTCAAAATCTGTGACATCCGCCGGAGGCATTATTAATAAGATTCAGTGTTTCTCCAACTGAGTCTTATTAATATAACCTTTTTATTATAAAGCTAAAAGCGTGTGAATGACAACTAAACATAAGCAAAACCTAAAAAAACGTGATGCCCTAAAAAGGACATCACGTTTCCAAATTATTTTACCCAGCCCAAAATCATTTCACGTAGTAGCTTTGAAGCAGTATTAGCTGTTTGCTCCTGCGCAAGCTCGTCGCAGTAACATTTAATATTCGCTTTCTATTTCACCCAGCCTAGAATCATTTCTCTTAGTAGCTTCGATGCAGTGTTTGCTGTTTGCTCCTGCGCAAGCTCGTCGCAGTAACATTAAATATTCGCTTTCTATTTCACCCAGCCTAGAATCATTTCTCTTAGTAGCTTCGATGCAGTATTAGCTGTTTGCTCCGATGAATCGTAAATCGGTGCAACTTCTACTAAATCGAATCCTACTACATTTACGCCTGAACTTGCAATCGCATGGATAGAAGCTAGTAGCTCGCGGCTTGTAATTCCACCACAATCTACTGTTCCAGTACCTGGTGCATGTGCAGGGTCTAACACGTCAATATCAATCGTGACATAGACAGGACGACCTTCGAGTGTTGGCAGTACTTCTTTTAATGGTTCTAATACTTCAAATTTTGAAATATGCATGCCATTTTCTTTTGCCCAATCGAACTCTTCTTTCATTCCAGAACGGATTCCAAATGAATAAACGTTTTTCGGACCGATGTATTCGGCAATTTTACGAATTGGCGTCGAGTGAGAAAGTGGCTCTCCCTCATATTCCACACGTAAATCCGTATGCGCATCCATATGAATGATTGCTAGGTCCTTATAGTTGTCTGCCACTGTTTTCATAACCGGCCATGACACTAAATGCTCTCCGCCCATGCCGACCGGAATTTTTCCGTCTTGCATTAACTGGCGAATAAATCCTGCGATTAAATCTAAACTTTTCGATGCATTTCCAAAAGGAAGTGGAATGTCTCCTGCATCAAAATAATTTACATCATCTAGCTCACGGTCTAAGTACGGGCTATACTCCTCTAGACCAATCGATACTTCACGAATACGCTGCGGGCCAAAGCGTGAACCTGGACGGTAGCTTACTGTCCAGTCCATTGGCATCCCATAAATAACTGCTTGCGCTTCTTCGTAATTTTGCTTGCTTTTAATAAATACATTTCCTGAATAAGCTTCATCAAATCGCATCGGCTTACTCTCCTGCTAAGTCCTTCACAAATTTAGGCAATACGAATGCTGCTTTGTGAAGCTCTTTTGTGTAATATTTTGTGTCAATTTCATGGAACTGCTCGTCAGGAACTTGAAGTGGATCGTATTTTTTCGATCCAATTGTAAAGCACCAAAGTCCACTTGGATACGTAGGAATATTCGCTAAGTACATATTTGTAATAGGGAAAATCTCTTTCACGTCTTTTTGTACTTGTCGGATTAAGTCCGCTTTGAACCAAGGGTTGTCCGATTGTGCAACGAATAATCCATCTTCTTTCAAAGCTTTTGAAATCCCAGCATAGAAACCTTTAGTAAATAAGTTAACCGCTGGACCTACTGGTTCTGTTGAATCTACCATGATTACATCGTATTCGTTCTCAGATTCAGCAATATGCATGAAACCGTCGCCTACTTGTACATCGACACGTGGATTTTCTAATTCACATGCAATTTCTGGTAAATATATTTTCGAATACTCAATAACTTTCCCATCTATATCAACAAGAGTTGCTTTTTTAACTTTCGGATGCTTCATAATTTCACGAATTACGCCACCATCTCCGCCACCAACAACTAATACGTTTTCCGGGTTTGGGTGAGTGAATAAAGGAACGTGCGCTACCATTTCATGGTATACGAACTCATCTTTTTGAGACGTCATGACCATGCCGTCTAAAAAGAGCATATTCCCCCACTCTTCTGTTTCTGCCATTTCTAATAGTTGAAAATCTGTTTGCTCCGTATGAAGTGTACGTTTTACCTTCATCGTAATTCCAAAATTCTCGGTTTGTTTTTCAGTAAACCAAAATCCGCTCATCTATCTATCTCCTTTGTGAATACGTTTGTATATAGTGTATCAAAAAAATAATACAAAGAAAGTATAGAGCTTTTTTACAAAAGTGCAATACTTTTTTCTTTTTCCGTTTAATTTGAATCTATTGTTCTCATACTAATGAAAACATCCAAGCAGGACGGAGGAGATTTTTATGGGGCGTGTACAATACCGAAAGAAAACCACTCGATCTAAACGTATGAAAAGAGTTTTTTTATTAAGTATCGTAGCTTGCTTTGCTTTGATTGGTGCACTTGTAACGCTCCGAGTTTACGCTCAAATCGTTGGTGCACCTATTATTCAAGTGCCTATTTCTTCCGTCTTTTTAGACGACCAAGGAAATGTAATTGGTGATCGATTTGAAGACCAGAGGCGTTATTGGGTTTCACTAGAGGACATTTCTCCATTCGTGCCTCAAGCGATTATTGCTGTAGAAGATCAGGAATTTTATGAGCATCATGGGTTTGATTATACGCGAATTGCTTCTGCACTTTTAAAGGATATAAAGGCGATGCGAAAAGTAGAAGGTGCAAGTACAATTACCCAACAATACGCACGAAATTTATTTTTGACGCATGAAAAATCTTGGACTCGGAAGATAAATGAAGCCTTGTATGCTTACCGGCTAGAAATTTTTTATGAAAAAGATGAATTGCTCGAAGGATTTTTGAATACAGTCTATTTCGGACATGGCATGTACGGTGTAGAAGCCGCAAGCCGGTATTATTTTGGAAAAAGTGCAAAAGATTTAACGCTTGCAGAATCCGCTTTATTGATGGGAATTCCAAAAGGACCTACTTATTACTCACCTTTAGCAGATGAAGAAAAAGCGGTAAACCGCCAACAACTTATTTTAAAATTAATGGAAAATCAACAATTTATAACTGCAGAACAACGAGAGCGTGCTGTGAAAGAGCAATATGTCTTGAAAACAGAAGACTCGCTTGTAAAGAAAAAAGCAGCTCCTTACTTTTTAGAAGAGGTTTGGAAAGAAGCAACCAGTATCATTCAGAAAAAGGGTCGGCGAATTGAAGATGGCGGATGGACAATTGAAACAACTTTGAACAGAAATCATCAACAAGTAGCTGAAGAAGTTATTGAAAAGTGGATGCCTGAAGGCGAGTTACAAATTGGCTTTGTTAGTATAGAACCGAAAACGGGATACGTTACAGCAATGGTTGGCGGTCGTAATTTTAGTGAAAGTCCATTTAATCGCGTAACGCAAGCAAAAAGACAACCAGGTTCAACGATTAAACCTTTATTGTTTGCTTCCGCTTTAGAAAATGGATTCACTCCCCTGACATATATGAAAAGTGAACGTACTATTTTCACGTATGATAATGGGCGCCAAGAATATGAACCGAAAAATGTAAACGGTGAATTTGCGGAACATCCGATATCGATGGCACAAGCACTTGCCATTTCGGATAATATTTATGCTGTTAAAACGCTTGAACAAATTGGGTATAAGCCATTCGAGCAGCTGATTGAAAGATTCAATGTTCAGATGGATGTCGACGATACTCCGGCGACAGCGCTCGGTACATCGGAGGCTTCTTTATTAGACATGACCAAAGCATATAACGCGATTTCCGCAAAGGGAATCCTGAGAGAACCAACTTATATTACGAAAATTACCGATAATAATGGCAAAGTGCTTTATGACTTGGAGAAAGATAAAAGGAAAGATAAAAAAGTGTTGCTAGAACAAGATGCATTCTTGCTATCTCATTTACTAACCGGTATGTTCGATCCAATTTTTAATGATTACTCACCTGCAACTGGCATCAGTATTCGCGCAAAGCAAACAAGACCATATGCAGCAAAATCAGGAACGACCATTTCCGATCAATATTTAATCGGCTTCTCCCCTCAATTGACTGCGGGAGTTTGGAATGGCTATGACCAAGGGAAACAAGTGAGTGAAGCAGAGGCAAGACAAGTAACGAAACAAGTGTGGATTGAATTTATGGAGAAATCTCATCAAGGTTTACCGTCAGAACCATTCATCGCTCCTCCAGGTGTTCGCGGAGTTATTGTTGATATTGAAACAGGAGGTATTGCTACTTCCGCTTGTAAAAAACAACGACTTGTCTATTTAAAAGAGGAGGATGTCCCAACTAAACTATGCACGGATCCAACTTTGAAGCAACAAACATTCGAGGATGGATCAGATGAAGATACAACACCATGGTCTATTTTCCCGTTTTCGTTTTTTGGGGAATGATTGGAAATAGATGGCTTAGGGCAACCAAATGAGGACGAAAGCAACCAGTTTCTCGGGGTGAGCAACCAGTTCCGTGGCCAAAGCAACCAATTTGTCACGGAGAGCAACCAATTCTCTTTGTAAAGAGTTAACTTGAATGTGACATACGAACAATTGGAAATAAACGGCTTAGGGTAACCAAATGAGGATGAAAGCAACCAATTTCTCGGGGTGAGCAACCAATTCCGTTGCCAAAGCAATCAATTTACCACCGAGAGCAACCAATTCTCTTTGTGAAGAGTTAACTTGAATGTGAAATACGCACAGTTGGAAATAAACGGATTAGGGCAACCAATTGAGGATGAAAGCAACCAGTTTCTCGGGGTGAGCAACCAGTTCCGCTGCCAAAGCAATCAATTTGCCACCGAGAGCAACCAATTCTCTTTATAAAGAGTTAACTTGACTGTGAAATACGCAGAGTTTGAAATAAACGGCTTAGGGCAACCAAATGAGGATGAAAGCAACTAGTTTCTCGGGGTGAGCAACCAGTTCCGCTGCCAAAGCAATCAATTTGCCACTGAGAGCAACCAATTTCCCGGCCAAAGCAACCAAAACAAAAATAAAAAGCTTTCTACTACCTAAAAAAGGTAATAGAAAGCTTTTTCTTAGTGTTGCGTTCTGCCAAAAGTATGTAATTACAGGATTGGGTTGTCACAATGATTACATTTTCCTAACCTACTTACGACTACTAAGTGTCCTAGCATTACTGTGAAGTAAGCTTTAAGTAAATTGTACTGTCTTTTCAGTTTGAATTCAACCTCATAAAGCAATTATCCCTAATTGCTACTGTTTAATTAGAAGTTACGTGTAAGTCATTATGCAGCTGTGCTTCGCTACGCTCCCACATTTCGAGGTTATGCGTTTGTAGAAAATTACTTAAAATATTTTTGGAACGATCATCCATAAAATCTACCATAATGTGGCGTTTCATTGATTTGTCCATTCGGTTTACATGGTCCGCAAGTAATTTGTAACCGCGGCGTTTTTCACGATTGACCACCATTTCGCATGCTGTAACCCCTGCATAATACGGCCCTTCTGCTTTATAATCGATTGTCACCCAAACTAGCCAATATGGTTTTCCACCTTCAGAGTCTTCTCGGTTCGTCGTAAACTTGATTCCTCTTTCTGTGTCACTTCTCGCATGCATCGCCCCAATTTCAATTCTTGCAATGTCTTCTTCGACATCGATAATAACTGGTGACACATTCTCTAAAGATAGAGAACCAATTCCAAATCCTTTATGTCCATCAGTTGGATCATTTTTTATAATGGTGAAGCCGATTTTTTGTTTTGGTTTTTCTTCATTTGCCATTCGAAAGTTCCCTCCGTTCTGTTATGATACTAGTATACAGAAAATTTCACTAAAGGAGGAAATGAAATGCCATACGTAACAGTAAAAATGCTAGAAGGTCGTACAGAAGAACAAAAAAGAGCTTTAGTAGAGAAAGTAACGGCTGCAGTATCAGAAACAGTAAATGCACCTGTTGAAAATGTTGTCGTATTTATCGAGGACATGCCGAAAAATCATTACGCAGTTGCTGGAAAATTATTTAGCGATAAATAATTACTAGTTTGGAAAGGTGTTTTTCTCTCTCGTAACGGGGGAAGACGCCTTTTTTTATTGTCGAGTTCAAGATCACTTTTCTATAATAAAAGCGCTAAAGCGTCTGTGTCGGGCTCGAGAGAATGATGAATGGAATGACGCACATAATTTGGATACTGCGACGTAGTGAGTTGAATAAAGTGTTCGCTGGGATTTTCGCTGCAGGGCGGGCGCTTTCCGTGGGGTGAGCGATGAGCCTTCCCCGCCCGCTTGAGCGTTCGTTGTGAAGTCTCATTTTGCTCATTTGATCCCACTGGAGTCGCCGCCCTGAAGCGAAAATCCATGGAGATTGCTTACTGGTGAGAATCAACAGTAATCAGATACGACTTACTAAATCCAATAAATGGATGAATTAGACTAAATACGCTGTGAACACGACCATACATACCCTCGAAGACGACAAAGCCTATCCCGAACGCGACAAAACCAAACCAACTGATACTCTGCGACGCATTATCCCTATAATGTGTCACAATTATTGGCGTCTCTCTACAAGTAAACTTGCTATTTGGAGAAATGGTTGCTTTCACTGGCAATTTAGTTGCTCTCGTGCTGAT
>NZ_VDGG01000039.1 GCF_006861775.1 Psychrobacillus soli | reverse complement strand
CTTCGCGGTAAGAATAACGACCGGATAAATAGAGCAGAACAGCTTGATATTTTTCTTCTAAGCTAAATCGTTTTCTCATATTATGACATCCCATTCATGTGTCTAATAAATGGGGTGCAGTGCACGTACGCCTAAGCGGCGGGGATGGCTCATCGCTCACCCGGCGGAAAGCGTCCGACTGCAGCGAAAATCGTAGCGATCACTAGTCAACACAATACAACGTATTATTCCTAAAAAAGCAACGCATCTTATACTATTCGCCCATCCATTATGAAAGGTTGCTCCCGTGTAGTTTATTTTACATGGTAGCAACCTTTTTTCTTATTACCTTTACACTAACTGCTTGATCAACTTTTTATTTTTTTCTTTAAAAATGTCGTTATGAGAAGAGACCATTGCTACTTTGTTTGCATCTGGTTGTAGGAATTGTTTCGCTTTATTTACCGCATTTGCCGCATCATGGAAAGTTCCTGCTATTAGATGTAATTTTCCGGGATGTGCCAATATATCACCTGCTGCATAAATGCCTTCCACTGATGATTCGCTCATACTTGTACCGTCCACATAGAAGTCCTCTACCATCGCAATATTCACATCACTATTTTTGAGAAGTTCCGCTTCTCTTTCATATCCATGATTAATAATCACTTCATCAATTTCCAAAAAAGTTACTTCTCCAGTTTCATGGTTTGTTAAAGCTACCTTTTCAACTGCATCATGACTTTTAGAGGCGATTAGTTTGGAAATGGAAGTATTAAAAAAGCATGTAGCTGAGCTTGATAATAATTGGCTAACTTGTGCTTCATGTCCATTCAAACCGTCTTTTCGATACGTCACATAAACCTTCTTAGCAATAGGCTCTAATTCATTTGCCCAATCGACTGCTGAATTTCCTCCTCCGGAAATAACAACCGTTTTATCTTTAAATCGTTGAATAGACTTTACAGTGTAATTTAAATTGCTTACTTCGAATCGCTCTGCACCTTCGATGTCTAACTTCATAGGATTAAGGATTCCCCCACCTACCGCTACAATAATTGTTTTAGAATAATGCATTTGACCTGAAGCCGTCTTTAAACAAAAAATACGTTGTTCGTCTTGTGTGATGGACTCCACTTTCTCATTTAACACAACTTCTGGATCAAAAGTAAGACCTTGTTGTACTAATTGTTCAATTAATCGTTCCCCTGAAACTGGCGTTTGACCCCCTACATCCCAAATCATTTTCTCAGGATATACATGTATTTTCCCACCTAAATGTGGTTGAAACTCTAGTATTTTTGTCTTCAATTCCCGTAACCCACTATAGAAGGCTGAATATAATCCAGCTGGCCCACCACCAATAATCGTTACATCAAATATATCATTCATTTTTTAGTCTCCTAAAATTTATTGTTGACATTATGCCTTTATTTTCATATAGTTGCTAATGTGATAATGATAATCGTTATCACATTTAAATGCAAGATTAAGTTTGGAGGTTTCGGTATGGTCCGTCTTTATACAGATGATTTATCTATTGGCTACGGTGAGCGTTTAATAGTAAAGGAATTATCCGTACAAATTCCAGATCAACAAATTACGACAATCATTGGACCGAACGGATGTGGAAAATCTACCCTTTTAAAAGCGATTACACGTATCATCTCTCATCAGTCTGGCTCAATCGTGTTAGATGGAAAAAGTGTTACAAAAGAAAATACGAAACAACTCGCCAAAAAAATGGCTATCTTACCCCAAACACCTGAAAGTGCAGCAGGTCTTACAGTTGGAGAGCTTGTTTCATACGGAAGATTTCCTTATCAAACCGGTTTTGGGCGACTCACAACGAAAGACTATGAAGTGATTGAATGGGCTCTTCAAGTTACCGGGACAGCTGAATTCAAATATTTCCCAGTTGATGCCCTATCCGGTGGCCAACGACAACGTGTTTGGATTGCGATGGCACTTGCTCAAGAAACAGAAATCATTTTTTTAGATGAGCCGACTACTTATTTAGATATGGCGCATCAATTGGAAGTGCTAGAACTTCTGCAAAAACTGAACAAAGAAGAAAAACGCACAATAGTCATGGTTTTACATGACCTCAATCAAGCAGCACGTTTTGCAGACAATATTATCGCTTTAAAAGGTGGGCAAATTGTGAAAGCAGGTAGTTGCGAACAGGTCATCACACAAGAAGTACTGCGAGATGTGTTCCAAATAGATGCAGAAATTGGATTGGATCCAAGAACAAATAAACCAATGTGTATTACATACAACTTACTTAAGGGAGAATAACATGATGAAAAAATTCTTATTGCCAATATTATTTTTACTTGTACTAGTTTTAGGTGCTTGTAATAACGAGTCCAGCGCCCCAAAAACGAATGAAGAAAAAGACGAACCAACAACTATTACGTACCAATCCGAAGAAGGTCCAATTGAAGTTCCAGCTGATCCACAACGTGTAGTTGTTCTCGCTTATGCTGGTCATGTTGCTGCGCTTGATGTTAATATAGTTGGCGTGGATTCTTGGTCTAAAAAAAATCCGCGTTATGATAGCTATTTAAAAAATGCGGAAGAAGTATCTGAGGAAAACTTAGAAAAAATTATTGAACTAGATCCAGACTTAATTATCGGGTATTCTACAGCACAAAATTTAGATAAATTAAAAGAAATTGCACCAACTGTAACGTTTACTTACGGAAAAGTAGATTATTTAACACAGGAATTAGAAATTGGAAAACTACTAAATAAAGAAAAAGAAGCACAAGATTGGGTCACTGACTTTAAAGAACGTGCAAAATCAGCTGGAGAAGAAATCAAAGCTGCTATCGGTGAAGATGCTACTGTATCGGTAATTGAAAACTTTGATAAACAATTATATGTATACGGCAATAACTGGGGTCGTGGAACAGAGATTCTTTACCAAGAAATGGGCTTAAAAATGCCTAAAAAAGTAGAAGAAGCGGCTTTGGCACCTGGTTACTATGCATTGTCTTTAGAAGTACTTCCTGAATTTGCAGGAGATTATGTGATTTTAAGTAAATCAACTGCTGCAGACAATTCATTCCAAGATACAGATACTTATAAAAATATACCTGCTGTAAAAAATAATCGAGTGTTTGAAGCACCAATGGAAGAGTTTTATTTTAATGATCCAATTACATTAGATTATCAACTTGAATTTTTCCAAGAAAACTTTTTAAACGCCAAATAATAGTCGAGGAGGAATTCGAGTCTAGGATTCCTCCCTTCTTTATTGATAGAAAGGAAACGAACGATGAAATCTTCTATTCGTTTTAGTATAAAGTTCATAATCGGATTAATTTTACTTTTCGCTATGTTTATCATTGCTATGGTTTTTGGAGCAGCTGAAACCTCCATACAAGATGTGTGGAATGCTCTATTTTCTAATTTGAAAAATGACCAAATAAATATCCTTCGTGAAATTCGTTTTCCTAGAGAAGTTGGAGCTGTCGTAGTAGGCGCTGCGCTTGCTGTTTCAGGGGCTATTATGCAAGGTATTACAAGGAATCCCCTTGCCGACCCTGGACTACTAGGACTTACCTCTGGAGCGAATGCTGCCCTAGCAATAACACTAGCCATTCTTCCTGCAACAAACTATTTAGGAATCACCATTGCTTGTTTTATTGGGGCTGCAATAGGAGCCATTATGGTATTTAGTATTGGCACCATAAAAAAAGGAGGATTTTCTCCTTTACGAATTGTACTTGCTGGGGCTGCTGTTTCTGCGTTTTTGTTTGCAATCGCAGAAGGTGTAGGGATTTATTTCAAAATTTCGAAAGACGTTTCCATGTGGACAGCTGGAGGTCTGATTGGGACGAATTGGATACAATTGAACATTATTATTCCTTTTGTTAGTGTTGGTATTTTAGTTGCCATTTTACTTTCCCGACAACTAACTATTTTGAGTTTAAATGAAGAAGTAGCGGTAGGATTAGGTCAGAAAACCGGTCAAGTTAAAGCAATTCTTTTTATCGTTATTATCTTACTCGCAGGTAGCGCTGTAGCTCTTGTTGGGAATATGGCATTTGTTGGCTTAATGGTTCCTCATATTGTTCGAGCTATTGTTGGAACTGACTATCGCTCTATCATTCCTATGTCAGTCATTGTTGGAGCTATTCTTATGCTAATTGCTGATACGCTTGGCAGAACGATTAACATTCCTTATGAAACGCCTGTTGCAGCAATTATTGCGATCATGGGATTGCCTTTCTTTCTTCTCGTTGTTCGTAAAGGAGGAGGCGCATTCCAATGATTCCAAAAGAGGTTATCAAAAAGCAACGAGTATTTGTTGTCATTTTATCTATTCTAATTTTGACTACTGCAATTATTAGCGCTGGAATTGGGTACTCTTCTTTATCATTTGACCGTTTGTTACCTACCCTATTTGGACATGGTACATTCAAAGAAGAATTTGTTTTATATTCTATTCGTTTACCTCGAATTGTTATTACGGTACTTGCTGGAATGGCACTTGCATTGTCTGGTGCAATTTTACAAGGGATTACACGAAATGATTTAGCGGATCCAGGTATTATCGGTATAAATTCTGGAGCAGGAGTGGCAATTTCTTTATTCTTCTTATTTTCTCCTATTGAACCCGGTTCTTTTGTATATATGCTTCCTGTTGTAGCATTTATCGGCGCTTTACTTACAGCGTTTTTTATTTACATACTGTCTTACAATCGAAAAGTAGGTTTACAGCCTGTACGATTAGTGCTTGTAGGTATAGGATTTTCAATGGCTTTATCTGGATTAATGATTGTCATTATTTCATCAGCTGAACGCGAAAAAGTTGATTTTATTGCCAAGTGGTTAGCAGGGAATATTTGGGGGGCTGATTGGCCATTTATCTTAGCATTACTACCATGGTTAATCGTTTTGATCCCATTCACTTTATATAAAGCGAATAAGTTAAATATACTCGGTTTAAGTCAACCAGTAGCGATTGGTGTTGGCGTGTCCATCGAGAAAGAGCGAATTATCCTCTTACTTGCTGCAGTTGCACTTGCAGCTTCAGCAGTTTCTGTCACAGGGGGGATTGCTTTTATCGGGTTGATGGCACCTCATATTGCGAAAGCATTAGTCGGTCCTAGACATCAATTATTTGTCCCTGTTTCGATTTTAATCGGCGGTTGGCTTTTACTATTTGCAGATACGATTGGTCGAAACGTAGTAGAGCCAAACGGCATTCCTGCAGGAGTAATGGTCGCTTTAATAGGCGCACCATATTTTATGTATTTATTGTTGCGGAAATAAAGGAAAATGCTACTCTTAATATAAGCTAGTTGGAATATTTGATCTTTTAGTTGGAAAAATTGAAGTATTAGTTGGAAAAATACCTACCTTAGTTAGAATAACGGGGATCTTAGTTGGAAAACACTCTATTCTTCCTCATAGTTCGGAAAAAATTAGGATGTCCCATTAGTCGTTTATATTCCGACTAATGGGACATCCTCTTGTATTAACGAGCTTTGCAATCAAGTTCTTTTATCCAAATAAAGGAACATTTCTTGTGGGTAATCCGTAAAAATAGCGTGTACTCCAGCAGCTTGAAGCATATTAGCATAAGGCTCTTCATTTACCGTAAAAACACGGAGCTGTCTCCCACTCGCTATCACCTCTTTCCCCATTTTCCTTAATGCAGTCGGAAAAAAGGCATGAAGTGCATCCTGAGCCTGCGAAAAGCGTCCGCTTAGAACGTTAATCCTTTTACTACAATCCTTCACAACAGCCCAGGATTACTGAGTTCCTAACATCCCAAATTCATATACTTTTGTATGAAAACAGCGGCTTTATTAATATTTAAAAATTAGTAAAATATCCAATTATAGTAAAAATAAAAACTTTTTAAAGTTGATATTAGCTTTTTCATGGTAGATGGTCGCTTTTGTGAATCCTGAGCCATGGTAGTTTCTTATCTTTTAAGAAAAGCAAGCGTCCGACTGCAGCGGAAATCAACCTGTTCCTAGTATGAATACTGGGTTCATGGCGCAAAATGTTATATACTTTCTTATCTTACAAAAAGACCATTCTCAATTACTGGATCAATGGCCTTATTTATCACACGTTTTATCATTTATAGAATTGAACAACACGAATCTGCCTACACTAGCTGATGCTAGAATGTCTTCTACTTGGCAGAGTAAATATAACTTCCGCTTCTGCTGGTGTAGCCACAGAGCGCCCCATTTCATTAGCAATCATTACAAGACGTTTGATAAAGTCCGAATTTGATTTTGCTAATTCTCCTGGACGAATATAGATTTCATCTTCCATACCAACTCTGATATGTCCGCCCAAACCAATTGCCATGGTGTGTAGTAGAAGTTGATTTTGTAGCGCAATGACTCCCCAAGTTGAATTTTCTGGTAAATTATCAATCATTCCAAGTAATGCCTTTGGAGTTGCGGGTGAACCACCTGGAGCTCCAAGGATTAGTTGAAAATGATATGGGCCTGATATCAGACCTTCTGCAATGAGTTTCTTGGCATTTTCCATCATTCCCAGATCAAATACTTCTAGCTCAGGTTTTACTTTTTTATCTTGCATTTTTTTCGCTGCATTCCGCAAATAATTTGGAGAGTTGATAAAGGCTACTTCTCCGAAGTTCAATGACCCCATATTTAATGATGCCAATTGTGGTGACAACTCACACACGCTTAAACGTTCTTCCTCTGGTGCGTTTAATTTCGAAGCAGTTGTTAACCCAATTAATATATCGCAGCGATCACGTATTTTATTTACAGCTTCTTCAAATACTTTCATATCTCCTGTAGGTGTACCGTCTTCCTCCCTAACATGTAGATGTACAATCGATGCGCCAGCTTCGCATGAACGGCTAACTTCTTCAGCTATTTCTTCTGTTGTAATTGGCACATATGGCGTATTTGTTTTTGTAATAAGTCCGCCGTTTGGTGCTACTGTAATAACAAGCTTTTCCATACTTTTTCCCCCTAAAAGTTGTTTTAAATTTGTTCAATCCAATTTTGGATAACCTTAGCTACTTTCACTGGTTGCTCTAATGGAATCATATGGCCAGTGTCGGCTATGACGTTAAATTCCACGTGTGAAGTGGCATCTGCTAATTGTAGAAGCTTATCTGGATCGATAACGCGATCTTCTTTCCCTGCAATGATTAGTTTAGGTATTGGTGCATTCTGAAAGATTTTTGTTCGATCTGGTCGACCCATCGTTGCTTTGACATGATGAACAAACAGATCAGCACCGTAATCTTGGACAATTTTAGAGCGCAGACGAACAATTTCTTCATTTAGCAAACTATTTGGATGAAAAGTGAGAGGTGCATTTGCATCCATCATCTCAAAATACTCCCCTTTTTCCGCCCTAATGATAGCTTGCTTTCTTACTTCTTTTTGTTTTTCGGAATCGGAAGTACTGCTAGAAGCTAACAAAATGAAACCTTGAATGAGCTCTGGTGCACGTTCAAGCATCGCCAAAGCCACGTACCCTCCAAATGAAAATCCACAAAGATAAAAAGGTTCTGTTATATCTTCCAATAGCTGGTCAGCTATTTGATCTACATCTGAAAGTGCTGGAACATTGATAGCCTTAATGTTCCAATCTTTTGGCAAGTTGTATATCACCTGATTCCAAGTTTCCGAAGTATTATTTAACCCTGGAATAAGCATTAAATTTATTGTCACTTTACTCACCTCTTTTATTTTGCTGGTCGTTCTCCATAAATACGGTCCCCATCTACCCAACAAGCATGGGTTCCAGTTTGTACGACATGGGGTAAAATAATTCGGGCAATAGGGCCCCGTTCAATTTCTTTTGCATCGAGAATGATACACTCGGATTGATTATTTTTCATATCAACTACCATCGTAATAACATAACCATCGTCTTCTTCAACTGAATTAACAGTCCGAGCAATTTGGGGCTCGTCTCCATAGCGACCTTCTCCATACTCATAACGTGTAGATGTTCCTGTTAATAGGTCGTACTTTTTAATACCAGTGAATAACCAATCACCTTTTTTAAATAAAGTGTTGTAACTGTATCGATATTTATATCCAACATAATCATTGTTAACAATCGGGAATTCTGTTACCTCGTCATCAATACACTCTTCAATTGTTTTACCTGTTTTCATATTAAAACGGAATCTCCACATATGTGTTTTCGTATTGTGTTTGTCTAAATGTGCTAGGATACGTTCAAAAGGATCGCTCGTTTTCTCTCCAACCCCTGGTGCTTTTGGTTGAAATGACACACATGCATCCATAATGACTTCATCTCCATCTTCATAGCAATTGGATAGATGTAGAATATAACATGGAGTTGCCTCAAACCAACGAACTTGTGAGTTATTACCAAAACGTGGAATGATACCAAAACGACTAGGGATATCTTTAAAGAACTTTGTTTGACGAATTCCTTTTGCTAAATCCTTTTCATCAAAGAACATTGGTAAATCATGCAAAATCGTATAGTTCTGTGTGATTCCTAAATCGTGTGGCCAGCGTGCACCTGGAAGTTCAATCGGTACATAATGAACAAGTTCGTTATCTCGATTAATTACCCCATAATTCATAAATGGATATTGCTCACCGAAGTTGAAGAACATCATGTCTCCCGTGTAAACGTCTACCTTATAATGTGAACTTACACCAAATGGGTGGACATGTTTTCCCCATTCACTGGTCCCTGTAGTTTCAAGTGTAATCGGATCTATACGATAAGGTTCACTACCTTGGGACATTGACGCAATTAATTTACCCGCATGTGCAATGACATCTGTTCCGGCATTGTCTTTCATAGCTCCTATTGCTCCCCAACCACGCACCGTATAAAGTTCTGGTTGTAGTAAACCCGGCCATAGTGAACGACCGGCTCCTTGTTCAGCTAAAAAACCAACAGTTTGTACAAAACGATTTCGATAAGTTGCCTTACCTTCTTCAAAATGAATTGCGTGCAACATTCCATCCCCATCAAAGGGATGGTATAGACCGATAGATTCATGTACTTGGTTATGCGTATTTCGTACATAAATTCCGTGAAGGTCTTTTGGAATTTCACCTATAACTTTTAAACTTTCCGTGTCAGCTGTATATTCCGTATCATTCGGTCTAAAGGCTCCTTTAAGGAATGGGTTGTCCTCCACTTTCAAACTGGATAACTCGTACTTTTTATGAACTTCAATCATTGTGTTTCCCCCTTATGAGTTAGAATTTTTAGATACTTCTAATTATATAGAATACTACTTGTATGTCAATGATTATATATGTATATTTATATATAGTAGTTTATTTATAATTTAACATTAAAGGATCATATTTTAGATTGTTCAACTAAAAATTGGGGGCACAATTTTGTTTTCAGTATTTCTTAAGAAATAGAAAGATTACAAACGAAAAGGGAGAATGGAAAATGTCGAAAGAAATTATATTTTGTGAAGAAGCACGTCGATTAATGTTATGCGGGGTAGACAAGCTTGCAAATACCGTAAAAGTAACACTTGGTCCAAAAGGACGTAATGTTATTTTACAGCGCGATTACGGTCCGCCTTTAATAACTAACGATGGAGTTACTATTGCTGGTGCGATTGAACTTTCAGATCCGTATGAAAATATTGGTGCTATGCTAGTAATGGAAGTGGCAACAAAGACAAATGATTTAGCAGGTGATGGCACGACAACAGCTACTGTTCTTGCACAAGCAATGATTCATGAAGGTTTGAAAAATGTTACAGCTGGTGCAAATCCCGTTGGTATTCGAAGTGGAATGGAGAATGCAGTTGCTATCGCTGTTCGTGAACTAAAAAAAATATCAACAAATATTGAGAGTAAAAATGCAATGGAGCAAGTTGCTACTATATCCTCGGGTAATCAGGAGTTTGGGAAATTGATTGCAGAAGGAATGGATTTTGTCGGAAGTGACGGGATCATTACCATTGAAGAGTCCAAAGGTTTTACAACTGAGTTAAAAATGGTACAAGGTATGCAATTTGACCGTGGCTATTCTTCTCCTCACATGGTGACAGATCCTGACCGCATGGAAGCGGTTTTAGAAAATCCATACATATTATTAACTGATCATCGTTTGACCAACTTACAAGATATTGTGAAAATTTTGGAGAAAGTGTTAAAAGAACAAAAACCACTTCTAATTATTGCAGATGATATCGAAGGAGAAGCTCTCTCGACGTTAGTTAAGAATAAATTGCGAGGGGCTTTAAATGTTGTAGCTGTTAAAGCACCTGACTTTGGTGAACGTCGAAAAGCAATGTTGGAAGATCTGGCTATTTTGTCAAATTCTCAACTGATTGCAGAACACTTAGGATTAATATTAAAAAATACGACGATTGAATGTTTAGGTAGTGCTTCTAAAGTAATTATTACGAAAGATCAGACGACTATTATCAATGGTACTTGCAAAGCAGAAAACCTTGAAGCACGCGTCAAGCAGATTCGTACTCAAATAGAAAATGAAACATCCGCCTTTGAAATCGAGAAGTTGCAAGAAAGATTGGCTAGATTAGCCGGTGGGGTTGCCATTATAAGGATAGGTGCATACACCGAGACAGAGTTGCAGGAGAAAAAGCTTCGTATAATTGATGCGCTTAGTGCTACACGTGCTGCAATGGAAGAAGGAGTGGTCGCTGGTGGTGGAACAGCACTAGTAAATATAGCTGGAGCTGTGAAAAAACTGCTAGATGTAACGGAAGGAGATGTAGCAACGGGTGTGAAGATTGTGTTGCGTGCCTTGGAAGAACCAGTTCGTCAAATAGCGATAAATGCTGGTTACGAAGGATCGATTATTTCCGAACAATTGAAACATGAACCAGTAGGGTACGGCTTTAACGCTTCAAATGGGAAATGGGGAAATATGTTGGAAGAAGGAATCATAGATCCAACCAAAGTAACACGTTTTGCCCTTCAAAATGCAGCTTCTGTTGCAAGTATCTTCTTAACAACGGAAGCAGTTGTCACCACAATTCCAGGAGCGGAGGAACATGATGATGCACATGATATGATGCATCACCATCATTAACTGTTTCATTATTAAATGGAGGGACGCACAAATAAATTCATGCGTCCCTCACTGAATCTTATAGAAGTAGGATTATAACTTCCCCACTTTGTCATTCTAAATAGCAGAAGATATACTACATCTTATTATACAAATGACAAGCAACTGAACGTCCATCTTCCATAATTTCCAAAAGAGGAATTTCAGTTTTACAAATCTCCATACAACTAACACAACGCGTATGAAATGTACATCCGCTAGGTGGAGAGACGGGACTTGGTACATCACCTTTTAATATAATGCGATCTCTTTTTTGATCTGGATGTCGAATAGGCTCTGCCGAAAGTAAAGCTTGTGTATACGGATGCATTGGTTGATCATACAAGTCTTCTGTTTTTGCCAACTCTACAATTCTTCCTAAATACATAACTGCAACCCGGTCCGTAATATGTTTTACTACACCCAAATCATGAGATATAAAGATATAGGTTAAATTGAAATCCATTTGTAGTCTTAAAAGTAGATTTATAACTTGAGATTGAATGGAAACATCCAAAGCAGATACTGGTTCATCCGCAATTATTAAATCTGGTTGTAAAATAACAGCCCGCGCTATACCGATACGTTGACGTTGTCCTCCTGAAAATTCATGTGGATAGCGATCTAAATGTGAAACGTGTAGCCCCACAATTTCAATAATTTCAGCAGCTTTCTCTTCTCTTTCTTTTTTCGTAAATAAACCATGTACACGTAAGGGCTCTGTCAATATTTGTCGAATTGTCTTCTTGGGATTTAAGGACGCATATGGATCCTGAAACACCATTTGCAACTTTCGACGAGCTTTGCGCATATCTTCATACGATAATGTACTAATATCCTGCCCATCAAATAGCACTTCTCCGGATGTTAACTCATTAAGTCGTAAAATCGTTCGTCCAGTCGTCGATTTTCCACATCCACTTTCTCCAACAATACCAAATGTTTCACCTTTCATGACGCTAAACGAGACATTGTCAACAGCTTTCACATAGGACTTGTCTTTAAATAACCCGTTGTTAATAGCAAAATGCTTCTTAAGTCGCTTAACTTCTAACAGCGTATTGGACATTTTTTTCCTCCTCTATTTCTACTGAGTGACCTTCCGGTTGGTCTACATGGAGCCAACAACGTACAGAGTGACATCCATTGGAAGTCGTTGGGGGGGCTTCTTCGTGACAGCAATCCATGGCATACATACAGCGTGTTGAAAAATGGCACCCTTTAGGCAAATCAGTTGGCCTAGGAACGTTTCCAGCAATGGAGTATAATTCACCTTTTCGCTCATTCATATTCGGCATCGAAGCAATAAGACCTTGCGTGTACGGATGAAGTGGTTTATCGAATAGCGTACGCACATCGGTATACTCAACGATTTCTCCTGCATACATCACAGCAACTTTGTCACAGATTTCCGCAACTACTCCGAGATCATGCGTAATTAGCATAACTGAAGTATTTTTTTGTTTATTAATTGTACGGATTAAATCTAGAATTTGCGCTTGGATTGTCACATCAAGGGCTGTCGTCGGTTCGTCGGCAATCAGTAATTTCGGTTCACCAAGCATCGCTAGACTAATCATAATTCTCTGTCGCATTCCACCTGACAATTGGTGAGGATACTCGTCGATTATTTTTTCAGGACGTGAGATTCCAAGGGTTCTTAACATGTCAATAATACGAGTCCTTCTTTCTTTTCTACTCATCTTTTTATGTCTTTTTAGGGGTTCACTTAACTGATCACCTATTGTAAAAACTGGGTTTAAAGAAGTCATCGGCTCCTGAAAAATCATTGAGATGTCATTTCCCCGTAATTCCCTCATCTCTTTTTCCTTTAAGTCAGAGATTTTACGACCATCTAAAAGTATTTCCCCATTACTTATAAATCCAGTCGGCTTAGGTAATAGACCCATAATAGCGAGTGATGTAACACTTTTCCCGCTCCCAGATTCGCCTACAATACCAATGGTTTCACCTTGTGCCAATGTCAGGTTTAAACCATGAACAATTCGTAAAGAACTGTCTTGAGTTCGGAAAGAGACATCTAAATTTCGTATTTCTAATAAAGGTTTAAGTGTGCTCAATTGAATCCCCTCTTTCATCTCTACTCAATTTTTCTAGGAAAAATTTGATTTAACGATTTTGATTCATTTCCGGATCGAGTTCATCTCTCAACCAGTCACCAAATAAGTTTATTCCTAATGTTGTAATGACTAATGCAAGTCCAGGGAAAGTGATTAACCACCAAGAACTTAAGATAAAATTCTTCCCTTCATTAAGCATATTTCCCCATGCTGGTGTAGGAGGTTGCACCCCAAAACCAAGAAAACTAACAGAAGCTTCGGCTATGATAAACGTTGAGACCTGTAACGATGCAAGCACAATTAAAGGAGTAAATAAATTTGGCATAATATGCTTTACAATAATTTCCCATTGAGGAACTCCCGTTGCAAAGCAAGAGTGAATATACTCTTTTTCTCTTATAGCTAGTACTTCACTACGAATAACCCTTGCATAAGAAACCCATCCTACTACAATTAGAGAAAGCATAATATTTTTAAGTCCTGTTCCGAGCACAGCATTAATAATCAAAACAAGTAAAATAAATGGGAAGCTTAACTGCACATCTACTATTCTCATAAGTACAACGTCTACCCATCCTCGAAAATATCCTGCCAAAACACCAACGGTCGTTCCTATAAGACCTGCAAATAAGACAGTTGTTACTCCTATAAGCAGAGAGATGCGAGTACCATAAATAATACGAGACAAAATATCTCTTCCTAGTTGGTCGGTTCCTAGTAAATGTCCTTCTGTCATAGGTGCAAGAAGTTTTTTTGTTAAATCAGTTTCTACTGGATTAAAAGGAGCTATAATCGGAGCTAATAGACCAACTATACACACGCTTAAGATAACTAAAAATCCAAGGAATCCAAAGGGATTTTTAACTAACCGTTTAAATAATGAAACAACCTTTCCATTCTGTCTTTCATTTGTTTTATAAAGGATTCTTTTTTCAACAGAAACTTGACTCATTATTAGATTCCTCCCTTTCTTTAAATGATTACGTTTCCAAAAGTATAGTCGTAAGATGGACACGAAAATACTTTTTTCTCATATTAAACAGCAGTAATTGTAATATTAGGAAATGAATAGTTTGGTATTACCTTCTTATTCAGACCTATCCAGTATCCCAATGATTATTAAAAGTAAGCACTAATAATGAAACTTGACCAATGATGATTCCTTTATATAGAGAAGTTTATTGTTCAATAAACTTCTCCCCTCTTTTATGAGGTAACTAATTTTCGGTTACCGAATACAGGAATGCCATCAATAAATGTAGCAATGACCTTAATGTTCTTTATCTCTTTAGGATCTGTAGATGTTGGATCTGCTTCAAGCACAGCAAAATCAGCACGTTTTCCTAATTCAATACTTCCTGAATTCTCTTCGTCGAAGTTTAGCTTTGCACCATAAATTGTCATAGATTTCAATGCTGTAACAACATCGCATCTTTGTTCGGGTCCGAGTACTCGACCTTCTTTTGTTAAACGATTTACGGCTGCCCAAACGGAAAACAATGGAGAGATAGGTGTTACTGGACAGTCAGAATGGAGCGTAAACAATAAATTTCTGTCTATCGCCTCTTTCACAGGACTTATGCGCCTTGCACGTTCAGGCCCAAGAAAAAGACGTTCATGTCTATCTCCCCAATAGTAGACATGATTAACGAAAAATGAACCTGCAACGCCTAATGCTTTCATTTTATCTAAATCACTGGATGTAGCAGTTTGTACATGTTCAACTCGGTGACGATGGTCGTGACGTGGGTTATTTTCCAAAGCATAGGCATAAGCATCTAGAATAGATTCAATCGCTCGATCCCCATTTCCATGAGTCGTTATCCTAAAACCTCTTTTATGTAGATCTAATACTTCTTCTCTAAATAATTGTTGATCATGGATGAGATTTCCTAGAAGCGAGGGATCGTTATAGTAAGGTTGTCTAAGGGCACCAGTTAATCCTTGAATAGATCCATCCTGAAACATTTTTGCACTATCAAGTTTGGCGAATCCTCCTGAACGTTTTTGAATTTCTAAATTTAACTGATTGGATGTATACCCTTCATATATTCCATTTTCTCTTAAATGATGATGCATTATCATTAATTGTGCCCGCATGGGATTAACGCGTAGTTTGGCTGCTTCAAGATGAGCTTCAATTTCTTCCATACCATAAAGTACACCAACGGCTGCATCACTATTTGTAGTAATTCCTTGGGCCACGTAATCTTGAGAGGCAATCCCTAATGAGGATATCATCTCCTGTTTGGAAGGTTGCGGAATATGTTGAACTACAGTTGTGATGGCAGTTGCTTCATATAGAACACCATTAAGCCGTCCCTGATTATCCCTTCCAAAATGTCCTCCTTTAGGATCTTGAATATTATCTCCAACACCCGCTATTTGAAGAGCTACTGAGTTTGCAACAACCAAGTGACCAGTAATATGCTTGATTAAAACAGGATGATGAGGAGACACACTATCAAGGTCCTCTTTCGTCGGATGACGCTTTTCTGCAAGAAGCGTATCATCATAACCATATCCTTCTATCCAATACCCTTTTTTTGTTTCTTTCGCTTTTAATCTAACTAATTCTAAAATGTCATTTATCGTTCTATTTGGCGGCGAGCTACAATTTAATTTGCCAGTAGCAAGTCCGTACATAAGGATGTGATTATGTGTGTCGATAAACCCAGGAAGTAATGTTGCCCCTTTCAAATCAATTACTTCTGTTGTTGGAGAAGCCGTCCATTTCAACAAATTGGAAGCTGAAGGTTCTGTCTCCGTCCAAATACCGCAAATTAGCCCATTTTTAACAGCTAAGGAACTAGCTCTAGTATTTTGTTTATCTAGTGTGATAATGTTAGCGTTTTTTATAATCATGTCTAGCGAATTTGACATAATACCTCCTATTGTAAACGTATTTGAGGGTTGATAAATGCATACAAAATATCCGTAATGAAGTTAATAATTGTGTAGATTAAGGCAATAAAGAAAACACCCGCCAAAACTACAGGAAAATCTCTATTTAAAAGAGCATCCATAAGTAATCTACCTAAACCTGGCCACGCAAAAACCACTTCAACAATTACCGCGCCTCCTAGTAATGTCCCTAATTCTAAAGAAATTAGAGTTAGAAGAGGAATAAAAGCATTTTTAAGTGCGTATTTCATCAAAATACTACTTGTAGGAGTTCCAGAAGCTTTAGCCGTTCGAATATAATCTTTTCTTAAAACATCTAACATTGTGGATCTAGTAAAGCGAGCAAATTTTGCTATACTGTGCATAGCCAAAGTGGCCATTGGAAGTAGCATATGCATCATAGAACCCCCACCACTAGATGGTAATAGTTGGTATGTCACACTAAATAAGTAGATTAAAATAAGGCCTAACCAAAAGTTTGGAATTGCCTGTCCTAGTATGGTAAAACCTACTCCTAGTCGGTCCACGAGAGAGTTTCTTCTATAAGCACTTATAACACCTATAGGAATTGCTATTAGAACAGATAGCGCTAATGCGGAGAAAGCAAGTTGAAATGTTGCTGGGAGCCTTTCAATTACTAGGGAAACCGCACTTGTGTTCATTCGAATAGAATCTCCAAAATCACCTTGAATAGAGCTACTTATAAAATTGACATATTGCATATAAATTGGCTGATCAAATCCATGTTGTTTTCGAAACTCCTCGTATTGTTCAGGAGGAGCATCTGCCGGAATCATCAATACGGTCGGATCCCCTGAAAGTCGGACAAGGAAAAATATTACAGAAAGAGCCAAAAATACTACAATGACGGATTGTGCAATTCGCTTAATAATAAAATCTACCATAGTTACCCTCCATACTTAGTAATCTATTTTTTTTAGATGTGCTAATGTAATATGTATACACCTACATTAAAACATTCGTTTTAACACGCTTAATAAGCTTATAAAAGTAATATAAAATAAATTTGCAATCTCCGATCAATTTAGTCGTAGATTGCAAATTGATGTTTTTTTACTTAATCATTACTTACTTCTTTTTATGGAGTAGAAATCAACAACTTCACTATATTTAGGTTCAAATGAGATATTATCTGCAGCACCCCATATATCTTCACCTGTCCATAATGGTATACTTACTGCTTCATTTCTTAATCTTTGTTGAATACCATCCATTGCCTTTTGACGTTGAACTGGATCAAATATTTTGAATGCTTCAACGTTTTCTTCTAATAGCTTTTGATCGTTAATGTATGTGTATGCACCGGTTGTTGAGAAATAGAAAGAATAGAATGATTCCCCTTCCGTAGATGCAGCAGATGTGATGAAATACATATCTCCCATACCCTTACTTGTCGCTTTCTGAAGGAAAACACCCGTTTCATTTTGAACGACATTTATTTTAATGCCCAACTTCTCTAGTTCTCCAGCAATTGCTTGCACAACTTGAGTATCCATTGGAAAGTAGCCGTTTGTTGTATCAAATGTTAGATTTAAGTCTTCTGGTTTATAACCCGCTTCCGCAAGTAATTTAATTGCCTTTTCAGGATCATATTCATATTCATCTACAGCCAAATAACTAACATTGAATGGCGTTAATGTACTCGTTAATTTTTGTGCATGTCCATTCATAACATTTTTGATTAGTAAATCCACATCTATCGCATGATTTAATGCTTGTCTCACTTTCACATTTTGCAATGGACCTTCTTTAGATGAATTCAACGCAATAAAAGCATTTTTCCCGCTCATAGTAGATATAATTTTCGTATTTTGGTCTTGTTCCACTCGATCAATGGAATCTGTAGGTACGCTTCTTATTAATTCTACATCTCCACTTAATAATGCTGATAGTCTTGAACTAAATTCAGGAATAAATTTAACTGTCAATTCTTTTGTTTCTGGTTCACCTTCCCAGAAATCTTCATTTGCTACAAAGGAGATGGACTCCCCTACTTTCCATTCTTTAAATTTATATGGACCCGTACCTATTGGATTTGATGCTGCTTCTTCGATTCCAACCTTCTCCACATAGCCAGGTTCCAAGGGATTAATATCTGTATATACTAAATGCAAAAAATTTGCTTTTGGTTTATTGGTAATAAATTGTATCGTATGCTCATCTATTATCTTTATTTCTTTTATGAGATCCGTCCACCGTCCACTATATAAGGATTTGTTATCTGGATTCATCAAATACTCTACTGTATATTTGACAGATTCTGCATTAAATGGTGCTCCATTATGAAAAGTCACACCTTCACGTAATTTAAATTCCCATGTAAGCTCATCAATACTTTTCCATTCAATTGCTAATCTTGGAAGAAAGGTTCCTTTTCCATCATATTCAATTAAATTGTCGTAAATATTGTGAATAATACTATACGTAGGAGCTGCAGGTTGTGTACTTCCCATTAAAGTTGTCGGTTCAGCAGCGACTCCAATAACAACGCTTTCACTTTCAAGTAATCCATCTTTTACGTTTCCATCAGATTCTTTTTCTTCTCCAGCAGTACTAGCCGTACAAGCTGAAAGTATTAGTGCAAATGCTATTAGCACTGTCAACAAGAGTTTCTTTCCATGTTTCATATAAAATCCCCCTTTACAATATTTATATTTCAACAGATTAAAATGACGTTATTGTTCTCTTTTTAAAATTTTTGTTTTGTTGTCCCTCTTTTGATAACTCTTCTACTACATGTACTTTTTTACTAGTTATATATAGTAGTATTGCGCTCACTATATACAAGAAAACAGAAGCCATTACCCCGTAGTTAAAGCCTGCTCTAATATCTTCTCCTGCTATACTAACAAGATAACCGGTAAGGAGCGGGGCAATAATTCCCGCTGTGCTACCAATAGCTGTCTTGAAACCTAAAAGAGAACCAACCTGGCTAGAATGAGCCATTGAGCTAACAACACTTGAAGTAAATGGTGCAATACAGTTATTCATCGTTATACCAATCGTTAAAAAGAGTATAGCTAAAACAGGAGAACTCACCATAGTTGTTAAGAAAAATGCCGTCGCAGATATAACTAGCGCAATTAGAGCAACTCTAATATAAGATTTGAATGCACTTTTGGACTTTTTAAATAGGTTGTCTGTAAACTTCCCAACTATAATAGAGACAATAGCCGCTGAAATTCCCATAATCATAAATGTTAGACTCATCTGTCCTGGAGTCAGTCCTACAATCTTCGTTAAATAAGTAGGTCCCCATACAACAACCCAAGCTATTAACCACATTACTGTAAAGAAAGATAGTAAGATGGAAAAAAAGTAAGGAGTAGCAATGACCTTCAAAAGGTCTCGAAAAGATGCTTTTGTTTTTGATGTTGCCGTCGTTTCCACAACCTCCTTGGATCCTTTTGGTTCTTCTTTAAAAAACAGAAAGATAATAAGCCAAACAAAACTAGCTGCCCCAAGAACAGCAAATGTGTGTCTCCAACCAATTCCTGAAATTAGTTGAACAAGAACCGGTGCAGTAAGGTAAGCACCAAAAGTTGCTCCAGATAACAGAATTGCGTTTGCCGTTCCTCGAGAGCCGTCCACAAACCATTTAGCTAAATGAGCAATACATAGAGCCAATGTTCCACCTTCAAAAAAGCCAAGTATTACACGAATGATGATTAATACCGTTAAGCTATTTACAAAGAAAGCTGCAACAAGAGATACAGTCCAACCAGCAGCAATGAAAATAATTAACTTTTTTGTCCCAAATCTGAGAGATAAACTTGCAATCAATATACTTCCTACTGCATAAAACCAATAAAAACTACTTCCTGCAATTCCAAACTGTTCAAAATCTAAATTCAAATCATGAATAATAGGTTCTGCAGCTAACCCTAGTACAGACTTATCCGCAAAGTTGATAACGTAAAGAATAAATAACAACGCTAATATAATCCACCGCATAAAACTCTTCCTACTTCCTGAAAATTCTGATTTTTAAAGGTAGAGGTATCAGACTAAACCTGATACCACCATGGACTTTCTTCTGTTGTACTTTTTGTAATAATTAATTGATGACGTAAAAACCTTTTTAAACCGGTTTTGCCAAAACGAGATTCCCCTAAACCAGAGCAATTAAATGCTGAGTATTCAGGAGCTTCCGTAAGTACAAACGGTAAAACACCCGCATCATTTATACTTACTCCACCCGCATGCAATTGAACAGCCACTTCATATGCTTCTTCTGGATTACTTGAGAAAATAGAAGCACTTAAACCATAACTCGAATCATTTGCCAATGCTACCGCCTCTTCAACAGTACTAAAGGACATAACAGGCATCACGGGACCGAACGTTTCTTCTCTCATGATTGACATCGAATGGTTTACATTTGTTAATACCGTTGGACGCATCCACAAACTATCATTCTGTTGTTCAATTTCCCCACCACATTGTACATGCGCTTCTTTTGACAAGGCATCTTCTACTTGTTCACGAATAATAACTGCTTGCTTATCAAAAATAATAGGACCTAGATGGCCGTTTCCAAGTGTATAAGCAAGCTCAATTTTGTTTGCTTCTTCTACTAGACGTTGAACAAATGAATCATGGATTTGTTCATCTACATATATACGTTCTGTAGAGAAACATTGATGTCCCACTCCACAAATAGAGCCAAAAAGTATGCCTTGAACAGCGCTCTCGATATCCGCTGATTTTAGAACAATTGCAGGATCTTTCCCTCCTAATTCTAAGAATGCAGGGATTAAGTTCTGACCAGCTTGAGCCGCTACTTTACGACCGGTTTTCTCACTCCCAGTAAAGACGATCAAGTCTACTTCATCAATCATCTGAGCTCCCACTTCTCCTGCTCCTAGCACATATTGCAATACTGTAGCTAACTCAGGAACCGCATCTATCGATTTTTGAATGGGTTCAATAAATCGTGGAGTTACTTCACTTGGCTTTACAATGACCGCACTTCCTGCCAATAGTGCTGGAATCATATCCATTGTTGAAAGAGACATTGGAAAATTCCACGGACTGATGACACCAACAAGCTTATAAGGAACAAGTTCTTGTTTCATTTCCAAAGTGGGTACATATTGAGATGTAATCGGAGGTTGTGAAACGAATAGATCATTTGCCACCTCTGTCCACCTTTCAATCCATTTACTAATGTTTTCAAATTCACGAACAGATTCACTTAGGCGTCCTGTATCTGAAATTAGAGCATCCATAATTTCCTGTTTATAGAAAAGTAAACTATCTTTCCATTTTTGAAGAACTTCGACCCTACCTTGAAGCCCTAATTTTGCCCACTGTTGTTGTCCTTCTCGGAGACGAGTGCATTGTTCTTTCAATTCTTCAACAGTTGTCGGATTGAACTCATAATCAGTTTCCCCAGTACGGGGATTTCGAACAGCTATTTGATCATTCACTTGTGTTTCAGTCATTTACTCAACCTCTTTCATCAAATTTGTTAACTAGGAGACACGTCTTCCTCCACTTACCTCAATTATCTCACCATTGATATAGTTTGCATGATTAGATGCAAGGAACATAACTGCACCCGCAATATCTTCTGCTTGTCCAGCTTTTTTCATAGGGATTCTATTAATAATCCAATCATAGCTATCCAAAGGTGCATCCGTTTTGTGGAATGGTGTATCAATAAGTCCTGGAGCAACTGCATTTACTTGAATATTAAAGTCAATTAGTTGCTTAGCTAATGCGCGGGTGATTGCACTAACTCCACCTTTTGCAGCAGTGTACGCTAAGTCTTTCATCGTTCCCCCCGTTCGCTCTACAGCACTGGAAATATTAATAATTCTTGTGTTCTCTTCACCTTTCAGTAAAGGAAGAGCTTCTTTAGTCACGAGATATACGGATTTCAAGTTAACGTCAATAACTTTATCCCAAACGTCTTCTTCCAGCTCCTCGAGAGTACTACTTGTAATTGAAGCTCCAACATTATTAACTAAAACATCTAATTTACCATATTTATCTTGAATTTGTTTTGCAATGTTTTCTACATCCTTTTTCAATGACACATCGCCATCTACTAAAAGCGCATCTGAGCCTAGTTCTTTTAAATGTTTTAAAAGCTTTTCTCCATTTTCAGTATCATTGAATCCATGAATAATTACATCTGCCCCTCTTTCAGCAAATCCAATCGCAGTCATTTTTCCAATTCCTGTTGTACTTCCTGTAATCCAAACTACCTTCTTTTCAAATGTATACATATTAAATTCCTCCTTGTATTTTTAATAGTTCCAATTCATACTATAAGATTACAATATCCTTAATGCTTCAAAGATATCGCTTTCAATACTTAAGTAAGTTCAACGAAATAACTCCCTCACAACATTCTTTATGCCGTTTATTATCAAGTAATTAACGACTGAACTGTTAAACTTTTTAGATTATTCTAAGTATATTTATATATTTTTTGTATGTCAATACTTATCTATAGAAATATTTACATATATATATATAGATATTTTCCTAATACTATTAAATGTACAAAACTCACCTTTAGTATACTTATAAAAAAACAGTATTTTCTAATTTGATTAGAAGATACTGTTTTTTTTATTGTTTTTTCAATTATGTTGATTTATTAAACGAAGTACATCGTCACACCAATCCAATTCAAACTGAAAAATTCGAATTCTTCTCGTTAACAATAAGTACCTACTAAAATGGTTTAACGTCTTATCTGTTGGATCAATCGTTGGATCTTCCTCCATCTTTTTAACTTCTTCCGAGAAATGTTGTTGCTTTTTGAGATAGATCTTCTTTCGGTTATTTAATAATTGGATTGCTACTTCCGAATCAGTGAGCCAAATTGAATAGAATTTAATAATAAATTCATCACGGATAATTGGTTCTGCAGGGATTTCCTGGATCCAAGTTCTCAATTTTTGAGTACCTTTTTCTGTAACATAATATTTCTTTTTATTCGGCTTTCCTATTTGTTCAATTAATTCGTATCTAACTAACTCTTTTTCTTCTAACTTCGAAAGAATTGGATAAATTTGACTCAAATTAGCCGCCCATAATAACTCCAAACGTTTTCCTAGATCATATCCCGATACTGGTGTTCTAGATACAACTCCTAAAATAGCATAAGCAAGCGAATTCACTTAAATTCCCCTCTCAATATTGTTGTTTTAAACCTTTTACTAGATAAATCAATAAAATAAGTTATATCCAGTTTTAGTTTTCTAGTATCTTTCACTGTCAAAAGATTGAATCAATTTTAAAATTCAAGTTTAGAGCATAAAGCACGAACACTGTGTTTGTCAATATAGTTGCCGCATTTAGCTAGTTTAGCATCTTTAAATTACATACTCTTAGAATCTTGTAAATCCTAATTCTGTTTTGGCTACCGCACTGTGCTTGCTGGCCTAGTGTCCAGTTTCTTGTATCCCGTGCCCAACGTTCTGGCTGTCTTTCTTTTGCCGATTCATACACTTCTTTTCGGTTTTCTAGTATGCCCACATGTGCCCCAGTGTGACATTGTATAGGTGTTACGAAGTTAAGCTCGCTATGTAAATGAACTTCGTTGTACTAATGGACAAATTTTGCTGCCCATATCCTTGATTCTTCGAGTGTTCCAAAACCCTGATGTGGTCCTTTCTTCCGGGGACAACTTTTTTGGGGTATGGGACGTTTTGTAAGTGGTCGCTGATCGACTTTCACGCCACCATTCATACGTCCTCACGTTGATGTGTAGCTCCTGACAAGCCTTCGCTAATCGTACACCATTTGATTGGCTATTAATTTCACGGCTAGTGTGCGATTTGCCGGGTCAATCATTCGTCCTCCCCGTCGCCCTAAATCGCTTGGTCTTTTTTCTAAGAAGTAGTAATGCCAAAGCTTCCGCCAATGCTTTCTCCTTTTTTGTAGGCCTTTTTCTAACGCTTTCGCATATTTCTGTTCTTCTTTCAGCTGCACATTCAACTGTTTCGATTGATCAAATGCCTGTCCATTAGCTTGAAGACAGACGAGTTTCCATGCTTCAATCTGTTCCCAGTCTAAGCCCTTTTTACGGCAATACTCCGCGATCTCCAACTCATTCATCGCAAACGTTCCCATCACGATTAAAAACTTATCTTGACTGTTCCATTTGTCGCTTGTTTGTCCGTTGCCTGGCGTTGCGGTTCCAGCTATGCGAGCTTCCTTTCGCCACTTGTACAGCGTCACTTCCGAAATGCATTCTTCTTTGGAGATTTGCACCACCGCTTCATTGTTTGGCGGCATCATACGCCCAATGATTTCTGTTTTTCGTTCTTGCGTGTAACGTGTTCCATTTTGTCTTGTCATATCGTACGACCTCCGTGTAATTTACTTAATCATATCACGTTAGCCTCGTACAACGTCTATCCTAACAGAGGGGGGAATGAGAAAGTTATACACTTTACGAACATCGGACAAGCTTTAATCAAAGCAAAAGGGGAAAATTAGACGTTTTTGAGGTTTTAGAATCCGTTATTGAATGGAATTCTTTTGTCTCTTCGGTGAAAGAAGCTCAGGAGCTTGCACGTCCTGCTATGATTATTTAGACTTACTGAAAAAACGATTTTATTCACTTAGAAAAGAAACGCCGACTCTATTAGGCGTGTCTTTAAAGACATACAATGTCTCTCTCAAAGTAGGAATTTTTTCACCTTTAAAGTCGGGAAAAAACCATACGCCAAAATCATATGCCTTTAATTCTTTAAGTGGTAAATCCTTAACGAAACCTTTCCCATTCGACGTGCGATCAATCCATTCATCATGAATGACAACAAGCTCCCCGTCCTTTGTCATATGTACATCAAACTCTACACCGTGTATCTGCAATCATGCCGCAGCTTTAAAAATGCAGCGACCGTATTTTCTGGATATGTCCCTGAACATCCTCTATGCGCATAAATTTTCATGTAAAATCGCCTCCTCTTTTATTGATTATACTTTTTTCCAAAAGGAAAACGCCATCTCCAGATGTGAGATGACGTGTATCTATTCACTTCCTCGGAGGAAGCGGAATATATTTAAGTCTCGGGGGTCTAGCTTTTTTCATAATAAACCATTGTAGGCTTGTATGTACTTTCTTTCTAATAGAACTAAATTGTAAAGTATTCAACCGTTTATTCGAAACTTTCATCGTTACATTGCGTTCATTCAAACCCAATAAGTATCTCTCCTTTTCGATTGAACGTTCTCTTCACCATTCATCCTATAGAAAGTTTATGTAGTCCATATTGAAATTATGTTAGGAGATTGTAAAAAGTTGTCTCTTTTCTACTTGCATTCTTCTTTTCCATCGTTTATTATTTAAATCGTAACCATTACGATTTAAATGAAGGAGAATAAAATGACTATACAAACACAAATTCCAGTTACAGTGTTAAGTGGATATCTAGGAGCAGGAAAAACAACAGTACTCAATCATTTACTTGCCAATAAAGACGGAAAGAAAATTGCAGTCATCGTCAATGATATGAGCGAAATTAATATTGACTCCCAGCTTATCCAAGATGGTGGATTTTCTAGAACCGAAGAAAAACTTGTGGAGCTAACAAATGGATGTATTTGCTGCACACTAAGAGAAGATTTAATGATTGAAGTAGAAAAGCTAGCAAAGCAAGGAGATATCGATTATATCGTTATCGAATCGACAGGTATTTCTGAACCAATACCTGTTGCTCAAACATTTACATATATTGATGATGAAGTGGGAATTGACTTATCCAAGTTTTGCAAGTTAGATGCAATGATAACGGTAGTAGATGCATTTCGTTTTTGGACTGATTATGAAAGCGGGGAAACTTTACTTGAGCGAAAACAAACGGATGATGAGTACGACCAGCGGGATGTTTCGGATTTATTAATCGATCAAATCGAGTTTGCGGATATTTTACTAGTATCGAAAATAGATTTAGTAACACCTGAATATGCAGAAGCTTTTCAAGCATTCTTGCGAAAAATGAATCCAGATGCGGAAATTCACCTCATTGAAAATGGTGTAATAGATACTTCTGTTCTACTTAATCGTCATTTATTTGATTTTGAAAAAGCTTCAAGCGGTGCTGGCTGGATAAAAGAATTGAACGAAGAACATGTCCCAGAAACCGAGGAGTATGGGATTAGTTCGTTTGTTTATAAAAGAAAGCGCCCATTCCATCCGAAAAGATGGGAACAATGGTTAAGCAACTTCCCCCAAGAAATCGTTCGCTCAAAAGGCTTCTTTTGGTTAGCCTCAAGAAATAAAATGGCTGGTTTACTTTCTCAAGCTGGTTCCTCTATTCAGTTCCAAGGTGCCGGTTACTGGATAGCGACACTTCCTAAAGTGCAGCAGCAACAGATTTTCGAGGAAGATTGCGCCATTTCAAGTAGATGGGATGATGAATATGGGGATCGTCAAACTGAAATTGTTTTTATCGGCATGGATATGGATAAAGAAGAAATAGAGGCTGCGTTAAATGCTTGCTTGTTAACGGATGAAGAAATGAAAGCGGATTGGACATTATTTGAAGATGTGCTACCTCCGTTTGTAAGTTCCAATTAAGAGAAGTTTCTGATCTTTGCCGTGTTCGCTATCGTCTAGCATTAAATTTTAAGAAAAGTGCAAGTACCCTCTAAGTACAAAACCTGTTTTGTAACGTTTTCTGAGGTCTTTGGACAGACTTTTTGCTATATCATTACCGATTGATTTTTAAGAGAGGCTGGTCGTGACTAACGTCACGNATTACCGAGAAAAGAGAGGTTGGTCGTGACGTTAGTCACGACCAGCCTCTCTTTTCTCGGTAATCTTATGGCGTTTGTCTGTCCGTCGCCTTCCTTCAACTATACGAATAAGGTTAAGTTCTTTTTGGATAATGAGTGAAAAGACGCTTTCCAACTTATAAAAAAAGCACCCAAAGATGCAATTTCGGGTGCCCAAGTAGCTCCTCTATACAATAGATGCTAACTATTTTTGGGTCATATACTCTTTTACCAATAGAAGAAAATTAGCTGAAATGCTCTTCTTTTAGATTCTTACTAGCTAATAGATCCATCCCCTCTACCTTATGTACAATCCACTGCATTTTCCTATCCTTCCAAGTACAAGTGATTTTATGCACTCAAAAATTATATACTTATCTTTTAGTTATTCTTTCTTTTATGATTGATTAGAAAACATTTGCTTGATTGTAGTGGAAGGCGGCGACTCCAGTGGGATGAGTGAGAAAGATGAGATATCACAACGTACGCGAAGCAGCGGTGATGGCTCATCGCTCCCCCCGCGGAAAGCGTCCGCCTGGAACGGAAATCAACAGTGTTATGGAATCGATCCTTTACTCCAAAACAGCCGAGACACTGGGTTTATGAAAAGGAAGATTTTATACTTTCTTATTCTTCAAAAAAGGCGACCCGAATTGGGTCACCTTTTTTGATAGAAATGTGTATGCTGTATTGTTTCGAATCCTACCTTTTCATAAACGGATAATGCTGTATCATTATCTATTTCCACGTCTAAGTAAATAGTTTCTTTTCCTAAGTAAAACGCTTCATTTTTCGCCCAGTTTAACATAGCAGTAGCAATCCCTTTTCCACGAGCATGCTCATGTACACCGAGTCCCGTCACCCATAACTTATCGGAATCGTCCGCAATCGTAACGGTGCCTACTACTCTATTTTCCAATGTAGCGATCATTAGTTTGCGATTCGGCGTTTGCGTGTTAAATGCTATAAAGTTCATAGCTTCTTCTACTGAATCGCCAAAAGCGCTGATGAGCACTTCGATTAATTGGGACTCATTTTTGCTGTAAGGAATGATTTCTATTTCATTACAATTCAAAATCGCTTCTGCCCTTGCCACCATTGTTCGCTCAGAGAAATCATGTACATAGTTAAGTGTTTCCAACCATTCCCGCCCTACTTGTGATTCTTCCGGTACTAAAGCTAAATCAAATGTTGCTTTGCGAAGTGCTAAGTTTCTCCCTAACTCCTCAAAGAGCCCTGTACCTATTCCCCGCTTACGAATCGGCGGTGAAACTACAGCACCCCACTCAAATTCACCTGTTTCTAGTCGGTCGATGGCCGATAACACGCCTACTAGTTTATCCGTTTCATCGTCATATGCTAGTACACAAAAACCTTTTAAATGAAAATCTGTTAACTCATGAACGCTTAAAAGCGAATCGTAGTTTTCCGTGTCTTCCTGAAGTAATTCTTTTACCTCTTGCATTGTATCGCCATCTAATGGAATCGATACGGTCATAATAGAAATATCCATAAAACTCTCCTTAAATCTTCGTATTCGTTAACATATTATAATATCTTCCTCGTTTTTGTAGCAACTCTTCTTGGGGTCCTGATTCTATCAGCTTTCCATTTTCCATTACAAATATAAGATCTGCCTTACGTACCGTATTCAAACGATGCGCAATAACGAAGCTTGTTCTGCCTTTCATTAACCGTTCTAGTGCTTCTTGTATTTTCAGTTCTGTAACCGTATCAATACTCGATGTAGCTTCGTCTAATAGTAGAATTGCAGGGTCGGCAACAAGCGCTCTTGCAATGGATAATAATTGCTTTTGACCTTGGCTAATTTCTCCACCGTCTGCCGTTAAAATAGTGTCATATCCATTTGGTAATTTCAGTATAAATTCATGCGCATTTGCTTCTTTAGCTGCTGTCATGACTTCTTCATCTGTCGCATTTAATTTGCCGTATCGTATATTTTCCCGTACGGTCATTTCAAAAAGAAATGGGTCTTGCAGAACAAATGCCGTTTGACTTCGCAATGTATGCCTTGGCAACTTCTCCATAGGAATACCGTCTATTAAAATGCTTCCTCCATTTACTTCATAAAAACGAGCAAGAAGTTGCATGATGGTCGTTTTCCCTGCACCAGTAGCCCCAACTAAAGCAGCTGTTTGTCCTGCTTCTACATGGAAAGAGACATCCTCAATTGTCGGGTTATCATCGTTTTTATTGTACCAAAATGAAACATCCTCGAATGTTACATTTCCTTTCAATTTATAGTCTTGATGATCATTTGCCGCATCTATTTCTTCCGGTTCATCCATAATTGCAAAAACACGCTCCGCACCTGCAATTGCTGATAACACAGTATTAAACTGGTTCGCTAAATCATTTAGAGGACGCGTAAATTGACGTGCGTATTCGGTGAAAATAACAATTTCTCCAATCGATATATGCCCATAAAACGCAAGGATCCCTCCAGCTGCCGCAACGAGTGTAAAACTCATATTATTTAAAAAGTTCATCACTTTGGGGATAAACCCTGAATAAGTAAGTGCCCAAAATCCAGTTCGTTTTAAACGCTCACTTTTCACTGCAAATTCCTCTAACATACGAGTCTCTTGAGAAAATGCTTTGACGATTCGTTGACCAGAAACGGTTTCTTCAATCATTCCATTTAGTTCTCCAAGTGCTTTTTGTTGTTCTTTAAATAATTTGGACGTACGTCTCGTGATCCAGCGCATCGCAAAAAACATAAAAGGCACAATAATTAGCGTGATAACAGTCATCAATGGGCTTAATAGAAGCATGACAACCGTCGTTCCGACTAAAGTTAACACACTTGAAAATACTTGTATAAAAGAAGAATTTAATGTTTGACTGACGTTTTCTATATCATTCGTCATCCTGCTCATTAATTCCCCATGTTGTCGTTTATCAAAAAATGATACAGGTAGCTTTTGTAAATGATTAAACAATCCTGTTCTCAATCTGTAAATTGTTTGCTGAGCAATACCAATCATCCAATAACTTTGTAAATACATCGTGACAGATAAAAACACATACACGATGATCAATAATCCAATTATATTGGCCAGTCCTGCAAAAACACTTTTAGCAATGTATTTATCGATAATAATACCGATTAAATACGGTCCAAATAAGGCTAAAGCGGAACTAGCTATGACTAATAAAAGCACCATAATCAATAAAAAACGTTTCTCATCTACTAGCTTCCATAAACGACTGAGAACGCCTTTCCAATCAGATGCCTTCTCCACTTTTTTCTTATAGTCTTTCTTCAAATCTTCCTTCGTCACAATAGGTTCATATCCAAAAGGTTTACGAATGAAGTTCATCATGTCCGCCGCCCTCCTGCTGTGATTCTGCAATTTCTCTATATAAAGAGGAACTTTCCATCAGCTGTTCATGCGTACCATATGCCGAAACTTTCCCTTCTTCTAGCAAAAGAATTTGATCCGCGCCTTTTGCGGTTCTTATTTTTTGCGTAACGACAAGCATCGTTGCATTTTCTTGTTCTAAAGCTTCCCATAAAGCATTTTCAGTCGATACATCTAATGCACTCGTACTATCATCCAATAATAAAATTTCTGGTTTTCGTACTAATGCACGTGCAATGGACAATCTTTGTTTTTGACCACCAGATAAATTGACTCCTTTTTGACCAACTCTCGTATCATATTGGTCCGGGAAATGTTCAATAGAATGGTGAATTTGCGCTTGTATCGCCGCTTCTTTAAGGGTTTCTCCAGAAGCAGTTGAATCTCCCCATCCTAAATTTTCTTCAATACTTCCTGTAAAAAGAATGGATTGTTGTGGAACAAGCCCAATTGTTTGTCTTAGCTCTTTTAGTGGCCATTCTTTTACTTCTACTCCATCAATCCAAATTTCTCCTTCAGTCGCATCAAAAAAGCGTGGTATTAAGTTTATTAGCGTCGACTTGCCTGAACCTGTTGCCCCCATAATCGCAAGTTTGGTACCCGATTCTAAAGAAAAAGAAACATCTTTTAGGACAGGTATATTGGTCGTTGGGTAATAAAAAGAAACATGCTGAAATTCAATTTCTCCCTTCTTAGGGACAGCATTCGCAGTATCTTTGCTCATTTCTTCGATTCCTTTATCGACAACTAAAACCTCTTCCATACGTTCTGCTGAAGCCTTTGCCCTGGAGAAAAATATAATAATGAAAGAAAACATCGAGAATGCACCCGTCATACGCATTGCATAGTTGACGATCGCAACAAGATCCCCCATCTTCGTATCTCCTGTTTGTATTTCTTTTGCTCCAAACCAAAGCACTGCCATTAAACTTACATTCATGACAAATAAAAGAACAGGTAAAATGAGCTCCATAATACGGAATGCTTTCACATTATCCATTTTTAATATGTCTGCAACAGAGGCAAATCGAGTCGATTCGAAATTACCACGCAAATATGCTTTTATGAGACGGACCGCTTGCAAATTTTCTTGTACCTTACGTGTTACATGGTCCACGCTTCTTTGTACTTTTCCAAAAAGTGTAAGCCCTTTTCTACTCATAAGAAAAAGGAAAAGGATTAAAATGGGTGCTCCCATTACTAAAAACATAGCTAGATAAGCATGAACAAAAAAGGACATAATAATGCTTCCTACGACTAATAGTGGTGCTCGAAGCATTATACGAAGCCCCATGAATATTAAGTTTTGTGTGATCGTCACATCATTCGTTAACCGCGTTATTAAGCTAGAAGAAGGAAACGTTAGAAAAGTTGCCATCGTAAACGATTGTACTTTCTTGAATAACGCCTGACGAATATCAAACCCATAACTTTGCACTACATGGGATGCGATGAATGTATTAATGATTCCCGCTAAAAAAGCTATTACCGATATCCCAAGCATAATAATTCCCCAAAAAATAATAATCTGCCGATCACCTGCTAGTATTCCATCATCAATAATCGTTGCTATTAACAAAGGCTGTACAAGCTCTACAGAAAGCTCTACTAACATAAGTAGTAACGCAATCACAACAAGCGACTTATATGGCGATAAATAAGAAAAAATCGTCTTCACAAATACAACACCCCTAGATTCTTCGCTACTCGAATTATTTCTATATAGAGTCTATTATGCCATAACACAAAGACAACATATAGAAAAAAGTCCAAGCGCCTGTCTCTAGAGCGATTTAGCAAATGGAAACGATTGACGCACATAATAGGGATAATGCCTCGTAAAAAGCTTTATCAGGTGACCGCTATATTTCCGCCGGGCGAGTGACGAGCCGCTACGTCACTAACGCTCTTGCAGGGTCTCACACCGTCGTGCAAAATTCCAATGTTATGTAGTTATTAATTAATAAATTCCAAAGAATGGATAAGAGCAATCAAAAAGCTATTGAAAGCAACTAATTTCAGTACGAAAGCAACTAAAATCAGCATGAGAGCAACTAAAATCAGCATGAGAGCAACCAAATTGCCGGTGAGAGCAACCAATTCTTAAAATAACAAGTTTACTTGGAGTGAGACAACGATGATTTCGACATATTATAGGAATAATATGTCACAAAGCCTGCCGAACTTGCCAAGCTATATCTGCTAGTCTTATTTGTCGTGTTCGTAGTGGATATTGTCTCGTTCAACCACTTTTTGTTACTAGTAGACCTTGATAAGTTAGCATTTTCCATTGATTTTCACCGCCTGCAGCGAAAATCACAGCGGATACTTCGTTTAACTCACTTTGACGCATTACCCCTATATCACGTATAAGATATAAATCGCTATAACTTATGTTACTTGAAAAAAGTTAGCAGCATAGAAAAAGATGGCTTCAATTAGCCATCTTTCCTTTTCGTTTCCATTTAATTTTACCAGCGATTGAAAGCCATGTGACGAAAACAAGCATCACGACTACCCCAACATATTGCCAAGCACCGAAAACTTGTCCTAACCAAATAACGGAAATAACCATAGCAGTTAATGGTTCCATACTCGATAGAATACTAGTTTCCACTGGTGTGATGTACTTCATACTTGTTAAAAAGAGTATAAAAGCAATCGTTGCAATAAGGATAATGATAAAAGTCATTAAGTTAAACGGGTAACTTGCAAGGACTTCCCACTCATTTGAACGCCAAATTTGAGAGATGAATGCTAGTACTACGCCCCCTATTAACATCCCCCATCCAACGATGATGAGGACTCCCCACTCTTTCATAAGCCTTGCAGGATAAACCGTATAAACAGAAAATGCAACACCAACTGCTAACCCCCAAAAAAGCGCTTCATTACTTATTAATAACTGATCGAATTTGGCGTTTGTTAATAAAAAAAACAACCCAACAAGCGTTCCGATAATACCGATGATTTGATATTTAGGAGGAAACATCTTACTCTTCCACGAAAGAAATACCACAATATAAATAGGTCCCAAAAATTGCAGTAATGTTGCAATAGACGCATTACTCGCCTCAATTGCCGCAACAAAAGTGTACTGAACACCGAGCATACCGAAAATACCAAAAATGATTAATTGCTTTAGCCAACTTTTCTCTTTCCATATAGTATAAATGGGCTTTCCTTTTATTTTTAAAAATGCTAATATGCACACTCCTGCTACTATTAATCGGACTGTAAGAAAAAAAGGAACAGATAAGTTACTTTCTTTTAATACCCATTCCATCATCGGTCCAGAGGCTCCCCACAACATAGACCCCAAAATAATTAATACTATCCCTTTCCATCGTCCCATTTCCCTGTCCTCCATTTTATTGCTCATATTTACCTAGTACCATATACCTGAAAATTATTTTTAAATGAATATATTGTTCTATTTTAATGACTATTTTATGTATTTTCTATATAATGAATATAAATTATTTAAAGGAGCCGTTAATATGTACCTAAAAGATGAATTATTTGATCTAAGTAACACTGTTTTTAGTCATTTACCTTTCCCAACCTTTATGACAAATAGGGACGGTCATATTATTTGGTGGAGCCAAGAAGCCGAAAAGCAATTCGGATATCATTTAGAAGATTTGCAAGGGCCTAGAGTACCATTGTTTAATGAGCACACCTATGGGCACCTTACTGCTAATTGGGAAACGATCCTACATCAAGCAGATCCAGTTCGCTTCAGTCCTGTTATTCTTTACTCTAAAGATAGACACCCTACGAAAACATCTATCGTCGCAAAGTCAATCTTCATAAACGATGATTATTATGTTTTCTTTCAAATTGAATCCAATTCAATACAAGATACAGAAGAATCTTCTTTTACCGAGTTACAATTAATAAAAAAAGCGTTATCTAATTCTTTTATGGTTGCTTATTTAGACAATGAAGGTTTAATCCTTCATGCGAATGGAATGTTTTTAAAAAAAAGCAATTGGACACCGAAACGAATCGTCGGAAAATCTTTTTGGCAGCTATTCCCTAATTCCCCGCATCACATTGCCATTGCAGATAAAATTATCAACAAATTACAAAAAGGTGAAATTTTCCAAGGCACAGTCGAAAAAACGACAAAAGACGGAGAGAGTTATTGGGTAGATTTAATCGCACTACCAATTACTAATACAGAGAATAATACGCTATACCATTTGTTATTGGAAGAAGAAATTACAGAAAAGAAATTATTACAATCCCACCTTGAACAAATTGCTTATGTAGATACAGAAACCGGTCTAATGAGTAGACATCGTTTAGAGAAAGTTGTGGATGAACATATTCAACATGACAAATACTTCTCCTTTGTTTTCCTTACTATCGATCAATTTTATACGTTAAAAGAAATATTCAACGATCAAACCGAATCTCAATTATTAAATGAGTTTACAAAAAGATTGAAAATCTATTTTGAAGAATCCATTATCGCTAGAGCCGGAAGAGATGAATTTGCAGTCATTACAACTTTAAGTGAATGGTACATACAAGGATTCATTCATTATTTAAAGCAAAACCCGATTTATCTAGACAATAAGGTTGTTCCTATAACGGTTAGTGGAGCCATTACTAGATACCCAGAAGATCAACAATCCTATTTGCACTTATTGAAAGCAACGGATGCAAAAATTCAACAAGTGAAATTAGAAGGTGGTGGCATGATTGCAAGCCTTTCCCCATCTGATCATCACAAACTTACTCGTCGTGCGCAAATTGAAAAACGGTTATTGGAAGCATTAAATCACCATAATCTTCATGTACTCTATTTACCACAAAAGGATGTATTAACAAATCAGATTACAGCAGTTGAAGCACTCGTACGCTGGGAAGATGATATACTTGGAATCGTTTCTCCCGAAGAACTAATACCAATTGCCGAAGAAACTGGATTAATCAATGATATCGGTGCTTTTATGTTGGAAAAAGTTTGTGAGCAAGCGGCTATTTGGCAGCAAAAAGGGATACCGATTAAAGTAAGCTTTAACTCATCCATTCGAGAATTTCGTGATAAAAATATGGTAAAAACCATTCGCAAAGTTTTAGAGAAGTACAATTGCTCACCAAATCTGTTACAAATTGAGTTTACCGAAAAGTTCGCACTTGAAGCAGAAGCCGAAAAGTCTATTATTCAGCAAATGCAAACGTTACAAAAAGACGGGGTTGTTTTTGTTTTGGATGATTTCGGTACGGGATATGCATCGCTCAGATATTTGCAACTTCTTCCGATTAGCAAGTTGAAAATTGATAAATCATTTGTGAGTTCTATTATGCAGCAAGAAAAATTACAAAAGCTTGTCCAAGGATTAATCCAGTTTGGTCAATCTTTGGACGTTGATGTGGTGGCGGAAGGTGTAGAGACGGAGGAACAATATATGCTGTTAAAACAAATGGGCTGCGATGCTGCTCAAGGTTACTACATAAGTCGCCCAATCCCAGCAGAAGAAGTTGAAGTACTTTTAAAATAAATACAATGTTCTTTATAGGTCGCCTTTATATAGGTCTGCAGTATAAGGATACTGCGTGGTAGTGGGTTGAAAATGAGTGTCCGCTGGGATTTCCGCTGCTGGGCGGACGCTTTCCGTGGGGTGAGCGATGAGCCTTCACCGCCGCGCCTGAGAAGTCCGCCTGAGAAGTCTCATTTTGCTCACACAGAGGAACAAAGGCTAAAAACGCCACATCGTGTGGCAACGCCTTCGTGACCAACATCCTGTTGGCCTCCACTGGAGTCGCCTCCCAGCAGCGAAAA
>NZ_VDGG01000038.1 GCF_006861775.1 Psychrobacillus soli | reverse complement strand
GGTGAATCCAATAATTGGATTCACCCAGACGAAATACTGCAGAAATTTTGTTTTTTGCGAGTTGCCACTGAATAAGTAAGCAATTTCTTTTGATTTTCGCTGCAGACGACGACTCCAGTGGAGGCCAACAGGATGTTGGTCACGAAGGCGTTGCCACACGATGTGGCGCCTAGCCTTTGTTCCTTTTTTAAAAGTACGAACCATACGGGGGGCAGTTTAGTATCGAAGGCATGCTTATGAAAAGAATACCTTCACGCTTCTTAATTTTGAAGAAATGATTTTTCGAAAAGCTCTAGAAGATACTCTAGCGTGATTGGATCACTGTAGGTAGATGCTTTCGTATTTATTTCAAATACTTGATTGTTTTTAACTGCAGGTATGTTTTTCCATAAGTCAGTTTCCATAAATGAATTATCAACATCTGGGTTTTTACTAAAGATTACATAATCTCCCGCAAACTCAGGAAGCATTTAGATAAAAAATGTCAATAAATTTATTATGGATGATTAGTATATGAGAAGAGACAGGAGAATTCAAAAAGCCAAGAAGGAAGTAGGTGTTTTACTTCTTTCTTGGCTTCACATCATGTTAGTCTTGTTTGTATTACATTTTCACTAAATCCACAACCGTACCTGTTTTTGCATCTGCTGCAAATTCAAATTGTTCGAGTTCCCCATTTTTCATCCGGGAAATGCCACCTTTATATACATTTGTACGAATTGCCTCTTTGTTAAAAGGCTCTGGATTCATTAAAATCCATGATCCATCAATTGGTCCCTCTTCTTTAAACGATGTTTTTATCTCTTTTAGAACGAGCTCAGCAGATCGATTAAAATTCACTTTGTTAGCGGCTTGACTTGCTATAATTCCAATTGCAATTCCAGTTCCTAGACCCATCATATAATCTTTTAATTTCATCATTATCCTCCTTCAGTCATTTTTTTCAGTGTATCACACATCTCGTTTCGTTTAAATTTTTCGATATACGAAGTTTAATTGTAGTAAAGTAATGTATCTTTTATTACAATAGAAGGGGAATCTTTTTGGAAAAAAATAAGTTTTTACATAGCATTAGGAGGCTTTTTTATATGAATGAAGAAACGCGCTCACTATTTAAAACGTTAACAGAATTACCTGGTGCACCCGGTAACGAACATGCAGTACGTGCATTTATGCGAAGCGAGCTATCGAAGTATTCGGATGAAATAGTCCAAGATAATTTGGGTGGTATTTTCGGGTTGAAAAAAGGCGATGCGAATGGACCTAAAATATTGGTTGCAGGTCATATGGACGAAGTTGGCTTTATGGTTTCGGGTATTACAGATAACGGAATGATTCGTTTTCAACCACTAGGTGGATGGTGGAACCAAGTGCTACTTGCGCAACGTGTGGACATTGTAACGAAAGAAAAAACAATTCCAGGTGTGATCGGTTCCATTCCTCCTCATTTACTGAGCGATGAAATACGTAATAAACCGATGGACATTAAAAATATGCTCATCGATGTTGGCGCAGACAATAAAGAAGACGTAGCTAGAATGGGGATTAAACCAGGAGATCAAATCGTTCCTGTTTGTCCATTCACACCAATGGCTAATGATAAAAAAATTATGGCGAAAGCTTGGGATAACCGTTATGGTTGTGGACTTGCAATTGAACTGCTAAAAGAAGTGCAAAACGAGCAATTACCAAATATGCTCTATTCCGGTGCGAACGTAATGGAAGAAGTTGGTCTTCGTGGGGCACAGGCTTCGGCAAATATGATTAAACCAGACTTATTTTTCGCATTAGATGCAAGCCCTGCAAATGATGCTTCCGGTAACAAAAATGAATTCGGTCAACTTGGGAAAGGGGCACTCCTACGTATTTTCGACCGCACAATGGTAACACATCGCGGTATGAGAGAATTCGTATTGGATACAGCAGAAACACATAAAATCCCATATCAATACTTCATCTCCCAAGGTGGAACGGATGCAGGTCGAGTGCATACATCCAATGAAGGAATTCCAAGTGCGGTAATTGGTATATGCTCACGCTATATTCATACATCATCATCAATTATCCATACAGATGATTATGCAGCAGCAAAAGAATTACTAGTAAAACTAGTAAAAGCATGTGACCGTACTACATTAGAAACAATCAAAGCAAACGTATAAAAAAGATGCCCTCGAGGCATCTTTTTTTGCAAAAGGAGAATGAATGGATGAACATATTCATAGGTACTACTAATAAAGCTAAAACAAAAGCAGTTCAAACAATCTCACGTATTTATTATCCAGATGCTAGTTTTATAAACAAAGAAGTAGAGTCACTAGTTTTTGCGCAACCAATGAGTAACGAAGAAACGAGACAAGGGGCGATCAATCGAGCAAAACAACTAATGGAGTTGCCCAATTCAGATGACTTGTTTGGAATTGGATTAGAAGGAGGGGTACAGGAAATAGAGGGGAGCCTTTACATTTGTAATTGGGGAGCACTTGTTGCAAATAATGGTGAAGTATTTACTGCGACTGGAGCAGGTATCCCATTGCCAAATGAAATCGCTGTACAGTTACGAACTGGTGCGGAACTTGGCCCAGTTATGGACGTCTATACAAATAGGAAAGGTATTCGTCATGACGAAGGGGCAATTGGTGTATTTACGAATGGGCTGATTACTAGAAGTATGATGTTCGAACATATTATGTATCTTCTAATTGGACAATATGAACTTTCCAAGAAGTTGTTGTAGTTGCATGTGGTACAAATCATCGTTAAAATATATAGCAGTTATGCTTTGAATGGAGGAAAGTAAATGACTCGAAATTGGATGCGAGTATTTTTCGCGTCACTAGCTGTCATTTTATTGGTTGGATGCTCTTCCATAGAAGAACAAGTGGAAGACGGTATAGAAAATGCGAAATTAGTTTTTCAAGGTGATGCTGAAAAACCGAATGAAAAAGTAAATAATATAAAATTATTTATCCCAAGTGGTTTTTCAATAGAAGATGAGTCAGATGAAACAAATATTATTCTTTCAAAAGGAAACGATTCTTATATATTATTTCTTAATCCGAATGAATTGTTAGATAGTCGATTATATTATGATTTAATGATGGCGGATACTAATTTGAAAATTGTAGAAGAAAAGACCTTTGAACAAAATGGTCGTTTTGGATTTGTAGCAATTATCGAAAATAGTGAAGAAAAATATGAACTCGTTACAAGTATCGGTGGTATTAAGCTGACGACGATTTCCAAACATCAAAATATTGCAGGAAATTTGGATAAAATGATGACAATTGTTAGATCTATTACTACAAACTAAAAGGAGATTTACATGCAAAATTTAACTTCTCTAGAACAATTCGAACAGTTAAAACAAGGGGAAAAGGTTGTTTTCAAATTCACAGCCGATTGGTGTCCAGATTGCCTTTTCATCGACCCATTTATGGAAGAAGTAGAAGACAAATTTTCAAACTTTACATTTGTGTCTGTAAATCGAGATGAATTCATCGATTTATGTGGCCAATTAGATGTGTTTGGCATTCCAAGTTTTATCGTTTTCGAAGATGGTGTGGAAAAAGGCCGTTTTGTTAGTAAAGACCGTAAAACAAAGGAAGAAATCGAATCTTTTCTTCAAACGATGTAAAACATTTAAACGGTTCCCTAATGGTGGACCGTTTAACTTTTTTTAGCTAAAGTCGTACATTTTTCTTAGTAATGAGTTAGATACAGAAACTATTGATCATTCAGTCGAGTTGTATGTGATTGAAATGAAAGGAAAGATTTAAAGTGAAAGCGTTAGAACTTATAAGAGTTTTAAAAACAAAACTATCGGAAGAAATATATACGTATGATTTTAATCGGGAAACGAATAAGCTTCGATTGACGCATAAGGAAATCGGAAAAGGAATTGATATTTCGATACCTCCTATTTTAGCCAAATATGAAACGAAGAAAGATCAAGCAATCGAAGAAGTGGTGTATACAATTCATCACACATTTCAAGCGATGGAAAAAGAAATGGCAGGGGAAATTGATCCGGCTTCTTCTGTCTACCCAGTTATTCGTTCTACTTCATTTCCTTTAAAATCAAATGAAGGAAATAAATTTATTACAAAAGACCATACAGCAGAAACACGTATTTACTATGCATTAGACTTAGGAAGCACCTATCGTCTACTCGATGAAAAAATGTTAGCTGCCTGGAATATAAGAGAAACAGAAATTCGTGAGAGAGCATTATTCCAAGTTAGAAACTTAGAAACAAATTACAAAAAAGATGTCGTTGCGGACAATACGTATTATTTCTTTAATAATAACGATGGTTATGATGCTAGTCGTATGTTAAATGAATCGCTACTTCGTGACATGAAAAAAATAATTGTTGGAGATATGACTGTTTCTGTACCCCACCAAGATGTTATGATAATTGGTGATATAAGAAATGAAACAGGATACGATGTTCTAGCTCAAATGACGATGCATTTCTTCACGGTTGGAACTGTACCGATTACTTCATTATCTTTTATATATGAAAATGGCCATTTAGAGCCAATATTTATCATGGCGAAAAATCGAGTAACGAAGGAGAACGAAGACAAATGAATATTTATTACAATGAAGTGGGCATAGGGGATGTACTATTAGTACAATTAACACCTGAAAAAGTAGTAAAAGTCGTGACTGAAACTAAAGGTGACGTAACATTTGTGAAAGATGCACAGTCAAATGAAGTACTAGCGATCAATATTTTTGGCTTTAGCAAATACGAAAAAATAGAGACGACTGGCACTGTTGAGCTAACAGCGGCGTTCGTCGAAAAAGTACAGCAAGCTTTAAATGCAAATGGTGCAGAATTCCAATTAGAAGTCGACTTGTCACCTAAATTTGTTGTTGGTTATGTAGAATCATTAGAACAGCATCCAAACGCGGATAAATTAAAAGTTTGTCAAGTTAATGTTGGAGAGACTACATTACAAATCGTTTGTGGTGCACCAAATGTGGAAGCTGGCCAAAAAGTGGTAGTGGCAAAAGTGGGAGCGGTTATGCCTTCTGGTATGAATATTAAAGACGCGGAGCTTCGCGGAATTGCTTCTAGTGGTATGTTATGTTCCGCAAGAGAATTAGCAATACCGAACGCACCAGAAGCGAAAGGTATATTAGTTCTAGATGAAAATGCCGAAATAGGAACAGCCTTTGTATCATAAGGCATGTTCTCTTAATCTATAATTAGCTAATTTATATCAAAATATGAAAAAGCATGCCAATATGGTGTGCTTTTTTATTATATAAGGGGACTTATACCGTTTTTATTGGTAAAATAGAAGGTATCTATTAGAAAGAGTGATGAAATTGAATTGGTTTAAAAAACTATTTGGATCTAATGAAGAAGAATATAAAGAAGAAATCGAAGTAGAAGAGAGAACTGTTTCGACTACACGATCAAAAACACCATTTCGCTTTCCATTAATACCAGATGAAGAAAGAAATGACACGCTATACGAACAACCAAATGATGATAAAATTATTCATGAACCTTTTATAGAAAAAACATTAACAGAAGAACAACCATATAAACCATTGTACACGCAAGACAAGTGGCAACAACGGAAGCAACCGACAGTCATTCACCGATCAGAAAAAATAACAGTGGATGATACGCCCGCAATCATAAGAAAAAAAAGAGCATTTACACCAACGGAAGTACCTTCACCTGTATATGGTTTTTCAAAAAGCAGAGAAAGTTCAAAACAGATAGAAAAACCACTCGTGGACAATACCTCCACTAGTACTATTCAAGAAACGTGGCAACAACGGAAGCAACAGAAATTAGATCAACGTATAGAAAAAAATACAATGGATGGTATTACGACTACAGCAAGTAGAAAAAGTGCGTTTACGCCAACAGAAGTACCATCTCCTATTTATGGTTTTTCGAAAAATAGAGAAAAGCAATCCTCTATCGAAAAACATGCAGAAAAAGAAACGAAACTAGAAGAAATAATGATAGAGGAAGTACCAGTTAGTACGCTACCTGTACAAATGGCAAAAGAAGAGGTTACACCAATACTTAAAGAGACAGAGGAATCTGTACCTACACTAGAATTAGTACAAGAAGAACAACTAGAAATAGAAGAAGTAAAACAAGAAGTACAAGAAGAAATGCCAGAAGTAGAAGAAGTAAAACCAGAAGTACAAGAAGAAATGCCAGAAGTAGAAGAAGTAAAACCAGAAGTACAAGAAGAAATGCCAGAAGTAGAAGAAGTAAAACCAGAAGTACAAGAAGAAAAACAAAAAATACAAGAAGAAATGCCAGAAGTACGAGAAGAACAACAAGAAGTTCAGAAAGAAAATATTCGCCCTTTTAATGTATTAATGCTGAAATCAGACAAACAACATATAGAAAAAGCAATGATAAAAAAAGAGGAGAAAATAGAAGAACCAGTCAGAGTGGAAGATCCAATTGCTGTAACTCCAGAACAATTTGCTGCAGAAGCAACTGCGGCAACACTTGTGGAAGAACCATCGCCTGTGTTGGAACAAGCAGAGGAAGAGAAGTTGGAAGTTCAAACAGAAAATATTCGGCCTTTTAATGTGCTAATGCTGAAATCAGATAAGCAAAAGTTGAATAAACTAAATATAGATAATATACATGAACCTGTAATACAAAAACCTGTAGAAACAATCGAAGTACCCCAAGCAATACTAAACGAAAAAGAGGAACAAATAGAGCAGGAAATCGTTTCCTCTAATTACACGAGACCATCATTCAGTTATTTGCTCCCACCTGAAATGAAGGATGAGGACAAAGAGTGGATGGAAGAACAAGCATACACATTAGTAGAGGCATTATCCCATTTTCAAGTAACAGGTGAAATTGTTCAAATGGTTCAAGGCCCAGCTGTAACACAATTTGAACTGACTGTAGGCCATGGGACAAAGGTAAGTAAAATTCGCAACCTAGCAGATGATTTGAAATTAGCGCTTGCTGCAAAAGATATTCGTATTCAAGCACCAATTCCAGGGAAAAGATCGATCGGAATTGAAATTCCTAACCGAACGTCACGAGCAGTTCGTTTATCGGAAGTGCTTAATACAGAGGTTTTTATACAGTCTGATTCCCCTCTTGAAGCAGCACTTGGACTCGACCTTACTGGAAAACCTGTGACACTGGATTTACGAAAAATGCCACATGGTTTAATCGCAGGAGCAACAGGATCTGGTAAATCGGTATTTATTAATTCATTACTTGTGAGTTTGTTGTATAAAGCGACTCCAGAAGAAGTAAAATTACTATTAATCGATCCTAAAATGGTAGAGCTTGCTCCGTTTAATCATGTTCCACATTTAGTAAGTCCTGTTATTACAGATGTTAAAGCAGCAACTGCCGCATTGAAATGGGCTGTAGAAGAAATGGAGCGTCGTTATCAATTATTTGCACATATTGGAGTACGCGACATTAGTAGATACAATACGTTAGCAACTTCGAAGCGACAATTTGCGCAGAAATTACCATATCTTGTTATTGTGATCGATGAGCTGGCAGATCTAATGATGATGGCTCCAGCAGAAGTGGAGGACGCTATTTGTCGCATCGCACAAAAAGCGAGAGCATGCGGTATTCACTTAGTTTTAGCTACACAGCGTCCATCTGTGGATGTTATTACGGGGCTTATTAAAGCGAATATTCCTACGCGTATTGCCTTTTCTGTCTCTTCTCAAATCGATTCTCGTACGATTTTAGATCAACAAGGAGCAGAACGATTACTTGGAAAAGGGGATATGCTATATCAAGGAAATGGCATGTCTAGTCCTGTTCGTATACAAGGTACTTATGTATCGGACGATGAAATCGAAGCGGTTATCGAGTATGCGAGAAGTCAGGGAACTCCTGACTATATATTCGAACAAGAGGAATTGCTACAAAGAGCGGAAACTTCCGAACAAGATGAATTATTTGAAGAGGCATGCCGTTTTATCGTAGAACAAGGATCTGCTTCTACTTCTTTACTGCAACGTAAATTCCACATTGGATATAATCGTGCTGCAAGGCTAATAGATGCCATGTATGAGAGTGGTTATATTACGGAACCAAAGGGGAGCAAAGCGAGAGATGTGTTACTTACTAACGATAGTTTAGAACAAATATTTAGTTAATATTATTTATTAAAAGTATGGATGAAAAAATGATATAATGGGGAGTACGTTTTTAGAAGATGTATGATAAATGAAGTGAAAATGTATTGAATAGTGTATTTAAGCGGGGATAGCCCCAGGAGGTTTACAACGTATGACAAAGTATCATTTTACAGGTATCAAAGGGTCTGGAATGAGCCCTTTGGCGCAAATATTACATGATGTAGGAAATGAAGTACAAGGTTCTGATATTGATAAGTATTTCTTTACAGAAAAACCTTTACATGAAAGAAATATAAATGTGTTGTTATTTGATGAAGCAAATATTGAGGAAGGCATGACAATTATTGCAGGAAATGCTTTTCCTGATAGTCATCCTGAACTTGTTAGAGCAAAGGAATTAGGATTGGAAGTCATTCGTTATCACAATTTTTTAGGTGACTATATGAGTCGATTTACTTCCATTGCAGTAACAGGAGCGCATGGTAAAACGTCTACTACTGGTTTGCTTTCTCATGTATTGAGCGGTTATTCGCCTACTTCTTTCTTAATCGGTGATGGCACTGGAAAAGGGGAAAAGGATGCGTCTAATTTTGTATTTGAGGCATGTGAATACCGTAGACATTTTCTAGCATATAGTCCGGATTATGCAATCATGACAAATATTGATTTTGACCATCCAGATTATTTCCAAGATATTGAGGATGTATTCCATGCATTTCAATCGATGGCGATGCAAGTAAAAAAAGGGATTATTGCTTGTGGCGACGATGCCTATTTACAAAAGATTAAAGCACCAGTTCCTGTCGTCTATTACGGTTTTGGGGAACATAATGATTTTGCAGCCCGTAATTTAGAGAAAACAACGGAGGGAACTTCTTTTGATGTGTTTGTTCGAAATGAGTTCTATGAGCGTTTTACAATTCCGTTATTCGGCGACCATGCCGTATTAAATTCACTCGCTGTGATCTCTTTATGCCATTACGAAGAAGTGCCAGCGGATATTATTCAAAAAGGATTAGAAACGTTTGAAGGCGTGAAAAGACGCTTTACAGAGACAGTTATCGGAGAACGGGTTATTATTGATGATTATGCGCATCATCCGACCGAAATTAAAGCAACGATTCAATCAGCACAGCAAAAATATCCAAATCGAAAAATTGTGGCGATATTTCAACCGCATACATTTACTAGAACGAAAAAGTTTTTACATGAATTTAGCGAAAGCTTAAGTTTGGCAGATCAAGTCTTTTTATGCGATATATTTGGTTCAGCAAGAGAAAATGCTGGGGATCTATCCATTCAAACGCTCGTCGATTTAATTGAAAACAGTCAAATCTTATATGAAGAGACAGTCGATCAATTACTTGGCTATGAACATGCAGTTTATTTATTTATGGGTGCTGGAGATGTACAAAAATATCAACAAGCATTTGAAGGAAAATTAAATAGCTGAAAAAAATGCTTAATCCTTCTGTGATTAAGCATTTTTTTAAAGGATATTTAAAAGAAACGTAGTATAGTAATAGAGAAAGAAGTTTAATTTTATTCTTTTAGGGTAAAAATGTTATAGGACAACGAAGAAAAGGGGAGGATACAAAATGGAAAATCTTTTATACATAGCTGCTATTATAGCTGCAGTTGCATTTTTGGTGCTTTGTATAAGTCTTGCTGTTACATTGTTTTCAGTGAAAAAGACTTTAAATAATGTTGCAGGCACATTAGAAGGATTGGATAAAAATTTACAAAATGTGACAAAAGAAACGGCGGAACTTCTTCATAAAACAAATGAATTAGCAGAAGATATACAAGAGAAATCGGAAAAACTAAATACAGTTGTCGATGCAGTGAAAAATGTAGGAACTTCTGTTAGTGGCTTTAATCATTCCATACAGCGACTAACATCTTCTGTCACATCTTCCGTTACAAAAAACGAAGAAAAAATAGCGCAAGTTGTACAGTGGAGTAATGTAGTATTAGGAATAAGGGATAAATGGAAAGAACGGAAAGAATTAGAGCAAGCAGGTTATCAAACTTATGAACAAAATAAAAAAACAAACCAATAATTGGAGGAATTTACATGAGCAACCACGAATCAAAAAAGCCAAATTATAATGAAGCGTCCTATAATCATGAATATTATGCAAATCAGCCTTCGTATGATAGACAAGCTGCTCCAAATTATCCACCAGTTCCTTACTACAACGAAACGAGAGAAAATGTGTATCGGGATGAAGAAGTAAACGGGAAAGACTTTCTTATTGGAGTATTCATTGGTGGTATTATCGGCGCCGCGACCGCATTATTATTAGCTCCTAAAACTGGATCAGAACTTCGAGGCAATCTTTCTACGCAAGCAGGGCAATTAAAAGAAAAAACAATCGATTTTTCTTCGACTGCCAAGGAGAAAACAACGCAAATCTCGAAGCAATTACAAGAGCAATCAGGTCAATTAGTAGATAAAGTGAAGTCCATCAAGGGGAACCCAACTTCTCCTTTAGACGACGGTACAGCTTCATATGAAGGTGAAGAACCAATGGATTATATGGAAACTATTTCACATACAACAGAAGAAGAAGTAGCGGCAGAGCAAGAAGATACTACAGCGGTTGCAGAAGCGATTAAAGAAGCAGTAGTAGGTACTAATAACTCAAATAAATAAGAAAACACGAAACGGCATATACCCGTTTCGTGTTTTCTTATTTAAACACAATTTCTAACTGATCGCCGCCAAAGATTTCTTCGTCAAACCGAGAGGGCTGTCCATTTCGAATAATTTGAAATGAACCAGCCCCTTCTGGCATATTCCAATCCGTAAAACGGAAAACATCTTGGAAAATCCACGGAGCATAGTTTACTTGCTTCCACTGTAAGATAGTTCCGCTTGGAATACTATCCGAAAGGGATAACTTCATTTCTCCAATTGACACGACTGCACATTCCCTCGTAAGCTCTATTGCTTCTCCTTGGAAAGTAAGTACTATATGCTCCATGAATTTCTTCTCCAATTGAACGGCAAGTTGTTGTAGAGTTGGAGGATTCGCTGCACTTATTTCTAAAACATCATTGTCTTGAACTGCGTAGGAAAGCTTTACTGATTTTCCATTTAACAATAATTTTGATGAAAAGGCCGGTATATAATGATTTTTATCCTCAATTGTAAACATATACGGATTCAACTGGGCTACATAACTTTCTTTTCGAATTGCATGTAAAATTTGTTCAACTGTTTGTGGTGTATCAACCGTAATTTTATCCCTTTCCTTTAACGGTGTATCGAGAGAGACCTTCTTTGCATTAACCTTTACTGAAGGTTCAACTGTATGTAAAACACCTTGAAAAGTAATCGTTTTAACAGAAGCATCATCGATTAAATCACGTACGGAAGCGGAACCTTCTTTCCCATTCTCGCCTTCTAATAATTCAATAATATCTTTGTTTTTGATCGCGGCTTTTGTATTAGTTTTCTGTCCATTTAACATTATTACAGCTGGTTTGCCATGTTCTCCTGGAATATGTATCGTTTGTCCATTCACTTCCACAGAAAGTGCTGCTCCTGGCTTGCCGTACAACTTCCGGGTAGGAATATTCGCTGCTAGCAGTGCATCCCCTACAGTCATTTCTTTTAGCTCAAATAGGCGAACGACTTGGCTGTTCACTTCTACAGACATATATTGTATTGGTGCCCGTTTTGCTGCGATAGCAATTCCGATTGGTGTAACCAGTTCTGGAGATATTGGAATATGTGCTTCTTTTGTTAAGTTTTGGATCGCATCAATTCCTCGGACTGCCACCCGATTTGCTGGTAAATTTAGTTTTTCTGCTAAAATCGTCGTAAGGGAAGGGGTTAAGCTTCCTCCACCAACGAGCATGACGGCTTTTGTCGGTCGGTTATTATTCAACCTGAGGATTTCGGTCGAAATGGATATTGCGAGTTCCAACGTTGCTGGCTTGATAGCTGCAATCATTTCTTCTTTTGGGATGTTTTGATCAAATCCTAGAATATCTTGTATCGGGATAAAGTCATTCGTATTAATTGCTCTTTTTGCATCTTCCGCGAGTGGAAAATCGAGTAAGTAATGATCACTTAACGCTTCTGTAATTTCATCTCCTGCATTTGGGACCATCCCATATGCGACAACTGTACCATAATCTGTAATGGCAATATCAGAAGTTCCAGCACCTATGTCCACAAGTGCAACATTCAGTCGTCGCATGGTAGGAGGGATTAATACATTAATCGCGGCAATTGGCTCCAATGTCAAAGCTTCCATTTCTAAGTTAGCCCTTTTTAAAGCAGAAAGTAATGATTCTACTACTACCCTTGGCAAAAAAGTTGCAATTACTTCTATGGATGCCTCTCGCCCTTGTTGGTCTACCAAACTACCAATTTCTTCTCCATCTAATCGGTAGTATAAAACACTATATCCGACGCAGTAATAGTGACTAGATTCTTTGTCCGAATCATTTTGCACTAAATTGTTTTGTGCTTGTTGTACGGCAGTAAGCTCTAATCGGCTTATGTCATCTTCAGAGAAAATAGGTCTATTTTTAATATCCATTTTAATCTCTGCTTGTTCTGTTTTTAGTGCTCGTCCTGCAGCAGCTACACTTACTTTTTCAAGTGGTCCATGTTTTTCCTCCAGCTGCTTTTTGATCGATTGAATGACTTCAGCGACTTTTAGTACATTATGTATTTGCCCATCGACCATTGCACGTTCTTTATGTTCCTCTACTAATATATCAACAACATGAAAGTTCTCATTGCGCTCTTCTAAAATAATTCCTACTACAGATCTTGTTCCTATATCTAATGCAAATAACTTAGCTGCCAATTTCCCACGTCCTTTTTCAGGCACACACTTTAGCGAGTTGAATCGCTAAAATAAAAATGCGTGACATTTTCACATACATTGATTATAATATGAGTTATACTTAAAAATGTATCATAATTTTCAGTCGATATAAAGTGTCGGTGGAAAGAAGAGAGGAGAAATATCTATGAGTAATGTGGATTTAGAAGCTTTACGCAGTCGCGTGGATGAGATTAACGTTGAAATTTTACAGTTAATCAACGAAAGAGCTGGTGTTGTAAAAGAAATAGGAAGAGTGAAAGAAAAGCAAGGTGTGAATAGATATGATCCTCTTCGCGAAAGACATATGTTAGATCACTTAAAAGAAAATAATGATGGGCCACTACCACAGTCAACTGTGGAACATATTTTTAAAGAAATCTTTAAAACTGCTTTAGAATTACAAGTGGATGATCAAAAGAAAGCACTATTAGTATCTCGTAAAAAGAAATCAGAAGATACAGTGGTTGAAATAAACGGTGAAAAAATCGGTACAGGAACTCCTTCTTTCATATTTGGACCATGTGCAGTAGAATCATACACACAAGTAGCGGAAGTTGCTGCAGCAATTCAAGGAAAAGGCTTAAAGTTGATACGAGGTGGGGCATATAAGCCGCGTACATCACCTTATGATTTCCAAGGTCTTGGCTTAGAAGGCTTAAAAATATTAAAACAAATTTCTCAAGAATACGGCTTAGCAGTTATCTCTGAAATTGTGACACCTAGCCATTTAGATGAAGCACTTGACTATATAGACGTTGTGCAAGTAGGTGCTCGTAATATGCAAAACTTCGAATTATTAAAAGCAGTAGGATCAATCAACAAACCTGTATTATTAAAAAGAGGTATTGCGGCTACATTAGATGAATTCATTCATGCTGCGGAGTATATTATGTCACAAGGAAATGATCAAATCATTTTATGTGAACGCGGTATTCGCACATACGAACGTGCTACTCGAAATACATTAGATATTTCAGCAGTGCCAATTTTAAAACAAGAAACGCATTTACCAGTGTTTGTAGACGTTACACATTCAACTGGACGTCGTGATATTCTTTTACCTGCAGCTAAAGCTGCTATCGCAATTGGAGCAGACGGAGTAATGGCGGAAGTTCATCCAGATCCAGCAGTTGCGTTGTCAGATGCGGCACAACAAATGAATTTACAACAATTCGATGAGTTCTACAATTCGTTACAAAACTTCATGAAAACACATGAAGTTCATGCATAAGTGATAAATATTCACAAAACCGACTCTTGCTATAGAGTCGGTTTTACTATTTAATTGAAAGTTATAGAGTATATCAAGTATTATTTATATATAATATAAATAACAATAAATGTGAAGGAGTGATATGCGTTGACTATTACCATTTATGATGTGGCAAGAGAAGCAAATGTGTCGATGGCAACTGTTTCACGTGTAGTTAATGGAAACCAAAACGTCAAGCCAGCAACTCGTCAAAAAGTGTTGGCTGTTATCGAACGATTGGACTATCGACCAAATGCAGTCGCAAGAGGGCTAGCTAGTAAGAAAACAAAAACTGTAGGAGTTATTATACCGGATATTTCCAACGTGTTTTATGCGGAATTAGTACGAGGCATAGAAGATATTGCAACGATGTATCGCTATAATATTATTTTAACGAATTCTGACCAACAGGCAGATAAAGAAGTGCAACTACTATCTACATTGTTTAGTAAACAAGTGGATGGAATTGTTATGATGAGCGATGAAGTAACGAAGGATATGCTAAATGAAATGGAAAGGTCAAGTGTTCCAATTGTTTTAGCAGGTACAGTGGAAACATCCGAAGCGTTTCCTTCTGTTAATATCGAATATCATGAAGCAGCAGTTGACGCTGTCAATCGCCTAATTCAAAATGGTCATACACGCATTGCATTTGTCTCAGGGAATATGGAGTCGACCATCGATCGAGTATATAAACGATCTGGCTATGAAAAAGCATTAAAAGAGGCGAACATTGAAATCGATAATGATTTAATCGTTGGTGTGGATAACACATACGATGATGGTCATGCTGCATGGGAAGAGTTATGTAAGCTTTCGAATCCACCTACGGCATTTTTTGCAGGCAATGACGAAATCGCAATCGGGTTAATTCACGGTGCTCAGGATAGTGGACTGAATGTACCTAATGACATTGAAGTCATCAGTTTTGAAAACTCTAAACTGGCAAGAATGGTACGTCCACAGCTAACAAGTGTTGTGTTGCCATTATACGATATCGGTGCAGTTTCCATGCGATTATTAACGAAATTTATGAACAAAGAGAAAATTGAAGAACAAATAGTCGTTTTGCCTTATCGAATTGAAGAAAGAGAATCAGTAAAATAAAAAATCACCAGTAGCCCATGGTTACTGGTGATTTTTGTATGATTGCTGATTGCGAAGTGCATATAGTGCTTTGTCGAGCATTTGTTTATTCTTCTCCATTATTTCTGCTTTTCGTGGGATTGGTTCGTATAACGGAGTCGGATCCATCCAAGTTGGGATAAGCGGAACTGGTGACTCTTTGGACCAACGATCCATCCAAGCTTTAGGTAAGTTACCTTCCGGAGTTTTCAAATCATTCATTTCCATCCAAAGAAGGGACCAAGCACGCGGAACGACACGCCAAATATCATAACCACCTCCACCAACAGCAATCCATTTTCCACCACAATACTGATGTGCAAGTTCATGTGCTAGTTTAGGAATCTCTCGGTAAATATTCATCGTTCCATATAAATGGGTTAACGGATCAAAATAATGGGCATCTGCACCATTTTGGCTTAATATAACATCAGGTTTAAAGGACTCCACAATTTCCCGAAGTGCCGTGCGATAAATCTCCAAAAATGATTCATCCTCGGTAAAAGCATCTATTGGGAAGTTAAAAGAAGTACCATACCCTTCACCAGTTCCTCGTTCTGTAATATTACCGGTTCCAGGAAATAAATATCTGCCTGTTTCATGTATCGAGATTGTACATACATTAGGCTCATCGTAAAAGCTCCACTGTACACCGTCCCCATGATGCGCATCTGTATCGATATAGAGAACACGTGCATTATATTTTTGCTGCATATATTTAATAGCTACTGAACTATCATTATATATACAAAATCCCGAGGCTCGTCCTTTAAATCCGTGGTGGAGACCTCCACCTAAGTTAAGGGCATGCAATGATTTCCCTTCCATTACGTAATCTACTGCAGTTAGTGTACCACCGACAAGGCTTGCGCTTGCTTCGTGCATATGAGGGAAAATAGGAGTATCTTCAGTCCCTATACCATAGCTTTCATAAACGGTAGTATCATTTGTCTCCAAGCTTGCTTTTTTGACAATTTCAATATACTGAGGATCATGTATTAAACTCAATTCTTCGTCTGTTGCAATACGTGGTACTACGATATCCGATGATGATAAAGCGTTCATTTCTTTCAATAAATCGACCGTTAAGGTTAGGCGTTTTTGATTGAACGGGTGTGTATCCGAAAACCTATAACCTAACTGATCTTCTGAAAAGACAAACACAGCATTTTTCTTCATAGAGTCATTCCCGGATGATTTGGCCATAATACTTCGAATCCTTCTGTTCTTAATGCTTCTATAATGCTAATCGGATTTATCGTTTTCACTCGGAGCACTAAAATTTTATACGCTTCATTCGCTTTATCGGGATATACGAGTACGCTTAAGACATTCATTTTTTGCTCATAAAAAACTTTAGAAACTTCAAATAAAACACCAGGTCTATTTGGTACGCGAACTTCTATTTGGGACCCCGGTTGATGTGCGCCAGTAAGTTCAATAAATTTATACAATAAATCAGATTCCGTAATCATGCCGACAAGTTTTCCTTGTGACACAATAGGTAAACATCCTATCCGATTATCATAAAAAATAGTAGCGGTTTCTTCTATGAAATCTAAAGGATGGCCGACAATTGGATTTGTGGTCATAATTTTTTCTAATGGTAATTCATATACTTCTGGATTGTTACTGGTCAATAGAGTAGATGGAGTTGCTTCTTTTAGATCGCGGTCGGTTACGACACCTAGAACTTCATTCTCGGTGTTAATAATCGCAATATGGCGGATTCGTTTTGCTTTTAAAAGCAGTAACGCATCATTAATCGTGTGCGTAGGTGTTAAAGTCGGTACCGAGGTATTCATAATTTCTTCTACAAGCATTTGCATACACCCCTTTTTAAAAGTTCATGCGCATTAATGTGATTCTAATTAAGTTACCGCTCCTGTATTAGCCATACGAGCAGAAGTTCCCATCTTTAGGATTCTGCTAGTACATAAACCGGTTCATGAAGCGCAACTGGTCAAATTGTTGAATGGATTTATTGTTCACTCGACTTCCAATTTTGGCCATTAAACAATTAGCAGGATGCGAACTGATCTCGGGATCGTCCGTTGCAAAATATTCGAGGCCGCCAGCTTGCATCATTTTCTCCATCACTTTACGGTACTCCCATACATTTAAACCAGTGCCCTTTAAATCCCAATGCCAATAATATTCCGTTGTAATTGTAATATAATCTTCCATTGCATCATCCATCATCGAAACGCGTAAAAGTGTTTTGCCAACACCAGTTCCACGAAATTTTGGAATTACTTCAATTGCTCCTAATTCTATTAAGTCTTCCATTTTCCCTTTCGACCATCTTTCCAAAGGATCTGGATAAAGAAATGTACAATAACCAACGATGGTCTGTTGATCTCGTACAATAATAATTCTTCCTTCCGGCAATTTGGCGATTTCAATAATTGCTTTATGCTGTTGGGCAGGTGCCCTAAAAGCTATTAAGTCTTCATGAAACACTAAATCTGCTATTTGCTCCGAAAGAATTGGTCCTTCGACAATGACAGCACCATGTTTTGTTTCTATTTCCAACGCATTATACGTCTTTTCGTGTATCACGAGTTCACCACCTATAAAAATAAACGCATTTAAAACTATTATACATGATTTCTACGAAAAGAAGGTGGATGTATAAAAAACAAAACGAAACATTCTTAAAAATAAAAAGATTGGCAAAACTGTGAACAAATATTGTAGAATAGAAGTGTATAGTGTTTGTATAGTTCTAGAAAGGGTGAAAAGGATGAAAGTAATAGAAATGTTACCAGTAGTACAAGGGGATTATCAGTTAAAGGATTATGAAGAAACGGCAAGAACATTTAAGTGGGAAGATGCCGAGAAAAATTTTTCGTGGCATGAAACTGGAAAAGTAAATATGGCATATGAAGCAATTGATAGACATGCCGAATCCGAGAAGAAAGACAAAGTCGCACTTCATTATCAAGATGCAGACAGAAAAGAATCTTATACGTATGCGGATATGAAAAAGTGGACAAACAAAGCTGCCAACGTTTATAAAGAGTACTCTAACTTAACAAAAGGAGATCGACTATTCATTTTTATGCCTAGATCTCCGGAATTATATTTCTCGCTTTTAGGTGCTGTGAAAATGGGAGTTATTGTCGGACCTCTTTTCGAAGCGTTTATGGAAGGTGCAGTATATGACCGATTATTAGATAGTGAAGCTAAGGCTATTGTGACAACTCCAGATTTATTGGAAAGAATTCCTTTAGATAAATTACCAGATTTAGAGACGGTATTTTTAGTAGGAGATAACATAGAGGAAACAGAAAAGTTTATCGACTTCAAAAAAGCATTACATAATGCTTCGGAAGCTTTTGATATTGAGTGGGTAGATAAAGAAGATGGGCTAATTTTACACTATACATCAGGTTCCACAGGCAAACCAAAAGGAATTTTACATGTACATTATGCAATGGTTCAACAATATCAATCGATGAAATGGGTTATGGACATTCGTGACGAAGATGTATATTGGTGTACAGCTGACCCAGGGTGGGTAACGGGTACTTCTTACGGGATATTCGGACCTTGGTTAACTGGAGCTACGTCACTTGTGCTTGGTGGACGTTTTTCACCAGATGCTTGGTATAATGCAATTGAAGCATACAAAGTAACAGTATGGTATAGTGCGCCAACTGCATTCCGAATGCTAATGGGAGCAGGAGATGCTATCGTGGAGAAACATGATTTATCCTCTCTTCGACATATATTATCCGTAGGGGAACCTTTAAACCCGGAAGTAGTAAAATGGGGAATGCAAGTGTTCCATTTGCGCATTCATGATACTTGGTGGATGACTGAAACAGGCGCGCAAATGATTTGTAATTTCGGTTGTCTACCGATTAAACCAGGATCTATGGGAAAACCACTTCCTGGGTTGGAAGCAGCGATTATTGACAATCAAGGAAATGTCGTTCCACCATATACGATGGGGAACTTAGCGATTAAAAAAGGTTGGCCATCAATGATGCGTCAAATTTGGAATAATAAAGAAAAATACGAATCTAGTTTTATGAATGATGAATGGTATTTTTCCGGAGATTCTGCATACATGGATGATGAAGGGTATTACTGGTTCCAAGGACGAGTAGATGACGTGATCATGACTTCCGGTGAACGAGTAGGACCATTTGAGGTGGAAAGCAAATTAATCGAGCATCCCGCTATTTTAGAAGCAGGGGTAATTGGTAAACCAGATCCGGTGCGCGGAGAAATTATTAAAGCATTTGTTGCGTTAAATGAAGGGTACGAGCCTTCGGAAGAACTAATTGCAGATATTCAACAATTCGTGAAAAAAGGACTAGCTGCGCATGCTGCGCCAAGAGAAATTGAATTCAAAGACAAGTTACCGAAAACGAGAAGCGGTAAAATTATGCGCCGCGTTCTAAAAGCTTGGGAGTTAAAATTACCAACGGGCGATTTATCTACAATGGAAGACTAATAAAAAGCCACAGCGACCAGATTTTATAAGGTGCTGTGGCTTTTGTCTGCTTAGGAAAGATAATATGTAGAAATTCTTTCGACAATATGAGGTATGTCACTAGATAAGGATAATGCGTAATAAGGAAGTGACAGCTACATCCAGTAAATGGTTAAGAGCAACCAACTGGTTAGTGAGAGCAACCAATTTACAGATTAAAGCAACCAATTCTTATAGTAACGAGTTAACTTGGAGTGAGATGGAGGTGAGTATGGCGTATTATCTATATACCGTGTAGTTTTCGAAGTACGATTATCCAGTAAATGGTTAAGAGCAATCAGCTGGTCATTGAAAGCAACCAAATCTATTATGAGAGCAATCAAATCAGTGTAAGAGCAACCAAATTACAGGTGTAAGCAACCAATTCTTATAGTAACGAGTTAACTTGGAGTCAGATGGAGGTGAGTATGGCATATTATCTATATACTGTGTAGTTTTCGAAGTATGATTATCCAGTAAATGGTTAAGAGCAACCATCTGGTCATTGGAAGCAACCAAATCTATTATGAGGGCAATCAAATCAGCGTGAGAGCAACCAATTTACAGATGAAAGCAACTAATTCTTATAGTAACGAGTTAACTTGGAGTCAGATGGAGGTGAGTATGGCATATTATCTATATACCGTGTAGTTTTCGAAGTATGATTATCCAGTAAATGGTTAAGAGCAACCATCTGGTCATTGGAAGCAACCAATTCTATGATGAGGGCAATCAAATCAGCGTGTAAGCAACCAATTCTCAAAATAAAGAGTTAACTTGTGGTGAGACGATAGTGATGGATATTGTGCAATCTATTATTTGTCGTAGGCCGAGGATAACCAAATCGATTAAACAGCGAACAGCGCCCGAAATTATATTTTTGGGCGCTGATCTCTAAGTAAAGAGTCTCTATTCTAAGAATAAGTAACCTAACACCAGTCGGTTCTATAGGTGCCCGACAACCATTGGGGATTACCGAAAGAAAGGGACGAGAAGTTGTTTGCAACTTCTCGTCCCTTTCGAACAATAAAGATAAGATGCACTTTTGTCCTTATCTTCTTGCAGTTGTTGTGTCTCCTTCTTCGGATGAATCATCTTCATTCGAAGGGGGAGTAGTTATCCCGTCATCAGTCGCGTCATCCTCTCCGTTTTCTGGAGGTGTGACAGGTTCAACAGGAGTTTCTGGTTGCGCGGCTTCTAGCGACACAATATTGGAAGCGCCTGATTGTAAACCAGTAATGTCTACAGATACAATAATATATTGACCAGGACCGCTAATTGTAAAGCTAGCTGACTCAGCTTCTGCTTTAGTTGCGACAAGTACTCGTTGTCCATCAACAACTTGGAATACACGATAACCGACAACATCAGATGATGCTGATTTTGCCCATGTTATGGTATTTCCGGATATCATGGCATTTACTGCAGCAGGTGGGCTACCATCCGCTTTAAATACTTCTTCTGACACAACATTACCACCGAAACTAGAATCCTCTGGGAAAAGCTTACTCGCATTTCCTCCAAATCTTCCGAGCATTCGTGTAATAAAGTCTTGGTTCACCCCGTAGCCTCCTTGAACAACAAATTCACTAGGAGTAGCATCTAAGGCGCGATATCTATCACCGTTTATCACCACATAAGAAGAGGAGATTAAACTATCATCTGCGGCGGTTGGTAACATAGCAGCAGCGTTAAATAAATCGGATTTAACTAATCCTGCTTTTGCACATGCATCAGAAGGTGCTAGTCCAGAAATTCCGCAGAAAGATCTCGTTACGACTCCTTCGGGAACTTGGAAAGGGTTCGGTGCATCGATTAGTTCTGGTGATACATCATACATAGCATTCATCATATTAGACCACAACATATTCACGCGCACACTCGGATGATTATAACGATTATTCATATAAAATAATGATTTTTTATTATCATCGTAACCAAGCCATACACCTAAAGAAACATTTGGATTGTATCCAACAAGCCATGAGTCATTATGATTTTGAGTTGTCCCAGTTTTAGCTGCGAAATCGGATTGGAATTTAAGTCGTGAGTTCGCTAACTTCGCTGTACCACCAGATAATACGTCACGCATCATATCGGTAATAATATAAGCAGTTGCAGGACTGAAAACTTGTACCGGTACGGTTTCGTGTTCATAAATAATATTACCTTCCACATCTTCAATCTTTTCAATCATATAGGCATCGATAAATTGCCCATTATTTGCAAAGGTGCCAAATGCATTTGTATTTTCTTCCACTGTAGCACCGTGTGTCATCCCACCGATAGAAAGTGCATGGTTTGCATATTCATTTTCTTCAATATGTTCAAATCCCATTTTCATTAAGAAGTCAGTCGGTTTTCTATCCATGATTAAATCATATAAACGAATCGTAGATAAGTTTTGAGACGTCATCAGCGAGCTACGTGCTGAAATAATTCCTTTTTCTTGCGCAATCGTATAGTTGGCGGGTGATTTTGCCCAAGTCGTTCTTGTTAGATTGTCTAGTTTAATATCCACTACTGGGCTTCCAGCACCAATGACTCCATATTCGATTGCAGGAGCATATACTAGTAAAGGCTTCATCGTGGACCCAATTGGTCGAATAGCTTGTGTCGCATGATTGTATTGTTCTAAATGATAATCACGTCCACCGAGGAACGTTAATATTTTCCCGGTTCCATTTTCGATGAGCATACTTCCAACTTGAACCGGAAAATCTTTTGTAATGATCTCGCCGGTATTTGGATCTTTTACTTCTTTCGTGTACGTATGTCCATAATACTCAAATTCATCTTTTACTTTTAACATTGCTTCAAACATATTTCTATTAATCGTTGTATGTATTCGATATCCATCTGTTCGAATAGAGCGTTCGGCTATAATATTATATTTCTCATATAATTTCTTCTCTTTTGCTAGTCTTTCAGGGTCAATTCCATCTGCACTAGCTAATTGACCTCTTAGAATATCTTTTACACGGTTTTCCACTTCGTATGTTAACCAAGGATATTTTTCCTCAGCGACCACTTCCGGCTCTCTAAAGTCTTGTGTAATATCGTAACTTATGGCAGAATCATATTCTTCTTGCGAAATATAACCTGTTTCTTTCATTCGAAATAATACGGTCTTCATCCGCTCAATACCAGGCTGTAATGCGTCCCCCTCTTTCTTTTCTCCACCTTGTCTAAAAGGGGTATAAGCAAATGGAGCTTGTGGAATCCCGGCGATATATGCGGCTTGTGGCAATGTAAGATCCTTTGCTTTTACATTAAAGATACCGTTTGCAGCTGTTTCAATTCCTGCAATATTCCGCCCGTTTGCATTTCGTCCATATGGAATTATATTTAAGTAGGCTTCTAATACTTCCTCTTTTGTCATGAAATGCTCTAAGCGCATTGCTAAGAGAATTTCTTTTGCTTTTCGTTCGTATGATACTTCATTGGTTAAAATTTGATTTTTTATTAATTGTTGCGTTAAAGTGGATCCGCCAGTTTGCGTATCTGAATTTGTAAAGTCTTGAAGTAACCCGCGGAAAATTGCTTTCGGTACAATTCCATTATGTACTTCAAAATACTCATCTTCTGTCGCGAGGACCGCGTCAATAACATATGGGGAAACTGAAGCAAGCTTTGTTTCCGTCCGTTCCAGATCGGTTCTTAGTTTTCCTAAATACACATTATCCGCAAAGTAGATTTCGGATGTTTCCTCATAATTAAATACGTCCGCTCGCATGTCTTCTTTCGCTCGAAGTGGTTCTTCCTTCACTAGCGATGCAAAATAACCAGCACCAACAGAAGCGGCAAATACTCCGAGCGCAAGGAATATTACGATAAATAGTAAGCATAAGTTCCATATGACGCCAGAAGAAATTCGTAAACCTTTCGCCCATTTAGTAGATTGCCACTTATTCATTTTCTCTGTATAAAATTGGATTTTCTCGATCCATTTTTTCATTGATTATTCGACCCCCAAATCAAGAATTATTATACCATAATCATCTATTAGTAGACGATAGATATTGACATACGTTTCAGATTAGGTAAAATAGGTATATAATTTAACGAGGAAGAGTCCGAAGTAGTTGTTGTGCAAACTGTTTAGAGAGCTAGCGGTCGGTGAAAGCTAGTCAGTGTACAATGGATGAATTACAGGCTTGGAGTTAGACGTTTTCACGACGATACCGTGAACGAAGCGGAAGGATAGATGCCTTCAAGCTGGGTGGTACCGCGCTAATTTACTTAAGCGTCCCTGCATGATTTATTTCATGTGGGGACTTTTTTTATATTTAAGGAGGAGATTGAAATGACAAATGCATTACTAGAAGACTTATCTTGGAGAGGGCTCATTTATCAGCAAACAGATGCAGATGGATTAAAGGATTTATTGAATAACGAAAAAATTTCTTTATACTGTGGAGTAGATCCAACTGCAGATAGTATGCATATTGGACATATCGTTCCATTACTAACATTAAGACGTTTCCAATTACATGGCCATCGTCCAATTTTACTAGTTGGTGGTGCAACAGGAATGGTTGGAGATCCATCTGGTCGTTCTGAAGAGCGAGTACTACAAACAACGGAGCAAATTGATAAAAATGTACAAGGAATTAAAGCTCAAATGGAGCGGATTTTCGATTTTAATACCGAAAATGGGGCCAAAATGGTAAACAATCACGACTGGATTGGACCGATGAGTGTTATCGAGTTTTTACGTGATTTTGGTAAGCTTATTAATATTAACTACATGTTAGGAAAGGATTCCATTGCTTCTCGTTTAGATTCTGGTCTTTCTTTTACAGAGTTTGCTTACACATTAATTCAAGGCATTGACTTCAATCATTTATTCAACACGTATAACTGTAAAGTGCAAGTTGGTGGATCTGACCAATGGGGTAATATAACAACTGGTCTTGAAGTGATTCGCAAAACGCATGAGGAAGAAACAAAAGCTTTCGGGATTACGATTCCATTAGTAACAAAAGCAGATGGGACGAAATTCGGTAAATCAGCGTCTGGAGCTGTATGGCTAGATGCGAAAAAGACATCGCCGTATGAGTTTTATCAATTTTGGATCAACACAGCGGATGCAGATGTTATTAAATACATGAAAATATTTACGTTTTTAGATCGCAGTGAAATTGAAGCACTAGCTGTAACAGTGGAAAATGAGCCACATTTACGTAAAGCACAGACGACGTTAGCTGAAGAGATGACTCGTCTAATCCACGGGCAGGAAGCTTTAGAACAAGCAATTCGCATATCTCGAGCTTTGTTCAGTGGCAATTTGAAAGAGCTTACTGTTGATGAGATGAAAGATGCATTTAAAGATGTGCCATCAGTTGAAATGTCTAAAGATGAAAAGAGCATTGTAGACTTTATTGTAGAAGCAAGTGTATCACCTTCGAAAAGACAGGCTCGTGAAGATGTAGCGAATGGTGCAATTTCTATTAATGGTGAAAAAGTGACAGATATTGCATATGTAGTAGGAAAAGCAGACAGACTAGAAGATGAGTTCATGATCGTTCGTAGAGGGAAGAAAAACTACAAAATGATTAAATTTGTATAAAATGAAAGCTACTTCCCAATAAATAAGGGGAAGTAGCTTTTTAAAAAAGGGGTACAATTGTTAAAATCCACCACGTTCATCTACATGATGATTGTTCTGGCCATCTTTTACTTGAAGTTTTTTCTTTTCATTGTCCGTTAATTTTTCGGGCTCATTGAAGTTTGTGCTAACATGTGAATTTTTCATTTTTTTATTTGTCGATGTATGATTGTTATTATTTTTCATATTCATATCCTCCCATTTTTGTCATTTCAGTTCTTAGTATTTACATCGGTTAGTGAAATAATCATGAATTTATTAAGAAATTTAATATTTAATGTGAAATAGGATGAAAAATAAGCGATAAATAGTATAGAATGAGTACTAGAGATAAATTTTCAACAATATTAATATTTAATAATTTCACTTTATAGGTTAATTATTGGATCGAGGGGCTGGGCGCAATGGCTACAAAAAAATACATATTAGATCGTTTCGACGATTTTTTTGTTGTTCTATTCGAAAAAAATAACAAGGCAAACAAGTTAGTTATTTTAAAAGATAAGTTTACGATAGATGCAAAAATAGGAGATTTAGTAGAAGTTCATATGAATGAGGATAAATCAGGATATGATTTTAAAATACTAAAAGAAGAAGCAAATGAGACGAAACAACGGTTGTTGGATTTAATCGAAGGAATGAAAAAAGAATAAATAATATGCTCTTTTAAGAAAGCGCTTTTCTATTCAATTAGATGGCGCTTTTTTGTTTGTAGAAATGTAAAAGCCTTAGAAAAATTGCTAAAGCAACATATCTAGGGTTTACTTTTGCCTAGCTTTTATAAAATTTCTGACGATATCCGTAGATTCTCTTTTTTACACTATAGGAATAATGCGTTTTAAGGAAGTTACCGCTTTGATTTCCGCTGGGTGAGCGATAACCTATTACCGCCGCCCTTCCGCTTCAATTCACGAAAATTGCTAGCTAATCAGTGTCACTACTGTAAATTCAATCTTTATAGGGCATTTCCTAAAAATATAATTAATAAATAGTTGAGCAAGAAATAACAAAAAAAAACTGTAAACGCGACAAAACCGGTCAGCAGCTGCTGTATATGGTGTGCTTTATCCTTCTAAGAAGTAGAGTTTCGATGTATAAGTATCCAGTAAATGGGTAAGAACAACCAATCATTCATTGAAAGCAATCAATTCTATTCTTAAAGCAACTAAATTAGCACGAGAGCAACCAAATTAATGGTGAAAGCAACCAATTCTTAATCTAACAAGTTTACTTGAAGTGAGACGACGCTGAATAGGAGGCATTATACTAATAAATGGTTGAATTAAACAAACTTTTTCCAAGTATATGCTTCACTTATTTGGAGCCAGTATTTTCTAATTAGGTTTAATAAATAGTGCATGGGGGACCTGATTAATTTACATCTCTGATAACTGTAGACATCAAATTAGCAAGAAATTCTATTGATTGAAGCGGAAATCATTGCGAACACCTAATAGAGCTTCCTATAAACCATTATTCCTAAAATAAGAATAGATCAATTGAAAAAAGCCACCGAATTCCTGATTTCTCAGGGATTCGGTGGCTTCTAATATCACTCTTTGCAGAGCAATAAAATTAACGAGAGTAGAACTCAACGATTAGAGCTTCGTTAATTTCAGCTGATAATTCGCTACGTTCTGGAAGACGAACGAAAGTACCAACTTTTTTATCTGCGTCAAATGTTACGTATTCTGGAACGAAGTTGTTTACTTCGATCGCTTCGTTTACAACGTCAAGGTTTTGAGATTTTTCACGAAGAGAAATTTCTTGACCTGGTTTTACGCTGAATGAAGGAATATCAACACGTTTACCATCAACCATAACGTGACCGTGGTTAACTAATTGACGAGCTCCACGACGAGTACGAGCAAGACCTAAACGGTAAACAACGTTATCAAGGCGAGCTTCAAGAAGGATCATGAAGTTTTCACCATGTTTACCTTGCATTTTACCAGCTTTGTCAAAAAGAGTACGGAATTGACGTTCGTTAACACCATAAGTGTGACGAAGTTTTTGTTTCTCTTGTAATTGCATACCGTATTCTGTTAATTTTTTACGTTGGTTAGGACCGTGTTGTCCTGGTGCGTAAGGGCGTTTTTCTAATTCTTTACCAGTACCGCTTAGTGAAATACCAAGACGACGTGATAATTTCCATGATGGACCTGTATATCGAGACATGTATGTCTCCTCCTTTATATTGGTTTTATTTTGTTGTAAAATAAGACCAGATGTATTCAGACTAGCAGACATTTTGTTTTCATGTATCATCGCCCTAGCAGCCACGGGTTACAGGATACACCATCTTTTTAAAAAAGAGGAACAAAATGAGCAATCTAGGCCATACAACTGCTGCATTTATTTTACACAAACTAGATTGTATCGCTATATTCGGAGAAAGTCAATAATAATCATTTCTTGGAAAATGAACAGATATAAACTTAAAGAAACAATTGACAAATCTAAAGGAATATAGTCAAATTGTATTATAAGTAAAGTGTGATAAAAGTATCAAATTTGCTCTTGGAAAACTGAGAGGTGTACGCATGAAAGATGACGCAATAATGTTGCTTATAAAAAGTCGTATTTTAGATGTATATAATGAAAACTTACTTGCAAATGGAACTACGATAAATTGGTTCGATGACTTTAAAATAATATTGTCAGAATTTTTTGATGTTGATATGGTTCATTATTTGATTTTTGACTTAGATACATTTAGACCATTGAGAGCAAATCATTCTTACACTCCAAAGATGTACATGATTAAATGGCAGGAGATAGAAGCATTTTTTTATGAAAAAGATTTTACGGAAACACCTTTTTGGGATATGGAAAGCAATGAAAACAAAACAGTTAAGGTTTTATTTAGGGATCGTGACAATCAACCAATAGGATTGCTCGTCATGGAGTCCACTGTGAAATGGAAACAATTCTCTGAGTCGGAGAATATAGTTGAATTTATTCGCACCGTTAATAAGCTTGTGCAAACAATAAAACAAACGATTATATTAATCCAGCAAGAAAACCAATATCGCAATTTATTTAGTGTAACAAAAGCGTTTAACTCCACGTTAGATTCTGGGGAAATATTAAATGGAACATTATTTGCTATAAATAATGCATTTCCACAATTAGAACCTACATTAATATTATCCAATGACCAAGATAGAAAAACTTCTGTTCCTTATAAGTTGTTTGATTATACTTCTGAAAGACCAACCACGGTAGATGCATATGTTTCAGGTGAAATTACTACAGAGCTTGTACAAGATTTAGGCATAAGATTAATAAATGTACCGATAAAAGGGAAGCAAGGAATTTATGGGGTATTACAACTTTCTGCCCAGGAAGATTATTTCTTCTCTAATCGACAAAAGGAATTTGCCACTTCGCTAGCGGAAACGACTGGAAATGCACTTGAAAACGCAAAATTGTATATTCAGTCACATCGATTAGTTTCTGATTTGCAATTGATAAATGAAACTTCACATAAATTGAATACTAATATTTCTTTGGAAGAGATGCTCGTTTTCTTAAGAAATCAATTAATGAAATCTTTCCTTCCAGAGCAAGTATGTTTTGTTTTTATCGAAGAAGAAGAATACAAAATTTCATCAGCAAGTAATACTTTTTTCCATACAGAGGAAGGTCAATTGTACATTCAACATGTGTCCAATCACTTTAACAAAGTGAAGGATTCCTTGTTTATTGCTGACTTTAACAGAATAACAAAGTTACCATATGCATATCGCTCCCTAATAGCAGTCCCATTCAAAGAGCAAAATACAATTGTAGGTTTTAGCATAGTGCTCCATAAAGACCCTTATTTCTTCTCCTTTGATGGTTTTAAATTAATGCAATCACTTATCCAACATTCATCACTTGCTATAAGTAACTCTACACTAAGTAATAAATTGCAAGAGATGGTGAATAGAGATCATTTAACGAATCTTTTTGCGCGAAAATATTTAGATAAATATGTAGAAAATTCCATAGAAATAGATGACCGTGGAGTATTTGTATTAATCGATATTGATAATTTTAAACAAGTGAATGATATGTATGGTCACCAAATTGGAGATGAAATATTAAAACAAATAGCTTCTATTATCCAAAAAAAAGTTGGAGAAAAAGGAATTGGGGCAAGATGGGGTGGAGAAGAGCTAGCGCTATATTATGCGCAAATGACGCTCGCAGAAGGCATAGAAATGTGCAAGCAATTATTGGAATTGATCTCATCACAAACTAATCCAAGCGTTACAGTTTCGATCGGTGTTTCTAGTTGGCAACAACACGATAACATCGATTTTAAACATCTTTTTCACCTAGCAGATATTGCTTTATATGAAGCAAAAAACAAAGGGAAAAATCAATTAAGTATTATGAAGGTATCTCATCTTTCGTAAAGAGATGCCTTTTCTTTTTTGTCTATTCAGTGTAAACTAAATGTAAGCGTTTACAAAGGGGTGTTAGATACATGAATGATGAAAAAGTACAAAAGGAGACGGCATACATTCATACGGGCTATCAATCAGCCAATCATCAAGATAGCCTAGCAGTGCCTTTATATCAAACCTCCACCTTTGCATTTGAAACGGCTGAACAGGGAGCAAGAAGATTTGCTGGAGAAGAAACTGGCGGGGTTTACTCTCGTTTAGGAAATCCTACTGTTCGCGTGTTAGAAGAGCGAATGGCTGCAATAGAATATGGAGAAGGTGCATTAGCATTCGGTTCTGGGATGGCTGCTGTTAGTGCGATTCTCGTTCATTTAACTAAGTCTGGTGATCATATTCTTTGTACACGAGGGATATACGGTTGTACATTTGGTCTTCTTAACCTATTGAAAGAAAAATATAATGTTTCGCATGATTTAGCCATATTAAACACAGAAGAAGCAATCGAGGCTGCGATAAAACCAAATACAGTTTGTATTTATATCGAAACGCCTATTAATCCGACAATGGAAATGGTAGACATTGCATTAATAACGAAAGTTGCGAAAAAACACAAAATTCGTGTAGTAGTTGATAATACGTTTTCATCTCCTTATTTACAAAATCCACTAACACTTGGGGCGGATTTTGTCTTGCATAGTGCGACCAAATATATTAATGGACATGGGGACGTTATTGCAGGAATTGTTGTAGGCAGTAAAAAAGAAGAGATAGAGGAAATTCGTTTTTCTGTTCAGAAAGATTTTGGTGGGATTATTTCTCCGTTTGACGCTTGGTTACTCATTAGAGGACTTAAAACGATGCATGTACGGATGGATCGACATACAAAAAATGCAGAAAAAGTCGTTGCCTATTTGAAAACGGTCTCTTTAGTAGATAATGTTTATTATCCGTTTGATGAGAGCAATCCACAATTTCCAATTGCTAAAAAGCAAATGAAGGGCGGCGGTGGACTTGTTTCATTTACCGTTAAAGGTGGGCTGAAGAAAGTACAAAAGCTAATGAATGAATTGAAGCTTATCAAAATCGCGGTTAGTCTAGGGGATGCTGAAACGCTTATTCAACATCCAGCGACAATGACTCACTCAGTTGTACCTGAAAATGAGCGGTTGGAAATGGGTATTACGGATGGATTACTACGCCTTTCTGTAGGTCTCGAAAACGATATGGATCTAGTAGAAGATTTAAAGCAAGCATTTGCAAAACTTTAAAAGCAGAGGGAGCAACGACTCCCTCTGCTTTGTTATATATGCTTAATCAGTACTTGAACGAATTGTTCTAAGCCAGTTGCATCTTGTTCCGAAAAGCGTTCTTTTATCGGACTATCAATATCGAGAACTCCAACCAATACTCCATCTTTCACGATAGGAACTACAATTTCAGATTGGGAGGCTGCATCGCATGCTATATGACCTGGAAAAGCATGTACATCGGGAACGATGATTGTTTCTAAGTTTTTAGCAGCAGTCCCACAAACCCCTTTACCAACAGGAATTCTCACACAAGCAGGTAACCCTTGAAACGGTCCTAATACTAATTCGCCATCTTCCATCAAATAAAATCCAACCCAGTTAATTTGATCAAAAAACTGATTTAATAGAGCAGAAGCATTACTAAAATTTGCAATCGCATTTGTTTCTCCTGTTAAAAGTGCATCTAATTGTTTCGACATCATTGTATAGTTTGCTGACAAATCTTCTGAATAACTTGTTTTTGTAAACATTTTGTTTTCCCCATTCTACAAATATTTTTTTATTTCATTATAATACTGATGTAAATCTTTTACTTGGTGCGCATCAGATCCAAAAACTAACGGGATTTCTAGCTGCTTTGCCAATTGAATGTAAGCAGGTGCTGGATAGCTTTCTAAACAATAGGGTTTTGCAAGCCCTGCACTATTTACATCCAATTGAAGCTCTTTATTTTTTAACTCTAGCAAAATTGAAACTATTTCTTCGTGGTCATTTATTAGTTCAGGAAGTGCACGTTGAAATTTATGTACGAGCGTAATATGACCGATTCGTTTCGGTTTATAAATTCCTAGATGGCTCGTTATTGAATCCATCAATGTTTTATAATACAATTTATACACAGCCATTGGACTTCCTACATGTTCAATAAATGCTAAAAAAGTAGATTTAGAAAAATCTATACATGTGTAGGTGTTTTGGAATGGTAAAAAATGCACCGATAAAATCGAATCATCCAAATACTGGCCATATGTATTCAAAAAAGAAGTAGTCTCTTGTTCAAAACCAGAGATAAAATCTATTTCTAATCCGGTTGATATAACAATATCCTTTTCATATTGTTTTTTCAAACGATCTACATCAGCCAAGTACAATTCGAGTTGCTTCAAATCCATCCCACTGTCTTTATCAGGTGTTGGGTCAACAAAGTTTGTTGGTAATGGGGCATGCTCGGTAAATGTAATTTCATGAAACCTATTTTGGATTGCTTTTTCAATATATGAATGGAAGGAGTCAAGCGTTCCATGCGGGCAATAGGGCGTATGAATATGACCATCCTTTTTCAATAATATCTGCCTCCTTATCGCTGAAATATCATTATTTCAAATAATTAATTGCTTTTCTATTGTTTTATGAAACAATAACATAAAAAGCATGGTAATATATAGAGTAACATTGGAATTAGAATTTTTTGATTTTGGAACAGGGGGCTTACGATGAAGTATATCATCCCAGCAGTCATTATACTTTTAGTAATTGCAGTTTTTGCGTTTATAATAAGAAGAAAACATAATACAGAGATTGAACGTTTAGAGCATGAAAAACATCAAATTCAAAATAAACCAATTTTAGAGGAAATGACAAAAGTTAAACAACTGAATATGAACGGTCAAACGGAAGAAATGTTTGAAAGATGGCGTAATACATGGACAGAAGTAATGGATATACATATGCCGAAAATAGATGTTCTTTTATTTGATGCCGAAGAAAAAATAGACAAATTCATTTTTCCTAAAGCTACTAAAATTGAAAAAGAAATTCAAACGTTGATATCTTCTTGTGACGAAAAAATGTCAGAGATTCTAAAAGAACTAGAAGAGTTAATTGGCAGTGAAGAAAAAAACAGAATAGAAATGGAGCAGTTGAAAGAGCAACATCGTGCTGCTAGGAAAACTTTACTTGCCCATCAATATTCTTTTGGAGAAGCAGTTCCAGCACTAGAAGCGGAATTAGAATCATTTATCCCAGATTTTGAGGAATTTGATAAATTAACTGAGACAGGAAATTATTTAAGTGCACGGGAAATTGTCATTGCGCTGCAAGACAAAGGGAATAAGTTCTTCCCTAAATTGCATGATATTCCAAGCATACTTTCAGAAATACAAAATAAAATACCGGCTACTATTCATGAATTACGAAATGGTCAAAAAGAAATGGAAGAAAGTTCTTATTACTTGCAGCATCTTGAAATGACGAATAAATTAACAGAAATAGAAGCTGAGTTAATCGAATTGAAGGCGGCAATTGTCGATCTCCAAGTGGAAAAAACAATCGTAAGAGTAGAAGAAATAAAAGATGAAATGGAAACTTTCTATGATTTATTAGAAAAAGAAGTACATGCCAAAAAATACGTCGACCAGCACAAAGAACACACAGCTAGCCGATTAAAAGAAGTAACGACTGTTACTCGTGCAGTAAGTGAGGAAGCTGCTTATGTCCAGCAAAGCTACCGTTTGCCAGAAAAAGAGGCAGAAATACCGCAAAGCTGTTTAAAGGAATTAGAAGTATTAGCGAAAAAATTCGACCTCCTTTCAGGTCGTGTGGAAGAAGAACAATCCGCATACTCTAGCTTACAAGAAGAACTAAACGAAATTGCAGAAGACTTGGACCGATTATACGAAGAACAAGATCGTTTTGCGAATCGATTAAAAAATCTCCGAATCGATGAAAATAAAGCTCGTGAAAAACTAGATGAATTAAAACATATTTTACATGACACAGATCGAATGATGCAAAAAGCGAATATCCCGGGTATTCCCGAAGATATGGATGTCCGTTTAGAAGAAGCGGAAGAACATATTTATGTAGCAATGCAAAGTCTTCAAGAAGTGCCCTTAAATATGACGTTAGTCGATAATTATTTAGAAAAAGCAGAAGCGTGCATGGAAGAAGTGCATAAACGGGCAAAAGAAATGTTAGAAAATGTGTTGCTAACAGAAAAAATTATTCAATACGGCAATCGTTATCGTACAAGTCACCCCAGTGTAAATGCTCGCTTGTTAGAAGCGGAAGAAGCCTTTCGACAACTTAGATATGCAAAAGCGCTAGAGGATGCAGCGACAGCTGTAGAGGAAGTTGAACCAGGCGCACTAAAGAAAATCGAAGTATTAGTTAAGGAAGAGGCTTGGCGTACATAACTAGAAAGTCTAAAGCATTCTATTTTAGATATTAAAAATGGGTTTTGTATACAAACGTGAACCACCTCACTATAATAGTGATGGTGGTTTTTTTCCGAAAAGGAGAGGGAAATACAGTGATTTATTTTGACAATAGTGCTACAACGAAAGTGCATCCCGAAGTGATGAAAACCTTCGTAGCAGTGAACGAAAAGTTTTGGGCAAATCCAGCTTCAATACATGAATTTGGTCATCAAACGAATGAATTATTACAATCAGCTAGAGAGCAAGTAGCGGAAATCTTACATACTTCTGGTGATAAAGTTTATTTTACATCCGGTGGTACGGAATCCAATAATTTAGCGATTTTTGGCTTAGCGAATAAATATAAAAACCGTGGAAGACATATACTTGTTTCGGAAATTGAGCATCCCTCTGTACTGGAAGCCGCAAAACACTTAATGAAAAATGGATTCGAAGTAGAATGGATTCCGGTAGATTCGGATGGCGTAATATTAGTAGATGCAGTAAAAAGTCTTCTACGTGACGATACAGTTTTAGTAAGTGTTATGCATGTAAACAATGAAACAGGAGCGATTCAACCAATTGAGGAACTATCCACTTTTATAAGGAGCAATAATCGAGCGTTAATTCATGTGGATGCGGTACAAAGTTTTGGGAAATTACCAGTCCATTTTGGGGCATTGGATGTGGATGCTATTACTATTTCTTCTCATAAAATTCACGGTTTAAAAGGTTCTGGTGTTCTTGCGTTAAAAAAATTTATCGAAGTGGAGCCGATGCTTTTTGGTGGTGGTCAAGAATCTGGTATTCGGAGCGGAACAACACCAGTACCTTTAGCAGTATGTACCGCAAAAGCAGTAAGACTTGCAAATGACAACGTGCAGACAAATGCCGAGAAGATGAAAAAAATGACGGAAGATCTTATTCCTTTTCTAACATCTTTTCCGACGGTTAAAATGATTTCACCAACCAAACGGGCACCACATATCATTTCTTTTTCCGTGCGAAATGTAAAAGGGGAAGTTCTTATTAATGCTTTACAGCAAAAAAATGTTATAGTTTCTACAAGTAGTGCATGCTCTTCAAGGCAAACTAAAACAAGCCATGTACTTAAAGCAATGCATATACAGGATGACTATATAAAAGGAGTTATTCGACTTAGTTTTAGCTCAATAAATACACAAGAAGAAATAAATCAGTTTAAAAAAATATTTACAAATGTAATGAAAGTCATTAAAGGAGATTAGTTTTTATGAAATGGGAAAAAATATTAGTAAGATACGGTGAATTATCAACAAAAGGAAGAAATAGGAAGCAATTTATCTCACATCTTCGCAACAACATAAAATTTTCTTTTGTAGATTTACCAAATATTAAAGTACAGGCAGAAAGAGATCGAATGTTTTTAACTTCTTCAGAAGACTCGGAGATCGAGGCATTAATAGAGCGTCTACCAAAAATATTTGGCATTCAGTCTTTTAGCCCGGTCGCTTCTTGTTCACAAGAATTAGAAGATATTCAAGAGACTGCGCTTCAAATAATGGAAAGCTTAGATAGTGAAAATAAAACATTTCGTGTAACAGTGAAACGATCCGATAAAAGATTCCCACTTGATACATATGAATTGCAAACGACTGTAGCAAGTCATGTATTAAGACAATACCCAACTTTAAAAGTACAATTGAAAAAGCCCGAAATAGAGTTACGAATAGAAGTATTAGCGGATGCTGTATATATGATGGCACAAGTAATCCCTGGTGCTGGCGGTATGCCACTTGGTTCAAATGGTCGCTCGCTTTTAATGCTGTCTGGTGGGATTGACAGTCCAGTTGCTGGTTATATGCTTTTGAAACGTGGAGTAAGATTAGATGCTATTCATTTCCATAGTCCACCGTTTACAAGTGAGCGCTCGAAAGAAAAAGTAATGGATCTTGCAAACCAATTAAGTCATTTTGGAGCAACTGTTAGACTCCATGTCATTCCATTTACTGAAATCCAGCAAAGTATTGCTGCGCAAATTCCAGAAAATGTATCTATGACGACGACAAGAAGAATGATGTTGAAAATTGCAGATTTAGTTCGAGAAGAAATTGGTGCATTAGGCATTGTAACTGGTGAAAGTTTGGGTCAAGTTGCTAGTCAAACGCTCGAAAGCTTGACTGCCATTAATGCAGTCACATCTACACCAGTTTTCAGACCACTCATCTCTATGGACAAATTAGATATTATAGATATTGCCCGGGAAATAGGAACTTATGAGACGTCCATTTTACCTTATGAAGATTGCTGTACAATATTCACTCCTTCCTGTCCTAAAACAAAACCTAAGCTGGAGAAAGTGGAATACTACGAGAGCTTTAAAGATTATCATGACTTAATAAAAGAAGCAGTCGAAAATAGAGAAGTACACTCGTTTCCAACAAAAAAGAAAAATGATTTTGAAAACCTGTTATAAAAATTAACAAAATATACCTCTTATCCTCCGTGCATGAAATTCGAGAAAATGACCATTCTAATTTCACAAGGAGGTGAGAGACATGCCAAACAACAACAAACTTGTCGTTCCAGGTGTACAACAAGCGATTGATCAAATGAAATATGAAATTGCACAAGAATTTGGAGTACAACTTGGGCCTGATGCATCATCGCGTGCCAACGGATCCGTAGGCGGAGAAATTACAAAGCGATTAGTGCAACAAGCGCAATCACAAATGAACGGTTACAGTAAATAAGAAAACAGATAAACCGGTAGCCTTGGCTACCGGTTTATTGTTTTGTGTGGAGTGCATATTATAGGGATACTGCGTGGTAAGGAAGTGACCGCTAGGATTTTCGCTGTAGTCGAACGCTTTCCGCCGGGTGAGCGATGAGCCATCCCCGCCGCTTAGGCGTCGTAGGGATGTCTCATTTGCTCACGAGGAACAAAGGCTAAGAGCGCCACATCGTGTGGCAACGCCTTCGTGACCAACGTCCTGTTGGCCTCCGGCAGGAGTCGTCGACTACAGCGAAAATCAACGGAAATTGCTTGCTTATTGAGTATCAACTCACTAAAAACAAAATTTCCTCCGTTTTTCAACTGTGTGAATCCAATAAAAGGCTTAGGGCAACA
>NZ_VDGG01000037.1 GCF_006861775.1 Psychrobacillus soli | reverse complement strand
CAAGTTAACCGAAGTTAATCTTTCAAGTTATATTTCTTAACGTTTTGCATGTTCAGTTTTCAATGTTCATGTTGCCGTCTCTTTTTGACGACTTTATTAGTATAACTTCTTTCGGATTAGATGTCAAACATTTTTTGAAACATTTCAAATTGTTTGATTGCCGTTCCGAAGGACAAGTATTAATATACCTGTTTATAAAATAAAAAGCAACCCTTTTTCCAAAAAAACTTTTAAAATTTTATTAAACCTATAAGTACTACTTCTAAAACGTTGAATTTTACTAAGTAATAATACCATTGGATTCAACCTGTCTATTTTAATAATTGAAAGATACCTTATAAAATATCGCTTTCCCACGTAACAATCATCTAAACTATAAGAATCCATCAAGACAAAATGATTATACCTGTTATTCTTGGGTATTACATATCTATAAAGCTCTAAAAAATTTATTATGATATACGTTGATATTTCTCCTCATATATATAATAAATACTCTTCTTATCATTTAAGGAATATGGGAGGAATACAGGATGGATTGGTTACCAGATTTAAGCGGAAGTGCAGAAATAACATTTAAATTAACTATTGCCGCATTATTAAGTTTAATAATCGGGATAGAAAGGGAACTAAAAAAGAAACCCGTTGGATTAAAAACAAGTATCGTTATCGCTACATTCAGCTGCCTGCTCACATACATATCGATAGAATCCGCATACAAAGCCCACTCCAATGAAAGTATTAACATAACAATGGATCCTCTTCGCTTAGCAGCTCAAATTGTAAGCGGAATTGGTTTTCTTGGAGCAGGTGTTATCCTACGCAGAGGGAATGATAGTATTACTGGGCTAACGACTGCTGCCATGATTTGGGGTGCGGGTGGAATCGGAATCGCAGTAGGTGCAGGATTTTATTTCGAAGCGGCATTAACTGTTTGTATCGTCTTAATCGGCATTGAAATAATACCACCGTTAATGGCGAAAATTGGACCGAAAAGATTAAGATCAAAAGAATTATCATTAATCGTAATCGTTTCAAATACGGAAAATATTGCAAAAGTTTATGACTTTCTTCAAGCTAGCGGTCTTTATATAGAAAGTATTCGGATAAAAGACGTTGTTTTAGACAATAATATCGTCAAGCATGAAATAGATATGCGATTGTCTATTGTAACTAAAAAAAATACAGTGGAATTTTATAATACAATCAAAAAACAAAAATTTATTGAAACTGTTGAAGTAGAATCTATTTAACGAGAGGAGAAATTTGTATGGGAGAATTTTTTAAACTTTTAAAAGGGGGCAATAAACCCTCTTTAATAGCAGCAATTGTCAATACAATTATAGCTGCATTAAAAGCTGGAGCGTTCTTCCTTACAGGAAATGTAGCAATGTTCGCCGAAATGATGCACTCCATCGGGGATGCAGCAAACCAATTTTTCGTATTTATCGGTTCTGCCTTATCTAAAAAAGCCCCTACTCCTAGATTTCCTAACGGATTTGGTCGCTTAGTTAACCTCGTTTGTTTAGGAGCCGTACTTTTAGTTGGTATCCTTTCTTACGAGACCATTAAAGAAGGATGGCATCATATCCAGCATCCAGCTGCTTCTAGTGGGGTTGCTATTAGTTTGATCGTTTTAGGAATTTCGATTATTTTAGAATTTGCTGTATTATTTAAAGCAGGAAAAGAAATTTTACACGATGTTAGTATAAAAGGCGGGTTACTCGCTCCACTAACGACGAGTTTTGCACATTTAAATCGTGCGAAACCAGCAACAAAACTTGTATTTATGGAAGACTTAGTAGCTACTGCTGGTGGTGTGCTTGCATTTATCGCTGTGTTGATCTCACATTTTACGGGATTTTTACAAGCTGAAGGAATTGCGTCCATACTCATTGGGGTTATGATGTTTTATGTAGTAGGAAAAGTGTTTTTAGACAATGCGAGAGGCGTTCTTGGAGAAACGGATGAACAAATGCTTGTACATCTTGCCCACGTCGTCTCCGAAAATACAAACGTGAAAGATATACAAGAATTAGAAGTAACGAAAGAAGGGGAATTTTTGCATGTAAAATTAGTTGCCGAAATAGATCCTACCCTTACATTCGCCAAAGTAGATGATATTCATGATGCGTTGAAAGAACTTATTTTAAATCAGCAAGGTGTAACAGATGTCACCATTGCATTCGATGAAGATGACGGTATAAGAACATGGACAACTCATAGAGATAAACAGACAATATTAAAAACACATGATTGAGCATTCGCTCCCTCATGTGTTTTCTTTTATAGACATGCAGTTAGTATTGCTTTTGTATCCTCAGCGTCCAACATATTAAAATTACCAAATTTTCCGTTGACCATTGCTTTTTCAACCATCAAGTCTATTTGGGAATCATCTATATTATAGTCAGCTAAGTTAGTAGGAGCATCTAGTGAAGCCCAAAACGCTACTAATCGATCGATTCCTTCTAACGCAACTTCTTCTGCTGATTTACCGGTTGGGTCGACATGAAATACTTTTACAGCTAACTTCGCAAATCGTTCTGGATTTACATGTACATTATGGCGCATCCATCTTGGGAAAATAATTGCCAGTCCACCAGCATGGGGAATATCATATACTGCTGATACAGCATGTTCGATATTGTGACTAGCCCAGTCTCCATTGTATCCCATTCGTAAAAAGCCGTTCAATCCCAAAGTACCTGCAAATAAAATCGTTTCACGTAACTCATAGTTTTCCAAATCCTGTACTAACTTCGGCGCAGTTTCAATAACAGTACGTAACACACCTTCAATCATTTCATCATGAACCGGTGTATTCGTTGCTTCATTATAATATTGCTCAAACATATGAGACATCATATCGACAATCCCATAAACCGTTTGATCAAGCGGAACCGTATATGTATGTACGGGATCCAAAATCGAAAATTTCGGGAATACGAGCGGACTTCCCCATCCGTATTTTTCTTGTGTTTCTTCATTCGTAATAACAGAGCCAGCATTCATCTCAGAACCTGTCGCCGCTAATGTTAAAACAGTTCCAAATGGAAGGGCGTCTTTTGGAATTGCTTTACGCGTTACTAGATCCCAAGCATCTCCATCATATTTTGCAGCAGCTACAATCAGTTTTGTACAATCGATGACAGAACCACCACCAACTGCCAATACAACATCTATTCCTTCTTTTTTGCACAGTTCTGCTCCACGTTTTGCAGTAGACAATCTAGGATTCGGTTCCACCCCTGGTAATTCAAATACTTGCATATTCACTTCTTTTAAAGCAGCCATTACTTGATCATACAAACCGTTTTTCTTTATACTTCCTCCACCATATACAACAAGCACTTTCTGACCATATGTCGAAAGCTCCGTTGGGAGTTTAGCTAATTGTCCTTTACCGAATATTAACTTTACCGGATTATAAAATGAAAAAGCGTTCATTGAAACTTCCTCCTTTAAATCTATCTACTTTAATGATAGTAAAAACCGCTTGTATTTTACAAGCGGTTTTTACGTGTGACAAACTATTATACCCAACCGCGGAAGCGTGATGCTTCTGCCGTTCTGCGTACCCCAACCATATACGCTGCTAAACGCATATTAATGTTGCGAGTTGTCGCTACTTCATAAATATTTTCAAATGCTTCTACCATTTTTTTCACAAGTTTTTCATTTACTTCTTCTTCTGTCCAGTAATAGCCTTGGTTATTTTGAACCCACTCAAAGTAAGACACGGTTACTCCACCAGCACTAGCTAATACGTCAGGAACTAATAAAATACCTCTATCATAAAGGATTCTAGTAGCTTCAGAAGTTGTTGGACCATTTGCAGCTTCTACTACAATCGTAGCTTTAATATTATGCGCATTTTCAGCGGTAATTTGGTTCTCAATTGCTGCTGGAACCAATATATCACAATCTAACTCTAATAGATCTTGGTTAGAAATTGTATTTTCAAATAATGTTGTTACTGTACCAAAGCTATCACGACGATCCAATAAATAATCGATATCTAAACCGTTAGGATCATGTAAAGCTCCGTAAGCATCAGAAATACCAATAACTTTTGCACCTTGATCACTCAAAAACTTAGCTAAGAAGCTTCCAGCATTACCAAAACCTTGGATAACTACGCGTGCACCTTGCATATCGATATCACGTTTTTTTGCAGCTTCGTTAATAACAATCGTAACACCTTGTGCTGTAGCACGGTCACGGCCTTGTGATCCGCCAAGTACTAGTGGTTTACCTGTAATGAAACCTGGTGAGTTGAATTGGTCCATTCGACTATATTCATCCATCATCCATGCCATAATTTGTGCATTTGTGAACACATCTGGTGCTGGGATATCTTTTGTAGGTCCTACGATTTGACCAATTGCTCGTACATAACCACGACTTAATCGTTCGATTTCTCCCATAGACATTTCACGTGGGTCACAAGCTACTCCACCTTTACCTCCACCGTATGGAAGATCAACAATTCCAGCTTTCAACGTCATCCACATAGAAAGTGCTTTCATTTCTTCTTGCGTTACTGCCGGATGAAAGCGTACTCCACCTTTTGTAGGTCCAACTGCATCATTATGTTGAGCACGGTAACCTGTAAATACTTTTACCGTGTTATCATCCATTCTTACTGGAATTCGTACTTCCATCATTCGAAGTGGTTCTTTAAGTAGCTCATACATCGCTTCGTCATAACCTAATTTTTGCAGAGCCTCTTTAATGACAGCCTGGGTTGATGTGAACAGGTTTAAATTTTCAGCCATTTGATTATTTCGCCTCTTTAATTCATAATTATTTCTTCGGAATCATTGTAACATATATTAGTTGCTATTTGTCTATGATTTATTGATTGCTAAATACTTTTTTTATTTTGTCGATTGCCCAATCTAGTTCTTCTGTTGAAATCACTAGAGGTGGTGCAAAACGAATAACAGTATCATGCGTTTCTTTACATAATAATCCTAATTCTTTTAGTTGCTCGCAATATGGACGCGCCTCTTCTGTTAACTCCATACCGATAAACAATCCACGTCCTCGAACCTCTTTAATAGAAGGATGTTGAATTTCGTTTAATGCATTCATGAAATATTCGCCTAGTTCTAGTGAGCGTTCTGCAAGTTTTTCATCTGTTAACACATTTAATGAAGCAACAGAAACTGCACATGCTAAAGGATTTCCTCCAAAAGTAGATCCATGTGATCCTGGATTGAATACACCAAGTACACTACGGTCAGCAACTACACATGAAATTGGGAATACCCCACCACCAAGTGCTTTACCTAAAATATACATATCCGGATTTACATCTTCCCACTCACAAGCGAACATTTTACCAGTACGTGCTAGACCTGCTTGAATTTCATCTGCGATAAACAGCACATTATTTTCTTGACATAGTTCGTAAGCTGCTTTCATAAATCCAGCCGGTGGAATAAGAATTCCCGCTTCCCCTTGAATAGGTTCGATTAAAAATGCTGCAGTATTTGGTGTAATCGCTGCTTTAAGTGCTTCTAAATCACCGTAAGGGATTAAGTTAATACCAGGTAACATTGGTCCAAAGCCACGTTTGTATTCTGGATCAGATGATAGTGATACTGCTGTCATTGTACGACCATGGAAGTTGCCATTACATGCAATGATTTCCGCTTGGTCTTCTGCCACACCTTTTACATCATAAGCCCAACGACGCGCAGCTTTAAATGCAGTTTCTACTGCTTCTGCTCCAGTGTTCATCGGCAATACCATTTCTTTTCCCGTTATTTCAGTCACTTTTTCATACCATGGTCCTAATTGATCATTATGAAATGCGCGAGATGTTAATGTTACACGGTCCGCTTGATCTTTAAGTGCTTGAATAATTTTCGGATGACGATGCCCTTGGTTCACTGCAGAGTATGCAGAAAGCATATCCATGTATTTATTGCCCTCTGGATCTTTTACCCATACACCTTCTGCTTCCGAAATAACGATTGGAAGTGGATTGTAGTTATTTGCACCAAATTTATCTGTTTGTTCAATCACATGTTGTGAGTTAGTCATCTTCATTTCCCCCGTTTCTTTTTAAAAGGCAGACTCATCTATGATGCGCCTGCCTATTCAATGTTGGTTGTCTCTATTAAAGCATTTCAGAAGTAGTTTTCGCTTGCATATGAAGAACGATGTAATCAGGACCGCCAGCTTTTGAATCTGTACCGGACATGTTGAATCCGCCAAATGGTTGGTATCCTACAATCGCACCAGTACATCCACGGTTGAAGTAAAGGTTACCTACATGGAAGTCTTCGCGAGCTTTTTCTAAGTTCATGCGGTTATTTGTAATTACCGCACCTGTTAAACCGTATTCCGTATTGTTTGCAATATCAATTGCTTCGTCGAAATCTTTTGCTTTAGTAATACCAACAACTGGCCCAAAGATTTCTTCTTGCATAATACGTGCAGTTGGAGAAAGATCAGCAATAACAGTTGGTTGAATAAAGTAACCTTGTGAATCATCACCAGTACCACCAGCTACTAAACGACCTTCACCTTTACCAATTTCGATATATTCCATAATTTTATTAAATGCAGAGCCATCGATAACTGGTCCAACAAAGTGCTCATCATTATCTGGAATACCAACAGTTAATGCTTTTGTTAACTCTTCTACTCGATTTACAACTTGATCGTATACATCTTCCACGATTACAGCACGTGAACATGCAGAACATTTTTGACCACTGAAACCGAATGCAGATTTTACAATAGATTGAGCAGCTAGTTCTAAGTCAGCTTCTTTATCTACTACGATTGTATCTTTACCACCCATTTCAAGGATCGTACGTTTAATCCAAATTTGACCATCAGCCAATTTAGAAGATTTTTCAACGATTCCTAGACCAACATCACGAGAACCAGTGAAGCTGATTAAACGAGTACGTGGGTGTTCTACTAGGAAGTCACCAATTTCAGCACCTGAACCAGGGATGAAGTTAACTACACCAGCAGGCATACCAGCTTCTTCTAATACTTCAACAAATTTATAAGAAACGATTGGCGTAGTTGATGCAGGTTTTAGTAATACTGTATTACCAGCAACCAATGCCGCAACTGTTGTACCAGCCATAATTGCAAATGGGAAGTTCCATGGAGAAATAACTACTGCTACTCCTAATGGAATATAATCATAGCGGTTATATTCACCTGGACGGCTTTCCACTGGAACACCATCTTTTAATCGTAACATTTGGCGACCGTAATATTCTAAGAAATCGATTGCTTCTGCAGCTTCAACATCAGCCTCAACCCACGTTTTACCTGCTTCTTTTGATAATAACGCAGAGAATTCTGCTTTGCGACGACGCATAATTGCTGCTGCTTTGAAAAGTACATCTGCACGTACTTCTGGTTTTACTTTTTTCCATGTGTTAAACGTCTCATCTGCAATGTCCATTGCTTTTGAAGCAATGTCTTTTGTTGCTTTTGAAACAACACCTACTACTTGTTCTTTATTTGCTGGGTTATAAGAAGTGATTTTACCTTCTGTTGTAATACGCTCTCCACCAACGATTAATGGATACTCTTCGCCTAAGTATGCTTCAACTACTTTGTATCCTTCTTTAATCGCTTGTTTGTTTTCTTCTTTCGAGAAGTCTGTGAATGGTTCGTGTTTATAAGGTAACATGTAAATCCTCCTTTAATTGTTAGTGCAAAAATAATTTGCGTTTATAAATCGTTTACATATATAATAATGCAAAAGATTGTTGCGTTTTTCAAGTGTTAAATTTTAAAATGTTAAAAATATTTTTGAGGTGAGCTAGATGAATGACCAATTGAGTAAGCTTCTCCCTTTTTATAAATTTGCTACAGAGCATGTCTCTGTAGGGATTCACGCTGTTGATTTAATGGGTAAAACGATTATTTACAACGAAAAAATGAAAGAAATCGAAGGGTTAGATTCCGTTGATGTAGTGGATCGATCCATATTGGACCTTTTTCAGTTTGAGCAGCAAGAAAGCACTTTACTAAAAGTGTTGCATAGCGAAAAACCTGTGTTACGTGTTAAACAAACGTATTGGAATAGAAATGGTCAGGAAATAACTACGATCAATGATACATACCCTGTTTTTGATGAAGGCAAACAAATCGGTGCTATTGAATTTTCTCGAGATATCACCACATTAGAACGGTTAATATACCAACCTTTAAAAAGATATAACGAAGCGATTACCCTCTCCACAATTACGGCTGCTTCTCAACTTATGAAAGACGTAAAAGAACGATCAATTAAAGCAGCTCATGTACGAATGCCTGTACTTCTTACAGGAGAAGCTGGCACCGGGAAAGATTTAATCGCTGAAGCAATTCACCATCAGCTTTCTCCTCCGAATGAACAATTTATCAGTTTGTATTGTCATAGTTCGGATATGCAATTGATTAATAAGTTTCAAAAAGAATTAGTCCATTTAAATAACTGCACTATATTTTGTGAAAGAATCGATTTATTATCCATCGACTTACAAAATAAGCTTTTAGATATTTTAAAAGCGAATAGCGATAGTCAAAATTTATATATCGCAAGTATTGGATTAGATCCAATTGATCTCATCGCAAAAAAACAATTAAGCAAGGAACTGTATTATTTTTTTACTACTGTCACGATTAATATTCCACCGCTCCGTGAACGAACGGATGATATAATCCCTTTTGTAGAAGATTATTTTCAACGTTATTTAAACCGGTATGGCTCCTCTATTCAAGAAATAGAAGAAGAGGTTATCCAGGCTTTTTTAAGTTATGATTGGCCCGGAAATTTAAAAGAGCTAGAGTTACTTTTAGATGAAATTAGTTCGATGATTACAACGGAAAGAATATTGAAAATCGACATGTTGCCTTTACATTTTAAGTTAAAGGTTCAAGATTTCAATGTGTCAGCCAAAAAAGCGGAGGATTTTGTCGTGTCTTCTGATAAAGAATTACTCCCTTTAGATGCGTACTTACGAGAAGCGGAAATATATTATTTGCAAAAGGCAATGGATAAATACGATGGCAATGTGACGAAAGCTGCCGAAGCCTTAGGCATGAGTCGCCAAAACTTACAATATCGTTTACGTAAAATGAAAAACGGAAGCACTCCTCAATAAGAGTTGCTTCCATTTTTTGACCAAAGAGCAGTTAGATTGATTTTTTTATCCATTCGCCTAGTTTTTCTTTTAGTGTGTTAAACCCTTCGACATCGTGCTCGTCTACACGGGCTTGCAGTGTTTTACGAGGTTTGTCTTCTTTTTTAGGGACAACTGGTTTTTCTTGTAGCTCTCGAATAGACAAACTAATTTTTCCGGCCTCGTCGTCTATTTCAAGAATCTTCACTTCAACCTCTTGACCAACTGTTAAAAACTCACCAACCTCTTTCACGTATCCATAGGTTATTTCTGAAATATGCACAAGTCCTTGTGTATGTTCATCCAAACTAACGAATGCCCCGTAAGGCTGGATACCAGTTACTTTACCTTTGACCACATCTCCTACCTTATACGTTTTAGTCATATTACCCGTTCCTACTTTCTTTATATACGTTATAGTCACGGTAAATTATAACATATCGGTAAGCTCGCTAGCAAAAATCACTGAGTTTGCATGAAGGCGGCACGCCAACCATTTTCCGTGTGGATAACTGCAAAACCAATTACTTTGTCGTGTAAGTACAGTGTATGATCTGGATGAAGCAGTTTTTCTTCTTTCGCCTTTTCTTTTGACTCCTTGCGGTAATAATCTCTTGTAGCATTCAATGTTATTTTGTATAACCAAGTCTTGAGACTCCCGCGACTAATGTCGCAAGCTCTACACCTAACGGTATGACGAGTGGGATTCTTGCATAACTATGCGTTCGCAGTCCATTTCTGTTTTGAACAGCTTGCAAGTTCAGGGGCATCTCATTGCCCCACCCTGTTTCGTTCTACCTATTGTTGATAGGCATGTACCAAAACAGGCGGTGCCGCTATCACCACGACACTAATTGTTAATAGTCTTCCTTGTAGATAAACCACTTACTGCTTTAGCGATGTTTATGGAGGCATTTACATCTGCATGGCTTAGGTAACCACACTGCGTACAACAAAAGGTATCTGTCTTCCGACTTCGCTTATCAATATGTCCGCATTTGCACGTCACGGATGTGTGCTTTGGATTTACATACTCAATCGAGAGTCCTGCCATTTTTGCTTTGTATTCAATAAACAGTTGCAATTGATAATGCGACCAACTATGCAAATTGCGTCCCGCTTCTTTTCTTGACTTTTTGGAATGTCGAATCCCGGTCAAATCTTCCATTCGGATCAGATGAACACCGTTCTCTAATGCGAAATCGACAATATGCCGGCTTATTTTGTGGTTGGCATCCTTCATCCACTCGGATTCCTTATTTTTCGATTTACGAATAGTATGCAGCTTCTTCGCTTCACCGAGCTTTCGTCTACGAGAAGCGAAACGTCTTCTTCGGTATGCCATTTCATTTCCAGGAAAGAAGATTGAAGTCGTCCCAGCAGTGGCAACCGCAAGTTGACGCAATCCGATGTCAATGCCCATTGTTTTAGGTTCCCCTTGCCGTGCTTGCTTTTGTTCCACTACGAAGGATAAGGTAATTGCGACAAACCATCGCCCTCTTTTTTCATACAGCTCAGTAGTGCCTTGTTTAACATTTCCGGACAAGAGTTTGTCGAGCCAACGCTTTTGATGGTCTTTACTGATAATCGGCACACCAATCCGCTTTTCAAATGTTGGGAATGAGACTTTGAATAATCCGTTTTCTCTCTCCACCTTAAAGTTTTGATTATTAAAGCTACACCACAGACGACGAAAGGTTTTTGCTTTCTGATTTTTCTTTTTTGATTTTACTGTACGAATCGTTTGATTGACGATAGCTGAAGGAAGTCGCTCGTCTGAATAGAGTCCAAATACTTTAGAGGTAGCTGTTTTCAGCTCGTCAAAATGCAAAAGCCAATTCGAAAAAGCTGTGTTGACCTCTGTCATCTTTCGGTACATCGACATTTTCGCTTGTGTCGGCTTTTGTAGCTCTAGCTTGAGTGTGATTGTTTGCAAGTTGTTCACCTCCTGCTACTATTTTAACACAAACAGAACGTATGTGCGCTTTTTGAACGTAATTTTAAGTATGGTTCAAGAAAAGAATTTCCAATACTTGACCTCATTTTCATCCCAAGCTTAAAGGCAATGGGCTTTCCCCTTCGGATAGTCTGTAAAACGCTCATGCTTAAATTGATGCAAAAAGCGATATAGCTTAACAAATACTTCTTGTGTTACGTCCGGTATATCATTTACTTTCACACCACATTGAAAAGCAAACTTTTCCACCGTCCGGTGATGTATTCGGATTAGCTCTGCATACGCTTTTTTATCGCCTTTTTGCGCACACTCAATTAATTCGCTATCAAGCATTGTTCCCCCTCGCTCTCTCTTGTTGTATAGGTGATACGAAAGATAATTCGAGAATGTTCACAAATTGGTCTACATTTTTTCTTTAACCTCGTGTACAATAAGACAGTTCCATTGAAGGAGGAGTTATTTTTGGCAAAACGAGATCATTTCGGATCGAAAATTGGATTCATATTAGCAGCAGCCGGAAGTGCCATCGGATTGGGTGCTATTTGGAAGTTTCCATATATGGCAGGAACGAATGGTGGTAGTGTCTTTCTAATACTTTTCATCATGAGTACGCTTTTAATTGGGCTACCTATCTTACTTGCAGAGTTCGTAATCGGAAGACGTGGACAATCAGATCCAGTCACATCATTTAAAAAACAAGCACCTGGAAAACCATGGTATCTTCTAGGTTGGTCGGGATTAATATTCTCATCTATTATTTTATCCTTTTATAGTGTAGTTGGTGGATGGATATTAAGTTATTTAGTACGATCCATATTTTTCAAACTAAAAGGCGGAAGTGAAAATTATTTTAGTGAATTATTCGGTTCCATCATCCAAAACCCTTGGGAAGTAATTATTGCACAAGGAGCATTTATGCTGTTGACAATATGGATCGTGCAAGGCGGGATTAAAGGTGGGATTGAACGTGCTAGTAAGTGGATGATGCCCCTATTATTTGTCTTCTTTATCGCACTTGTAATACGGTCTTTAACGCTCGATGGAGCAATGGAAGGGATCAAGTTTTTATTTGTTCCAGACTGGTCTTATTTTACCGGTAAAACGATTTTACTAGCACTTGGACAGGCTTTCTTCTCTTTAAGTGTTGGGGTAGCCGTGATGATTACGTATGCTTCTTATTTATCGAAAGAAGAAAGACTTGGAAGCTCTGCGTTAAATGTTGCACTGATGAATATTGGTGTTTCGATATTAGCTGGTCTGGTCATATTCCCCGCTGTTTTCGCGCTTGGGTATACGCCCGATCAAGGACCTGGTTTAGCATTTATCATCTTACCTGCAGTATTTGAACAAATACCGTTCGGTGCATTTTTTATGATTATTTTCTTTATCCTTTTATTGTTTGCAACGCTGACATCGTCTATTTCCATGTTAGAAATATCTGTATCAATTGGCATTCGCTCTAACTATGAACTTCGTAGAAAAGCGTCTTGGATTTATGGTCTCATTATTTTCTTAGTCGGTATACCGAGTGCCTTATCTTTTGGAGTGCTATCAGATATGCATATTTTAGGTATGACTATCTTTGACTTTGCAGATTTTATCACTAGCAGCTTTGGGTTACCAATAGGCGCATTATTCACCTCTATATTCGCTGGGTACCAATTATCTAAAACGGAGCTTTCCAATGAGTTGTTACTAAATAGACCTTTGTTTAATGCTTGGTATATTATCGTTCGTTTTGCTGCTCCAATAGCAATCATTATCATTTTTGTGCAAGGAATTATTAAATTGTTTTTGTAAAAAAAGTACTTATTCTGTCAATACTTTAAAACTGTTCTAAAAAGAATTGTGCTATAATATAGTAACAATTAAGACTTTTAAAGGGGTGGATGAATACATGAAAAAAGAATTGCATAAACAATTACGTCAACTAAGAGAAGAACGTAATATTACTTTAGAAACACTTGCCTTAAAAACAAGAATTGGAACAGGAAAACTAGAAGCATATGAAGCAGGAGATGAAACACCTTCTGTACAAACAATTTTAAAACTATCAAATGCATTAGAAGTTCCAGCATCCAATTTATTAGATGGATTACAAGAAGCGTAAGCAATAAAAAAAGCTTTCGGCCAAAAACCGAAAGCTTTTTCTATTAAATGATACATTTCATTTCATATTTTAAGGCAATTAACTTATATGAAATTTCTACACATTTTTCAAGCGGTATCCACTGTTCAAACGAATGCTCATAAATTTCCTGAATTCGTTTCGCAAGTTCTGAAGGATGATCGATGGTTTGTAAATCCGCTACGACATCTGCTGTTTCTGTTTCGTAACTATCTACCCCTAAATTGAATGGATCCCACTCTTGTAAAGCCCAAATTGCTTTTCTATTCATTTCAATTGCGTCCATTAACTTCACCTTACTAGTTTTTATTAGTTAGGGTTATAATAACATAATAATCTCAAATTGAAAGGGGAAATTACGTTGCCTAATTTTTCTACTGTTTATAACCGAAGAAATACGTTCTCTGTAAAATGGGACATGCTAGACCAAATATATTCACTGGAGGACACATCAGATGTACTCTCTATGTGGATCGCAGATATGGATTTTGCGATTGCCCCCGTTATTAAAGATGCTATTCATAAACGTATGGAACATCCTATTTTTGGTTACTCCATTACACCAGATGAAGCAAAATCTGCATTGACTAATTGGGTTTTAAACAAGCATCAATTAACGATTAACAACGAATGGATATTATTTCGCCAAGGGGTTTTACCAGCCATGGCAGAAGCAATTGAAGCATTTACAGAACAAGGTGATAAAGTACTCATCCATACTCCTGTTTATCCCCCATTCACAAGCATTCCTCAAAATTTAGGACGAGAAGTCATCACATGCCGTCTGACGGAAAAAAACAACGCATATGAAGTGGATTTTGAAGTTTTTGAAGCGTGCTTACAAAAAGGGATAAAAATATTTATATTATGTAATCCGCATAATCCGGGTGGAAAAGTATGGAGCAAAGAAGATTTACAACAAATGGCGGCACTATGCAAACAATATAATGTCCTTATTTTGTCAGATGAAATCCATGCAGATCTTACATATAAACCATTTACACATACTCCTTTGCTAAATGCAGCAGAAGATGTTTCGAATATTATTACTTTCTTTGCACCTACTAAAACATTTAATATCGCTGGAATTCAAGCCGCGGCTAGTATCGTACCAGATGAAGAAAAACGGAAAACATTGGAGCATTTGAATATGATGCGTGGCGCAATGGGATTAAATATTTTTGCTTTAACTGCATTACAAGCTGCTTATGAAGAGGGGGAATCATGGTTAGAGGAACTGATGGATGTTCTCTCTTCAAATATGGATTATGCTGTAGAGCATTTATCCAAAATAGATGGAATCCAAGTAGGAAAACCAGAAGGTACTTATCTTTTATGGATTAATTACCGAGGTACTGGACTTTCGGAGCAAGAAATAATGGAACGGTTATTAACGAAAGGCAAACTAGCATTGGAGCCTGGCACGAAGTACGGGGAAGCAGGTGATGGTTTTCTACGAATGAACTGCGCTTGCCCATTTGAAACCATTCAAGAAGGAGTTTCCCGATTTGCTAGGGCGTTAGACTAATCATCCATTAGAGGCTTTTACAGGCGCAGTATAGGGATACTGCGTCGTGAAAAGCTTTATCAAGTGACCGCTGTGATTTCCGCTGCGAAAATCCTTGGAAAATACTAACTAATCACGGTCTATTATTAACAAAATATGATTGATCGAGACATTATATACTGCCAACGCAACAAACCGGTCTAGTAGATGTTAACTGACGAATTCGCTAGCTTTGAGACATATTGTTCCTACTAATATGTCCAAATCATATTAGTTTCCCATCAAGTAAACTTGCTATTTTAAGAATTGGTTGCTTTCATCGGCATTTTGGTTGCTCTCACNAACGATCTGTTGCCCTAAGCCATTTATTGGATTCAAACAATCGAAAAACGGAGGAAATTTTGTTTTTAGCGAGTTGATACTGATTAAATAAGCGATCTCTGTTGATTTTCGCTCCAGGTGGCGACTCCTGCAGTGAAAATCCTATCGGTCACTTCCTACGACGCATTATCCCTAAATAGTGGAATCCCAAATTTCTTCAAGCAATAAAAAGCAGTCACCTCATTGAGATGACTGCTTTTCTAATTCTTCTTTTCTCATTTGCATGATTTTTTCTTCTAATACTTTTGCCTTTTCAGCGTCTTTAGCGGATTTCTTTTTTAACCATTTGAAAACTAGTATACAAATAACTAATAAAATAAGAAATTCGAGTACTACAGGAATATATTCCGTTTTATCTTCTGGAAAGTACAAATAAAGGAATGCTGGCTGTAAAAAAGTAAACATATTTACACTTCCTTACTTATTTTTGAATAATTTCGATCGACTCAATCGTAATGTCTGTTACTGGCTTGTCTTGTGCTCCAGTTTCTACCGCAGCCATTTGATCAACAACATCCATTCCTTCTATAACTTGTCCAAATACTGTGTGTTTTTGATCCAAAGTTGGTGTTCCACCATCTTTCGCATATGCAGCAGCAATTTCTTCAGGCCATCCACCCGCTGTTAATTGTTCTACAGTTGCTGGTGATTGAGATGCTTGAACGATAAAGAACTGACTACCGTTCGTATTAGGACCAGCATTTGCCATAGATAAAGCCCCTCTTAGGTTAAATAGGTTCATCGAGAATTCATCTTCAAATTCTTCGCCGTAAATACTTTCGCCACCCATTCCAGTTCCAGTTGGATCTCCACCTTGAATCATGAAATCTTGTATAATGCGATGGAAAATGATGCCTTCATAATATCCATTTTCCGCATGTGTTAAAAAGTTTTCGACTGTTTTCGGTGCATATTCTGGGAATAGCTTGATTTTCAAATCGCCCATAGATGTATGCATAATAACTAGAGCTTCGTTTGATGCGACTTCTGCCTTCAGTTGTGGATACACGCCTATCTCTCCTTGTTGTTGGGAATCTGTATTAACAGCTGATTCTTCTTCAGTTACTGCTTCTTTTTTCGGTAATTCTGTAGCAGTTTGGCCACATGCACTTAAAAGGAGTGCAATACTTATACTTATGAATAGAATTATTTTTTTCACGAATTTATTCACCCCAAATTAGTTTAACATATTCGAATCTCATTTTCAGTGACAAAGTATCTAACTTTCTTAGTTACCCGAAATGCTCTATAATAGTATATGACTATTAAGTACGCAACAAAAAGAAAGAAGGGATTTCGATGAGCGTACAAAAAAGAAATTTTACGATCATGTGGGTTTCTAACTTTCTCGTCGCAGGCACGATGACCATGATCATGCCCTTTTTGTCATTATATATTAACAGTATGGGTGACTTTTCTGAAAGCTACGTCCAAAAATGGGCGGGACTCGTTTTCGGTGTTACTTTCGTTACTGCTTTTTTAATGTCCCCTGTTTGGGGAAGGATCGCGGATAAATATGGGTACAAGCCAATACTGATTATTAATGGCTTCGGTATCGCAACATGCGTCTTTTTAATGGGCTTCGTTCATTCCGTGGAAGCATTTTTTGTCCTTCGTTTATTTATGGGGATTGTTACTGGATTTATCCCTACTTCACTAGCTTTCATAAGCGCACAAACTCCAAGAAAAATAGCTGGAAAAACGATGGGGACACTACAAATGGGAAGTGTATCCGGTACACTATTCGGCCCGGTAATAGGTGGGTTCTTAGCAGATACTTTCGGTTTTCAGTATACTTTCATCATTACCTCTTCTGCTGTTTCAATCGCTGCATTGCTCGTTATTTTCGGTATTCGAGAAATCAAAAGAGAAAAGAAAAATAGCGATCATGAATTCTCTAGAAAAACAGTTATCTCCGGTATTTTTCACCACCGACTTATCCTAAATGTATTAATGATTACGTCGATTGTTCAAATCGGCTTATTTAGTATTCAGCCGCTCCTTTCGTTGTATGTTTCGCATTTAACGAATTCAACCGAAGTCGCTTTACTCGCCGGGATTACATTTAGTGCAACAGGGGTCGGAAGTCTACTATTTGCTAGAACTTGGGGAAAACTCGGAGATTCGATTGGATATGAGAAAATATTATCGGCTTTACTAGTCATCGCGTTTATATTTATCATTCCGCAAGCTTTCGTAACGGATCTATGGCAATTGATCGTCCTTCGTTTCTTATTTGGAATCGCATCTGGGGGACTTATTCCGATAACTACTGCATTAATACGAAGAGAAGCACCGATCGAAGTACAAGGAGAATTAATGGGTTATAACACAAGTTTCCGTTTTTTAGGAAATATTATTGGGCCAATGTTTGGCGGTTTTATAAGCGGATATATCGGCATATCTTCTGTATTTTTCGTAACTGGCAGCTTATTTTTAATCGCCTTTTTCATTATTTATTTTGCACAAAAGAAACCAATACAGGATTTTGAAGATGTATTGTTAGAAGAAGAGCTTCATGCAAAAACAACGTAAAAAAACAGGCACACTTTCGACTGGAAAGTGTGCTATTCTTTTAACATGGATTAATAGTTAAACGTGAAATGGAGTACAATAAATGCGCCAAGCAATCGGTTTTATTATCATATTACTTTGCTTTCCGTTCATATGGTTCTTATATTCTTTTATTCATACAGAAATACTAGTAGCTAGTTCATATAAAGATAATCTCGCAACGTCTATTCAATTATCAAGTCCACCGATTTCTTCCCCTATTGTTTTGCTCGATGAGGATGGGCAAGTTTTCACGGAGGACTATATTGAATGGCGTGATCCTCTTCCCCTTGAATATATTCCACTTTTTGTACAAGAGCTGTTTATTCAAAGTGAAGATGTGGAATTTTATCAGCATATCGGATTTAATTTTAGTGCCATTTTCCGTGCAGTTTTCGCAAACGCGATTGCCAATTCAAAAGAACAAGGTGCAAGCACAATCACGCAACAACTCGTTCGATTGCGTTATTTAACTACCGAAAAAACATATGAGCGAAAAGTAACGGAACTATTGTATGCGTATGAAATGGAAAAACAATCGACAAAAGAAGAAATACTATCCAATTATTTAAATGAAATATACTTCGGAAACCAGGTGTACGGAATTGGGGCAGCAGCAACTTATTATTTTAGCCGACCGTTAAATGAATTAACAGAAGCGGAACTCGCTTTTATAAGTGCTATTCCAAATAATCCAACTCGTTATGATCCTTTAGTAAATTTCGATGCAGTGAAAAAAAGACAGGAATTACTCATCGATGTATTAGTCAAAAATGAAAAGATAGCTGCTACGGATGGAGAAATACTAAAAGCAGCGCCAATTGTTTTGCACACGAAAACGAAAACACAGCTGTATCCTGCCTATAGTACATATGTGGTGGAAGAATTAAAAAATCTAATTGCACTTAAAGAAGGCTTTACAGAAAAAATAGCTCATGCGCAAAACGAACAACATAAGCAGCATTTCGAAAAAGGGCTACAAACTCGTGTAAATGAAATCGGTACACAAGGAATAACCATATACACTGCTCTCGACCCAGTTAAACAACAAAAAGATGAAAAGTATGTAAATGACTTATTACGTAGAACGGCTGACTTACAAGCGGCGACTGCTGTTATTAATAATGAAACAAGAGAGATTATTAGTTTATATGGTGGAAAGAACTATAAAAAGTTCGACTTTCATCGAGCTTTCCAAGCAGTTCGTCAACCAGGATCTGCTTTTAAACCACTACTTGTGTATGCTCCATTGTTTGAAACGACATCCTTAACCCCGCGAAATATGATACATGCAGGGAAATTATGTATTGGTACTTACTGTCCTCAAAATTATGGAGGAGCGATTTATGGGAATGTCACGATTCAACAAGCATTTCGTTCCAGTTATAACACGCCTGCAGTTCGTTTACTCCAAACGACGGGTATCGAAACGGCATTTGATAAATTGGCACCTTTTCAATTTAACCATATCGTAGATGAAGATCATTCATATGCAGCTGCTTTAGGTGGGCTGACAAAAGGAGTAACACCACTAGAAATGGCTGATGCGTATACGAGTTTTATAAACGGGATGTATAAACCTGCGCATGCAATTCGTAAAGTTGTTGATAAAAATGGCGATATATTATATGAATGGAACGAAGAAAAGCAAGAGGTTTGGTCACCAAAAACCGTGCAAACGATGCGCAATTTGCTACAAGATGTTGTCACAAATGGAACAGGGAAAGGGATTTCTGTGCAGTCATCGTATGTTGGTGCTAAAACAGGGACGACGAATGATTATGTCGACTATTGGATAGCCGGACTATCGTACACATATACGTCCACTGTTTGGATCGGCTATGATATGCCTAAAAATATGAAACCAATCGAATCGAAAAAAATACACCATTCCATCTTCAATCAAATTATGAAGAAGCACTAAAGCTTAAGCGCCAATGTCTGCCCCGACAGGCAAATGGGGAAAAGCGAGGAGGCAGCTCCCCAGCCACCACAGCTTTTTCCCATTTGACCCCGAGGGGCAAGGCGCTGGAGTCTGGATGTAGAAACACTCGTAGAAAGCTATCCATAAATCATAAATTCTTTCGTTTCCTAAGAACGACAAAAGAAGCTACTAAACCGTAGCTTCTTTTTCATTTTACAAAAACGGCAAGCTCGCAATAACTCCATTGTATAACTTGATGATTGCATAGATTACTAAAGCTAAAAATAGACTCCAAACGATAATCTCGAACATGATTAACCCTACAGTTCCTAATAAACTCATCGAATTACTCAATTTAAATACGACATAAATAAAATAGATAAATGCTGTTGCTAGAAAAATGAGTAGCAATAATTGAATCGATTGTAAACCAACTGCGGAGATGGCTGCTCCCCCAAAAAAGATCACGTAACCGCCCCGTGCTTGTGAAATAGTCTTCCCTTCTAAGTCTTTCGAAAAAAATAGCATTCCGATCTCATGAATCGTTTCCGCAATAAGTTTCAAAGCAGAGAAAAGCATAAAATAAACAAGCACTAGCACAATAAGTAGAAATAATTTCAACTCTAAATCAGATAAGAACTCCCGCATACCACTATATACACCAATAACTTTAAACAATTCAATCGCTTTATTCATCGTGAAAACAGAGAAGGTTAAACTAAATAATAATATCGTAATTAACGGTAAAAATCCGAACACATATGGGTTTTTCATATCTATCCTCTTATTCTATAAAGTATTCATTTTTATCATAACGAAGGGAAGATACATTCCGCAAGTGGCTGTTGATCTTTTCCCCATGCAATTACTAGCCTTTTGCGTTATAATTTTAGGGATGCATAAAATACATACACTTGAAAGGAGGATTCCTTTGTCCTTTATTTTTGCAATATTCTTGCCCATCATCGCCACCCTGCTAATTCCGTTCCTGTTTAAAAAAGTTTCTAGTATCCATACAGGTTGGTTTGTACTACTTGTCCCTGTAGTGCTAGTTATTTTCTATGGTACGTATATACCTTCCATAATGAATGGATCCACTTATTTGGACGAGCTACCTTGGATTCCATCCCTAGATATTTCATTTATATCCTATCTCGATGGACTAAGTTTACTTTTTTCATTGTTGATCACTGGAATTGGGGCACTTGTTGTTCTCTACTCTATCTTTTATTTAGATAAGAAAAAAGAGAAGTTAGGAAACTTCTATGTGTACTTACTAATGTTTATGAGTGCAATGCTTGGAGTTGTTCAATCAGATCATTTGATCAGCTTATACTTCTTTTGGGAACTAACGTCTATTTCTTCTTTTCTACTAATCGGGTATTGGTATACAAGAGATCGCTCGCGTTTTGGTGCGTTAAAGTCCATGATGATTACGGTCTTTGGTGGACTGATGATGCTAGGAGGGTTTTTAATCCTTGGAATTATTGGTGAGACTTTCTCTATACGAGAACTGATAGGACAAGCATCAGCGCTTTCGGGACACGATCTTTTTGTATGGGCACTTGTATTAGTGTTATTAGGAGCATTTACTAAATCCGCACAGTTTCCATTTTATATTTGGTTACCGGACGCAATGGAAGCTCCAACACCAGTGAGTGCCTATTTACACTCTGCCACCATGGTAAAGGCAGGATTGTATTTAGTCGCAAGGTTTACACCTATCTTTGCATTGTCGGAAGTGTGGATTTGGCTTGTGACAGGCGTTGGTATTCTTACTTTGTTCTGGGGTTCATTTTTCGCTGTTAAACAGACAGACTTAAAAGCGATTCTTGCCTTTTCTACGGTGAGTCAACTTGGCTTAATAATGTCTTTACTTGGAATTGGTTCGATTGCTTATCATGTTACAGGTGATTTAGTGACCACTTTTACATTCGCTACGTTCGCTGCTATTTTCCATCTAATGAACCATGCGACGTTTAAGGGTAGCTTGTTCATGATTGCTGGGATTATCGATCATGAAACAGGAACACGTGATATTCGTAAATTAGGTGGACTTTTGAGTTTAATGCCTGTTAGCTTTACGATTGCACTGATTGGTAGCTTATCTATGGCTGGTGTACCACCGTTTAACGGATTTTTGAGTAAGGAAATGTTTTTAGAAGCAGTTCTAAATTTACAACATTTTGATCTATACGCGATGGATTCTTGGTGGATCTTGTTCCCAATTGTCGCGTGGATTGCCAGTGTGTTTACATTTGTGTACAGTTTGTACTTTGTGTTCTACACATTCCGCGGAAAGCATAAACCGGAACAATTACCAAAAGCCGCTCATGAAGCTCCGATCGGCATGCTTGTATCTCCTGGAATTTTAGCAACACTTGTTGTCATTATTTTCTTCATTCCAAACTTTTTTGGTAACGCTTTTATTAAACCGGCTGTTGCAGCGATTCAACCATTAGCATACCAAGTGCCAACGGATGTTGGGTTTACCATTAAAGCTTGGCATGGTTTTGATTCTCCCGCTTTATATATGACTTTAGGCGTATTTTTAGTTGGTTATCTATTTTATAAAACGATTCCAAAATGGAGCGCTGTGTATAACACAATTCCATCGAAAGTCTCTTTGAATGGAATGTATGATGGGCTCATGCGACTTGGAGATAGCGGTGCTAACCGTTTTTCTTCCATCTATATGACAGGTTCTATTCGCAACTACCTTGTATATATGTTCGCTGCGATTATTGTATTGCTCGGTGGAACGATGTGGATAAAAGATGCATTTGCTATCCGTTTTGACAACTTAGCACCTATTCGGTTCTTTGAAATACTTATTTCGATTATCCTAATTGTTGGTACAATAACGATTTTAGTAACTAAGTCAAGGCTTACTGCAATTATCGCACTTGGGGCAGTAGGATTTACAGTTGCGCTGTTTTATATTATTTTTAAAGCACCAGACCTCGCTTTAACCCAATTAGTAATTGAAACAGTATCGGTCGCATTATTTTTAGGGGCATTTTATCATTTGCCGAAGTTAAATAAGCATGAAAAAGGAAAAGAAGATCGCGGATTCCGTTTAACTAACTTCCTCATTGCGCTTGGAGTTGGTGTAATGGTTACATTAATCGCCATTTCTTCTCACTCACAAAAGCTTAAACTTTCGATTTCGCAGTATTACAAAGATACGGTCTACTCGGAAGCTGGTGGGGGGAATATTGTCAACGTTATTTTAGTCGATTACCGTGGATTTGATACGTTGTTTGAGATTAGTGTGTTAACCATTGCTTCGCTTGGTATTATTGGAATGATTACTTTACGACTCGTGAAAAAGAAAGGAGATAGAAAAATTGAAAACAAATGATTTAATTATGCAAACGACAACAAAAGTAGTTTTTTTCATCATTTTTCTATTCTCCATTCACATCTTTTTTGCAGGTCATTATACACCTGGTGGCGGATTTGTCGGTGGATTATTAATGTCTAGTGCGATCGTTTTATTGCTACTTGCTTTCGATTTAAAAACAGTGAAAGAAATGTTACCCATTAACTACACGGTTGTGACGGCAGTCGGGCTATTAATCTCCCTTGCTACAGCAGCTGGTTCCATTTTCTTTAACGTCCCGTTTTTTACGCATGTATATGATTATTTTTATCTACCTTTACTTGGAGAAACATCTATTCATACCGCTATGTTTTTTGATACAGGCGTTTATTTAGTAGTTGTAGGAGTTACGATGACGATTATTCAAATGATAGGAGGAGATGAATAATGGAGATTTTGATGTCCATTTTAATCGGCTTTCTATTCATGGCTGCCGTCTACTTAATACTTTCCAGAAGTTTACTTCGAATTATAATTGGTACTGGTTTATTGAGTCACGGTACGCATTTATTACTATTAACGATGGGCGGTCTCGGAGGCAAAGCTGCTCCCGTTTTATCAGACGGCGTAACAGATTATGCAGATCCTTTACCACAAGCGCTTATTTTAACTGCGATTGTTATTAGTTTTGGTGTTACTGCCTTTTCTTTAGTGCTAGCATATCGCACTTATAATGAACTAGGTACAGACAATATGGATCTAATGAAAGGAACGGAAGACAATGATTAACTTATTATTATTCCCAATCCTCATCCCTTTCCTATTTGCAGCCATATTATTGTTTTTCCCGAAAAAAGTGAAAGCGCAGCGAATCATTACGATTATCGGCTTGCTAACGGCACTCTCTTCTGCATTTGTGTTACTTTGGAAAGTGAAAACGGATGGTGTTCAAAGCCTTACATTAGGTAGCTGGGCTCCTCCTTTTGGAATTACAATGGTATCTGACATGATGTCCGCTTTACTTGTGACATCTTCTCTTCTGATTGGTTTATTTGTTGTATGGTTTAGCTTTACTTCTATTGGAATAGAACGAGAAAAGTCGTTTTATTATCCAGCTATTCTATTTATGCTTACTGGTGTAAATGGAGCTTTTACAACTGGAGACATTTTCAATATGTTCGTTTTCTTTGAAGTATTATTAATGTCTTCCTACGTGCTAATCGTATTAGGTGGAGAAAAAGTGCAGCTAAGAGAATCTATAAAATACATATTAGTAAACATAGTTTCTTCTTCTTTGTTTGTTATTACAGTAGGCTATCTTTACTCTGTTGTTGGAACACTGAATATGGCCGATATCTCGATCAAATTAGCAGACATTGGACAAGCTGGAATTGTAACCGTAATTGCTGTGTTATTTTTAATCGTATTTGGGATAAAAGGAGCTATTTTCCCTCTATTCTTCTGGTTACCAGGATCATACGCTGCCCCTCCGATTCCAATTCTTACACTGTTCGGTGCCTTACTGACGAAAGTCGGTGTGTATGCGATTATACGCACGTACACATTGTTTTTTACAACAGATATTGGTTTTACACATGAGTTGTTAATGATCGTATCTATTTTAACAATTATTGCAGGATGTATTGGTGCGCTTGCTTACTTTGATGTGAAAAAGATTATTATTTATAATATCATCATCGCAGTAGGGGTCATTCTATTTGGGGCATCTGTGATGAATGAAAGTGGAATGATGGGATCCATGTTTTATTTGATCCATGATATTCTCATTAAGGGTGCTTTGTTTTTACTAATAGGGATCATTATTCACATTACAGGGACATCTGATTTGAGAAAAATGGGTGGACTGATCAAACGTTATCCTGTACTTGGTTGGAGCTATTTAATCGCAGCTTTTGGGCTTGCGGGTATTCCTCCACTAAGCGGATTTATCGGAAAGTTATTAATCATACAAGGTGGCTTTGAAAACGAGCTTCTTTGGCAAAGTATTTTCATTTTAGCTTCGAGCTTAATCGTTTTACTTTCAGCTATCCGTATTTTTATCTATGCATTTTGGGGTGAAGAAAAAGGCGCATTAGATTTTCATCCAAAAACGTATCGTCATTTATTGGCACCTACTATAACTTTAGTTGTACTTACTGTTTTATACGGAGTTGGCTCGGAATATTTAGTACCATTTATGACGGATGCGACAGCCGTTTTACTTGATCCTTCTGTGTATTCGAATGCTGTATTTGGAGGGGGGAAATAATGGCTTTTCAAATTTTATTGAACGTAATCATCGCAGTAACATGGATGTTTTTATCCGTATCGTTTCAACCTACTACATTTATCATTGGATATTTATTAGGCTTGTTCATGTTATTCTTATTGCGTAAATCATTTAGTACTAGATTTTATTTGGGGCTTGTTTGGGCAGTTATTAAGTTGCTAATTTTATTCTTGAAAGAATTAACGCTATCCAATATTTCTGTTTTACTACTAATCGTCAAACCGAAGATGCCCATTCGTCCTGCGATATTCGCAATGCCAACTGTACTTGAAAAAGATTGGGAAATTACACTTTTATCAAGTCTTATTACACTGACACCAGGAACTATTGTCCTTGATATTTCAGATGATAATAAAACACTTTACATCCATTCGATCGATTTTGATAATGTGGATGAAGCGATCAATTCGATCCGAGATACGTTTGAGAAAGCAATACTGGAGGTAAGCAGGTCATGACAACATTTCTATGGGTAATTGTAGTGATATTAAGCGTCGCCCTTCTTGGCTTTGTTTACCGCCTTGTAAAAGGACCTTCAACTCCGGATAGAGTAATTGCTCTGGATGCGATCGGTGTTGGGATAATTTCATTAATAGGTTTGATATCCATCTTGTTTGATACAATTTTTTTCTTAGAAGTTATTTTACTTTTAGCGATTTTATCCTTTATAGGGACTGTTGCTTTTTCTAAATTCACGGAGAAGGGAGAAATCATTCAACGTGACCGTAATAGCTAATATACTAATAGTTGCTACCATCTCTTTTGGAACCATTTTCGTATTAGTGACTGCCATCGGTTTAATACGACTTCCCGACGCCTATTCGAGGGCACATGCTGCCTCCAAAAGCGCAACACTTGGAGTTATGAGTATTTTACTTGGTGTGTTTTTTCACTTTTGGTTAAATGAAGGGTATTTTAATTCTCGTATTTTACTAGGTATCGTATTCCTATTTGTTACTGGTCCAGTCGGGGGACATATGATGGGACGTGCAGCCTATTTATCTGGTGTGAAAATGTGGGATAAATCCGTTCGGGACGATCTCGCTGAAGTTGTTAAGAAAAAAAGAGAACAAAAAAAATAAAAAAAGCTTTTGCAAACGCAGAAAAAGGCGTGTTGCAAAAGCTTTTATTTTTATTAATAACCGCCGTAATATGGATAATAAGGGTAATATGGATATGGTTGGTATGGTGGATATGGTGGATAATATGGATATCTGTTGTTACCGTATCCTCCAAATGAAGAACCTAAAAGACCTCCGACTAAGCCTCCTATAAACGGACCACCAAAACCGCCAAATCCAAAACCAGGGCCTCTAAAGCCTCCATAGCCACCACCGCCAAAGCCACCGCCTCCAAAGCCACCTCGATTATATCGTACCATGCTGTTCCTCCTTTCCCCACAGTGTATGCGGTTTGGGAGTAATAGGCTGTGCGTTTTCCCTACTCTTCGTCAGCCATTCGCTCGATTAATGTAGCAAGAGTTCGTACCATAACACCAGTACCGCCTTTTGGCCCAAAGTCATATGCAGCTCTCGTATCAGAAGTACCAGCAATATCTAAATGAATCCATGGCGTGTCTTCTACAAACTCCCCTACAAATCCTCCACCGAAAATCATATGACCATCGCTGCCTGGTGAGTTGTTTAAATCCGCTACATCGCTTTTACGAATACGTTTTTTATCATTTTCCGTTAAAGGTAATCTCCATGTAAATTCCCCTGTTTCAAGAGAAGATTCCATGAAAGTCTCGAAAAATTCTTCATTATTTGTAAGCGCCCCTGTTTTATCATATCCTAGTGCCGTAATAACCCCACCAGTTAATGTTGCAACATCCACGATATAATTAGCACCTTGTTGTTTAGCATACGTTACAGCATCTGCTAGCACTAAACGACCTTCTGCATCTGTATTTAATATTTCAATCGTTTTCCCACTCATGGAAGTAATAACATCATCTGGTTTGAAAGCATTTCCAGAAATCATATTATCAGTTGAAGCAATGACTGCAATGACGTTTTTGTTTGGACGCAGCTCCCCAATGATTTGCATTGCGCCTAAAACGGCTGCTGCTCCACCCATATCGCCTTTCATGCCGACAATACCTGTTTTCGTTTTAATCGAGTAACCACCCGTATCAAATGTAATACCTTTTCCTACAAGTGCAACAACATCTTCCCATTTTTCTGTTGCTTGGTATTTTAATACGATTAATCTTGGTTCTTCGACAGATCCTTGGTTGACCGCAAGTAAAGCACCCATCCCAAGTTCTTCAATTTCTTTTTTACCTAAGATTTCTGTTTCAAAACCATATGAATTACCAAGTTCTCTCGCATATTCTCCTAATTGTGTTGATGTTAGAACATTGCCTGGAGTGTTAACTAAAATTCTTGCTTCATTTACTGCATCCGCATAAATAGTCCCAACTTCAAAATAAGATACGATTTCGTCACTATCCTCATCTGTTAAAAGTTCAATGGCTGGTAAGTAATAATCCGGAACATTGGAGGAAGTTTTATATCCTTCATATTTAAACGAACCCATTCCAAGCCCTTCAGCGGCTAAGTAAGCTACATCTATATCCGAAATAGATTCTGTACTAAAGGAAGGAACCCAAATTGCTAAAGACTCTGGTTTGCTAGCTAACAATTCTTTTCCCACGAGACCGAATACTTCGCGAATATTTTCTTGTGTTAATTGTTTACGTTCACCAATTCCTACAAAAAGAATTCTTTTCACAACATCATTATTTGCTACGGGAACTTTTACAATCTTTTTAAGTTCGGAAGAAATATCCCCACTTTTGACCCATTCTGCAATATGCTCTCCAAAATTTTTTAAAAATGCTTCCCATTTACTTGTGTTTTCAGCATGTTTAGAGACAGCGACAACCAGTGTTTCAGATTGAATTTCTTCAAATAATACGTCATTTGTACTAATAATCATTATTTTTCCCCCTACTCATTCAGATACACTCTTATTATATAGGATGAAGATTCATTTTTCGAACTGTATGAATGTGTTATACTGTTCTTACTTATAGTTTTTAACGAAAGGCGGTGTCTACTTTGGCAATCCTCCAAAACACACCATTAATGGCTGCACTTTTTTCTATTTTCTTTGCTCAATTTGTAAAGATTCCTATTCATTATTTGATGACGCGACAATTGGATTGGAAACTCTTTACATCTACTGGTGGAATGCCTAGTTCTCACTCAGCTGCTGTAACTTCACTTTGTACGGCAATTGCTTATGAAACGGGAATCGATTCTCCTCTATTTGCGGTTGCAACTGTATTTGCGGTTATTGTTATGTTTGATGCAACTGGTGTTCGTTTCCAAGCAGGTAAACAAGCGCTGATCATCAATCAAATGCGTGCTGATTTTCAAAACTTTGTTGCTCAAACGAAAGAATGGTCTCACATGAAAAATGAAGAGAAAATTGAAGAGTTGAAAACATTATTAGGTCACAAACCGATTGAAGTATTTATGGGTGCCCTAACTGGAATTGCGATTTCGATCATTATTTATACGACGATTGTATGAAAAAAGGATGACTCAACAATGAGTCATCCTTTTAAAACATTTGATATCCATTTTTTCTTAAGTATTTAATAACAAACCCAGCTGCAATTGCCCCTACAAGTCCACTAGACAAAATAATAATGTCTGCAGCATACAATGACACTAATTTATCTCCAAGCGCAGAGAAAGCAAATCCTGGCTTTGTAAAATAATCAAAAAAAGCAACTTCATCAATTATAAATACGACAACAATTGGATAAAGAATTGCCATAAACCATGTCATTCTAAGTAACATATTTATTAAAAAAGCGATTCCAAAAAACATGACAAAAAATATGAGCACTGAAATGATCATTTGAACGAGCATAAAATCCATATTCTCTTACCTCCGTAGTATCTTTTACTAGTTTACCTTAACGGAGGGGAGTATTCAATGCACTTATGTTTTTTCACCTATTTGTCATAAACGGTTTATTTTTTCCCTGATCCATTGCAACAATTACAAGTTTCTGAACCACCTAAGCGTAATTGAAAATAGCCTTCCCCTTTGCAATACGGACAATTTCTATTCACTACTTCTTGTTTCACTTTATCCATCCCAACAGCTCCTTGTTCATTAATTTAATATTCTGATAATATAACATATATTAAATAATTTGTAAATAAAAAACTTGCCACATTAAAAGGGAAGTTCACAATATAGGGAAAGTGCGTCGTAGTGAGCTCTATAAACAGGCCGCTATATTCCGCCGGCGAGTGACGAGCCGCTACGTCGCTAACGCCCTTGCAGAGTCTCACACCCACCTGCAAAATTCCAAAGTTATGTCGTTATTAATTAATAACTTCCAAAGAATGGCTAAGGGCAATCAAAAAGCTATTGAAAGCAACTAATTTCAGTACGAAAGCAACTAAAATCAGCAGGAGAGCAACCAAATTGCCGATGAAAGCAACTAATTTCTTACAATAGCAAGTTTACTTGGATTGAGACGACCATGATTTCGACCTATTATAGGAATAATAGGTCGAAGAGCCCGCCGAACTCGCCTGGCCGGCATCTACTCGACTGGTTTGTCGTGTTCAAAGGCGGGATTGTCGCGTTAGCAGTGTATATTATCTCGTTCAACAACTTATTGTTAATTTCGGACACTGATAAGTTCGTATTTTCCTTTGATTATCGCTGCAGGCGTCGACTCCTGCCGAGGGCAACAGGATGTTGGTCACGAAGGCGTTGCCACACGATGTGGCGCTCTTAGCCTTTGTTCCGCTGGTAGGCAAATGAGACATCCCAACGTACGCCTAAGGGCGGCGGGGATGGCTCATCGCTCACCCGGCGGAAAGCGTACGACTGCAGCGAAAATCACAGCGGTCACTACCACACAGTATCCCTATATTACGCTCCATTCAAAAAGTCAAACACTAATATTGTATTGTGGCTTGCTTACTTAATGAATAGTTTATAACTCGTATAACCAAAGACGTCCCCTGGATTTATACCGTCAAGTGTGTTAAACCCATCCTCAAACTTCTTTTCTGCTAATTCATGTATCATAACGGAAGCATCTGCATCATGCAATAACTTAGATGGATGTATCCATTTCACTTCATATAGCTCCGATAATTGTGCTTGAAGGATAGGATCTTTTTCGATAGGTTGAAGTAAAAAAATCGCCATATTATCACTAATCTTATTTTGGATAACACCACTTCTAAAACCAATCATATGTTGTACTAGACAATCTACCCCCGTCTCTTCCTTCACTTCTCTAAGAACCGCTCTATCTACTGTTTCATCTTTCTCAACAAACCCTGCTGGAAGTGACCACCGACCATGAAGCCCGCCGTATCTTTTTTTCACAACGAGCCATTCACCCATCTCGTTAATAACTAAACCAGCTACCCCTAGCCATACACTTCCCCGATCTTCTCTAGCCATGTAAAAACCATCCCCTTTAAAAAAAACTCCCACTTTTAATACAGTGGGAGTTGCTAATTTTTTATATATTATAAACTAAATTTACCTTTTTTCACTACTAGTGGAACTCCACCGATCATATAAAGTGCGCGATTATCGATCACTTTTTTCATGATGGAAGCTTTAGTTCCAGTAAGTTTTCTACCCATTACATCCCCAATTGCATCATGCTCTCCAAGTGAACATACTGTTCCTTTTAAAGCAGGTACAAACTCTTCTGTATCTTTGCCCTTCATCAGTGCAACGATATTTTTTGCTATAGTTACAGCTTGTTGCATAGCAATTTGTGCAGTAGGAGGATATGGACGGTTAACCTCTTCATTGATCATAAGCGCACAGTCTCCAACGATGAATACATCTGGGAATCCAGGAGCACGCATGTCTTTTTCTACTTTAACACGGGCACGCATATTTTCAATACCTGAAGATTCGATTAAGCGATTTCCACGAACTCCAGCTGCCCATACAACAGTACCAGCTGTGATGAATTCGAATTCGTCTTCACCTTTTTTAATTTTAACGCCTTCTGGAGTAGCTTCTACTACTGGTGTTCCAATAGAGAATTCAATTCCTTTTGACTCTAGTCGTCTTACAGCGTACTCTACTAATTCAGGATCAAAACCTGGAAGTACCATTGGAGCAGCTTCCACACATACTACACGAACTTTTTCTTTTGGTACGTCGTATTCTTTGCATAGTTCAGGGATGCGGTTTCCTAATTCACCTAAAAACTCGATACCAGAAAATCCTGCTCCACCTACAACGATTGTTAAACGTGTATCATCTTGCACATCATCCGTTGTCCAGTTAGCAAATTGATATTCAATATGATCACGAATATGACGAGCAGCATTTACGTTAGCAATAGAAAGTGCATACTTGTCTAAGCCAGGGATTCCGAAAGTTTCCCCTTCAAAGCCTAAACCAATTACTAGGTAGTCATATGTATACTCACCAGCACTTGTTGCAACTTTTTTTGTATTTACATCGATAGCATCAACTGTAGCTTTCACAAATGTTACTTTGCTTGCATTAATGACATCTTTTACATCGTAACGAACTTGATCTGGACGTAATGTACCTGCAGAAGCTTCATGCAACCAAGTAGACTCATAATGGTAATCATTTTTATTTACAAGAATTATATCTGCTTCATCTGTTCCTACTAATTTCTGAAGGTTCACTACAGTAGATAATCCACCGTAACCTGCACCTAATACTAGAATTGTTGGTCTTTTCAAGAAAATCGCAACCACCTTTTATATAATTTTAGAAGACCTTTATGACACAAATTATTCGTCATACTAACGTTTCCTTTTGTCTAATTTGCGACAAAAACCTCTTATCTCTTATATTAGCCCTTTTATCAGGCTATTTCAATACATTGTTAGTGGAAAGAAAAGTTTCTAATTTACAGACAACTAATATAAAAGAGAACATTTCCTAACATAAGAAAATGTTCTCTCGTTCTTATTAACAAGTCTCCGGTGTACCTGCTTTTTTAGCTGTTCTAAACGAAGAACCACATCCGCAAGATGCGATGGCATTCGGATTATCGATGGTAAATCCGCCACCCATTAAAGATTCTTTATAATCTATTGTCGTTCCATTTAATATCGAAGCGTCCTCTTGTGATACGACAATATCAATTCCATGTTGGCCGAGCTCTATATCATCTTCCTTTTTTTCATGTTCAAAACTCATCCCATAAGAAAGACCGCTACATCCACCACCATTTACCGAAACGCGAAGCATAGACCCTTCTTCACCGTTGTGCGTCATCATTTCTTTTACGCGGTAAGCTGCCGCTTCAGATATAATCACTATTTCTGTCATCTGAATCACCATTCCTTCCTTTTGTATATCATATCAGTGTTTTTACTATCTAGACAAGGAAAACTACTTGGATAGATTTTACCCAATATCAATTTATTTTATTTCGCTTTCAAGAGAATAATCAAGTATAATAGAACTAGGGGTAAAATGCTTGAAAAGAGGTTTTTTTATGGAAATTTCTCCATATTATCAAAAAAGTATTGAATGCTTGCATTGTAAAAAACAATTTAAAACGACTAAAGTCCGATCTAAATTTGTCAAAGTAGAATCTTATGCTTCTGACTTTCAACCTAATTATCAAAACAAAGAAATAAATCCTTTACTCTACAATATATTCGTTTGTGAACATTGCGGTGTTTCCTTTACAGAAGAGTTTTCCAAATACTTTGCTCCAGGCGTTAAAGATGAGCTCCAAGAAAAGATTGCAAACAAATGGGTTCCACGTTCATATGGAAACGAAAGAAGTATAGAAGAAGGCATTAACGCCTACAAACTAGGCATTTTTTGCGGGATAATAAAAAAAGAGAAATTCATCAACATTGCTGGATTGGCACTACGTACTGCTTGGCTGTACCGACTGCAACAAAAACACGCGGATGAACGCCGCTTCATCGAAATAGCAAGAAATCGCTATGAAGACTCTTATTCCTACGGAGATTTTAGTGGAACACAAATGTCTGAAACAAGAGTGGTCTACTTAATAGCGGAGTTATCTAGAAGAATTGGCGATGTGGAATACGCAACACGTTACTTTTCAAAAGTAATTGAAAAACAAAGTACATCTCTAGAGCCTAAAATTGTAGAGATGGCAAAAGATCGTTGGCAAGAAATACGAGATAGTAAAGAAAAAGAAGCCCAATATTAAGGCTTCTTTTTAAATATATTCTAATCAAATACGCCTTGGCGTATTTGCTCCTGCGCAAGCTCGTCGCAGAAAACAGTGCGCCCAGATTTTTATCGAGCTTGCTCGATAAAAATCTGTGGCATCCGCCGGAGGCTTTAACTTCATACAGCAGGGTTTTTAAGCCCTGCTATATGAAGTTAAAATACTTGTTCTACTTCTACTACTCCAGGTACTTCTTCTAAAAGAGCGCGTTCAATACCTGCTTTTAATGTAATTGTAGAACTTGGGCAAGTCCCACAAGCTCCAAGAAGGCGTAGTTTTACAATACCGTCTTCCACGTCTACAAGCTCACAGTCTCCCCCATCACGTAGTAAAAATGGGCGCAATTTATCTAAAACTTCTTGAACTTGTTCATTAATTGTATCAGTCATATCTATCGACTCCTTTCATTATAATCATTATAATATCAGTAAGGGAAAAAATCCAATAAAGAATTCGAAGGAGCTAAACAATGATGAAACCCCAAGCGTTAAATATAGAAATTTATGGAGCGGATATAGTATGCGCAAGTTGTGTAAATGCACCGTCCTCCAAGGATACATACGAATGGCTTCAAGCTGCAATCGACCGTAAATTTCCAGCAAACGAAGTTACATTTACGTATATTGATATCGAGCAGCCAATTGAGAATGAGAAACAACAAGATATCGCAAACCGAATCGCAGAGGACGAATTTTTCTACCCACTTGTTATGATCAATGAAGAAGTGATCGGTGAAGGCTATATTCAACTTAAACCAGTATATGCTGCACTAGAGAAATATGGGTACGTAAGCGAAAAAGAAGGATAATTTAAAATAACTTCGAAACGGCGTCGTAACGTCGCTTCGAAGTATTTTGATCATCCATTATGTCTCTTATACATCCACAGCAATCCCGATTTCATCAGCCTTGCTATGCGACCTGTTACCGAAATATCCGCCATGTACGCAAACCCTTGTTTCTTCCCAAGTGATCCCATAAAACCTTTTAACTTAATGTCTGGCATTTTGTCAGGTAGCGGTAGACCTCTCCATCGAGCTTGCAATACTTTCACAATTTGCTCCGCTTGTTCTTCCGCTAATTGGGCACTTGGTGCGAAAGGAAGCGACGCACAGTCCCCAACAACGAAGACATTCTCATAACTTGGCAAATCATGATATTGCGTTAAAATAACTCGACCAGAATTATCTTTTTCACCTGGTAATGCACGAACTGTTGCTGCTGGTTGAATACCCGCTGTCCATACAACTACATCTACGGGAATAACCTCTTCATGATTATACAATTTGTTTGGTTCTACTTTTGTAATATTGGAATTACTTACCACTTCTACATCATTCGAATCAAACCATTTTTGCACATAATTACTCAATCGTTCTGGAAAATCTCTTAAAATACGTGGACTACGATCGAATAATTTAATTCTTAAATCTGGACGACTCTCTCGCAGCTCACTAGCTAACTCTATCCCACTTAACCCTGCTCCTACAATACCAACGATCGATCCGGCAGGAAGTCCGCCAATTTTTGTATATGTATCGCGAGATCGTCCAATCGTTTGAATACTATACGTAAATTCATCCGCACCAGGTACTGCATGATACTTATCTTCACAACCCAATCCAATTACAAGATCATCATAAGCAATCGCTTGTCCATCTGCTAACAATACTTGTTTACCATCTACGTCAATTTCGGTAATTTCACCATACTTAATCGTTAACTTATCACTTTCTGGAAATCCAACTCGAACTTCATGATCAGAGGATGTCCCTGCTGCTAATGCATAAAATTCGGTTTTCAAACTATGAAATGGTGTTCGGTCTACTAAGGTGATTTCTACATCAAGTGGTAAATTATTCGGCAATATGCGCGATAAAATTCGCATATTCCCATATCCTCCACCTAATAACACTAATTTTCGCATAATAATCTCCCTCAACTTTCAATGTCATCTCAAATTATAATTGATTGTGATGCTTTTCACAAGAGAGCTTCTAAATTGACGGATGGCGAAAAAAGGAGTAGCATGACGATGTAGTGAGGTGACAGCTATGAATCCAATGGTTGAATTTTGTATAAGCAACCTTGCAAATGGTTCTCAAGAAGCTTTTGACATTTTAGAACAAGATCCTAACTTAGATGTACTTGAATATGGCTGCCTCAGTCATTGTTCATTATGCTCCGAAACGTTACTCGCTATCGTTAATGGAGATGTTGTCGAAGGGGATTCTCCAGATGATCTTGTGAAAAAAATATATGCATACATTGAAGAAAATCCGCTATTTTAACAGTGGATTTTCTTCTTTTCTACTTGATCCATTCATGTAATGACTCTAAATAATACGTAGGTTGTTCGGATTGCATTTGAACTTCCTCCGTTCGATTTACCCCGCTGTTCACATGCGCTGTATGAATACCCATATGAATACCTGTTAATATATCGGTTTGATAATTATCTCCAATCATAATCATCTCTTCTTTTTTATACCCATATTTCTTTTGAATAAACTCCAGCATAAATGATTGGGGTTTTCCCATATAAATTGGCTCTACACCAGTGGAATGCTCTACTAGTTTTGTAAAAGCACCATTTCCCGGTACTAATCCTCTTTCATTTGGAAATGCATGATCACTATTTGTCGAGATAAACGCAGCTCCTGCACGGATAGAAATACATGCAGTCGCAAGTTTTTCATAATTAATCGCAAGGTCGATCCCCATCACTACTACATCCGCAATATCTTCGGTTCGCTTAACTTGTTTAGCGTCAAGTGCATCTTGTAAACCACTTTCCCCAATCATAAATACCGATTTCCCTGGAAAATGTTCTTCGATATAATTCGCAGCCGCTATAGCAGAAGAAATAATATGGTCTGTATCTGTATGAATATCCATCCTTGCAATTTTTTCTTGCAATTGTTTCTGGGTCATCGACGAATTATTCGTTACAAAAAAAGGTTCAATACCATTACTTTGTAAATAATGAATAAAATCCACCGCTTCTTTAATAGGTGTTTTCCCTCTATATACCGTTCCGTCCAGATCTAAAAAATAGGCTTTATAATTTAACATCAGAATCCTCCGGTAAAAAAGCAGAGACTGGTCCCAGTTCATTCACCAAGTAGCTTTCTACTTTTCCTGGAAATTTATTCAAATAAGATAAATTGGCTAAAAGAATGTTTTCTAACTTTTTATGATCTACTGCATAAAATTGACGTACTAGCTCTTTTCTAAACTCAATTACTTCTTTTAATGGAGCATCCATTTCGGGTGGAATAACTTTTTCATCCGTTAAAATATCGATAATATCATCATAGCCACCAGGATCGCGCATAATAAAACCATCAATCATGGAATTTCCTACATCAATAATGGATTCAATCAAATTTTGCCCTATACGTTCTAAAGCTAATTTAGATAGTTCATCTGCATGCCAATCTGTTTTACCGTCTATTAATGTTAATAACTTATTCATATGCGCGATAGTCTCAGCAATTTTTTTTCGATCTACAAAATACATTGGAAAGCCTCCCGAGTCATGTTCAGTTGATATATACCTCTATTCTATAGTACCATAATTCGTAGTAAGGAAGGAGTGTCACTGGATGGAGCGATTTTTTTTATATGATGATGTGGAAGATACAAAAACGAGATTCGTTGGTTTCACAGGAGATTCACAAAGATATGATTTAGCTATTTTACAAAGCTCTCGTTTTTTCGGAAAAGTGCTTGTAATGGATATTCAATATGGAAGAGCAGCAATACTCGGACCGGATGATTTAGAAGAACCAGGCTATTTAGAGCATGTCTACAATAGAACAGAAGTAGAAGCAGAAGAACTAAGAGATTACTTAAGAGAATTACTAAACTAAGAAAAGCTTAGCAGTGCTTTAAGTACATAACCTGCTTTGTATCGTTTCTGGAGGTCTTTGGACATACTTATTACTATATCATTACCGATTGATTTTTAAGATAGGCTGGTTGTGACTGACGTCACAACCAGCCTATCTTTTCTCTGTAACCCTATTGCGTTTGTCTGTCAGTCGACCACCTTCAACAGTACGAATAAGATTAAAATCTTTTTGGATAATAAGTGAAAAGATGCTTTCTAATTCATAAAAGAAGCACCCGAAGATGCAATTTCGGGTGCCCAAGTAGCTTCTCTATAAAGTACATGCTAACTATTTTTTGGGCATATACTCTTTTACAAGTAAGAGAATTACCAAACTGAGAAAAGCATAGCAGCCTTTTCTCAATGCAAATAGTTACTTTAGACAAAATGAAAAAGGAATTACTGAGCATTTCGTAATATAGGGTTAACGCATTTTAAGATGTGTCGGCTAGCCTTCACGCTTGCCACACCTTGCATTAAAGCTACAGCAATTGTATCCGCTTTACTAAACAAGATCATATAGTTCAAAAAATTATGCACAACCTTTACAAAAATGCGTCTCTATCATCGTCGTCTCAATCCAAGTAAACTTAATTGGTTTCCCTAAACCATTTACTGGATGCACGCAATTAAAAAACTGGCCAATATTTTGTTTGTTAGCGGATCCGCTTTGATAAGTATGC